>CAJTUK010000068.1 GCA_910579525.1 uncultured Christensenella sp. | reverse complement strand
ATGCCGTGGCATTCGGAGTTCGTCAGGACTTGATAGGCGGTGAAGCCCTCGCATCCTATCGGTCGCTCTACCTCCACGGTACTTTACCCGGGGCTGCACCTAAATGCATTTCGGGGAGTACGAGCTATCTCCAAGTTTGATTGGCCTTTCACTCCTACCCTCAGGTCATCCGAAAGCTTTTCAACGCTTACCGGTTCGGTCCTCCAGACAGTGTTACCTGTCCTTCAACCTGCCCAAGGGTAGATCACTTGGTTTCGCGTCTGCCCGCCCTGACTATACGCCATGTTCTGACTCGCTTTCGCTTCGGCTCCGGGCGTTCTGCCCTTAACCTTGCCGGGACGGGCAACTCGTAGGTTCATTATGCAAAAGGCACGCTGTCACGGCACTAAGCCGCTCCGACCGCTTGTAGGCACATGATTTCAGGGTCTGTTTCACTCCTCTGTTCGAGGTTCTTTTCACCTTTCCCTCACGGTACTGGTTCGCTATCGGTCTCTCGGTAGT
>CAJTUK010000067.1 GCA_910579525.1 uncultured Christensenella sp. | reverse complement strand
CCACTTGTAATTCTTGTCTAATGATGCTTCATCCACAAAGAACCTTCTGCTCGGTCTATCGTAGTATAATCCAGCCGAGCTACCCTCAAATCCGAGCAATCTGTCCTTTAAAATATCGCAGATAACATCGTAAGGGATAGGCTCTTTAAACCAGCCTGCGCCGTTTCGTTTCGGCTCACCAATATGGTCTGCGCTGGTTACTCTGTACAAGCTTAATATCCTATGGGCAAGGTCTATAATGGCAGATATGCCTTGAATGTCCATCTTGCTTAATCTACGCATTGTTTCGATTTTATGGGGGTGGACAACAAGTACAACGGCAACATTAAATTTCTTAGCGAAATCAATAAGTCTTGTTACAAATTCTTCTTGTTTCTGGTATTTTGTGTTTTCGTTCGCTTCCAAATCAACTGATGTTAAGTTATCTATGATGTGGAGTTTGCAACCATATTTGCGAGTCGTATCTTCCATAGATTTTAGAATTGTATCGACCTTGTGGTTGTAG
>CAJTUK010000066.1 GCA_910579525.1 uncultured Christensenella sp. | reverse complement strand
TAGCTGGTTCTCCTCGAAATAGCTTTAGGGCTAGCCTCATGGTGAGCCGGATGGAGGTAGAGCACTGAATACCCTAGGGGGCGTCAAAGCCTACCGAAGGTTATCAAACTCCGAATGCCATCACGGTATACATGGGAGTCAGACTGCACGAGATAAGTTGGGCAGTCAAAAGGGAAAGAGCCCGGACCCGCGGCTAAGGTCCCAGAGTGCGTGTTAAGTGGAAAAGGATGTGGGATTTCGAAGACAGCTAGGATGTTGGCTCAGAAGCAGCCACACATTCAAAGAGTGCGTAATAGCTCACTAGTCGAGAGGTCCTGCGCCGAAAATGTCCGGGGCTGAAACACGACACCGAAGCCCGGGGATGCATGCAAAGGCATGGATCGGTAGAGGAGCATTGTTAACTTAAAGAAGCCGTACCGGAAGGGGCGGTGGAGAGTTAAGAAGAGAGAATGCCGGAATGAGTAGCGAGAGTAAGGTGAGAATCCTTACGGCCGGATATCCGAGGT
>CAJTUK010000065.1 GCA_910579525.1 uncultured Christensenella sp. | reverse complement strand
GTCCTGATGATCCCCGAAAATCGAAAGCGCGTGGGTTGCCAGGGCGCGCGCCGAAACATGAAAAACGCCGGGCAGAAGCTCGCCGGCGATTTTATACATGTTGGGGATCATCAGCAAAAGACCCTGGGACGCGGTATAGGTGCTTGTCAACGAACCGCCTGCAAGCATGCCATGCACGGCGCCGGCGGCCCCCGCCTCGGACTGCATCTCGCGCACAATCACTTCCTGCCCGAAGATATTTTTGCTCCCCTTGGCGCCCATTTCGTCAATCACTTCCGCCATCGGGGATGACGGGGTGATCGGGTATATGGCCGCTGTCTCGGAGAGGGCGTAGGAAATGTAGGCTGTGGCGGTGTTGCCGTCCATTGTTTTCATTTTCGCCATCTGATCCTCCTTGCGCTGGCGCGCATTGCTGCCAACGCGGCATATCGCGCGCCAGGATAATTGAATTTAACACCGATATTGGACATATCTTAACCAAATAGTCAATAACAGTCCATAATTTGCA
>CAJTUK010000064.1 GCA_910579525.1 uncultured Christensenella sp. | reverse complement strand
GCCGATAGCCTTAGACGCAGCAGCGTCCCAGAGGTCTGGCTCTATTGAGAGCGTGGAATTTAGTCGTTCATATTCACCGTCCACAGTGATTTTTATTATTATGGCACATTTGCCATCCTTATTCACTTGGTTTCGACGAATCAAGAACAAAACTTTGAAAGTGCTCTTTTTCATCTTACGTTGGATTTAGTGTCATCATTTCCGTTTTTTAGGCGGTGGATGCAATGATAACGAGTGAAACATTAAGATGGATTGGACACTTTTGAGAACAATAAGCGACAAATCAGCGACTTAGGTTGATTTTAACATTGAGGACATTTTCAAGACACTATATAATTCCATACTTTCAAAAGAATTAAATCGGAATATCGGAAATAGTGTCGGACACCCGTTTTAACACCCACAATCCAATGGGTTAAAATGTCGCCTGTTTTCCGACTTTCTTCCGAGTTATGTCTTTGTAAGTATATGGCATTAAGATTATTAGATGCGTTTTAGGCACTATTTA
>CAJTUK010000063.1 GCA_910579525.1 uncultured Christensenella sp. | reverse complement strand
CACTCCAAAGGAGTGGTTTTTTGGAGCGGGCGACGAGGCTCGAACTCGCTACCTCCACCTTGGCAAGGTGGCGCTCTACCAGATGAGCTACGCCCGCATATGGCCTGAACGATATACGCTCAGGCGTTTGGTGGACGATACAGGACTTGAACCTGTGACCTCCCGCACGTCAAGCGGATGCTCATACCAGCTGAGCTAATCGTCCGAAAAGCAAGTGTTATTATATCCAATCCCCACGGCTTTGTCAACTCTTTTTTCATTTCTCCCACGAATACCGTCCTCAGGGGACAATATCCGTGGGAAAAATGGCAAAACAGGGCAATAAGCAGACTAAAATCGTCCGTCACAGCTCCACGCAAGGCAGGGATATTTCAGTCAAAAGTCCTCCGCCGGGGGCGTTCTCGGCGTGGATACTGCCGCCGTGGGCCTTGACGATGCTCTGGCAGATGGAAAGACCCAAACCGGAGACCTTTCTGCCCTTGTCTGAGGTGTAAAGCGGTTCAAAAATTTGTCCCAGAAGC
>CAJTUK010000062.1 GCA_910579525.1 uncultured Christensenella sp. | reverse complement strand
AACTTACAAACGGTTTGAAAAGCGGTACAAAAGATTTTTCATCCTTCGATTTTACAGCCGCGACGCAAGAGGATGGGGATGTAATGCGTACTATCTGCGATTTTATATCCCGATAGATAAAAAATATATTTTTTTGGAAATAGAATTTCTTGCTTGCACTCATAAAAATATGTTATACTTAAAAATGTAAGCGGATATGGCGGAATTGGCAGACGCGCAGGACTTAGAATCCTGTGGGCAACCGTGCAGGTTCAACCCCTGTTATCCGCACCAGATACAACACATCTGCAAAGTGCGGATGTGTTGTTCTTTGATTTATTGAAGGAATTAAGCAAGTATGCTTTTCTGAAATATATTTTTAAGGATAAACTAATGAAAAAATTTCTGTTGGGGTTAACTTTTTCGGTCTGCGCACTCTGTTGTTTTTTGGGGCTTAGCGGTTGCGGTTCACATGCCGCACAGAAAGATAGTAATACTTCTGATAACGAAACGCATATCCATTCGTTTGACGAATGGAATACAG
>CAJTUK010000061.1 GCA_910579525.1 uncultured Christensenella sp. | reverse complement strand
AGTAGTGGCGAGCGAACGCGGAGGAGCCCAAACCGGAGATGTGGCAACGCATCATCCGGGGTTGTAGGACCTGACGACAAATTCGGTATCCAGGATAGCCGAACCGGCTGGAAAGCCGGGCCATAGCGGGTGAAAGCCCCTTAGGCGAAATCCGAAGGATATTGAAGAGACAGGCACCTGAGTATCGCGGGACACGAGAAATCCTGCGAGAATCTGCCGGGACCATCCGGCAAGGCTAAACACTACCGAGAGACCGATAGCGAACCAGTACCGTGAGGGAAAGGTGAAAAGAACCTCGAACAGAGGAGTGAAACAGACCTTGAAATCATGTGCCTACAAGCGGTTCGAGCCCTTAAGTGGGGTGAGAGCGTGCCTTTTGCATAATGAACCTACGAGTCACCGTCGCCGGCGAGGCTAAGTGTCACCAGGCACGGAGCCGGAGCGAAAGCGAGTCTGAACAGGGCGTCAGAGTCGGCGGAGGTGGACGCGAAACCAAGTGATCTACCCTTGGGCAGGTTGAAGGTGGG
>CAJTUK010000060.1 GCA_910579525.1 uncultured Christensenella sp. | reverse complement strand
AGATACAGGAGCGCTTGAATATTTTTATTCAGCTTTATTCATTGCGTTTTTGTCTTGGAATATTTTCAAAGGTTATACATTCTGTTGGGTTATCTGAATTGAAAGAGATCTTTAATGAAGTCGCACGTAAAATAGATACTCCAGCCGCTAAGATTCTATCATTTTCAATTAATACTTGTTATGGCAGGATGTCATATAGTGATCTTCAGCGGATTTATAAAGAAATGAAGGGAAATCCTGTTGCGCTTCGTATTTTGAAAGCCAGAGTAAAATCGTATTTGTACCATAATCATGTTGATTATCGTAAGCGCCAACAAATTGCAGACCTGTTTAATTGGCAAGTCGCTCCACCACAACCAAATAAACAATTACGATAAATTAGAAATATATATTAATGCAAATACTCCCGGCACTTGACATACATTTATAAATCTGGTAGGATGAACTATGATAGCATATGTTCCAATAAGGAACATATGTGTAATCGAGGAAGAACAAATGATTAAGAGTTGAGTCGTGGGAATCTATGAGA
>CAJTUK010000059.1 GCA_910579525.1 uncultured Christensenella sp. | reverse complement strand
ATTCCCACACAAATGTGTGGGAATCGCGATTTCAAAAAATAAGTGTGGACTTTTCCGGAAAAGCCGCATATAATATAGTACAGAGACGGTGACATAGCCAAGTGGTAAGGCAAGGGTCTGCAAAACCCTGATTCCCCGGTTCAAATCCGGGTGTCACCTCCAATAAAAAAGACACGCCTGTTGGCGTGTCTTTTTTATTGGAGGTGACACGCTTTTGCCCAGAGGGCAAAAGCGGACGCCTGAGGGCGGGACGATTGAAATCATGCAGGAAAAACCCGCAAAGGTCTTTCCCGCACACACCCTTTTCCTTGCGAAATTTGGTGGTGCGTGCGCCGGATTTCCTTATCTCTCCTGGAGCGTGTGACAGGGGATGCGTTCTTTTGTTGAAACAGCCAGTGGATACAACATATCCACTGGCTGTCTTTTATAGTCAGATTCTGGTGATGTCCAGAGGACGCAGATCGGCGCTGCGGCCTTGGGTGCGAACGGTGAGCGTGGCGCGGGCGGTATCCAGAGCCGTGACGCAGGGGACGGAGTGC
>CAJTUK010000058.1 GCA_910579525.1 uncultured Christensenella sp. | reverse complement strand
AACCAGATTCTTATTCATGCTCTGACTCAATACAAAGAGTGTTGTGAACATCACTGTGGTTAGCACAATTGCCAGCACAGCCACCAGATTGCGCCCCTTATTCTGCCTGAACATTCTTTTATTTAAAACGGAAATCGGTTTCATCTCTCATCCTCCTGTTCTGCTGCCTTTTCCCTTATACGATCTTCCCGTCTTCGATCCGGACCACCCTGTCTGCCCGGGCCGCGATATCCGGATTGTGGGTGATCATCACGATGGTCTGATGAAACTGCCCGCTTGTTATCTTAAGCAGTCCGATCACGTCATCACTGGTTCGGGAATCCAGATTACCTGTCGGTTCATCTGCGAGAATAATCGATGGCTTGGATGCCAGTGCGCGGGCAATTGCCACGCGCTGCTGCTGTCCGCCGGAAAGATTGTTCGGCAGACTGTCCAGCTTACTGTCCAATCCAAGAAGCTGCACGATCTCCATGACAAACTTCCGGTCGGGTTTGCGTCCGTCCAGCGCAATCGGAAATATGATATTTTCCCAGACCGTCAGTACCG
>CAJTUK010000057.1 GCA_910579525.1 uncultured Christensenella sp. | reverse complement strand
GTCAATTTGCCTAGTTCCTTAACCGTGAATCTCTCGAGCGCCTTGGTATATTCTACCCGACCACCTGTGTCGGTTTACGGTACGGGCCTCCTTACGGTTTGCTTAGCGGATTTTCTCGGGAGCATGTTTCCCACCGCTGTCCGCTTGCCCGGGGGCTCGCGGTACTGTCGCGCCTCACCTCAGGAACCGGATTTGCCTGGCTCCTTCAACGGCTACACGCTTCAACGCACTATTCCGTCAGTGCGCGGGTGTTCCACTTCTCCGTCTCCACATCGCCCGCAAGGGGGGTGACGGAATCTTTACCGTCTGTCCATCGGATGCGCCTTGCGGCTTCTCCTTAGGTCCCGACTTACCCTGATCCGATTAGCGTTGATCAGGAACCCTTGGTCTTACGGCGGGAGGGTTTCTCGCCCTCCTTATCGTTACTTATACCTACATTTGCTTTTCCGGTACCTCCAGCATGGCTCGCGCCACACCTTCAGCGGCTGCCGGAATGCTCCCCTACCGATCCCGCAAATAAGCGGAATCCCACGGCTTCGGCAACGGA
>CAJTUK010000056.1 GCA_910579525.1 uncultured Christensenella sp. | reverse complement strand
CCACGTTTCGGGGTTATCGCTTTCCGCAAACTTGCCCGTATGGGGGTTGATAAGGAATTTATCCAATCTACCCGTATCGTTATTCTCGCGGGTACGCACCACCACCCAATTCGGCTTGTTCCGCATTTCTTCGGGTACGTTTCGGCGAAGCTGCGCTTCCACCTTTGCAAACTGCGCCTTTGCTTCCTCGCTCGGCGCACGGTAAACGCTCTCGTAGTCCTCGTCCGTCTTGCCCTCGATTGCAGCGATAAACTCCTGCGCCGATAAATCTTTCTTTTCTTCCCCGTCTTTCAAGTGCGCGGTAAAATCTTCGGGAATACGCAAACTTAACCCGTTTTCGTCCTTACGCACCATTCCGCTCGGTATGTAGTAAACAAATCCCGCGTACTCGCCGTTCGGCATTTTGAACAGCGTGCTGTTTGCATAGTTGGCAATCACGGCATTTTCGCTTACCGCAATCGTACTCCATTTCTTATCGTCCTCGCTTTGCTGCTCGCGGTATTCGTTCATCTCGGAATCATCTCTGCCGTACTTGTCCGCTTTCTTGTC
>CAJTUK010000055.1 GCA_910579525.1 uncultured Christensenella sp. | reverse complement strand
CCATTGCGTAAGCAAGTAAGACACCATGAAGACGACGTGGTTGATAGGCTGGGAGTGTAAGAGCGGCAATGTTTTAAGCGGACCAGTACTAATTAGTCGAGGGCTTAACCTGTTTAGATTAAGCTTAAGAGCGAGAGTTATGCTGACTAATTGTTTTAGGTAGTAGATTAGGGATTGATATTTTTATGCGGTTGTCAGAGAGCTGTTAGTTTTCTGGCAAAGGAATACATGCTCAAGCTAAGCTTTCGTATGTATAAGTTTGTGAAGAGGCTTTAGCAATGTCCATCTTTGCAGGGCTTGTTAATAGTCGACACTTAATTAAAAGTTAAATAGTTTCTGGTGACAATAGCGAGGAGGCCACACCTGTTCCCATTCCGAACACAGAAGTTAAGTTCCTTTGCGCCGATGGTACTTGGGTTTTCCCTGGGAGAGTAGGACGTTGCCAGAATTTTTTTTCGCCTGTTGCTTCGGCAGCAGGTCTTTTTTGTTTGTCTTTTTAAGTGAAATGATATATAATATTATACAAAGGGGGGAGTGACCATGCCGTTTACGGAATTATG
>CAJTUK010000054.1 GCA_910579525.1 uncultured Christensenella sp. | reverse complement strand
AGAATGGCGTGCATTCTGGTGCTTATCCAACCCATAACAGGAATTTTTAAATTAAGCTCTGTTTCGGTAGACGAACCGCTTTACGATTACGTTTATATTTGCAAGGTCTATTCGGATAACCAAAGCGAACAACTTGAAAAGTTACTTGCCGAGGAATTTTCGGAAGAATGTAAATGCTTTGTGGAAATAGTTCACGATAAAGGGAAATTTAAAGTGCAAAGCGTAGAAGTAGAAGTAAATTTCAACAATGACCAAAAATTAAGTGAAATTTACGCATATTTGGAAAAGAAGGGATATATAAATATAACAGTATATGCGAAAAGTGATTAAATTACACTAAATATTGTGTTTATAGTGCTTATTTTAGTTGTAAAACACTATATATAGTGGTTAGTTTAGAAGTGTGTCCACATTTTGACCACGATTATTTAAGCTTTGTACTAAACAATCATCTATAGTGCTGACAGCAATGTCAGCCATTTTTCGTGTGTTGTGAGTATAAGTTTTCATTGTTGTCTCTGGGCTCTTATGTCCAAGCCTCTGCTGAATAGCCTTGACTGGAACGCCGTTCTC
>CAJTUK010000053.1 GCA_910579525.1 uncultured Christensenella sp. | reverse complement strand
ACTAGTCGAGCGGCCCCGCGTGGATAATAATCGGGCATAAGTCCGGTGCCGAAGACGTGGAATCGTCATTAAAGACGATTGGTAGGGGAGCATTCCGGTGTCGGCGAAGGCAAGCCGCGAGACTTGCTGGAGATGTCGGAAAAGCAAATGCAGGTATAAGTAACGATAAATGGGGCGAGAAACCCCATCGCCGTAAGACCAAGGGTTCCTGAACAACGCTAATCGGTTCAGGGTAAGTCGGGACCTAACGCCACCCCGTCAGGGCATGGTGGATGGACATGCGGTCAATATTCCGCAACCCGTCTTGTTCGAGACCCGGCGGTGACGGAGAAGCGAAGCGTCCGCGCGCAGACGGAAAAGCGCGTTAAACGGCAAAGCCATACACGGCGGCGGAAACGCCGTGGGTGAAGCCGGAAAGTACACAAGTCCTCCGGGAGGCGTGACAGCGACGGTGGAGCATGCTCCCGAGAAAAACCGCGAGGGTTGTTTGAGAACAAGTCGGCCCGTACCGAAAACCGACACAGGTGGTCGGGTAGAATATACCAAGGCGCTCGAGAGACTCACGGTCAAGGA
>CAJTUK010000052.1 GCA_910579525.1 uncultured Christensenella sp. | reverse complement strand
TCATATATAAGACAATTTTGACTTTGCTGCCGGTAAGCGTCATGCTTGCATCATGCAGCAGCGACGATCCGTTCTCTGTAGCAGGTCCGGATGACGAGCCCCATATTCTGGCACCGACTTTCCCTGACCGAAATAATGGTCAGCTGCCCGTAGTAGCCAACATCAGCCGCGATGCAAATTTCGCCATGGAACTTACCGTGACACCGGCCGACTATGTTGATGTGACATGGTATATCGACGGAGAGCAGACTGCAACCGGAAAGGCTATTGATATGCCTCTCCCCGCAGGTACATACGAGATGAAGGTTGTTGTCACAACCACTCAGGGTAAATCAACTTCACGCGAAGGCATCATCAATGTCAATCCGCTGGATAGTGATCCCTGGGCTTCGGAAGTCTCATTTGAACGCATTGTCGCTCCCGGACAGATGGCGGCCCTTTACGGGCGTAATCTCAGCTCGGTAGAATCAATCACTATTGGTGACTCTGCGCATATTCCCGTTGTATATTCTACAGAAGACGGCAATGATGTTCTATCATATACCGTTCCTGAAAATGCCGGTAGCGGTACTTT
>CAJTUK010000051.1 GCA_910579525.1 uncultured Christensenella sp. | reverse complement strand
TCACCGGTCAAGCGGCCCCGCGTGGATAATAATCGGGCATAAGTCCGGTGCCGAAGACGTGGGATTAATTACTAATTAATCGGTAGGGGAGCATTCCATCGGCGGTGAAGGTCGGACGCGAGTGCGGCTGGAGCTTATGGAAAAGCAAATGCAGGTATAAGTAACGACAAAGGGGATGAGAAATCCCCTCGCCGAAAGACCAAGGGTTCCTGAACAACGCTAATCGGTTCAGGGTAAGTCGGGACCTAAGGCCACCCCGTCAGGGCATGGTCGATGGACATGCGGTCAATATTCCGCAACCCGTGTATGTGGAATCCCAGCGGAGACGGAGAAGCGAAACGCACGCGTGCTGACGGAATAGCACGTTGAAGGAAAACAGCCATAAGGTACGGCGGAAACGTACCTGGCGAAATCCGACAGTACACGAGCCGCATGCGGTGAGTGACAGTTGCGGAGGAGCAGGCTCCCGAGAAAATCCGCGCGGGGTGTTCGACACATATTCGGCCCGTACCGGAAACCGACACAGGTGGTCGGGTAGAAAATACCGAGGCGCTCGAGAGATTCACGGTCAAGGA
>CAJTUK010000050.1 GCA_910579525.1 uncultured Christensenella sp. | reverse complement strand
AGTTGAAGTGCTTGTTATTCTCGTCCTGTGGAATATTCAGGAAGGCGAGGGTTCCGTCGTCGTGTCCGGGGTTCGTTTGGGTATCCATATTTTTGTTTTTTATTGACCCCAACCGCCGAATAAACGGTACGCGGCGGTTGGGGCGGGTTATTGTGTTTTTGTAGGTCGTGGGGCGTGGACGTGCTACGCGGCGGGTATAAAGCAAAGCCGGGAGCCGAAGTACGCATACGTATTCGTAGCCGCGAGGTGCGTAGCCGCGTTCGCAAGCCCGGCACCCGCGCCGTAGGACGCACTACCGCCGAACAAAACGCCCCTCATAGCCACGCCGGAAGCGGGTATATTGGTATAGAAGTAGTCCGAGAAGTAGGTCGTAGAACCGCCGCCAACCTCTCGCGGCATATTCTCGCCGAACTCTCCGGCAAGTATGGCCTTAACGTAACCTTCCTTGCGGGGAAGGTCGCCCCGGTAGTCGTAGCCGTTATAGCTGCTGTCTTGGAACTGCGCCGGGTCGTTGCAAACGTAGAACTTTGACAGCCCGCCGTCCGCGTCGCTCTGTATCTCACACTTGCAGCCGTCC
>CAJTUK010000049.1 GCA_910579525.1 uncultured Christensenella sp. | reverse complement strand
TCAATTTGCCTAGTTCCTTAACCGTGAATCTCTCGAGCGCCTTGGTATGTTCTACCCGACCACCTGTGTCGGTTTGCGGTACGGGCCCGCACATGATATGTTTAGCAGGTTTTCTTGGAAGTCTGATTACCGCCGCTATCCGATTGCCCGGGGGCGCTCGGTACTGTCCCGTTTCAGCAGGAAAGGTGGATTTGCCTGCCTTCCCTTTACCTACGCGGTTTAACGCACTATTCCGTCAGTGCGCGGGCGTGTCACTGCTCCGTCGCTGCTTCACTCATGTACGAGGTAACAGAATCTTGACTGTTTGTCCATCGGGTACGCCTTGCGGCTGCCCCTTAGGTCCCGACTTACCCTGATCCGATTAGCGTTGATCAGGAACCCTTGGTCTTGCGGCGGCAGGGTTTCTCGCCCTGCTTGTCGTTACTTATACCTACATTTGCTTTTCCGGTACCTCCAGCATGCCTCGCGACACGCCTTCTGCGGCTTGCGGAATGCTCCCCTACCAATCCGATCAATATGATCGGATTCCACGGCTTCGGCAGCGGACTTATGCCCGATTATTATCCACGCGGGATCACTCGACTA
>CAJTUK010000048.1 GCA_910579525.1 uncultured Christensenella sp. | reverse complement strand
AGTGGTCCCGCATGGATAATACTCGGGCATAAGCCCGGTGCCGAAGCCGTGGGATGGCGCGTAAGCGTCATCGGTAGGGGAGCATTCCGGTAGCCGCAGAAGGCGTCCCGCGAGGTGCGCTGGAGGTCCCGGAAAAGCAAATGTAGGAATAAGTAACGACAAGGAGGGCGAGAAACCCTCCCGCCGGAAGACCAAGGGTTCCTGATCAACGCTAATCGGATCAGGGTAAGTCGGGACCTAAGGGGGAGCCGCGAGGCGCACCCGATGGACAAACGGTCAAGATTCCGTTACCCGGCGTCGGAGCGATGTGGAGACGGAGGAGTGACACTTCCGCGCGCTGACGGAATAGCGCGTTGAACCGCGTAGTTATACCCGGGGCAGGCAAATCCACCCCGGGTGGCGAAACGGGACAGTACAGGGCGTCCCCGGACAACCTGACAGCGAAGGTAACCATACTCCCAAGAAAATCCGCTAAGCATATCCGCCGCCGGCCCGTACCGCAAACCGACACAGGTGGTCAAGTAGAAGATACCAAGGCGCTCGAGAGATTCACGGTTAAGGAACTAGGCAAATTGACCCCGTAACTT
>CAJTUK010000047.1 GCA_910579525.1 uncultured Christensenella sp. | reverse complement strand
CACTAGTCGAGCGGCCCCGCATGGATAATAATCGGGCATAAGTCCGGTGCCGAAGACGTGGGATTTACTTTATAGTAGATCGGTAGGGGAGCATTCCGTCATCAGAGAAGGCGAACCGCGAGGGTCGCTGGAGACGATGGAAAAGCAAATGCAGGTATAAGTAACGACAAAGGGGGCGTGAAACCCCCTCGCCGAAAGACCAAGGGTTCCTGAACAACGCTAATCGGTTCAGGGTAAGTCGGGACCTAACGCCGTCCTATCAGGACAGGTGGATGGACATGCGGTCAATATTCCGCAACCCGGCGTGCCGTAGACGGAGCGGTGACGGAGGAGCGAAACGCGTGCGCGCTGACGGAATAGCGCGTTGAACGGTGTAGCCTAAACCGCGCGGAGGAAACGCGCGGGGCGAGGCCGGAAAGTACACGAGCCGCTTGCGGCGAGTGACAACCGCGGAGGAGCAGACTCCCGAGAAAACCCGCGCCCGTTGCCTGATGGCAAGCCGGCCCGTACCGGAAACCGACACAGGTGGTCGGGTAGAAGATACCGAGGCGCTCGAGAGATTCACGGTCAAGGAACTAGGCAAACTGGCCCC
>CAJTUK010000046.1 GCA_910579525.1 uncultured Christensenella sp. | reverse complement strand
CGAGAGACCGATAGCGAACGAGTACCGTGAGGGAAAGGTGAAAAGCACCTCGGACAGAGGAGTGAAAAAGACCCTGAAACCATGCGCCTACAAGCGGTCGGAGCCACCACGTGTGGTGACGGCGTGCCTTTTGCATAATGAACCTGCGAGTTGCCGTCGCCGGCGAGGCTAAGGGCCTGAGGCCCGGAGCCGGAGCGAAAGCGAGTCCGAACAGGGCGTATAGTCGCCGGAGGCAGACGCGAAACCGAGTGATCTACGCATGGGCAGGATGAAGGACAGGTAACACTGTCTGGAGGTCCGAACCGGTAAGCGTTGAAAAGCTTTCGGATGACCTGTGCGTAGGAGTGAAAGGCCAATCAAACTCGGAGATAGCTCGTACTCCCCGAAATGCATTTAGGTGCAGCCTCGGGGCATATGCCGCGGAGGTAGAGCGACCGATAGGATGCGAGGGCTTCGCCGCCTATCAAGTCCTGACGAACTCCGAATGCCGCGGCAGAGACCCCGGGAGTGAGGGCGCGGGTGCTAAGGTCCGCGTCCGAGAGAGGAACAACTCAGACCACCGTCTAAGGCCCCGAAATCCGGGCTGAGTTGAAGGCAATAACGAGGTGGGGCCGCAGCGACAGCT
>CAJTUK010000045.1 GCA_910579525.1 uncultured Christensenella sp. | reverse complement strand
ACAAAGCCCACATTACTACGAATTATTGCCAAGTTTATTTACGACAATAGCGGCGTAGGACTCCCGACAAGAAGCAGCGTTGCCGATGTGCTGGGAATAGGCAGAAGCACCGCGTTTGCGGTACGCTTCACAATGGTAGTAGACCGAAGCAGTACGAAGACAGGCTACATTTGTGGCCGAAATACCTTCGCGAAAAATAGCAACGGCGGCAACGCGATGGACACCAACCAATATCCTTACCGCCTAAACCAAAACGGCGGACAGGAAACAGGAAAGGCGAACATGGCCGCCGGGGATATTTGCGAATACCTGTTAGTCTACGACGGCGGAAGCAACTACTTCGCATATTGCCTAAATTGGCGTACATAACCACGGAATACTCTGCTAAATAGTGCCTTGTTTGCCTTTCGTCGCGGCGGAAGGCAAACAAACACTTCACGGATATTTAGCGACGTATCATTTTAATACGACAATACGGTAACTTTGCACCAACAAATTTTATACGATATGACAAACAGGAACGGCGACGTAGTGAGCGCACAAGTATCGGTAGCCGGCCTGGTGGACTTTTCCGCCGGGAACTTCCGACTTGATACGCCTTTTTGCGTCAAGAACGACGGAGAAGCG
>CAJTUK010000044.1 GCA_910579525.1 uncultured Christensenella sp. | reverse complement strand
GACTATTGTCATACCGTCGTTGCAATGGGGATGGGCGTTGGTTTCGTTGGGAACGCCGTGCGTTGCCCAGCGCGTGTGACCTATTCCGCACGTACCCTTTAACGCCTTTCCTCCGTCAATTTTGTTTTTAAGAACTTCAAGCTTTCCTTGTGCCTTAGCCATTTGCACTTTGCCGCTTTCGCCGAGAACGGCGACGCCGGCAGAGTCGTATCCCCTGTATTCAAGCTTCGTAAGCCCCTCCAAAAGTATGGGGGCGGCTTGTTTTTTACCGATATATCCTACTATTCCGCACATATCCTCTCCATATTAAGATGCGTATCCCTTCTTAATTATAACCGATGCGACCTCTTTTGAGTATTCCTTGCAAAGCTTTTCGCTTTCCGCTTCAACCATTATCCTTACAAGCGGCTCGGTACCCGAAGCTCTGTATAAAATTCTACCCGCACCCGCAAGCTTGTCCTCCACCTTTTTTACAGCGGCAAGCACGTCTTTATCGTTTTGCGCCTTTTCTTTATCGTTAACTTTGATATTCAAAAGCTCCTGCGGGAATATTTTAAGCGGTTCGCAAAGCTTTGAAAGCGAAGTCTTTTTAGCCATTATGACTTCCATAATTTTCATACTTGTGAGAATA
>CAJTUK010000043.1 GCA_910579525.1 uncultured Christensenella sp. | reverse complement strand
AACGGCTATAACTCTATTATACCATGCGGCATTACCAATTCATTAGGCAACAATACCGGGATAGTCAGCCATACGGTAAACAACGGAAACGGCATTACCAAAACATTCAATGTGCCGAGTTATAGAGGGCTTGAAAACCCCTTCGGCCATATTTGGAGTTGGACGGACGGCTGTAAATGTGCCATTCAGTCAGATGCCGACGGCGGACTGTCAAAGTTCTACGTTTGCGACGACCCTGCCAAGTTCCAAGATAACAGTTACAACGACTACGAATATAGGGGCGACATTCCGCGACGTGAAGGCTACGCGAAGTTCCACCTTTGTGGCGAGTTCGGCGACAACGTGCCGCGAGAGATAGGCGGCAGTTCCACCACCTATATGGCGGACTACTTCTATACCAGCGTACCGACTTCCGGCGTGGCTATGCGCGGCGTTCTGTTCGGCGGTAGCGCGTTTAACGGCGCGGGTGCCGGCCTTTCGTCTGCGTATACGGCTTACGCGGCTTCGTTTACGCATACGAACATCGGCTCTCGGCTTTGCTTTATCCCGTCAGCGTAACGCCGCCATTCCAACGCCCCCACGCAAAAACAATAACACGCTCCAACCGCCGCGCCACATATTCGGCGGTTGGAGT
>CAJTUK010000042.1 GCA_910579525.1 uncultured Christensenella sp. | reverse complement strand
TCCCCGGGTTGACCCCTCACTGGGAGGTGTCGGGATCGCTCCCGACGGGTTGCCCCATTCGGACATCCGCGGGTCAATGGGTATTTGCCCCTAACCGCGGCTTTTCGCAGCTTGTCACGTCCTTCGTCGTCTCCAAGAGCCTAGGCATCCTTCATGTGCCCTTTTCTCCTTTCCTTGTTCTGTCGCTTGACCTGCGGAATATTTCAATTCCGCCGTCCGTCGCTTCGTCGTTCGAACTTACCTTCTTTTTAGGTCGCCCGATCGCTCGTTTCTGATTTACTCGTTTATTTTCTCGGTCACGTCTTCCTCAGACTTGCGTCTTGCGGCTGACGTTTCCTTTCTTCCAGTATGTCAATGTACTCTCGTTTTCTGTAGTCCCTGGCAGAGTTGAACTGCCGACCTCTACATTATCAGTGTAGCGCTCTAACCAACTGAGCTAAGGGACTGCACTTCAACCCCCGATGCCGGGGATAATGCGTTATAAAAAGCAACAGCCGAAGCAGCCGGCGGAAAAACATCCGCCGAAGAACCGTCGATGACATCATGCATATCGTGAAAGACATCAGAAGTCATCTCTCTGTCGTTCGACCGCCGATTGTCTGCCGGAATCCGGAAAACTCGCGCTTTCAGGCTTCCTGACGGCGT
>CAJTUK010000041.1 GCA_910579525.1 uncultured Christensenella sp. | reverse complement strand
GGTCTTGAGTGGATGATGGCACTCGAAGAAAAAGATTTGGAATTGATTGACAAAGAATTTATCACAGACCAGTTTGATACGTATGAATCAGATTTGGTCTATAAAGTGTATACAAAGAATGGAATAATCTATTTGTTTTTTCTGCTTGAGCTTCAAAGCTACAATGATTTCTCCATGCCGTTTCGGCTACTGGTGTATATGACGGCAATATGGATTGATTATTTTAAAAACTGTGATAAAAATGAGCGCAGGAGGAAGGATTACAGACTTCCAGCCATTATGCCCATTGTCCTGCATAACGGAGAGCAAAACTGGACTGCCTCATGCAGCTTTAGCCAGATGATAGACCATGCAGAACTGTTTGGGAAATACGTTGTAGATTTCGAATATGCGCTTGTGTCCGTCAATAAACTGTCGGAATCCGAAATTATTGATTCAAATACATTAATTGACAATATCTTTTTGGCAGATAAGAAACGGACAAGACAGGAATGGACAGACGGCATCACAGAGCTGATGCATCGTATTAGGGTAATGGATACAAATGATTTGAATGAATGGATTACATGGTTTTCAAATGTTATACGGGAACTGAATGCAAAAGAGCGGGGAGAATTGATCGAGCAGTTGAAAAAAGGAGATGAGAA
>CAJTUK010000040.1 GCA_910579525.1 uncultured Christensenella sp. | reverse complement strand
TCAAACCATAAAGTAAATCTTGCACAGTAATAGAATCATCAGTATGAAGACCTAGTCTTGAACCATATGTAGAAGCAGCAAAACGAGATACAGTAACTCCAGAAGATAAGTCACAGTTTTCTAAAATAATAATACAGGTCATAATTTTTGTAGTAGAAGCCATTTTACAAACGTCAAGAGAATTCTTTTCATATAAAACAGCTTTAGAATTTCTTTCCATAACGATAGCTCTTCTAGAAGATATCTTAGGCTCTTGAGTTGCATCAGCAGAAACTGTAAGAGTAGATATATCAAACGTTGTAGGTTCATCAAAATCATCCGCAATAACTAGATTTGGAACAAGCATCATAATTAAAATAAAGCAAATAAAAAATCTAATAAATTTCATGGCACACCTCTATAAGAAAATATGAAAAAACGGATAAAATATGACAACAAAAAATAATCAAAATATAACATAAATGTAACAAAAGATGTATTGTATGATACTCTAAGTGAAAGGCGGAATCACTGGGGAATAAAGGAATTGACAAAATTCTAGAAAAAGATAAAATAAAATCATACAATAGAATAATTGGGATAATTATGTCTAAAAATGATAGGAGAAAACGTATGAAAACTAAACATTTGAAAAGAATCTTAGCCATAA
>CAJTUK010000039.1 GCA_910579525.1 uncultured Christensenella sp. | reverse complement strand
GTCTGTCAGCGCACCGCGCAGGGCGTCGCGGCGGGAACGGTAGACGGCGCGCAGCCGGTTCAGATGACGGGAAAAATGCCCCTCCGAGAGGAACCGCGCAAGCGTCTGCTGCTCGAAACGGGATACCGTGGAGGAATAGACATCATATTCCGCGCGGTAGCGTTTCAGTACGGGCGTCGGCAGCACCATATACGCAATGCGCATGGCGGGCGCGATACTGCGCGAAAAGGTACTTAAATAGATCACGCGGTTCTGGTCGTCCAGGCCCTGGAGGGATGGGATGGGGCGGGAATCGTAGCGGAACTCGCTGTCGTAATCGTCCTCTATGACATAGCGGCCATCCCCCTCGTCCGCCCAGCGCAGCAGCGCGGTACGGCGCGCGACGGGCATCGTGGCCCCGGTGGGGAACTGGTGGCTTGGCGTGACATAGGCAAGCGACGCCCCGCTTTGCGCCAGCGCTTTGAGCTGCATGCCCTGTTCATCTACAGGCACATATACCGCGCGCACGCCATTGTTGCGCAGAATGCGCGCCGTGCGCGCATAACCGGGATCCTCCACCGCGAAAGTGCGGTCGGCGAACAGGCGCGCGAGGATGGCCGTCAGGTATTCGATGCCCGCGCCCACCACCACCTGCTCCGGCACGCAGACAAC
>CAJTUK010000038.1 GCA_910579525.1 uncultured Christensenella sp. | reverse complement strand
CCGAAAGCAAGACGGAAGGTATGGCAAAGTTGCTCGCCGAGAGCGAGCTTGCAAGTATGAAAATATGGCTTTCCATATATTCGGGTAGCGGGGCTTCGCAAACCGAATCCGACGATGACGGCGGTGCAGGAAGCGGTGGCGGCTCTGATATAGAGATGTAATAACTGAATAGGAAATCATTTAATCCGTTGGGTAACAGAGAGGGTTTGATTTGCACAAAGCATTTCAAACTCTCTTTATTTTATATAAGGTAGGTATCAAGTAATGATAGATTTTGAATTGGATCAGAAAGAAAGAGTAGTCGTGTTACTTCGTGCATCGTCAAAGCAGCAGACAGACAGGGAACATGACCTTGATATTCCGCAACAGAAAGCAATCCTATTGCCGTTTGTTGAGTCCAAAGGTTGGAACTTAATAAAAACGTTTACTGAGGGCGGTATATCGGGGTATAAGGTATCGGCAAGTAAGCGTGATGCAATTCAGGACATAAAGCGAATGGCGGACAATCACGAGATTGATAAAGTCGTGATTTATATGTCAGACCGTTTGGGGCGTATTTCAGATGAAACACCGCTTATCGTTTCCTATTTGAATAAGCGTGGGGTTGAGGTGTATTCCTATACCGAAGGCATCATCAGTACGGTAGACCATAC
>CAJTUK010000037.1 GCA_910579525.1 uncultured Christensenella sp. | reverse complement strand
CCGGATGGTGGCGTGGCTGAAACTGAAATTTTCGCCTAATGTCGTTTGCATGGTTGTTGTCTTTACTTGGTTCTTAACTATCGGGAAATAACGAGCCTTGTAGACGGTCGGCGGCGGCTTTCGCCCGTTCCGCTTCTATCTGCTGCACTCGCTTTATTTCCTTGTCTATCTCGGCTTCTATCGCCTTCGACTTTCGTAGAGTGTCCGGCAAACGTGTACGGAAGTATTCGCGTTGTGCTTGCCGAAGCTCTACTACTTTGTCGAAGAATTGTTTAGGGTTCATAACTGCGAAAAGAGGTTAAGTTGTATTCCTTTCTTTGCTGTCCGGGCGTAAATCGGGCAATTTTCGCGGTAATGGCACGCGCCTAACTTGGCTTCTTCAAACCTTTGCGCCCAAAGTTCCGCGTAGGCTTCTGTTCCGGGTTCCGCTTCGCCACTAAGGAAGGTTACTAACTTCATACAGAAAAAGCCGCGTTCTTTCGTGCTTTCGCCGTTAATCTCTACTAAACCGGTTCCGTTCATCTTAGTAGGGCATATTTTCGTTGCCGGGGCCTGGGTATGGTTCGCCGGGGTAGCCGCTTCCGTATGCTCCACCGCCGTAGCCTTGTGCGCCGTACTGCTGTCCGGGTTGGGTCTGCTGTTGGTTCTGCCCGTCCT
>CAJTUK010000036.1 GCA_910579525.1 uncultured Christensenella sp. | reverse complement strand
GTTTTAGGAGCTTTTCGCAGACTTTCAATGCAAGCTGATCGTGAAACTTTTTGTTCTCTACAACATGAAGCGCGTTGTAATAGTCTGTCCCCTCCGTTTCTACCATAATAGGCATAGTTTCAATAATTTCTTTTAAGGTCAGTTTTTCATTGCCTTTTGAAATAGTAAATTTACTTACTATCTCGTCTGCGTACTGTTCTATTGCACAGTCAAAAAGGGCTTCCTTTGAGGGAAAATAACGATAACATAGCCCTTGCGCTACGCCAATCTCTTTTGCAATATCGGCAATGGACGTTTTTTCATATCCCTTTTCATAAAATAGTCGCATAGCAGTATCTAATATTTCTTGCTTCCGTTCCTCTGGCTCTTTCGTAATACGCATGACACACCTCCTTTCCCTATCATAGCATAGCAATGTAAAAAATCAATGAGTGAATACCAGTCAATATTACGGTATTATTTTGTTCCGCAAGCCATACAAGCCGTATTTCCTACACGCTCCCATGTAACATTTGAAAAGTGCCTTGAAAGCAATTTGCAAATTTCACTTTCAGAGTAAATCTTTACGTCCCCCTCTTTACTATACTTCATATAGAAATTCATAATAGCTCGCCCGATTGTGGGTTGCCAACAATCGCACAAAATAAAAGTTCCATTA
>CAJTUK010000035.1 GCA_910579525.1 uncultured Christensenella sp. | reverse complement strand
AGCCGTACCGGAAGGTGCGGCTGGAACACCTCCTTTCTGGAGCAGGACGCCGCGAAGGCGCCTCCGGCCGGAGATTAGGCAAGGAAACAAGAGTCGACTCGATACTGCCTCACTGTTGTCACACCATATACCGCACGATACCGAAGTATCGGAGCTGATGCGGCGGAGCCGCGAAGTGAAAAGTGCGGCTAACGCCAGTCTCTTAGCTCAGTTGGTTAGAGCGCTACACTGATAATGTAGAGGTCGGCAGTTCAACTCTGCCAGGGACTACTTAGGAAAAGAGAACATTGACATGTTGGAAGCAGTAAACTTCAAGAAATTGAGATTTACAACGAGCAAATCAAAGAATCAAGACAAACAACGAGCGCGGTCTGCGCAAGCAGACAGTTCGATGCCGACGCAAAAACGCGCGTATGAAGAATACGACAACCCGCGTAAACAGGCGAAATAAAACTCCAAACATAAAAGGAAAGGAGAAAAGGGCACATGAAGGATGCCTTGGCTCTCGGAGGCGACGAAGGACGTGACAAGCTGCGATAAGCCATGCCCAGGGGCAAATACCCGCTTAAGCATGGATTTCCGAATGGGGCAACCCACCACCCTTAGGGTGGTATGATACCAAGTATCAGGCTAACCCGGTGAACTGAAACATCTCAGTAGCCGGAGGAAA
>CAJTUK010000034.1 GCA_910579525.1 uncultured Christensenella sp. | reverse complement strand
ACGAGATCCTGGAAAGTTACGTGGAAGATATCCGTCGGGCGTATGCGGAGGGGAGGAACCTGCTGTTCGAGAAGTATGCAAGAATGATGGAAGTGACGTATCCAGAAGAGTTTGAAAAAGTAAAGGAACATTTGCCGGAGGTAAGCCCGGAAAAGAAGCGGATGGCGGAGGAGATTATTAAAATCCATATGGAATGGGACAAATATATGGCGGAGCATTATCCGAATCTGCGGGCGCAGGGGAGGGTAATGACGACGGAGGAAGATTCGGTCAGCAACGGCTCTTCTACGGAAAGTTATCTGCGCGGCGAACTGCTGACTTATTCGGACCGGACGGTGGAACTGATTTTGAAACAGATGCGGGAAGCATACAAACAGGGAATGAATCTGGAAAAGCAGATTATCAATTTGTTGAAATAATGGCATGTCCAGGAGGATGTGTAATGGGTGGAGGTCAACCTATAAAAAGCTCAAAAGAAAGAGCTGAAAAAGACATTAGAAAACTAAGAGCTGATTGCTTATATTCTATAGATGAAAAAAGTGTAATACGAAAATCTCACGAAAATCCTATAGTTAAAAAAATATATAAAGATTATTTAGAAAAACCAGGAAGTCATAAAGCACATGAACTTTTACATACACATTACGAAAAACGTGAAAAATATGATATTTAAAATAGCAT
>CAJTUK010000033.1 GCA_910579525.1 uncultured Christensenella sp. | reverse complement strand
CATTTTAATAGAAATCGACAACCTTATCACCCTTCATCAGTGTAAGGATTTTGCTCTCGATACAAACAAAGCATTTCAGCAGAGATGTCTACTAAGCATAAAATCGGCTAATGCTTGGGAACAGCGTGAGTTTAATTCAATAGCGAAAAGAATAACAGAAATGACCGATACCGAGGATTTGCCGAGAGTTGAATATGAAGATATAGTATCGGGGCAAGGAACTCTCAATAAAGACATCAATAAAAAGAAAAGCTGTAAAACAGGGATACTGTTCGATAACGGCGACGTGCTGTTTGGAAAACTTCGTCCATACCTAAAAAATTGGCTTTTTGCCACGTTTATGGGCATTGCAGTAGGCGATTTCTGGGTTTTGAGGGCTAATAATGCAGATGGGCTATATATTTATACGCTTCTTCAAATTGATGCTTTTCAGGATATCGCCAACCAATCTACGGGAACAAAAATGCCTCGTGCCGATTGGTCTCTTGTTTCAAAACAACGGTTTCTTACTCCGACTGTAGTGCCAGAACAACGCAAAATAGGCGAGTTTTTTAAGCAGTTAGATAACCTTATCACCCTTCATCAGCGTAAGCAAACAATAAAAAAGAGGTCAAAAATGGACGAAAAACGACGTGTGAATTATTTGATGATTGCCAATGCTTGGGAACAGCGTAAGTTGGGAGAAGTGG
>CAJTUK010000032.1 GCA_910579525.1 uncultured Christensenella sp. | reverse complement strand
AACCGGCCCTGTCACGGCAGGACCGGGGTTGAAGGACCGTCGCCGGCGCGACGAAACGAGGTTAGCCAAACCGGCTGGAAAGCCGGGCCATAGCGGGTGACAGCCCCGTAGGCGAAAACCTTGCCAGTCGCCAGACGGCACCTGAGTAGTGCGGGACACGAGAAATCCTGCATGAATCCGCGGGGACCATCCCGTAAGGCTAAATACTACCGAGAGACCGATAGCGAACCAGTACCGTGAGGGAAAGGTGAAAAGAACCTCGAACAGAGGAGTGAAACAGATCCTGAAATCATGTGCCTACAAGCGGTCGGAGCGGCTATGTGCCGTGACGGCGTGCCTTTTGCATAATGAACCTACGAGTTGCCGTCGTTGGCGAGGTTAAGGGCTCATAGGCCCGGAGCCGAAGCGAAAGCGAGTCCGAAGAGGGCGCCACAGTCAGCGGAGGCAGACGCGAAACCGAGTGATCTACCCTTGTGCAGGTTGAAGGTGCGGTAACACGCACTGGAGGACCGAACCGGTAAGCGTTGAAAAGCTTTCGGATGACGTGAGGGTAGGAGTGAAAGGCCAATCAAACTCGGAGATAGCTCGTACTCCCCGAAATGCATTTAGGTGCAGCCTCGGGCAAGTACCGTGGAGGTAGAGCGACTGACTGGATACGAGGGCTTCACCGCCTATCAAGTCCTGACAAAC
>CAJTUK010000031.1 GCA_910579525.1 uncultured Christensenella sp. | reverse complement strand
ATTAAAGCGTGTTCCATCCACACGCTTTGAGAACGCTATATACCATACTGCAGTATGTGATGCGACAATACGTACATACCATACGGAACACGCATGATACTCGCTCCCCGGTTTAAATTTAAGGTTTCCCTTCCAAGCAGTTTGCTCACGTTACTTCTTCTGGATGGATATACCTATTTGTTAAAGCACTATTAGTATAACACATGAGCAGGAAAAGTCAAGATATTTTATCGCTATTTGTGATATTTTTAATATCACATTCAACGTACCGCAACCATCAGCTTTAAACATCACTTCTAACATATTATGTCACCATTAATCTCTCTTCGCTACATGGTGCTAGCACCATGTTCATATCGTTAATAAGAGAATATATTTCCCTATATACCTCTACGAAATATCGCATTGAAAATCACATTTCTGTTTTCAGTAAAGAATACATCTTCATGTCAATGACTTTCCCATTCTTCACAGCATTACTTCTCAATGTACCTTCGTACTGAAATCCTGCTTTTTCAAGCACCCGGCAAGAAGCAGCATTATACGCAAACGGTTCTGCATAAATACGGAGAATATCGCTTTTGCAAAAAACATATTCACAAATCTGCTTTACTGCTTCGGTCATAATACCCCTGCCCCAATATTCTTCCGCAACATAATATCCTAATTCAGCAGTCTGCCTATGTATGTTTTCCTGC
>CAJTUK010000030.1 GCA_910579525.1 uncultured Christensenella sp. | reverse complement strand
ATTTCTATTGCGAATCATGTAATGAGGTGTCATGTTTCGAGTCGATTCAGACGCCTGTGGTGAATCTGCCGGAGGGCTATGCCGTCCATTCAATAAATTATATGATCAAGGGGATATGTCCGGCCTGCCGGAGAAAAAGCGGCGCAATCTGAATAGCGCCAAAGAGAATCCATGCAGTTTTTGACACCAGGTTGCACGACTGAATTCCTAACTTTGCGAAAAATCAAATGAAGGAAACATGAACAGACGATTATTTTTCATAGGAGTGGCCAGCGCCGTCATACTGACCGGGTGTCATCATAAGCATGAAGAAGGCCATGACCATAGCCATGACCATAGCCATGATACAGTTAAAACAGAAGAAGCCCGGTCAGGTGAAATATTGCCGGAAGAAGAAACTGACACGTCATCAAAAGATAATGACAAAGGAACAGCGGAGTCACAGGAAAATACATCGGGAAAATGGCAGGTTTTAGAACCGGATATTGCCGCCGCCGTTGATGCGGATTTCCTTGGAAAAGTTTGGAAGATGGAAGAGGATTCATTTTTCATTGTGGAAAAGGGAGTAAAAATTCTTGAAGACGGTTCCCTGTCATACAGTTCTCCAAGCTCTAATGCCGATATCCCTGATTCCCGGTTGATTCATGTGATTTTTGAAGAGGATACCAGTTTTTATATAAGAAACATTGGTGGAGATGGAGAAAACCAGGAGTACGAAGAGGCT
>CAJTUK010000029.1 GCA_910579525.1 uncultured Christensenella sp. | reverse complement strand
TCAATCTGTGTTATACATCCTGGTAAACGTAACAAACAAAAGATTATTAGAAATGGAACACAGTCGATCCACTTTTCAGTCAGCAATACCATCACAAAAGGATACGCAATTACCGCTACGCCAATAAATACGGGAAACATTAAAAAGGATGTTAACCTAACGGATTTCCTTACCATTCCTTTTAACTGGTTAATATTATCTTGCTTTTCGGAAAAGACAGGCAACAAAACACCAGATATACAATTGGAAGATAGCTGAGAGATATAAGAAGAATACGTATATGCTTTATCGTAATAAGCAAGTTTCTCTTTTGAATAGTTTTTGCCAATGATCAAAGTCCTAAATGAGTCATAAGTCCCAGAGACCAAATTTGCCGCTAGAATCTTAATACTAAAAGAGAAAATATTTTTAATACTATTTCTGGAGATTCCAATTTTTATTTTAACTCTTACAAAGAATGCCATTACTATTGTTACTATAGCTCTATTTAAAAGCGTATGATAGACTAACGCCCAAATACCATATCCTTTTATTGCTAAAACAATACCAATAGTTCCAGATAACATTGCGGAAATAAAATTACAAAAAAACATAATTTTAAATTTAAACGCACGAGTTAATATGGCAATTTGGATTGAATTGATTGCCCCTATAAAAAGAACAATTGACAAAATCCTTAATGGTCCTACTAAATTAGGTTCTTCATAAAAACCAGCAATTAAAGGCGCAGAGAAAAA
>CAJTUK010000028.1 GCA_910579525.1 uncultured Christensenella sp. | reverse complement strand
CCAACCGCAACAAGTTCATACTCGGACCGTCGGGCAGCGGAAAGTCGTTCTTCACCAACCACTTGGTGCGCCAGTATTATGAGCAGGGTGCCCATGTCCTGCTGATAGACACCGGCAACTCCTATGAGGGATTGAGCAACCTTATCCGCAACCGTACCCACGGGGAGGACGGCATCTATTACACCTACACCGAGGACAGCCCGATTTCATTCAACCCGTTCTATACCGAAGACGGTGTGTTCGACGTGGAGAAAAAGGACAGCATCAAGACCCTGTTGCTGACGCTGTGGAAGTCGGAGGAGGACCATGTGAGCAAGACCGAGAGCGGTGAGCTTGGATCCGCGCTGTCGATGTTCCTTGACAAGATGAGCCGTGATAGAGACATCGTGCCATGCTTCAATTCGTTCTACGAATTCATGCGCGATGACTACCGACCGGAAATGGCAAACCGTCCTATCCCCATCTATAAACAGGACTTTGACATAGACAATTTCCTGACCACTCTGCGGCAGTATTATCACGGCGGACGCTTTGATTTCCTGCTCAACTCAAAGGAAAACATAGACCTGCTCAACAAGCGGTTTGTGGTATTCGAGATTGACGCCATCCGCGACAATAAAGACCTGTTCCCAGTGGTGACAATCATCATCATGGAAGCCTTCATCAACAAGATGCGACGGTTGAAAGGTGTCCGCAAGATGCTTATCTGCGAAGAGGCTTGGAAAGCGTTGTCAACGG
>CAJTUK010000026.1 GCA_910579525.1 uncultured Christensenella sp. | reverse complement strand
GTAGTGGCGAGCGAACGCGGAGGAGCCCAAACCCGGGCCGTCGAGGCGGCACCGGGGGTTGTAGGACCGCCCGTCAAGGACGCGCGAACGCTAGGGGGACCGGCTGGAAAGCCGGGCCGGAGAGGGTGACAGCCCCGTACCCGAAAGCGTGAACGCGACAAGGGCGGCACCTGAGTAGCGCGGGACACGAGAAATCCTGCGTGAATCCGCGAGGACCATCTCGCAAGGCTAAACACTACCGAGAGACCGATAGCGAACCAGTACCGTGAGGGAAAGGTGAAAAGAACCTCGAACAGAGGAGTGAAACAGACCCTGAAATCATGTGCCTACAAGCGGTCGGAGCCACGTAATGTGGTGACGGCGTGCCTTTTGCATAATGAACCTACGAGTCACCGTCGCCGGCGAGGCTAAGTGCGACGACGCACGGAGCCGAAGCGAAAGCGAGTCTTAACAGGGCGCTGAGTCGGCGGAGGTGGACGCGAAACCAAGTGATCTACCCTCGGGCAGGTTGAAGGATGGGTAACACCATCTGGAGGACCGAACCGGTAAGCGTTGAAAAGCTTTCGGATGACCTGAGGGTAGGAGTGAAAGGCCAATCAAACTTGGAGATAGCTCGTACTCCCCGAAATGCATTTAGGTGCAGCCTCGGGACATGTACCGCGGAGGTAGAGCGACTGATAGGATGCGAGGGCTTCACCGCCTATCAAGTCCTGACAAACTCCGAATGCCGCGGCACGAATCCCGGGAGTGAGGGCGCGGGTGCTAAGGTCCGCGTCCGAGAGAGGAACAACTCAGACCACCGGCCAAGGCCCCCAAATGCGGGCTA
>CAJTUK010000025.1 GCA_910579525.1 uncultured Christensenella sp. | reverse complement strand
CCACCGAGTGCAGCCGCCTACAAACTATTCCCGATTGGTACGAATGGGTTTGCAGTGATAGCCAGGCATACCGAATGCTCGGTAACGGTTGGACGGTAGACGTAATTAAGCATATTTCCCAATTCATAAATACCGAAAAGATATGAACTTATTAACCTTACAGGAAGCAAATGACCAGTCCTATGACCGTGGATTATACCCCGACTTCTTCCCGGTAAACATTGGCGACGACTTCAAGTTAGAGAGCCACCCGGAATTATTCGTAAGAATACCCAACCCCCGAAAGGTAAGAATCGAAATTACTTCATACAGGGGCTTTTGCATGGAAGCTGTACACTACTACGCAAAAAATAATCGCCGACGGGATAAAACGCTGTTGCAAAAACGAAGACGGCAGAATTTCCGGAGTTTACGGATATTTAGGCGAAGAATTTAATAGCCTTCCCCGTGATAAACGAGCAATATGGGGCGGAAACTACGAAATAGAAGTAGCGCGCCCGATAACAAAAGAGGACAAAGTAAAAGACCCGCGCCGTTGGGAAGACTATACCGTCGGCGAAAATACAAACGCTTTCAACACTGCCGAAGAAGCCGAGGAAACGGCGAAAGCCATAGTAGCCGCACGTTTCGGCGAAGGTTGGAAAGTAGAGATAGACAACCCATATACAAAATAACAATGAACCTTAAAGACAAATTCGCGGCGTTCCTTCGCCGTTGGGCTTCCAAGTTAAGCCCGGAAACAAACTACCCAACACCCGACTATGGGCTATATCTTCCTTCACTTAACGGGTTGGCAACTTACGAAGTTCGCCGTATAGGTACGGTTTACGCCATTTCCCCGGACGAGGAAAGACGAGCAGCCCAAGCACAACAACGGGGTTATTACCCCGACGCGGTAAAGCGTTTGCGTGAGGAATACAAAGAACGCATAGCCCACACCATAGTAGCCCGACTTTGGGAAGACGGCGTAGTAGAATACACCGAGCAACGCAACCCGGAAACCGGGGAACTTAAAATAGGCGGCTTTTTATACGTCGGCATACTAAAAGACAAAGACAACAACAATACTAACCCCTTCAACCAATAACAGCATGAAAAAGAAATTAGCCGCGCTTTTGCGCCGTTGGGCCTACGCCCTTCATCCCGAAACGCCCGCCACACTTCC
>CAJTUK010000024.1 GCA_910579525.1 uncultured Christensenella sp. | reverse complement strand
AAAAGGCATTGAACCTGTTACGGTACTTCCCGATGATATGCTTGTAGAAGCCTATCTTTTCCTACGTCCGTCCGCTGAGGATATGGAATTGGTAAGATTGCTTCAATACGCCGAGCCGGACGCAAAAAAAGCCGGGGCAATACTCCGCCGCTGTTTGGAAGGCAAAGCCCGGCTTATTCCGTTCTATCCCGGTATCAGCAACAAAAAAGAGCCTAACGGCGCGAAGGTCGTAGGCTCAATAAGCGACGGCGTTCTATATATCGTTTAGAACTTAAACGACTTCGCTAACGCTACCATCTCCGCGTATTCGGTTGGCATATACAACTGAAATACGCGGTTTCCTATAAATGCGTTTTCAAAACAATGTGCTAAATATTCGTGTTCCGGGTGTCCGGCTATTTTGAAATATGCCGTAGAATGACCCCAGCCAACGGAATTTATAAGGCTTTTTAGTGTGTCCTGTGCCGCGCAAATCTGCTCTACAACGTCGGCCTTAGTCATTCCATAACGCTTAAATATCGGGTCGCCTTCCGGCTTTTCCTTTATCCGACTATATAAGTAGTCCAATCGGTCGGCTATGGTCTTGGCTCTCATTTGGCTGACTTTTTTTCTAACCTTGACCTTATCCCATTTCCCTGTTTTCGGGTTTGTTCCCCACTCACGCGCCCAAATAGTTGCCTTCTCTCTTGTACGAAGTCGTGCTATTTGCTTCGTGCGTAGGTCGGTAACTTCTTTTGCGTATAATAGATTCCGTTGGTCGGCTATGGCGTGGCCGAACTCATGGTAAGCAATACTTTTACGCATCCACGGCGAAGCGGTAAAGCGCGTATCGTTGTCGAATACTACCAACTTGCCGCGCATACTTTCGTAGCTGCCTTTGTTTTGGTGGCGTATCTCTAACTTCGGCTTTTCTTTCAAAAGGTCGAAAAACTCCCGGCTATATTCGTAGTCGTCGCCGCGTAGGTGTGCCGCTCCTTTCCTCAATTCGTCCGGCATCATGGGCGAATAGGAAGTAGCCGCCTTTGCTTTCGCTGCTGCCAATTTGCCCGGAAGCGACGCGAAGAAGGCTTTAAGGCGGCTTATGCAGTCGCCGTAATAGTTGGTCGTGCGTATCTCGTTGGCATTAAGTATCGCTTCGGCTTCCTTCTGAATATCCGGGAAGCCTCGCGCCTTATCTACGGCGAAGTCCTCTACCTCGTTACGGGCCTTATTCCATTCCGCCTGTCGCTTAAACCTTTCGCCCTGTAACCGCTTTAACTCGGCATAAAGCCCGGCGCGGTCGCCCGAAGTGCGTAGCCTATCCAACGCCGACACATCAAGCCCGAAAGTGTAGGCCCACGTCTTATAACTTGCTATCTCCCCGTCGAACTCCGTACAGGGCTGCGGCGGCTTTGCTGTCGTTCCCGGCATCTGCGTT
>CAJTUK010000023.1 GCA_910579525.1 uncultured Christensenella sp. | reverse complement strand
CGGAAGGTGCGGCTGGAACACCTCCTTTCTGGAGCGGACGCCGCTGTGCGCCGTCCACGGAACCTGTCATCGGCAAACGGCCGCTTATCGTTCGGCCGGACATCAGGGATAGCGGTTTTCGGTGCTGCTTCGTCGGAATCTATTGTCAGCATAACCTTCGGCAGAGGCCGCAGGGGCGGGTTTTTGCCTGCCCGGCCGCCGGAGTTGGATGCAGTCTCTTAGCTCAGTTGGTTAGAGCGCTACACTGATAATGTAGAGGTCGGCAGTTCAACTCTGCCAGGGACTACTCAAAAAGGAGCACATTGACATATTGGAAGCAAAAACGAGCAAATAAAACTCAAAACTGCAAACTCAAAACAACGAAGAACGATTCACACGAGCGAAAGCCAGTGTCAGTTCGGCGAAGTTACAAGGAAAGGAGAGAAGGGCGCATGAAGGATGCCTGGGCTCTCGGAGGCGACGAAGGACGTGACAAGCTGCGATAAGCCGCGCGTAGGGGCAAATACCCGTTGATGCGCGGATTTCCGAATGGGGCAACCCGGCGGGAGCGATCCCGCCACCGGACGAAGTCCGGGGCGAACCCGGGGAACTGAAACATCTAAGTACCCGGAGGAAAAGAAAACAAACCAGTGATAGCGCGAGTAGCGGCGAGCGAAAGCGCCAGAGCCCAAACCGCGGGCGTGGCAACGCGCCGCGCGGGGTTGTAGGACCGCCAGCAAAGCCACGGAGTAAGGTTAGCAGAACCGGCTGGAAAGCCGGGCCGCAGAGGGTGAAAGCCCCGTAAGCGAAAACCCGAGACCGGACGAGGCGGCACCTGAGTAAGCCGGGACACGAGAAATCCTGGCCGAATCCGCGGGGACCATCCCGCAAGGCTAAACACTACCGAGAGACCGATAGCGAACCAGTACCGTGAGGGAAAGGTGAAAAGAACCCCGAACAGGGGAGTGAAACAGCCCCTGAAATCATGTGCCTACAAGCGGTCGGAGCCACTTCGTGTGGTGACGGCGTGCCTTTTGCATAATGAACCTACGAGTTGCCGGCGGCGGCGAGGCTAAGGGCTTCAGGCCCGGAGCCGAAGCGAAAGCGAGTCTGAACAAGGCGTATAGTCACCGTCGGCAGACGCGAAACCAAGTGATCTACCCTTGGGCAGGATGAAGGTGAGGTAACACTCACTGGAGGTCCGAACCGGTAAGCGTTGAAAAGCTTTCGGATGACCTGAGGGTAGGAGTGAAAGGCCAATCAAACTTGGAGATAGCTCGTACTCCCCGAAATGCATTTAGGTGCAGCCTCGGGGTCAGTACCGTGGAGGTAGAGCGACTGATAGGATGCGAGGGCTTCACCGCCTATCAAGTCCTGACAAACTCCGAATGCCGCGGCACGATCCCCGGGAGTGAGGGCGCGGGTGCTAAGGTCCGCGTCCGAAAGAG
>CAJTUK010000022.1 GCA_910579525.1 uncultured Christensenella sp. | reverse complement strand
ACCGCCCGCTACTCCGTCAAGCGCGTCATCAGGCAGCGCACCGCTAAATGCCTTTTCCTCCATGGGATTGCTCAACGCTTTTTTCAAACCGCTTAACTGCAGTTCATTTTTCTTATTGTTTTCCATAATTTACCTCCTAATGTAATTCATTTTTCCTTTTAAACTACTGTAATACGCCCTTTAGGGTCTCCGTATTCTGACGGAATAACCCCGGACAAATGCTCGCTGATAAAGGTAATAAGCACCCGATTGTCGATCGTTCCCTCGTCAATAACAAGCTCATTGTCCGCAAACATATTCAGACCGTTGCCGCCTTTCCTTGATAAGGCAGTTGTGCGACGCGACCTTATATGTTTTATCGGGATAGATCGGCATATGATTTTGTCAATATAACTTTACACAATTTTCTCAAAAAAAACGAGTTTTTTGGATCACCACCAAAATTCACAAAGCGAAGCGGAGTGAATTTTGGTGGTGATCCGGTTGCATGACCGGAATGGTCACGCAACCGCGCTTAGTGCTGCGTAATAATTACGCCGTTTCACTGCCGGCGGCACACCGCCAATTGCTGTGCAAATTCGCCTATTGTTCCAATAGCTCATAAGGTAGCGCCAAATGAGCGTTTTCAGTTCATCTATAACGTAATTTTCCGGTCTTCGGTCTCGCAAATAGAACAACTCCTCCTTCATTCGCGCCCACATGCTTTCGCAGCGGGCGTTATCATGGCACCTCCCGCCGGCGCTGTTCATACTTTGAATAATTCCAAAATGCGTGAGTATGCTGCGATATTTTTCACTTGTGTACTGACTTCCGCGATCCGAATGAATTACCGCACCGCGCATTTCCGGGTAACTTTTACATGCGTTTTCGACTGTTTGAACGCAAAGCTCCGCGCGCATATTATCCGCCATTGCAATCCCCAAAACCGACGCGTCGAAGCAGTCGAAAACTGCTGAAACATAGAGTTTGCCGTCCTTTGCGGGGATTTCCGTTATATCCGTGATGCACTTTTCGAAAGGCTTTTCAGCTGCAAAATCACGCTTTAACAGGTCGTCTGATTTGCGCGCTTCACGGTCGGCTTTGGTGATTCCGTTCGGCTTTCGCCGAGGAGTGTGATTTACGCCGATTCCTTCCATTACACGGTAAACGGTACGCTCGCTCGGAATATTTTCATCCGGATATTTCAGCTTTAACACCGCGTGCATACGACCGCGTCCGTATGTATCGTTGCACTCGTCCTCGGCGATCACTCCCCTTATCAATTCCGCTAAATGCTCGTACTTCCATGGTTTATTGCGATTCGCCAAATAATTTCGAAATGCTTGCCGCGACACCCCCAACGCCTCGCAATAAAAGCGGATTTTTCCCTTAATCATGCCGTCTTCGGTCTTAATAGCAATGAACTTCAATCGTTCCCTCTTCCCGACTTCCGACGGCTCGCCGCGAAAAAAGCCGACGCTTCCTCT
>CAJTUK010000021.1 GCA_910579525.1 uncultured Christensenella sp. | reverse complement strand
GAGAGGAAGCCCGCGAAGATACGAAGTATTACCGCATAGAAGCCGACATAACCGCAGTTCCGACCGAAGGCGACGAAGAAGAACCGCGCCCAAGTAGTTACGACTTCATTGTTAAGACACGCGACATCGACACCGCGAAGGCAGTAATTACAGCATGGATTAACACCACTATGAAGAAGCGGGCGGAAGAAGAAGGACGGGAAGCCCGAACCTTTGAAATTTCGCTTACTTCGGCTTCGCCCTTCAACTTGAACGCGATTATTCCTTACGCCTTCTGCGTCGCCTATAAGGAGGTGGAGAAGATAACAACAACGACCGACTAATAAACCGGGGCGCGTTAGCCATACCCGGAGAACGCGCCCCATTAAAACAACCACTATGAGCCAAGACAGCATAATTATATACCGTGACATACGCGACACGTTGCTCACTTTGCCCCCGGAACTTTGTAAAGAAGTAATGCGGTTGCTATTCGCCTACGCCTTCGACGACCAAGAACCCGACGAAGACGCTGACCCGATAGCGAAAGGGTTCTTTTTGGCGTTTAAGTCCCGGTTTGATATGAATGCGGCAAGATTGGAACGTAACCAAGCAAACGGAAGGAAAGGCGGGGCTCCAAAAGGAAACCAAAACGCACGAAAAAAAACAACCGAAAACGGAAAAGAAACAACCCAAAACAACCCAAAACAACCCAAAACAACCGAAGCCGAAGGAATAACAACCGAAGAAGTTTCAACCGTCGAAGAAAACAACCCAAAACAAAGCATATCTATATCTATATCTAAATCTATATTAACTTCTACTAACGTAGAAGATAAAGAAAAAATAGAAAAAGAAAAAACAACCGAAAAAAAGAAAAAAGAAAAAATAGCCTTCGCGTCGAGCGTACAACTGACACAGGAAGAATATAACGCCTTTGTCGAGCAATACGGAGAAGACACAACCCGCGAATTAATCCAAATTCTTAACGACTACAAAGAAGCCAACGGGAAACGCTATAAAAGCGATGCCGCCGCCATTCGTTCATGGGTAGTCGATAGATATTTACAAAAACAAAAACCAAGCAGTTATGGACAACCAACAATCTCAAGACCCCAAACAGGAACGCGCCCAGTTTCTACAACGGTGGAAAATGCACCTGAGCAAACTCCGCGACGCTTCAAAGGGACGCTTTAAGGTGGATAGGTATATAGACCTAATACCCGAAATGCTTACCGATTGTTATCGCTTCCAAGTGGAGCGGCGCGGGCATACCTTCAACGAGGACACAGCCACCGCCGAACACATACGAAAGGCCGCAGAGTGGCTCGTCGGCAAAAGCGAAAAGCCCGGTTTGTTCCTTTTTGGGAAACCGGGGAACGGAAAAACGACCTTAGCGGACGCGATAAAGCAGCTAATAGACACGCTTTATTATTCCAACTATTCCAACGAAAGGAAGCAAGTACGAAAAATTCCCGCATCCCGATTGGTGGATTTAGCAAGGGATGAAAGGAACGAACTATTAGCAGACCTTAAAGGGACCGAACTGCTATTTATCGACGACGTAGGAACGGAAGCTACAAGCGTAAAGGTTTGGGGTAACGAAGTAAGCCCAATGGTAGAACTTCTTTACCAACGCTACGACCGCCAACTCTTTACCGTGATAACGTCAAATCTTGAAAGTGAAGACGACATAGTAAACAGGTACGGCGACCGCATAAATGACCGCTTCGCCGAAATGTTTGATTATTTACCATTTGACAACCAAAGTTATAGGCATAGGCTAACGCCGTTAAAGTAGGCCAGAGCCACGGAAACGCCCCAATTTTCGCGCTACGCCCTTCGGGTGGGTAGTTGAAGGGCTGACGACAATAAAACGCCATAGAAGCAAAATAAACCCCAAATCGCATGAAGCAAACTAAAATTTACA
>CAJTUK010000020.1 GCA_910579525.1 uncultured Christensenella sp. | reverse complement strand
CGGAAACAACGTAAGCGCGAAACGCTTTTATACGTTGCGCCCGCCGCGCTCATTCACTCATAACCGACACCGCAACACACGGGCGGCGAACGCCGCCCGTGTGCAGTAGGCTTACTATTACCCTACTGGCACTGCGGAACACGGAACAAGAATTTTGCATTATCGAGGTGCATTTATGGACGAAATCACAAACAACAAAATAGCCGTCGAGGAAAGCCCCGCGCCCGTTACGACAATGAAAAAACGCTGGCTATTAACGATTAACAACCCGATATTTGCCGACAGCGGCTATACGGAAATTAACCCGTCTGACACCGATTTAGAGGTTAAAGAAAATCATTATGATTTGTCCGTATTGCAAGAGGACGAAAACAAAGATTTTTTCGAGTTTCGGTATATTCGATACGAGCAAGACGGAAACGCCGTTTTAATCAAACGCCCGTTTTTCAAAGACTTGGAGAGCATAGAAAAATACTTTAAGAATTTGAAAGATGTGGGCGGCTTGAAATATGCGGTGTATCAGTATGAACGGGGCGAAAACGGAACTCCGCACATACAAGGCTTTATTATCTACAAGAACAGCAAGCGTTTTGTAAATGTCAAACAAGACTTTCCGACGGCTCACATAATAGTACCGCGCGGGAGCAATTTGGAAAACCGCGACTATTGCACGAAAACCGATACGCGCATAGCCCCGCCCGTTGAAATCGGGGAGTTTAGCGAAATGCGAACGCGCAACGATATAACGCAATTTTTCGAGGCGTTAAAACTCGGTGCTGACAACATACTGCTGAAAAATATGTTTCCCGTTCTATACTCACAATACGGACCAGATAAAATAGAAAAGTTTAGACAAGACGAATTAAAAGCCGAATACGGAAAAAAGTTCCGCAATGTGATTGTAACATATATTTACGGAATACCCCGAACGGGCAAAACGACATACATTTACGACAATTACCCGATAGAAGATATATGCCGAATTGACAACTACTTAAAAGGCACGTTCGAGGCATACGACCACCAAAGAATATTAGTGCTTGACGAGTTCACGGGAAAAATAGACTTGCCGTTTATGAATAACTTATTAGACAAGTTCCCCGTTCAACTGCCCGCGCGGTTTTCAAATAGGACTGCGTGTTTCGAGCAAGTATTTATAATATCTAACTTGCCGCTTGATAGGCTCTACAAGGACGAACAAAACACCGCGCGCGAGGTTTACAACGCTTTTATATCAAGAATACACAACATAATAAAATTTACGGCGTTGGGCGTGTGGCACTACGAAAAAAAGGACGGAAAACAAGTACCGCCGCCAAAGCAAGCCAAACTTTCCGATTTAGTACCGATAGAGGACGACGGCGACTTGCCGTTTTAAGCACTTACGAAAAGAAAATATATTTAGGCGATAATAAGGAATTTCGTATATGCAAAACAATATGCCGCTCGGAATAACGGTTATATACTTTAACGACCAAAGCAAAAACATTTACGCCAAACTGCCGCCCGATAAAGAGCAAGCAAAAAGGCTGTCAAAGCGTATTTATAAGGACGCTATGACAGCCATTGCAAGCGAACGGGCAAGCCGCGAGGGGTTAGCCCCTTGCGACTAACTGTTTGCCGTATAACGGGTAGTCCGACAACGGCAATTCCACCACGCAATAAAACTCACGCCGATTTACTTTGAATATTTGGGTGTGCGTTTTTGTCGCTTTCAGTTCCACCAAACAGTAACTATCCGAACATTTATGTTAGTATAAATAACGTTCGGGTAGTTTTTTATTTGGATTAGACAAAGAAAAATCAATACAAACAAAAAATGTATTGGTTCTTTATTTAGCAATATTTATTCCACAATGGAACACCTTTTGAGAATATATTACATATAAACATGAATACTTTTTCTATATTTATTAAATTTAACTACTTTAAGTTGATTTAGCGTGATAATGAAACGTTCAATAAGACCGGTTTTATCAAAATATATTTCTTCTCCGTTAAAATAATTTTCCCAGCGCGAGTCGATATAGTTAAGATATTCTTGTATCTCTTTACTACATTGAGAATACTCTATCTCAGATGCACACAACATAAAAATTTGCATTCTTTCTTCACTAGTCATTTCAATT
>CAJTUK010000019.1 GCA_910579525.1 uncultured Christensenella sp. | reverse complement strand
GAGATAAATCGTCGCCCTTTACAATTTGTCAAGGCGGCGTATTCCGTCCCCAGACGGTAAGCACAAGCGAATAACAATAAAACTATGTTTTTACTTGACAAAACTAATCTAATTAGCTAAAATATAATTAGAATTAGTTTATAATATATCATAAGGAGCAAACAATGTCAAGAATAGGATTAACCAAAGACATAATTTTGCAATCGGCTATGGAAATAGTTGATAAGATAGGCGCAGAAAATTTAACTCTAAAAGTATTGGCAGATAAATTGGGAGTACGTTCACCCTCTCTATATAACCATTTTAACAGTTTATCTGATTTGCATACTGCACTTATGCTTTACGGTTGGAAACAACTTGAATATAGAGTAATGCAAGCAGCAATCGGCAAATCAAAAGACGACGCTATTAAATCTATGTGTGCCGCATATTTGAATTTTACATTGGAACATTTAGGGCTGTTCAACATTATGCAATCTTATAACCAGCATATATCGCAAGAAACAATAGCGGCTACAAGCGGCTTAATAGAAACTATACGGCAAGTGTTATCCGCCTATAATTTAAGTGAAAAATACGAAGTTCATACTATACGAGTATTCCGCAGTTTTTTACAAGGTTATGTTTATTTAGTTCAGCACGATAGTTTTGGTAATTCTGTGTCTATAAGAGACAGTTTTAATGTCGGTGTTGGCATACTTCTTAAAGGACTTAAAGAAAATGAAAATATTAAACTTGGGAAATAGAGTTGTAAATCAATATTTGGTCGAATTAAACGACGGATTTTTGTTAATCGACACGGGCTATTCAAACGGATATAAACGTTTTATTAAAAATCTATCTAAACACCGTATTCAAAAGGAACAAATAAAATATGTATTTATTACACACGCCCACGACGACCATATAGGCTTTTTAGCCGAACTGTTAAATAATTTTCCGCACATAACTTTAATAACTAATTTGTTAAGTAAAAATAGGTTTTCAGAGGGGCACAATCGCTTTGTAGGCGGGTGTACTACTCTGCGGGCATACTTGTTTTGTAAATTTATGCGCTTAATGGGGAAAGGCGAACACACCTTTCCGATTGTGAATTTACAAAGTCATAAAACTATTGATTGTGAAAATATTGATAATTTACGCACTTACGGAATAAACGCCGAAATAGTTTTTTTACAAGGTCATACGGACGACCAAATGGGTTTATTGTTTGACGACGGAACTTTATTTTGCGGCGATGCGGCGATGAACGGTTTTCCGAGCAAACATAAAATCATTATTTTTGTTGAAAATCTTGACGATTATAAACACACTTGGGACAAGTTAATCGACAATGAAAAGATAAAAGCAATCTACCCCGCGCACGGTAAACCTTTTGAAATTGCTCTCTTGAAAAAGAACAGGCGCTATCTCGAAAGAATAAAGTTGCGAATACTTAAACGATAAACGACAAGGAGCAAAAATGAAAAATATCGCTATACAAAACTATTCACTTCTGGAATTTAGTATTGTAGGGTTAGAAAATGGCGGCAAATTCCCTATTGAATATACGGGGCGCGGAAAAGATATTTCGCCTGAAATTATAATACATAATTTATCGCCAAAAGCAAAAACAATAGCCATAACATTAGAGGACACCACACATATAATTAAAGACTTTACACATTGGTGCATTTGGAATATTGCGGCTGATAATAGAATTGAAAAAGGTATTCCAAAGGGAAAAATTGTGCCGTCGTTAGGATACGCCATACAAGGATTTGCTTACGGTTTGCACTGCTATGCGGGACCAAAACCGCCCAAAGGAAAAATGCATATCTATCGTTTTACTGTTTATTCGCTTGACTGCACAATCGAATTAAGTGCAAATAAAAGCAAAAAAGCCTTTCTTAAAAAAGCACAAAATCACATACTGCAAGCGGGTCACTTATTGAGTGAATTTGAATAGGCGATTATATGGAAGAAACAAAAACAATAAAAGTACCGTATTTTTACGCTTGCTGTCCGAATTGTAAAGCCGTACTCATACAAGCGCAAAACGACTTGGATGGCTATACAAAATGCTCAAAGTGCGGCGCGTATGTCCATATCATTATACGAGATGGCTTGGTTACTACGAGAATAAAAACGCAAGGA
>CAJTUK010000018.1 GCA_910579525.1 uncultured Christensenella sp. | reverse complement strand
TAATTCGTGCGCTAATTTACAGCACTATCTTTGCAGGCAACTTTTAAGTTTTGTATCATGGCAAAAGGTAAGAAAACAGGTGGGCGACAAAAAGGTACGCCCAACAAGGAAAACCCGCTCAAAGGGTATCTCCGCGCTCATAGCCTCGCATACTTTGAGCCGCGTGTACAGACCGACCCCGTAACTGGAGGATTGCGTGAGATTCAGCGTCAACGCCTCACGCAGGACGCCGAGGGAAATGTTTACAAGGTCATCGACCTTATTCCACTTACTGACTCCAAAGGCAACCCTGTCACGATGTCAGACTTCGAGGCAGACATGATTGCTCTCAATCCCAACGAGCGCGTCAACGCAGAGCTGCGCCTGCTTGAGTTCCATACACCGAAGATGAAAGCCGTTGAGGTTGATATGGACGTTCGCGGTTCAGTCACAACCATAGAGGACCGGTTACGCGAACTCTGCGGAGAAACAGACGAGGACGACGACTGACGCGCCCCTGCGGTCCGGTCTATTTTATCTACTTTTAGACACAACATAGTTTTTCATTTCTCAATTTTTGTAGTTTTTTTAGGCGACCAGTTCGAGAGGATTGGTCGCTTTTCCAATTCACCAATTACGAAACCCCAAGCAAACCGCTTCACGCATTTTCAGCGCAATAAATATACCTCGTTAAAAACCCCAAGTAAACCCCAAAATATCCCCATAGGGGTTTTCCAATTCACCAATTACGAAACCCCAAGCAAACCGCTTCACGCATTTTCAGCGCAATAAATATACCTCGTTAAAAACCCCAAGTAAACCCCAAAATATCCCCATAGGGGTTTTCCAATTCACCAATTACGAAACCCCAAGCAAACCGCTTCACGCGTGCGCGCGATGGATATTCCTTTATGGATATCCTATATGGATTAGGACGTAAGGACTAATCCATAGTCCTTACTATGGATGTAGACGGATATATTAAGTCGAATATATCCTATGGATGTAGAAGAAAAACTTAAATCAAAGTTTTTCTATGGAGTAGGAGACGGAATATAGTTCGCTTCGCTCCGACAACGCCGACATTTAAAAATTTTTTTTGAAGATTTTTTTCTTTTGGCTGACGCGCCGTAATCCTGCGGAGCAAGAAAGAGAAAAAGAAAAAAGTTCCGCGCAAAAAGAAAAAGAGAAAGCCCGGCTCTGCTGTGAAACAAAGCCGGGCGAGAAACAAAAGTTAAAAGGCAAGGGGGCCGGGGTGCGTGCTATCTTTGCATGTGAAATTTTAAAATCATATCGCAATGCTCCGAAACTATCAAACCATTCTCGGTCTGCTTCAGAACAGCAAACGGGAAATCGAAATCCAGTCGGTTGACTTGGATTACAATGGCCTTACCAATCTTGCAAACGAGATGCGAAGACTTGACAGAGTGGCCACCCTCGTTGTTGGTGGCAATTTGACCGCAGATATGGTGAACTCGCTCGTCTTGACAAGCGGAGACCGCTTCAACATCAAATTCGCACAGCCATGAAAAAATCAGAAATAATCTCGTTGACCGAATACGGCTGCGGCCTGACAATAGATGCCAACAAGTTCGCATACTCGGAAGTACGCACAATGGCCCGTCAAACAAGAAACTCCGGCGGTAGTCTGACTATCAGAAACGCCGACATCTTTTCTTTCAGTGAAATCAAGATGATTTGCGAAGAAGGACGAGGGCATATCACGTTCGCAGACCTCAGATGCGATTAAAACCCTTTCCCTTTCGTGCGCTCATAGACCGCCTCGCGGTCTGCGTCCACGTCCTTTATGCGAAACTGCACGGCACACCCGGTCGGGATTGTGTCGGGCAACTGCCCGGCAAGCCGGGCGATGACCTCATCAACGGTTCCGAAACCGATGTCGCTGACCTCGGCAAGAACCTCTCCGCGAAAGTAGGCACGGGCATAGACCATGCGCTTGGGCGAAAGCCGGAACAACTTGTCAGCAGGCTCATCAACCCCTCGCGCCATTCCCTGCTTGCTCTTCGCCGTGGAGAAAAAGATAAAATCAATCACTTTGGCATTCAACTCCCAGGCCGGAGTGAAATCAATCTTGATGTAGCCTCGCGTTATCGTATGCCCATGCGAATGATTCATACCAAACGCCACCTCCGCAATGCTCGCTCCGCAGTCGTTCTGAGCCACAGTACCCCAAGTGTGACGGAACGTGTATGCGCTGTACCAACGCTCTTTCGGTATCCCCATGCTCTTGCAGAGCTGCTTTATGCCGTTGTTCACATTCGCGTTGAACGAGTCCGAGGACGTGAACCGCTTGTGAGAGTTCAGCAAGTAGGGGTCGTCAGCCTCGGCCAGATATTTCTCAACTAACGGCTGAATAATCGGCTCGACACGAATCTCGAAATATGCGTCATCGGCGCGGAACTTCTTCGTCTTGGCTCTCTTGTAGCAGATACAGCCGTTTCGGTAATCCTCCTTGCGCAGCTCGTAGATATCGACCGTGTTCATGCCTGCGAGACACAGCACCATCTTTGCCACATCGCGCCCCAGTTCGGGCAACGGATCGACCATGCGTG
>CAJTUK010000017.1 GCA_910579525.1 uncultured Christensenella sp. | reverse complement strand
CCCTATATCTTTAAGAAGCAATAACGACGTAATGGAAGCCGTATTATTATGGGTCGCCGCCCTGTGTTTCGGGGTGGCGTTCCTAATTGTTGTTGTCGCTCTAATTACGAAGCCCCGGCGTATGCGGAAGAAGGCGCAAAGGGAAGCCGAAGCACGGGCGAAGGAAGTAGCCGACATCTACGGGCGTGTGGCTGTTACCCGTGTGAAATTGGGCGGCTTGGAACGTGCTACCCGAATACTTGAAGAAGCCCGAAAGGAACGAAGCGTAACAAAGTAATACGAATTGAGTATTTTTCGCTATTGACTTTTTCGGTTGGTAACAATTAGTTACGCCCGTTCCACGTTATACGGTTACGGCTGTGCCTTGGTGGGTATGGTCTTCCCGGTTGTCGTGGTTGGCTGATTTGGATTGGGTGCGTTATTGTCGTATCTTTGCGTTTGAATTAAAGCCCATTACAACTATGGAAGAAAAGAACTTAACCCCCGCCGAATTGTTCTTTACGAAGAAGGCGGAATTTGAATACCGTATAACGGAAGCCGTTAAGCAATTCGCCGGGGCGTATGCCACGGACGTAAATATAGCCGTCGGCGTTTCTGTCGTTCCCGCTCTCGCTAATAGTGGCGACGTTGTAGACTGCCGAATTAGTAACGTAACAATCGAAGCCACATATAGCCAAAATGGATAACTATATACCTCGAATAAACCCAATGCTACGGCGTAAGTGTACTGAAATAATGGACGAATACGCTAAAACAATACTTCCCGAAATTCGCTATTCGGGTATTACTTCCGCGTTGGCAAAGGTTAGTATTAGCCACGGTAAAGCCCGGCGCGAAGCACTCCGCGAACTTGACCGGGTTGTTACTTCCCTTTTCCCTTCCGCCGAAGGTGCGCCGCTTCCTTCCGAAGAAATTAACGGCGTGGCGGACGTTTTGGCCGGTGGTTTCGTCACTTATGACGGCGCAGCTAACGCCTTCGGTATCGGTCGTTATCCTTCGGACTATGCCCGCTTTGACACTAAATTTTAGACTATGAAAGTACCCCAAATAAACACTACGAAGGGCAAACAGCCCGTTACTGTTGTCCCCGATGAACTTCTTGTAGAAGGCTTCCTTTCGTCCGAAGGTGCGGACGCTGACGACGTGGACTTAGTGCGGCTTCTTGAATATGCCGAGCCGGACGCGAAGAAGAACGGCGCAATACTCCGGCGGTGCCTGGAAGGTAAAGCCCGGCTTCTTCCTGTATATCCGGGCGAAGGCGAAAAAGAGCCTACCGGCGCGAAGGTCGTAGGCTCTATTATGGACGGTTGTTTATACCTCGTTCCTCTTACTTGAGGCTTCTTATAAACGCTATCATTTCCGCGTATTCCGTAGGTAAATACTTTTGGAATACGCGGTTTCCTATAAATGCGTTTTCAAAACAATGGGCTATGTATTCGGCTTCGCTTTTACCTGCACCCTTGAAGTATTTTGTAGTATGACCCCAACCAACGGAAATAATAAGGCTTTTTAGGGTATCTTGGACGGCGGCTATTTGCTCTATTACGTCGTGTTTGGTTATTCCGCGCTTCGTAAATACTGCGTCGCTCATTGAGAATATCTTCTTATAAAGTCGGTCTAACCTTTCGGAAAGTACCTTAGCCTTCATTGCCTTTGTTTTCGTAGTTTCCGTAACATATTTCCTTTTATCCGGGTCGTATCGGCGTGTCGTCTTAGTCGTTTCCACTTTTTGACGAAGCCGGGCTATTTGTTTGGCGCGAAGGTCTTTTACTTCGGTGCTAAATCTTAAATTCCTTTGCCAATCTATGCCATGCCCGAACTCATGGTAAATAAGGGCGCGGCGGTAATATGGACTTTGTGAGCTGCGTGTGCCGCCGCTGTCAATATAAACGCGCTTTTCGGAAGGCATATAATAACTATTGTTTCCCGTCTTGCTATGGATTGTTAGCGGTATGGGGTGTTTCGGGTCTATAAGGTCGAAGAACTCCCGGCTATATTCGTAGTCGTCGCCGCGTAGCCACTTGCCGCCCTTCTCTAACTCCTTGGGCATATTGGGGGAATAATTGCCCTTCTTTCCTTTGGCTGCTGTCAATTTACCCGGAAGTGACGCGAAGAAGGCTTTTAGGCGGCTAATGCAGTCGCCGTAGTAGTTGGTTGTCTTTATGTCGTTGGCGTTAAGGGCCGCTTCAATCTCTTTAAGAAGGTCGGCGTACCCGGTCGCTTGTCCGGCGAAATCTTCCACCTCGCTACGGTAATGGATCCACTCGGTACGGCGGGCGGTTTGTTCTCCTTGAAGGCGTTTAATTTCTGCTTTTAGTCCTTCCCGGTCGCCGGACGTGCGTAACACGTCCAACGCTGAAACATCCAACCCGAAAGTATAAGCCCACATCTTGAAGTTCGCTATTTCGCGGTCGAACTCCGTACACGGTTCGGGCGGTTTCGCCGTGGTTCCCGGCATTTGTGCTTTCTGCGGTATGGACGGAAGCAAACCGCCGGAAATAACGCCGTTCTTGAAGTTGTCGCGTATGTAGTACGGCATAGCCTTCCAATTCTTAGAACGGTCGGCTATGGCTTCTATGTGGCTACGGAACGCCGCCGGAACATCGCGGACGGTACGGCGGGAAGGAAGGCTTTTGTAGGTTTGCCCCCGGATTATGGCTTTTAATCGGTTCGCCCTCTCTTTGTTGAACTCGTCGTAGTCGGACATAATAGGCACGACGACGCAACGGCATTGCGGGTGCCAACCGAGGAACTTGAAAGTTTTGGGGTAGTCGCCCGCCAACTCGTCGCAAATGTCGGTTAGCGGTACGGTCTTCCCCTTGCTGTCCTTCGTGGTGTGGTTGTTGCTCAACATCACGCGGAAGCCTACGACAAAATCTAATTGTTGCCATCGTAAGTATTCGGCTTCCCTGTACGCCATATTTACTTCCGTCCGCGCCAAACGCTCGGCGTTCTTGGCTGCACTCCTGTAAACGCCTTGGCCGGGGTGGTACATCTTAGCCGCCTTACTAAGCCGAAGGTTTCCGCCCTTGTCACGGACGCGCCTAAATAGTTTGTCCGGCTGTTGTAGGTATTGGCGAAGGTCGCGGGAGAGCTGCTGTGCGCTGCGCCCTTCGCCTACGGCTACGTCTATACCCAATTCTAACGCCGTCTTAAATTCT
>CAJTUK010000016.1 GCA_910579525.1 uncultured Christensenella sp. | reverse complement strand
CTGACTATCTAAACTATTTCCCCCGTGGTCAATAATATATCTTGTCGAGTTAGTCTTTGCGCCGAAAAGTTTATCGCAAATGGCGTTGGTCAGGTCGGTGTGTTCCGCTTGTATGGTGGGGTCAATAGAATTTCTATAAATTCTCGAATAAGTAGGCGTTACATTTTTATTATCAAAGATATTTTGAGATGTTAAACCCGAAGGAAACTCTGCTTTATAAATCGTAACATAATTATCTTGTCTGCCGTACAAGTAAACAAATGAAAGAGTAGCACAAGTTATTTTGTCGCCGTCTTTGGTTATGTACCAAGTTGCATTTGTAACGTTATTATTGTTTATTTCCCAACTGCTCGGCAAAGCACTTTTAACAAGTCCCATTAAAACGTTATCATTTAGATATCTCAGTACTTGCGCGTTGGTAAGGGGCGCGTTTACGGTAACGGTACAGTTCGCGCTCTTGCCGTTCGCGGTGGCGGTTACCGTAGCCGTACCGTCTTTTAACGCAGTAATAACGCCGTTTTCCACCGACACCACGCCGGACGGCGCAACCGTCCACGTTACCGTTTTATCCGTCGCGTTGTCGGGCGCAAGCGTTGCGGTCAGCGTTTGAGTTTCGTCTATTTCAAGCGTGATTGCCGTTTTGTCTAATTCTATGCCCGTAACGGGTACGGGCTTTGCCGTTACGGTAACAGTGCAGTTCGCGCTCTTGCCGTCTGCCGTAGCCGTGATTTTCGCCGTGCCTTGTGCGATTGCCGTTACCTTGCCCGTATTATCTACCGTTGCGATACTTTCTTTGTCGCTTTCCCAAGTAACCGTTTTGTTTGTGGCATTGTCGGGCGTAACAGCGGCGGTTAAGGTTGCCGTGCCGTCTACCTCTAACGTGATTTCCGTTTGGCTTAATTCCACGCTTGCAACGGGAATTTTTACGCTCATAGTATCATCGCAAGTATCGCACTTGCCGTTGTTGTCGTTATCAATATGCGCGGCTTTGTCTTTTTCCTTTTGGTCGCAGCCGTCGTTCTTGCACTCGTGCCAATGGTGCGTGGAATTAGTTACCCATTGCGTGCCGTAGTCGTGGGTATGTTTGGGCGTATCATCGCCGCAAGCCGCAAACGAAAACGCGCAAGCGGTGAGCACAACCGCAGAGGTGAGCATTGCAAATAACTTTTTCATATCGTTACCTCATAAAATTTTTTTTGATTTCCGATTAAGATTTTTTGTATGCGGTAGAGCTTCTACCGCATACAGGGGCGCGCCCCTGTAAAAAACTTTAATTGTTTCCCTTGTGCGTTTTACGGGTTTGCCGTTTCAACGCGCTTTTTTCTTGTTTTTTATTCTATCATATTTTCAGCCGTTTTTCAAGCGTTTGCGCCGTTTTTTTCTTTTCCGTATATTTTACAATTTACGACCTTATTTTCTCGTTTGCGATAAAATTTCTTGTTCTATTCGTGATAAAATTTTTGTGAGGTTATTTTTCTTTTCATAAGAATTAAATAGTTTTATTGTTCGCAAGGTGCTTACCGTCTGAGGACGGAATACGCCGCCTTGTGTAATTGTAAAGCGGGCAAGCGGTTGTATTTTCCGCGAGCGGAAAATCTCCACCGTCAGCTTCTTTTTTTGCGGACAAAAAAAGTATGACCACACTTGACAATTTCCCTGCGGCGGCATTTCTTTTGCAGTTAAGACGGTAAGCACCAAAGCGAACAACAAAATTTTTAAGCCGCAGTCCGCACACCCAGCAGACAGCGCAAAGGAGTATCACACTATGAAAAACGCAGTTATCTACGCCCGTTTCAGCTCGCAAGGACAGAACGAGCAGTCTATCGAAAGCCAGATAAGAATTTGCACCGAGTACGCCGAGGAAAACGGGTATTCCGTCGTAGAGGTGTACAAGGACAAAGCGCGGACGGGAACGAACGACAGCCGCCCAGACTTTCAGCATATGATTAAGGACGCCGCCAGCGGCAAATTTGAGTTTATTATTGTTTATATGTTCGACAGGTTCGCCCGCAACCGCCGCGACAGCATTATGTATAAAGAAATGTTAAAGCAGGACTACGGCATACGGGTAATTTCCGCAACCCAGCCCATAAGCGACGACGAAGGCGGCGAGTTCTACGAAATGTTTTTAGAGTGGAACGACGAAAAATATTCAAAGCGACTTTCCAAACGCGTGAAAAACGGGCTTGATACCAGCGTGGAAAACGGAACGTTTTGCGGCGGGTATCTCGTTTACGGGTATAAGCTACGCCAAGAGCCGATTGCGGGCAAGCGCAACAAATTTATGAAATACGTTGAAATCGACGAGGAACAAGCCGAAATAATTCGTTATGCGTTCACGGAGTACGACAAGGGAACGGACAAAAAGGAAATTGCCGCCACGCTCAACGCAAGGGGCGCACGCTATAACGGCAAGCCGTTCAAAGGCAGAACGTTCGACAAATGGTTGAACAACGCCAAGTATACGGGCGAGTTTTATTTTGGCGAAAGGCTATGCACGAACACATACCCCGCCATTATAGACAAAGACTTGTTCGAGCGAGTACAAAAGCGTTTGCAAGTAAACCGCTATTTTGCGGGTGGAACGGCAACGGCGCGTGTGCCGTACCTCTTGACGGGGAAAGCCTTTTGCGCCCATTGTCTTACGCCTATGATTTCGGACGGCGGCACGAGCCACACGGGGCAACAACACCATTATTACGCCTGCAAGGGAAAGAAAAAAGGCGTTTGCGAGAAACGCCGAGAAGATAAAGACACGCTGGAATTGTTTGTTACGCAGGTGGTGTATGACTTTTTAAGCGACAAAGAGAACGTGAGCGTTGCCGTCCGCGATACGCTTGCCTATTATGCCAAGCGCACGGGCGCGGACAGTATAAAGAGCATTGACGGCAAAATAGCCAAAGTTCAGAAAGACATTGAGGAAATGACAACGGCGTTTATCGAGGCGAAGAACGCGCTTTTGCGGGCAAATATCGAAAAGCGAATGAACGATTATGAAAAGCTAATCGAGGACTTGCAGAGCCAAAAAGCGCAGTTGGAACGCGAGCGCGGCAGACAGTTTACGGAAAAGGACTTTATGTCATTTATTGCCGACCTACTGAAAGGCGACCCCAACGACAAGGAATATCAGCGAAAAATCATTGATAACCTTGTAGTTAAGGTATTAGTGGGCGACGGCGATACTGTTGTATATATCAATTTAAGCAATACGAAAGAAATTGAGAACGTAAGACTTGAAGAAATGAAAACAGCGCTTGAACACATTTTCGGCGTTCAAACGCTATCACCACTGGCGCACCACACGTCAGCCGAACGCCCGTTAATGAGTTCAACGCGCACAAAATGATTTTTGCCGCCGCGTTTAGAGGGCTTTGCCACAATCTTGATTTCCTTGACTACCTTGTTCAAATTTTC
>CAJTUK010000015.1 GCA_910579525.1 uncultured Christensenella sp. | reverse complement strand
AAGATAGTAAAGGTTCGTTTCGGGATCGTAGTAGTACGACCTATAACGGAACGGATTCAGCTCCGCTATTGCCGCATGCGCTTCGTCTATCACTTCCGTTATTACGTTGCCCCATGCGTCGTACTTGTATTGTACCACTTCTCGTCCGCTTTTGTCAAGTAGCCCGACAATATTCCCTTGTACGTCTTTAGCGTATATGTATTCCGTTCCGTTATACGTTACGCCCGAAAGTCCGCTGTTGTCGTAAATGAACCCCAACGTGTTCGTTCCGTCGCTCTGCTTTACGAGCTTATTGTTCGCATCGTAGGTAAAGACGGTATCGTTCTTTCTTATCCGTCTGCCGTACCCGTCGTATGCGAACACATTATCGCCGAATGAAGCGAGCCTGCGCTCGAAGCTCCACGACAATTGATGTCCGCGGTAGATGAGCGGATTGTCGTGTTCTTTGCCTTCCGTATCTGTATAAAACAGTATCTCGTCGCCGAAAGAAAGTAATTTATCCCCGTTGTATGCGTACATCTTTTCGTCCGTGAACGCTTCTATCTCGTCGGCGGGCTTAAGAGTAAATTGCGCTTCACGCTTAGACAGTATATTCCCGCAGTTGTCGTACGACCAAAGCCACGTTTTACCGAACTTGCGGTTATTCTCTCTTACGAGTCTGCCTATCTTGTCGTAGGCATAACTTACGGTTAGTATACCGTTCTCTCTTACTTCCGAGATGTTCCCCGATTCGTCGTACTTGTATTTGACGTTATCCGAAACAGAGAACCTGTTGTTTTTGTTCTTGCCGAAATAGACGCTGCTCGGCATATTCGTGCCGTGGTCGCCCTCTTTGCGGTAATAGATATACTCGGCGTACACGTTTTCGTTATTCGCGTTCTTGAGCTCTTTCCCCGTGTTCCGTCCGTTTACGTCCGTTAAAGGATAGTAGTTCAATTCGTTCGGTAACGAAATATGCTCGAGTTCTCTCGCTGCGTTATCCTTATAGAAGTACGCATAGCTTTGATCTACCGCGCCGCCGATCACTCTGCCGCTTGTCTGTCCGCAGTCGTTACGGAAATAGCTTTCGGTAAGGCTTTCCACGTTTTCGCCTGCGGTTATATCCACACGGTTGAGTGTTTTGAGTGCATCGGCGCTGTACGTATACTTTTTGACGCTGCCCGTTATGCCGTCGCCGCTTACGGTAATTTGCCCGTCGGCATTGTAATTGCAAGCGGACGTTACGCTACCGTTTATATTGGTCATGACGGTATTGCCGTTTTTGTCAGTATACGTTTCCGACGTTACGTTCTCGAACGTCGCGGCGACCTTATCCGCCTTGACTGCAAGGAACGTTATGTCGGATATAGTTATTTCGTCGGTTAGCTCGTTTTCGCCATACGAGTATGTAGTATCGTTCCCGTTTACGGTCACTTTGGTCTTGCGGCGCTTTTTGTCGTACTCGTAGAACACGGTATTATTGCCGCTCGTGAGCTTGGTCGGACTGCCGAGCGTATACTTTATCTCCGTGCCGTTGCTCTCGCCGTCGTCCGTGCTTTGGGTGATCGCGGTCACGTTACCGTCGCTGTCGTAGCCGTAGGCGAACTTACTGCCGTTGGGGAGTTTTTTCTCTTTAACGGTTGTAGTTCCGTCTATATACTCGAACTCGGTCTTGTTTTCGCCCGTTTCGTCAAGCTCGGCTGTCGTTATACCGTTCTCCGCTACCTCGCTTTCCGTATAGAACTTGGTCGAGCTGTCGAGCGAGTTGTACGAGAATTCTTTTATGACGTTGCCTTTCTCGTCGCACACTCTTTCGGTTATGGTTATGCCCTTTTCGTTTACTTCGTTCTCGATGTAGCTTTCGGTCTTTACGAGATTGCCGTGCTCGCAGTAGCTGTACTTTTTAACGGCGTATTTCGTTTCGTTTACTTTGCCGCTCGTCATGATTGCCGTACGCTCTTTAATGCAACGGTTGTTCTCGTCGTACTCGTAATCGGTTTGCGTGCTTCGGTATACTTCGGGCGCGATGAGCTTTTTGCTTGTTTTGCGGCGCGTTATATTTCCGAAGTCGTTTGCGGTACGGCTTTCCCATTCGGCGGGCGCAAGACGGAAGTTGTCAAATACGACGTTCTGCGTATCCGAACACTCGGCGAAAAGCTCTATGCTCACGTTAGCCGCCGTTCTGTCTATTGTTATGGGCAGCGACACGTATTGCGCGCGATGATTGCGGTAATCGAAAGACGCTTTGTACATACCTGCCGTTTTGCCGCCCGTTACTTTTGCCGTAAGACAGAATTTATTCTTGCCAGTGTCGGCGTTAAGGACGTCGGAATTCAATTTGAACGGCATTTCGTAGTTTTTAAGTTCGGTTTCGTTCGTTATATTCGCTTCCGCAGAGAACACGAATTCGGATATGCCTTGAGGGAGTTTGTTTGAAGATATAACGGCGATACGCGACGGCGACGAAGTTTTCAGCTCGTTCAACGTCCATATAGCGTCGGCGGTTTCGGTCACGGTATAGCCCGAATCGTTATCTTCCGTTTTGTATTCGTATGTCGGGCGTTCGGTAAATTCCTGCCCGCGCTTTACATAGCTCGCCGCAATGTTGCCGTAGTAATCGAGATAGTATGTTTTCGTTACGCCGTCGCTTTCTACTTCCGTTTTCCCGTCGATGTATTTTATATTTGTTTCGGAAACGGTATAGCCGTAACTGCCGCTCGATGCGGTCTTATCCGTAAGCACGGCGAACGATGTCTTTTGAGTTATGCCTATGATTTTCCCGTCGGAATACTTAAGCTCCGCTTCTTCCGCAGTCGACGGCGATGTTACGCTCGACAATAATCTGTTGCAGTTGTATTCGAATTCCAACGCGTGCCCGTCCGAATAGTTCACCGCACTTAACTGCCCGTCTCGGCTGTACGCATATTCGATTCTTTTGCCGTTATGATCGGTTATTGAGATAAGCCGACCGTTTCTGTTATATTCGAGCGTTGTTTTATGCTCGCCGTAGCACACCGACGTTATCTCGGTGACTGGCTTTTTATTCCCGTCGATATAGATCTCGTCCCATATTACGGCAATAGTGTTGTCGTAACCATCTACGATGCCGCAAAGATCGCCGTATTCGTTAAAGCACATTGCCGTGCCTTCGTCATTTATAAGGTACGCAACGGGTACTTGGAGTTTATATTTTATGAGTTGACGTTCCTTTTGTTCGAGCGTTTTCCTATATTCGCTCAATTGACGCTCGTATTGTAATGTCAACGCTTTTTTCCTTTCATGCTGTTTCGATCGAATATAGCTCGATTCATCGTCAAGCTGTAAATTGTATTGCTGCAACGCCCAAATATATTGCGCGTTATTTTCGTTGGATTCGGGCGCTTTTTCACTTACATTGTATTGAGACAGTAAGCTTTGTATCCTGTTTAATTGAACGTCGAACTCCTGCGGACGATGCCCGAAACTTATAAGCAATCCTTGCACATCGCTTGGGGTTCTGTTATACAATTCCGCGTGCGGTACGGGATAAGTTTCGCAATAAAACTCGTTCTGCTCTATATTGAATTCCAATTCTTCAATAGCGTCTTTATACTGCTGTATCTCGCTTTCGAGCTTGGCTATTTCTTCGTGGCGTTGCTCTATTTTTTCGACGCCGTTTACATTATCCAATTTAACGGACAGTCGCATACCCGATGCCGTTTTAAGTTCGCGCGTTACGGTATATCTTTTTTCGTTCTTTACGCAGAACAATTGCCCGTCCAAATCTACTTGCACGTCGTAATACCGCACGGCTTGTTTACGCTCGTTTTCGTCGGTGTAATAAAACACTTCGTCGAACGCATATCTGTTTCCGGCGCCGTCGGTATAGATGTAATCGATGTCGTCGCTGCTACTCGAAATACGCTCGCGATTTAAGTGTTGCACATATGTTGTTCTATCCGAATATCCGTTTACTCGCTTTACGGAGCAATGCAAATTCAGCCGCCAATCGTTGCCGCAACAAGACTCGGCGCCGTTGTTTTTATAAACATGCGAAATGCCCGCAGACAGACTGCCGTCGTTCACTCGCACGTCTGCAAACTCAACGGAAAAATCTCCCGTTCCCAAACATATTCGACCGTCCATGCCGCGAGTCAATTTGACCGATTCCGTAGACGGCGCGACTTTCGTACAAATTTTGGAAAACACACTTGCGTAATATGTAGTCGTAAGATTTTTATAGCGTATTTCAATTCTATTATTCCCCGAAGAAAGCGGTCCGCGCGTCTCTATATTGTACGACGTTACTTTAATATCTTCGCCGCCCGCGGTCCTGCCTGTTATTTCCATCCCGGTCGGATCGAAAATCTCGCCTTCGGCATATACCGTTTTGTTCGGGTCTTTACTTATCCTTATAGATTTTATATCCTTCGCATTTTCCGGATGATTGCACTCGTATACGTGATTATGCACAAATCCCGACGTGCAATGCCCCGAACCTAAACAGTTGCAATCTGCTTTCGCATCGACCGTTATGCGCTGGCGCACGACAAAGCCCATACTGCGTATCTCGACGAAAGTGTTATCGCTCGTAAGAGCGCCGTCGGGATAGACCGAGAATGTCGTAGTCACCGACTGCGTACCGTCGGGATAAATAAGATTTATTTTCAAGCCCTGTGTTTGGAACCTGTCTCCCGATTTGTAATTTGTCTTGGTCGGTGCATGCGCAATAACTATACCTATAGGGCGTTTGTTATTAAGGTCCGTGTTAGTGTTGTTGTTGTAACCGTAGCTCGACATGTTTTTATCTCCTTTTGTTTTGGGTTTGATTTATATTTTTTCGGACACTTCGTACTTTTGCTCGGCGGTTATATCCTCGCGACAGTATTCCATATCCGGATTGTACAAGAAGAAATCCGCATATTTCCTGTTGAATATGGGATCGCACGTGCCCCTGCCTATCTTGGCTTTCCATTCCTCGTACGATTTTGTATAGTAATGATCGACGCACACAAGATCGGCAGTGCTGTCGTACTTTCGCGCGTCCGCAGTCTTTATGGGCGTTCTGTTTTCGTCGACGGCATCGAACCCGTTATACGGATAGCCGTTATGCGTGAGCATGTATTGTACGAGCTGAGCTTGCAAAAACGTTTTGCCCACGCCGTCGTCTATATCCGTAGGCGTTACGTGCGTAAACCGCTCGCGCAACGGCTTGTCCGATCTCTCCGTTTGACCGTTTGCGTCATACACAACCCAGCGCATGAACAATCCCGCAAAGCTCTCGAAGTTTTTCAACAGCGCGGGGATCGTACAGCCGCATTTTACCCGAATCATTTCGTCGGCGTCTATAAAGCCGATCCATCTGCTTTCCCTCTTGTAACGGTTCAAGCAGTCGTTGTAAGCATCGCGCTGCGCGAATTTATGCGTTCCGCCGAAGTCGTGCA
>CAJTUK010000014.1 GCA_910579525.1 uncultured Christensenella sp. | reverse complement strand
TATTTTCGGGTTTGACATAGGTTACGCCTTTTTCGCGGGCGCGGGCGTTTCGTCCTTTGCGGCTTTTGCGAGTAGCAATTCCACAATGGTATTTGTAGCGCGGGGCAGAAAGTAAAAATATTCGTCGTCGTTGAACATTTTGAGTACAACCGCGATATATTCCGCGCCGCTTTTGTCGCTCGTTCTCTTTTCGAGCGTAAAACTCTTGAAAGGCTCAACGCCCAATTCCGTGCAAGTCTGTATGAGTTCGACGACCTCTTTATCGCACCATACATCAGCCGAACGCCCGTTTATGAGTTCCACGCGCACGAAGTGATTTTTGCCGCCGCGTTTCGAGGGCTTTGCAACGATTTTGATTTCCTTGACTACCTTGTTTAAGTTTTCCATTTTTAACTCCTAATAAATTATTTTTAACCGCCGCAAATCACGTTGCGCACCGTCATTTTAAGCGGCTAATGGTGGGGCTTTTTGCGCTTACCCCAAGCGTTATAATTAAGTTGTTTTGTTCTAACTGAAATCGTTGTAATTGAACGGTGTACCGCTAAAACCTATAAACGAGCTTTTTTCCGTGCGTTCGTAAACAATGTTATAAACCTTGTTTGTTCCCTCGCTCGTATTCGTAAATGTTACTGTTCCTACTAATGTATCGCTTGCGACATCATATCGCAAATCAAATTTAATATTCGAGTGCATAAGCGCGTTATATTTTATCGTGGTATTTGTCAGTTCCGATATTTCCATTTTTAACGGGTAGCCCATAGGAATATTGAAAGTAGTAAGTAAACTAAATTGCGTATCACTTACCGCTTTGATTTCAAGGGGGTTGCCACTTAAATCTATTTTTCTGATAAACTCGTTTGCCTCGTCTGCATTTTCCCCGACACATTTACCAAGCCACGTACCAAACAAAGGCGAATTTGCGTTAAAAGACTGATTAACCACCGCAGTAAAAGTTACGTTTTCCGTTATCGCGTAACTTTCCAAATCGACAATGTTTTCCCCGTCGAGCGACCAGCCCGCAAAATTTTCTATATTGACAACAGGTACGGTTGCATACTTGCCGTGTTCAACCGTTTGCATAGATACCGTTTTATCGTTGTTCTTAAACGTTACCGTATAGGACTGAATACGGAACACCGCCGTAAAAGTTACGTTTTCAGTAACGGTGTAATTGCTTACGTTGACGGTGTTCGTTCCGTCCACAGACCAGCCGACAAATACATAATTTGTCTTTGTAGGGTTGGCGGGTACGGTAGGCTTGCCGTTGCGTTCGACTATCTGCGTATTGTGCATTTTGCCGTCCGCTATGAATTTGACATCATACTTATACGTTATATCTGCGACAAATACGGTGTCGGCGGTTATGCGGTATTCGTTCACGTTGACCGCCACGCCGTTTACTTTCCAGCCGTTGAAAACTTTGTACGCCGTGCTTGATGCCGTCGGCGCGGTTGCATAGTTACCGCTTTTTACGGTTTCGTTTTTCAGCGTGGTTTCCTCGTACTTGAACACGACGGAATACAGCTTTGTGAATTTCGCCGTAAATGTTACGTTCTGCGTTACGGTGTAGGTTGTAAGATTTACAACGCTGTTTCCGTCTATCGTCCAGCCCTCGAAAATATAGCCGTTTTTCGTAGGCGCGGCGGGCGCGGTTACTTGTGCGTTTTTCAGTACGATTTCGTTGTGGTAGTTTTCGCCGTCTACCATAAAATTGACCTCGTATTTATGCGTTACGTCGGCAACTATCTTTGGTGTTCGCCGTTATGCGGTAAGTGGCAAGGTCGATAGGTTCACCGTCAACCGTCCAGCCGTTGAATATAACGTAAGCCGTTGAGGGCGGCGTTGCAACCGTCAAAAGACTGTTCTTGTTTACTACTTGTATGTTGTAAACGCTCCCGTCAAACTCGAACGTGGCAACGACTTGCTCGCCGCTTTCCAATGTAGACAGATACTGTTCGTAATAACTCACGGACTTTTGCAATTCCGCAATTTTTACGTTCAGCGCATTTACGACGGACGAATTATTTTGCGTTTGTAGCGTTAAATCGGCAATCTGATTGTTCAAACTTGCAATTTGCGCGTTCAGCCCGTTTATCGTCTTTGCGTTCAGAGCGTTGTTTTCCTGCAACTGCGTATTCAGCATTTGTAAGTTCGTAAGTTGTTCCGTAAGCGCGGCAATTTGCCGTTCGTTCTCGTTCTTGTTGCCTTGCAAGGTCATAATTTCGGTAGAAAGCGCGGCAATCTGCCCGTTTAATTCCGTAATTGTTGTTTCGTTGCTTGCCTTGATAGTGTTCAGCGTATCGACCTGCGCCGAGATTGCCGCTTTTTGTTCGTTCAGCGTGGTAATCTGCCCTTGATAGTCTTTGATTGAATTATTTAAGGCGGTTGCCTCGCTCGTGTACTGCGATATTAAATCGTTCTGCGTGGTTATCGTGTCGCGGTAACTGTTGATTAGTTTGTCGTATTCGTCCTTGTCTTTGAGGGCGGTAGAATAGCCGTCCTCATAAGATTTTTGCACGTCCTCTTGCGTATATAGTCCGTTGCCCGCCATTCCGTCCTTGACCTTCGACCAATTTATAATGCCCCAAGTCAAAAGGAACGCAAACGCGCCGATTATGAGAATACTGAAAATTATAGTTAATACTTTTTTCGTCGTTGACATTGTTTCCCCCTATAAAATTTCGATTATGCGTAGGCGTATGCCGTTGTCCGCAAAATACTGTTCGAGAAAACTCGCGTTTTCCTTGCCCGTAGTGGTAAGCGTTAGCGTTGTTTTGTTACTCAAAAATTTGACCGATATTTTCATAACCGCGCTGTTGATTACGTTCCCGTTCGTGTCGTAAAAGTCCATATCTACCGTTGAGAATACCGAGCCGGCGTTTATTTCCGTATTCAGCAAAACGTAATCGTTCAATACAACTTGATAGGTCTTTTTCTTGCCGTCAAAATTCTCGACTTTGAGCAAATCTTTTTCAAATGCGTATGTGTCGGTGTCGTCGTATAAATCGTGATAGAAAACCACGCTCGTAGACGAATAGTTAAAACTTTCTTGCGTGAATCGGTTGCTTATATCTATAGAGCCGTTTATATAACTTTCAGCCTTGATTTCCTTATACAACCGAATCCCGCAGAACACCGCAACCACGATAATGACGAAAGAAAGCAGATAGAGAATAACCATACCTATGATTTTTTTCATATAACCACCTCGCTGTATTCCGTATTTATCGCCTTTTCCAAGCCGTCCAACGTGATACCGCGACTGCGTTTGAGTGTTTTTAACTGCGTATCGTTCAACGATTTTTCCAAGAGGTAGAAAGTACGAACGCCGCCGCGAATAGTAAGCGTGTCTATTTCCAGCCCGTCAAATGCGTTATAGTCCAAGCCGACAATGCTATGTTCCAAATACGGCGTATCTATATCTAACACGATATTAACTTTTGCGCGGGGCATATCTGAAAACAACTTTTTGCCGTCCATAGAGAGCGAAACAAAATAGCCGTCGTAAACCTCGCTGTACCTATAAACGAACAACGCCGCGCTGTTCAACTTGCTTGTGTCCGTCAGCGTGTAAGTCATACGTTCTTGCCAATAGGTAGTGTCGATTTGTTCGTCCGATATATCATATTTCGGGTTACAGTCTATACAGTTGAACATTGACTGGCTACTATTCCGCGCGCCGTTCTCGTCATAATGGAATTTGAGTACGGAATACGATTTTATTATGTCGGTTACGTCGTCCGTCTTATATTTTCCGCTTTCCGCGTCGAACTCTCGAATAGTAAAATACTCGCTTAAATCGACGGTTATATAGTAGTCGCCATAACCCGCGCTGTTCGAGCGTATCGCTTGCATACAGTCCGCGAACACGTTCAGATAGTTGTAGTAAATTATGTGTTGCGTGGGCTTGTTCCAAATCCACAGCGTGTACCATTGCCGTTCGTAGGTCGTCCAATCATAAGTTTTATCTAACTGTATCTGATAGGGCTTGCCGTCTATGCTTATCACGAACGCCGTTTCGCGGTTCAGTTGTGTGCGTAGTTTGCCGCCGTCCCAATTTATGCCGTTTGTTGTGTCGTAGTAGGTAAAATTTTGCGGTTCGTCGCGGTTGGCTTGTTCCGTCGTCGTTTCCACCAGCCGCAAGTCCTCTTGTTTCAAATCGCCCAAAAACTGCATTCCCGTAGAGCGGTAGCCCGTTGACAGTAGCTTGTAATCTGTAAAATAATTCAGTTTCATTTCCTGTAACGCGATACCGTTGTTTTTTGCGTTGCTGTAAAAATTCGCTTCCATAAAATACCGTTCCTCAAACTCGTCTTTTTCCTCGTCCGTCAATTCGTCCGCTTTTTTTATGTCAAGCCCGATTTGATTGTCGATATAGTTTGTTCCGACCGTTATATCGTGAACAAAATAGTGGTAGTAAACAAACGCGATAATAACACATACGGCTATTACGGTTATAAACACCAAACAGCAGTTCGCAATCGTTTTTAATGCTTTCATAGTTCCTCCTTTTTTGATTTTTCTTTGAGGCTCAAAAAGTAGTCCGTCAGTTGCTTTTCATACCGCTTTATCATTATTTCGGTTATTCGGCTAATCGTTTTTTCCTGCGTTTCCGTCATACCGCTTTTATTAAGCTCGCTTGCTTTAACGTATAAAGGCACGTTCAGCATTAAAGAGCCGTCTTGTTTTTGTAAGCCGATATATGCGACTTTCACAAAAGTTTCGTTCGCCATTTTTACCTCTTGCCGATATTCGGTATTTCTTTACCCAACGCCGCCCAATCTATCATTTTCATAGCCTCGTCCGCGCCAAAATAATAAATGAATTTCCTCGCCGTTGCCTCGTTTACCGCGCCGCCGTCTAACAGCGTTTGTATTTCTCTTTCGTCAACGCCGATTTCACGCGCCAGCATAGCCGCAGTTATGCCGTACTTGTCTAAAAAGGCTTGCAATAATTCTTGTTTGATTTTCACGTCCGCACCCCCGTTTCAGTAGTAGGCGGTTTTGCGCCTCTACTTATAAGCACGGGAACGGCGAAAGTTCACGGTCTAATTCAAAAATTTTTTGATTTTTATGTAAATTCGCGTTAAGCGGTTGGCAATAGCAGACTTGCCGACATTTTCCGCTTTTGCTATTTCCGTAATTGTCTTGCCCTCGTAAAATATCTTTTTGATTAGTGCTTGCTGTTCGGGCAATAGTTTTGTTATTGCTTTTTTTATTCGCTCGTCGTTCTCGCGCAACTCTACGGCGGTAAAAGAGTCGGCGGCATTGTCCGTAAAATCTACCCCGTTTTCCAATAGGTAGTAGAGCGATATATGCCGCCGTGTTTCCCGCCAATGGTTGCGCTTTTCCTCTTGTTGTAATTGCAGGTGCAGAGCGTAAACCTCGTCCGTAACTTCGATTTCGCTTGTCGTGCCGTCTGCGAACGTGTATTTAATTTTCGACATAAAAAAGTCCTCCCGATTGAATTTGAAAATTGATTAAATTTCCAAATTTGCACGGGAGGACTACGACATTTCAAATTGCGACTTTTTTCGCAAGCAATAAAAAAAGCGTTCACGCGATTTTGCGTGAACGCCACATTTTTATGTAGTTTTAAGACGAGCGCATTTTCATTTTACACCTTGTTATTGATTTTACTTGATTATGAACGCCAAAATTAAAAGTAAAATTTCAATCGTCGCTATTGTGCAATATGCAACGGAATAACAAAATTTTATTAGTTTTAACCTTTTATTTTCATATTCTATCTTGCCTTTGTAATAATCTATTTGCCCTTGAACGGGGGTTATCTTGCTTGCAATGTCTTTTTCCGTCTTTATCTTGTTGATACGGATTTTTTCAAATTGTAAAGCCACGTTATAAACCAGCGTACAGCCGATTACTATGAAATTGAATATCTTGAAAGTCAGCAATATACATTCGTTTACGTTCAGATTACAAGAGCAACCCAAAATCAAATCAACCGCAGAAAAGACCGCCGCCGCAATAGCCGTTAGAATAGCGACTAACGCTATTTGCGTTGTGTCTGATTTATGGACGGCTAAACTATAATCGTTTTTTATTTCGGTTAATTCTAACCGTTCATAAATGTTTTCTTCCATAGTAACCGCCCCCGATTAGTCCGCAGAATTGCCAAAAAACGGCTCTGCGTTATCTTCCAAAAGTGTTCCTGTTATGTTGCAAGTTTTTTCGCTTTCAATATTTGTAGGCAAATAATATTTTGTGCTGTCGGCTAAATTTGTAATTAGTCCGCTGTCAGTACTTGCATAAGAAATATGAATGCGCTGTTCCTTTATGTTCGTATCGGTTATTTCAATTACCGTATATCTTAACGCATTCCCTAACTGACTATCTAAA
>CAJTUK010000013.1 GCA_910579525.1 uncultured Christensenella sp. | reverse complement strand
GAAGCAGTTCCTTTGTATGTGGCTTTCTATGTGCCGGGGCTTCGTCTTCTCCTTGGTGGCGTTGGCTCTCGCTACCAATTCGTCGTAGGTAAAGCGGGGCTTCTTCGTTCCGGCGAGGCGGACGGGTTCGTAGCACTCGCCTATAAACTCGTCGAAGCCGTACTTTCTTTCGGGCTGTGGTTCTGCCTTCTCCTTTTCCCGAAGGGCGGCGGCGCAGGACTTGCTGCAGCACTTTCCCCAACCTCTTGCGACGTTCCGGCTATCGGCTTGAAATGGGCGGCCGCAATTCTCGCAAATTCTCGTTACATAGGCCATTGTTCTTCGGGCTTAAAGTGGAACTTCGGGGCTTTCTTCGGTATGGGTAAACCGTGAACGCTCGCTATGTAGCGGTAGTTATCGAATACTATACCCTTGAGCCATTTCTTTTCCTTACGGGGAAGGCGTAGGGTTGGCCCGGTATGGACGAGCCGGATGGTGGCGTGGCTGAAACTGAAATTTTCGCCTAATGTCGTTTGCATGGTTGTTGTCTTTACTTGGTTCTTAACTATCGGGAAATAACGAGCCTTGTAGACGGTCGGCGGCGGCTTTCGCCCGCTCCGCTTCTATCTGCTGCACCCGCTTTATTTCCTTGTCTATCTCGGCTTCTATCGCCTTTGACTTTCGTAGAGCGTCCGGCAAACGTGTACGGAAGTATTCGCGTTGTGTTTGCCGAAGCTCTACTACTTTGTCGAAGAATTGTTTAGGGTTCATCGAATAGTCGGGGTTGTGGGTTTGGCTTATAGCGGTAGTCGTATAATTCGCCTTTCGCTAACTTATGTTCCACGTTATAGACGAGGTGGGTAAATAGAAATTTGCCCTTCTTGTCGTCGTAGAAGTCCACTACTACCCGCCCTTCCGGGTCGCTGTTGGTCGGTGGCTCTTCCCGGACTTTGCCTATATAGCGTTGTCCTTCCGTCCAACCGTATAGGCGTTTTAGGGTCGCCGGGGCTATCCTTACCGGGGCGTTTGGGTTCTGCTTATAAGTCGCCCATATAGTATCGCCCGGAAGAAGCGTTACTTTTCGCTGTGGGTAGTGTTCGCGCTCTTTCATAATCCAATCTTTACTGTTACGCCGCCAACCGTTACAACTGCGCCGTATTTCGTGCGTCCTACGGGCTTATCCATTATTTCGCGTATTTTTTCGGCGGTTATTGGTTTATTATTCCGAAGTATCGTATAGCCCGAAGCCGTAGCGAGTCCGCCCGTCCGTTCATTTTGTCCGGCTATCTGCTCGGCTAATAACGGAAGTATGCTTTTAACCGCGCCTTCTATTGCGTAGTAAAGTATTCCTTCCGTTATTGTAACACTAAAAGTTAACATCATAGCCGTAGTTTTAGTAAGGCATATTTTCGTTGCCGGGGCCTGGGTATGGTTCGCCGGGGTAGCCGCTTCCGTATGCTCCACCGCCGTAGCCTTGTGCGCCGTACTGCTGTCCGGGTTGGGCCTGCTGTTGGTTCTGCCCGTCCTGTCGGCTTCCGAGCAGCTCCAACTCGGTAACGGTGCAATTAAGCCCGGCTTCTACGCCGTTCCGTCCTGTGTACGGTTTGGCGGTAAGGTTGCCCCGGCAGAATACCTGCGTTCCCTTCTTGAGGTATTGAACTACCGCGCCGTCGCCCGGTTTAAGACAACTTACCCACGTCGTCCGGGTTACGGTTGTACCCTGTGCGTCCTTGTAACGTTCGGAAGTAGCCACGTTGAAGGCTATAAACGGTTTCCCGTTGAAGTTCTTGATTTCCGCGTCGGATCCTATGTGTCCGACAAATTCCGCTTTTAACATAGTTGCTTGTTTTTGTTGGGGGTTATGGTTATTTTGTTTTCTTCGGTATGAAGCCGACGTAAAGGCTTGCTTCGTAGTCTACCAATCCACCCGGAACGAGGTGTATGTCAGTGCGGTGGCGTATATAGCCCGCGCCCTTTATTATGGCTAAAACCTCTTCGGCTAAACCTCTTTTGTATTCTTCTACAAGTGCTTTCGGTGGCATCTTTCCGTCCGTGATGAAGTGGCTAAGGTTGCTTACCACTTTCTTTACTTGGTAGCCCGGCGGAAGGGTGGCGGGCGTTTCGGGATGAAGGGCGTAGGCCCAACGGCGCAAAAGCGCGGCTAATTTGGTCTTAATCTCCATATCTTTTCGGGGGTTAAGGGTTAAACTTCGTATTCGTAAATCTTTTTATACTCGACGGGCTTGTAAGGTTGCCATGTGTGGCGTAGTCGCCAAACCGTTACTTCGGCTACTAACCTTTGTTCCATTCGTTCCTGTACGAACTTTTGAGCCTTCGTCTTAGCCGTGAAGGTATGGCGGCTAAATTTCGCTTCACGTTTAAGGAAGTCGGGGTATTCCCAAAGTTCGACTTCGTAGGTTATCGGGTAGCCGTTTTCGTCTACGTCACATTCGCCGTGGTACATAGCGGTTGAACGTGGAATAAGTAGCGGTTCGTCCGTGCGTTTGTGGTGTCTTATTTTGGTCTTAGTCATTGTAAATTCTCGGTGTTTATGAATTGGAAAATATGCTTTATTACGTCTACCGTCCACCCGTTACCGAGCATTCGGTACGCTTGGCTATCACTGCAAACCCATTCGTACCAATCGGGAATAGTTTGTAGGCGGCTGCACTCGGTCGGTGTAAGACGGCGTAGAACTGCGTCGGGTGTCAGAACTGCGGGCGCGTGTCCGGCGTGTGCTGAACATAAAGCCGGGGTTATGCCGTCGGCTGAATAGACGCGGTTTTGTTGGTATGGCTGCTTTCCGCCGCTTTCGGTGTCAGGGTTAAGTTGTATTACTTCGCGGCTTTGTACGATGTTGTTGGCTTCGTAGCGGCTTGAAGTAACCGTAGGGGCTTTGTCGCGGAATATGCCGCCCGCGTTGAAGCCGTGGGGAAGTTGAAGTATTAGGTTATCTTTTTGAACCGTTGTTAGTGTATTGGTTTTTCCGTCGGTACGGGGTTCTAATTCGGTCATATTGTGGCGGCTTTCCTGTATCTCTCCGGCTTCGTATTGGCGACGTATTGCCTTGCCGTATTCGGTTCGGCGTGGTGTCAAACACGCGGATTCTATGTAAATTAAATTGTCCTTCTCCACGCTTGTAAGGCAGTTAGTCTTACCGTCCGGGCGAAGTTCCGGCGTTTGCTCGTTCCTTCCTGTTTCCGGGTTGAAACGCCCACGAACAGCCACGCAACGGGCGGCGCGTTCCCCTTGAAGTAATACTATATCGTCGTGGCAGCTCCCGCCTACGCGAAGGGTGTTACTTTTTTCGTCTTCCGCCCTTGGGTGGAAGACGAAGCCGGTACCGGCTTCGGCTTGCCGTTGATGGTGTTCTATCAGTTTCTTTATTCGTTGGGAAGTAAGGACGTAGCGGGGTTCTACCTCGTCTTCTAAAATATCGCGTAGGTATATACCCCGGTCTTCCGGCTGTGGGATGTTGGTAAATACCTTCGTGTCGAATAGGTTTGCTTCTTCGCGTGTCCTTATGTTAGTCCAATACAAGCGGACGCGGTTTTGTGCTGAAACTAAGGCGGAATTTATTACGACGGGTTCTAATCCTAATTGGTCGGTAATGACTTGTTCGCACTCCTTACGCATACGGACGTTTTCAAGTAGGAATAAAACGCCGGGGTTATACTCCTGTATCTCCCGAAGAATACGGACGTATTCAAAGAATAGGACGCTTCGGGGGTCGTTAAAATTTAACTGCTTTCCGGCAAAGCTGAACCCTTGGCACGGCGAACCGCCTATAAGGAGGTCTATGTGGGGAAGGTCGGCGGCGCGTACTCCTGTAACACTGCCGAGCTGCACCGTGTCCGGGAAATTGTGCTGTGTCTGCTGTATGGCGAATTTGTCAATTTCGGAAGCAAAGTATTTGTTTACCTTAATCCCGGCTTCCCTTAACGCTATTTGCCCGCAGCTCATCCCGTCAAAAAGGGAAAGTACGTTTATTCCGTTGTTGCTCATTTCGTCTTATATTGATACGTCCGAAGGCGTAGTTAATTTATTACTCAATAGCGTAGCCACTTTTTCGGCGGCGGCGCGGAACTCTCGGTTATACTTGTATTCGTTATCGTATCGACGGAGGTAGTAGTGAATTGTCGAAGTGTCGTGTTTCGTTTCCTCGGCGATGTCCTGTGTCGAAACGCCACGCTTCTTGCAATGGTGGGCGTATATCATTCGGGCGTAGACGTACCAACGCCCCCGGCTGTCGTTTACTATGTACTTGAAGGGAACAGCCATCGCTACAAGTATGGCGCGTTTAATATCCCGGTGCAACGGTCTACGTTCGTATTCCACCGTTAAACCTAAACCTTTGGCTATCTCCCGTTCTAATGTCGCCCCGTTGCTTAACTCCCAATTCGCAAGCATATAAATCGCGTCGCAGTCAAGCAATAAGCGAATATCCGCTTTCATTTGCTCTATCCACGGTTCGGACGGATCCACGCCGTTGTTAAGGGGGTTAATCACGGCGTAGCCCTGTGCCGTTAGGCGCGTGGCGGCTGCGGTAAAATTCGCGGTGTATTCTTCCGGGGTTAATCCCGAAATTTGGCCGCTTATGTAAATTTTAGTTTGCTTCATGCGATTTGGGGTTTATTTTGCTTCTATGGCGTTTTATTGTCGTCAGCCCTTCAACTACCCACCCGAAGGGCGTAGCGCGAAAATTGGGGCGTTTCCGTGGCTCTGATGGCGTTATTTGTTTCTACTCTTGATTTCTATGTATTCTTTTACGAAGGATAAGACTTTTACAACTTCCTGCCACGTTTCCAAAAATCGGACGATTGGGGGCTTCTTGGCTTCCTCGGCGGCTTTCCGGGCTGCTATGGCTTCTTTCTGCTTTTGGGCGAAATACTCAACTATCGTTAAATTGGGGTTTAACCCGTTTTGCTTCTTGAAGTTTTCCCACCCGTTACCCTCTATGGCTATACGCCGGGCGTGTTCTTCTTCCTCTTGCTGTTTCTTCTCCTTCTCAATTTCGTAGGCTATTCGGTTTTCCTTTGCCTGTTGCTCTATCGCGTACTTGCGGAAGGCTTCTAAAATCTTGCGTGGCGTTACCTTGCCGTAGATGTCAAATTCGCCACACTTCAACAAGTGGAAGAAGCGAAGTATAGAAGCCATCGACAATAGCCAGAAGCGTTCACTTTCACAAATGGCGTGGGCTATAAAGTCTACGTCGTATTCGTCTACGTCCCTGTCTTCTCCCATGCGTAGAATTGCGTCGGTTATGTGTGTGCCAATAAGTCCGGCTACTCCGTCGTCGCCGTAGGTGCGAACTACAAGCGCGAAGGTTGGCACCCCGGAACGGATGGCTTTCTCTATGTTTTGTGCGCAGTACCTTTGGGCGGGAACTCCAAAGGTTTTGCAAAGCTGCGGTAGGTCGCCGTACTGCTGTCTTATCGCCAACGCCTTCGGGTCGGCCTTGGTCAATGCCCCGGACGTATCAGGGCGACGGTTTGAAGGTAATAGTTCCATATTGCTGTCTTTGGGTATTAGAAGGGTTGTGTATCTCCGGCGGTGGCGGGGCTGGCCCCGTCCTTACCGATTGCGTTTGTCAATCTTTCGACGGCTCCCCTTATCAAGTCTTCGCGGGCCTGCTGTCTGCTTTTGGGCGCGGCATCTTCTTCACGCTTGGCGCGGCGGGCGGCTTCAAATTTTCGGCGAAGATGGTTAATTAAGTGCCGGGAGGCTTCTTGGTAGTCGGTATGGCTAACCCCGCGCAGCTGCCACTCTGCTAAAATTTCGTGGGCGTACTGCTTTATTGTTACGAGGTCGGTGTGCTCCTGCATACAAAGCACTTCTAACGAATATTGGTTTTCGGGTGCAAAGAACTTTTCAAAAAAACTAACCTCACGCGCGTTATCTACAACAACAGAATTATTATTTATTGATAACTGATTACTGATTAAGGTTAGTTCTTTTGGTTCGGTTAGTTCTTTTTCTTCGTCTTGGTTAGTTTCGGGTTTGTTTTGGGTTAGTTCTTGGTTAGTTATATCTAACCCTTTTTTAGCCTTTTTTGCCCGTTTGGGCTGTTTTTGCCCTTCATCGGAAGCCACGACTTCAACCGCTTCAACCGTTTCTATACCCCCTTCAACGTCCGAAATAACTAATTTTTCGGCGTTGGTTAGTTCTTGGTTAGTTTCGGTTAGTTCTTGGTTAGTTTCGGTTAGTTCTTGGTTAGTTCTTTTTCCACGCCTTCCGTTGGGGTTGTTTCTTGTGCCTTTGGGTGCGCCGCCTTTACTACCGTTCCTAACCGCTCGTTCATACCTCGCTACGTTAAAATCTATCTGCGACTTCAACGCTATAAAAAGGGCGCGGGCCGTTGGGCTTGCGGTGTCGTCCGGCTCTATGCCATCGAAGGCATAAGCGTAAAGCACCCGCGAAACTTCCTTATAAAGTTCCACCGGAAGCTCGGCTATTGCGTCTATGTATGAACGAAAAATTACTATGCTGTCTTGGCTCATAGCGGTTGTTTTAATGGGGCGCGTTCTCCGGGTGTGGCTAACGCGCCCCGGTTTATTAGTCGGTTGTTACTTTTATCTTCTCCACCTCCTTATAGGCGACGCAGAAGGCGTAAGGAATAATCGCGTTCAAGTTGAAGGGCGAAGCCGAAGTAAGCGAAATTTCAAAGGTGCGGGCTTCCCGTCCTTCTTCTTCCGCCCGCTTCTTCATCGTGGTGTTAATCCACGCTGTAATTACCGCCTTCGCGGTGTCTATGTCGCGTGTCTTAACAATGAAGTCGTAACTACTTGGGCGCGGTTCTTCTTCGTCGCCTTCGGTCGGAACTGCGGTTATGTCGGCTTCTATGCGGTAATACTTCGTATCTTCGCGGGCTTCCTCTCCGTCCGGGGTTTCTTCTCCGGCTTCGTTGCCGCCTTCCACTTCCTCAACGGCGCGGCGGAAGCGGTCGTTTAGAATTATGCAGCCGGGCATTAACTTGACGCTATCCACCGAAAAGGCGGAAGTAAAGTTAAGTTCTATGTAGTCCGTAACTACTTCAATAGCGGCGGTCGCGCTCTGCGCCTGTAAGATGAAACTCTTACGCTTATTTCCTACCACGGCGGTAGCCTTGTAGGGGCGTAAAACGTAGTCCTTTGAGGGTTGGGCTAATCGGCGTTGGTTACTTACTTCCACGTCGGCAATATCGCCGCATTGAATGTAGAAGGCGATACTTATCGCGGTG
>CAJTUK010000012.1 GCA_910579525.1 uncultured Christensenella sp. | reverse complement strand
GAACTTGGTCTTAACTCCGTCGATGAAGTCAAGCACGAAGAAGGAAAGGTTAATTAACTTCTGCTGCGTGGTTTCGTGGCAGTTGAAGTGCTTGTTGTTCTCGTCCTGTGGAATATTCAGGAAGGCGAGGGTTCCGTCGTCGTGTGCGGGGTTCGTTTGGGTATCCATATTTTTGTTTTTTATTGACCCCAACCGCCGAATAAACGGTACGCGGCGGTTGGGGCGGGTTATTGTGTTTTTGTAGGTCGTGGGGGCGTGGTCGTGCTACGCGGCGGGTATAAAGCAAAGCCGGGAGCCGATGCGCGCATACGTAAACGTAGCCGCGTTGTTCGTAGCCGCGAACGCAAGCCCGGCAGACGCGCCGTTGTTCGCACTACCGCCGAACAAAACGCCCCTCATAGCCACGCCGGAAGCGGGTATAGAAGTATAGAAGTAGTCCGAGAAGTAGGTCGTAGAACCGCCGCCAACCTCTCGCGGCATATTCTCGCCGAACTCTCCGGCAAGTATGGCCTTAACGTAGCCTTCCTTTCGGGGAAGGTCGCCCCGGTAGTCGTAGCCGTTATAGCTGCTGTCTTGGAACTGCGCCGGGTCGTTGCAAACGTAGAACTTCGACAGCCCGCCGTCCGCGTCGCTCTGTATCTCACACTTGCAGCCGTCCGTCCAACTCCAAATGTGGCCGAAGGGGTTTTCTATTCCTCGGTAACTCGGAACGTGGGCGGTGTGGGTAATGCCCGCGCCGTTGTTAATGGTATAATCGACGACGCCGGTAGCGTTACCGAGCGAATTGGTAGCACCGCAGGGAATGAACGGGTAATAGCCGTTATAGGTGTTCCAATTCCCGGATGAAATTTCCGTAACGCCGGGACCGAGGCCGCCCTGCTTGTAGCCGTTGGCGTCCGGCTGTGCGTTAAATGCGGCCTGGCTGTTAAGGTTGGCGTATTCAATGACGAAAAGCCAATAGGTCGCCAACTGCGCGGCGTATAGGTCGCAGTTCCACCCCTTGCCGTTAAGCCCGGCGGTTCCACGGTTACGGGCATAGTTGCGGAAGTTGGTAAGGGAAATTCCCGTAGCCGGAAGTCCGAGGAAGCTGCGGTAGGTTCCGTCGTAGGCTGTGTTATTGTTGCCCCCACGGAAGGCGGCGGTAGTGTTGACGACGGACGCCAACTTAGGCGTAGCCGCTACGGTACGGTCTACCGTGGCTTCGTATGCACTTCGGTACATAAGTGGTACTTCGTGGAAGCCGGGCAGCGGGTACTCGGAAATAAGGGCTATAAGGTCGGTTCCGTCGAACTCAAACTTTCGGTAGTGCTTGGGAATTTCTACCATTACTTGACCGTCTGCCCCGGTAAGGTTGGCGGCGGCCCCGGTGTCGCGCTTGGTGCTGTCGGTGGCGAGAAGGTAGTAGGCTACCGTTCCGTTATCACGAAGCACACAACGGCGCATTTTAGACTGAACCGGGAGCGACGTATGTAACTCCGGGCGTCCTATGCGCTCCAATGTGGTAGCGGCTACGGTCGTCTTTATGCGGACGCCGTAGTAATAATCGTAGGGGAACGCGGGCTTAGTGTTGCCCGCTGCTATAATTAAACCCATAATTTGTTGGTTATTAGTAGCCCCAAAGAAGGGCGGTTTTCTGACTTGTTGTTTTTATCTCTCGGACTATTTCGGGGTTCCAGCCCATTTCAAAGCGCGTGGCAATAAATTCGCCTTCGGGCATTCCCCAAAGGTTCACTTCAAGCACTACCGCCGCTTCTCCGTCGTTCTTGACGCAAAAGGGGGTATCTTTTCGGAAGTTGCCCCCGTCGAAGTTGACCGGGCCAATTACCGAAACTTGTGCGCTTACTTGGTCGCCGTTCCTGTTTGTCATTTTACTGCGTTTTTGGTGTATGCAAAATTACGTTATTATCGTATCACTTTAATACGTCGCTAAATATCCGTGAAGTGTTTGTTACCCCGGTAGCCGTGAAGTCCGGGGTAGCAAAACACTATATAGCGGCGTGGTTCAGTCGTTTAGGTCGTGCCAATATTGTTTATTCCTCGTTTTGACTTGGAAGCCCGAAGTATTGACCTTTATTCCGAAATTCCCGAACTGAACTATAAACAGGTCGTTACTCATGAGCATCGCGCCGTTCTTCCACCCGGCTAAAAGTCCGTCGTTCCCTAAAATAGTCCGTTCGTAATTGCCGCGTAGGAATGAGCCGTTTATATAACCGCTTATTGTGAAGTTTTCGGTTTCGCCTGTCTTTTCGCACCAACATTTTAGATTGTTGGTTTCAAATTCAAGCGAATAGATTCCTTCATCTCCTGCGGAAATATAGAACGTTCTGCCGTTGGCCTGAAAATTTCTGTATGTTCCTGCCGTTAACGTGCCCGATTGTGTTAAAGAATAGGTTTTAACTACTATACCATCGCGCTTTATGCGTAGGAAGGCGCAGGGCGGATTAACCGTTATATTCGGCTTCCCCGTATTGCTTTTCATCCACGAAGGGGCTGTAAGCGAAAAGCCGAAATTATCTACGCAAATATGTGAGCCTTTGTCCATAAAGCCCAACAAACACGACATTTTAAGGGCGGCTACGCTCATCGGGTTCTGAATACCTCCGCCGGGAATATATACCCTTGTGGTTAGGCTTTTTCTTTCCGCTATATTAGCCGCGCTTTTTAGAATATAGTCGGAATAGTCGCCGACGCTTCCGTTATATATTTTCAATTTAGTATAGCCGCCCGAAAACATATTTAACCCTGTATCGTCCAATACAACCGAGTCGCCACAAAGGATTTCTCCGGGGTCAGAATTTAGACGAATTGCTGGCGTTTTGCCTTGTGCTATTTCTTCGGAGGATAGAATTGATTGTATATAGTTGCCGTCAATCTCCCAATTAGCAATTTTACCCGCAATAGCCGTAATAACCCCTTCTATAAATGCTTTTGTAGCATAAATAGTACCGTCTTGAAGGACGCGGAAGGGCGCGGTAAAGCGATTCGTCTTACTTGCACCCGCCCAAATTCTGACCTTCCGGGCTTCCGTTTCGTTCGCGGCTTCGTTTTCGCCCCCGGTAATTCCGGCTACAATACTTTGGGAATTGCCGTTAGCAAGCTGCACCGTTCCGGCGGTAATAATACCCTTGTCGATGGTTACTTGGGTGTTGTCGTAAAAGGTGGCTTCCGCCCAATCGTTCGCGTTGTAGCCGGAGGCACGGGCGGCAATAGCGCGGTATAGGTCTTTACGGGCTACGCCTGTGCTATCCGTCCACGAACGTAGCCACAGGTCGCCAATGTCGTAAGGCCCGTAAGGTGTGCTTACGAATACTTGCCTTTTGCGGTCGGCTGTGTCCTGTGCGTTGTTGGCGGCTTCGTAGGCGTCTATTGCTTTTTGGTCTTGTATAGTAGTCCAATAATGACCATACTCCGTTTCTGTTAATCCTGTTTGTCCGTTAGTATAGCTATTTGTCGTTTCGGAATAACACTTTAACGTATGCGTAGAATCATTATACCACATATCGCCGACGTGCTTACGTCTTTCGGCGGTCGTAGTCCACGCGGTAGACGGGTCGGTAGTCTGAAACCAACTTTCTATTTTCCCGTCTATTTGTCCTTCTATGTCGTTGACGGTAGGAAGAAAGTTATAATTTATGAAGTTCGTTAACGCCGAGTTGTCGGTGTACTTGCTTGCCTTCTCCCAATCGCCGGAATTGAAGGCCCCGGTAAGACGTTCCGTTTTACAGCGTAGTATGTCGCCCGTGCTTCCCTGTACCCACAAATCGCCGACGTGATAAGGGGTGTAAGGCGTGGAAACGAAAATTTTAGCCTTATCGTTGGCGGCGTCGAGGGCGTCCTGTGCCAACGCTAACGCTTGGGCTAACTCGGTGTCTTCAAGTTCTTGCCAATAGTAGCGCAGTCCTCGCGCTGCTCCGGGGCGCGGGGAAACTAAGCCTTTGACGTATCGCCAAACCTTGCCGGACGTGGTGTTATAGTAAAGGTCGCCGAGGTGCTTTTCCTTCTCGTTGTTATTCCCGGCGGCTGTGTCTGCTTCCGCCCATTCCTTAGCGGGTTCGTTTGCTTCGGCTAACGGCGCGGTATTCAACGGCGAAGGATCCACTTCGTAAAACCATTGTTCTATAACTCCGTCTAACTGCCCTTGAAGGTCGCCCAATATGCCGGGCAGCGTGTTGTTGATGTAGTCTTTAAGTTCGTCGGTCTTCTCCTGTACGTCTGTAAGGTCGTGGTATTTGCCGTCTGTGCCGACGAAGCGAATAACGCCGCCTATCTCGTCGTTATCCAAATCGAAGTAACACTTACCGCCGCCGCTGCTCTCTATTCGCCCGGTACGAAGGAAACGCCCGTTTATAGTCGTGCTTCCGTAGGTAAGGCTTACCAATCGGCCGGGGTTCTTGCCCCCGGCGTCGGTTACGACGCTGTTAAGAACTCCTATAAGGAAGTTGTAATATCCGGCTTCCTGTTCCACCTTTATGGCCTGCGTGGAAAGGATAATTTGTCCGCCCCCGCCCGTGGTGGAACATTTGGCGTAAATGAAGTAGGCGGCCGACGGATTAAGCCCGGAATAGGTCGCCGACGATAATACCCACGTCCTTATAGTTTCTTCTATGGCGTAATGAATAAGCCGCCCGTTTGAAACATAAAGCGTGTTCGGGTTCTTGTTATAGTTCGGTTGGAACGTAATGTTTTGGAGCGTGAACTGGGTAGACTTCGCGCCAACGCTCAACATTTGCGTTTCAATCGAAAGGGGCTTTATTTTCTCGCTGTAATAGTCGCCTTCCGGGTCAAAAACCATGTTTAGCAGCTCTTGGGTCGCAAGCCAACGGCGGCGGGCCTTCGCGGGGTCTGCTAACTTGTTTATGGTTATAACTTCGTTAATGTCCTCAATCTCGTTAAGGACGCGGACGGTAGTAGACTTCGTTACGGTGTCGCTTAGGGTAATGTCGTAGGAGTGCCGCTTCAATAGGTTGCGTTCTATCCTAACAATTCGTACCGCCTTGCTTACGCCGATGTCCTCGTCCTCGACGTTAATATAGTCGCCGACGTGCAAAATTTCGGTTTCCACCTCGCGCCCAAACATAGCCGTAAAGAAGTCTTCCGCTATGGTAAGTTTATAACTTACTTGTGGCTGGGTCATAGCCGGGAAGTCCTTGTTTGCCGCTTCTAAAAGTTTGTTTTGGGCGGCGATTATATAACTTTGGGGCAGTTGTATCTCGGTAATTATATACTCGTCGTTAACGCTAATTTGGAAGGCTCCGGCCGTAGCGGATGGGAATACCATACCGTTTTCGTCCGTGAAGCGTTTAAGTACGAAGGTTCGGGTAGCGTGGTCGTAGGAGTGTATGTCAAATTCGTAGCCCGCCAACTGCCCGGTTTGGAATTTGACTTTTGCGGCTACGTCGCCCAATAGGTAAAGGGTGCTTCCGTCGGATCCTTTGGCGTTAAGGTCGAACATGGCGTTATCCCCCTGCGTGGTGTCCGAAAAGGTTATTTCGTCCGGGCCGAGTGCTGTTACCTTGCCGACGCGCTCCGGCTTAATGTCGTATATCTTTTCGTTTTCCTTCGTGCCGTACTTCGCTTTCGCGGTGGCGTCCTCTAAGTATGAAGTAAGGCGGTCGGTATCGGGAAGGCACAGGCGCGTATGCCCGTAGTTCCGTCCGAGGTTATCCTGGCTCCCGTAGACGAAAAGGCGGGTAGTTATCCCGGCGTTGTTGACGTTGGTACGTTTAAGGCTGTAAAGCCCTTTACCTCGCCCGTAACGAAGTGTAAACGGGTGGGTAATTCCGGCCTTCTCCTTAATGTTGATTGTATTGAAGCCGTCGCCGGGCGTTATCTCAAATTCTACGCCCCATTCGCTACAAATGTCTTGAAGGACTTGTAGGCAGTTCCGGCTTGCCGTATTTATGTTTTTGTAGGCGGTCGCTCCTGTCGCCGGGCAGTCGCCTAAATGCCACTTATTCGGCTGTACGCGGTTGGCGTTCCATACTAATACGGTCAAATGTCCGCGTAGGTCGCTGTAATAGGTGTCGCCGTAAGCGTCCGGGGGCAGCTTATATTGGGCGTCTATTAAATCGTACTGCAGGCCTTCAAACGTGATGTCGTACTCAAAGCGCCGTTGCCCGTTTTTCGTGGGCTGCGGCAGTTGGTTCGCCTTGTAGGTGCGCCCGTAGACTTCTATACGGTCGCCTATGCCGACGGGAAGGGGTACGGCTGACGAAACGCCAATAGTTACCGCGTCGTCGGAAAGTAAGGCGGTTTTTTGGGTCGCCTTACTGATTCCGCTGACGTTCTTACGGCTGAAAAGCGGCGTTTCGCTTCCGTCCGCGTGGTGGATTATAATCTGTTCCATACGATGATGCCGTTGGTGGAAAAGTCGGTTATTTCCTCGACTACTCCGGCGACAATGACGTAGTAAACGCCGTTTTCGGCGTAGGTGTGTTTTAGCGTCTTAGTCCCGGTATAGTCGCCGTAGATGTCTTCGCTAACGCTCCCGTCGCCCCAATAAACCGTAACTACTTTGTCGGTCTTCAGGGCTATGGTAACTTCGCGGCTCGCGTAATTTATTCGTTGGTGGCGAACTACGCGCTTCACGGGGTCGGGTTCGCGTAGTTTAAGGCTAAAAGTGCCTATCATCTTGTCGTCGTGCCAACGCTTAGACGGGGCTACGCCGTCGGAAGCGTAGACTTCGTAAAGTAGCGGCTTCGTCGGGTGGATGCTTATCATAAGCCGGGCGGTTCCGTCGGCTTGTAGAAGTTCGTAAAGTCGGTTCATTCGCTCCACGAAGTCTATTTTACCCGAAGCCTTGCACCAGCAATTAAGCGTTATTTCGCGTTCCTCGTATCGCTTGTTTGACAGGTCTACTACTTTGCCGTGGTAGTCGGGCCAATCAATCGAAGCCGCCATTTTTAACTTCGGTTGGTCTAAGACGCCCGTAGAACTTTCCACCCTTATACCGAGGTCGCGGAAGTTGACCCCACTAAGGTAGTATTCAAGTTGCGAAACATTGTTAAGGCTCTCGGCTATATCGTTGTCCGAAAGGGCGACGTTATAAACCTTCACTTCGTCCACATCCGCGTAGGCGTATTCGGTGCCGTAGACGTCTTGAATAAGGGCCAACCCGGTAAGCGTTCCGGGAAGGGTAACGCTACTTACGCGCTGCGTGTCTAAGTAAAGCGTTACGGTATTGCCCGCCTTCTTGATGGTTATGAAGCCCCAACTTTCCGGGATAACGTCTATCCAAATTATGCGGCTTCCTTCTAATTGGTCGGTATTGCAGAACATACCTATTCGGCGGCCGGTTACTCCGTCGGCGTATTCGTTCACCTTGACCCACGCCAAAATAGTAAAGTTGCCGCTTAGGGGTATCACGTTCGCCGGAACTTCCGCGTAGCCTTCGCCGGGGAAGCGTATGCAGTTGCCCTGTTTGCCCGCCACGAAAGGACAGCCCGTTATTTCGGCGTCGTGGCGGTTAGCCGCGAAGTCGTAGGCTACGGTAGAACCGTCCGCTTCGTCGAAGGGAAGGTTTAATATTAAGTTCTGTTCTAATGCCATATTACTTTCGTTTGTCGGTTGTTTTTATGGTCGCTTGCTCCGAGGCCTGGGTTCTGCACTCTCCGCCGTGAAGGATGACGCTTACCCGTGCGTTGTCGCTTGCTATTACTTCCACCTTCGCGCCGCCGGAAATGCTGACGACGACAAAGGCGTTATCTTTTGCCGTGATGGTTATCTCGCTTTCGCCACGCGCCGAAACGGTGGCGGCATCGAAGTTACTATATTCCGCCTTCCCGGTAGCTCGGTCGAAGGCGATAACACTTCGTAGACTTTTCGCCGCTACCTTGTCGTCGGCGCAATAGACGCCGAAGCGGGCGCGTATGTCGGCGAACTCCGCCCGAAGTTCCGGCGAAGGGTAGTTATTTTCTTCGCAGAAGTCCTGGCCCTTGATGAAAAGGGTTATAAGGCGTTCTTTCGACGTGGCCTTTAAGATGAAGTCGTACCACTCCGAACAAATGCCTTTGGCTTTCGCTTCGGCGGCTAATGCCTTCTTTAATTGGTTTAGTTCCATTGTGTATGGTGGTTAATCGGTTATTCCTTGAGAGCGTAAGTCTTCTTCGTCGTCTATCCCTAAGCGGCTAAGTATGCTAAGAAGGGAAGCGGCTATATTCCCTAAGCGGTTATCCATGCTTGTAAGGCGGGTTAACTGCTGCCGGAATATTTCAATAGATACGACTTGGTTTTGTCGTACTGCGTTGGTCTGTCCGGCTAATAGGTCTATGCTTTCTTGGCTTGCTCCCTTAATCGCTCCGCTTAGGCTCGTCGGGTCGCTGTCGTCCAATTCTGCGAATAGGTCTTTGTACATTTCCATCGCGTTCTTGAAATTCGCCCCGGCTGCGGCTACGGCCTCCTTAAATCGTGCCTGTTCCTCCGGGGTAAGCCCGTCGAAGCTGCCGTTTCCTTCCTCGTCAAAGCCCATATCTTTTTGTAGCTGCTTAATTGCCTGTTGCAGGGGCTTCTCCAAAAATTGAAGTTTTAGGGCGTTGGCGACGGCGTTTTTAAGAACGTCGTTAGCAATGTCGCCGAAGGCTTTGGCGGCGTCCTCGCCACTCTCGAAGGCGTCCATAAGTGCGTCTTTGAGTTGGTTCGCCAACTCCCCGGCGGAAGTCTGCGTTATACTCTTGGTTATCTCGCTTATGATGTCTTCTATTTGGCGGTTGGCGTCGGCTATGCGCTCTTGGTATTCCTCAACCTTACCCCAATCGGTATGCTTCTTCGATTTCTCGTCGTTAATCATACCGTAAATTTCGTTTTGCTGTTGGCGAAGGTTAGCAATTAGGGCGTTTTGGTTTTGGTAGACGGTTTCGCCGAGGGCGTTGTCTACGGCGTGTTCCAATGCTGTATAGGCCCGGCCCAACCGGGTAACGGCTTCTTCGTGTTTCTTGATGGACTTCTCGGCTTTGCGATCGCGGCTGTTGAAAAGGGAAAAGGCTGACGACAAAAAGCCGATAGAACCTTGAATAATGCCTAACGGGTTGGCGGTGGCTATACCCTGCGACAACTGCGAGGCTCCGTCCAACATTCCGCCTATGTCGCCTAATATGGCTTCCGTTTCCTCGTCCATGCTGATGCCCATCTTCTTTATTCCGCTTACCACGCTTCCGAAGCACGACGAAACGAAGGAAATGCTACTACCAATATCGGCGAAGTGTTCCTTAAACGCTGCGCCTACGCTCTTGGCGGTGCCCTGTTCCTTGTTAAGGGCGGCGTTCAAGATGTCGAGCTGCTTCTGCCCTTCTATGGTAAGTTCGCCCTTAATCTTAAGCCCGTTAAGGGTGTCAATTTTACGGTGTAGCATATCGACGTAACTACTACCTTCCGCCAATAGGTCGGCGAAGGCTTGTTTAGCGGACCCGGCTAAGGTGGCGTCGCTGCTGTTTATCGCGTCGGTATAGTCGGCGTATTGCTTCTTCTTTTCCTCTAAGGACTTTACAAAGGGGTCGTCGCTGTCTAAAAGTTTTTCCGCCTTCATCGCGGCGCGAAGCTCGCTTAGGCTCTGACGAAGGGCCAGGAACGGGTTACGGGTCTGCAACTCGTTTTTAGCCTTCTGTAATTGGTCGTTGATGGCTTTAAGGTCGGACGGGTTGAACTGCGCCGAAAAGTTAATTTTCCGGCTGTTTATGTCGTTCAAAAGCCTGTTAATAGTCGTCGTGGACAGCCGAGAAATATCGCCGAACAACTGCCCCCAACTTTCAGAAGCCATAAGGCGTTGGGCCGCCAATTTGGAAAGTTCGGTTTGCTGTTTGGTGTTAATCGCCGCTATCATGTCGGCGTTGCCCTGCTGTTCTGCTAATGCACGTTGGGCCGCGTACCTTTCAAGTATCGCGGTTTCCTGTTGCTGATAGGTTTGGTATTCCTCTAACAGGGCGTCGTACTGCTCGTTTCCGCTACGCTTGGCGTATTCCTCGCGCTTGGCTTCAAGTGCGGCTAAGGCTGCTTCGGCTACGCGGCGTTCGGCTTCCGTGGACGCTTCGGCGGCGCGGCGTGTAAGTAGTTCCTTATTCCGGGCGTAACTTTCTTCAAAGTCTATCTTTTCTTGAAGGTAGCCCGCATATTCCTGTAACAAAGCCTTCGTTTCTTCCTTCGCCTGTTGGCGTGTGTCTGCTTCGGCGGTGTTAAGGATTTCCGCCTTGGCGTTATCCACGTCGGAATTATCCCCGGCCAACTCGGAACGTCGGCGTTCAATGGTCGCCAACATCTCGCTAATGGTCTTGCACTGGGCTAACTCCTGTTGTAGTTGCGTGTCGAAGGCTGAAATAACCGATTCGCGGGTGGCGTTGTCTATCTCGTTGTTAAGGGTTGTAAGGTTCTTTAAGTCGGTAGCGGTTTTGGCTGTCTTGGCTTCAATGGCGGCGCGTTGGTTCTCCAAATATTGCAGATAACTGCTGCCTTCCTTCAATAAGGGCGCGAACTCGGAAGCGGCGGCGTTCCTTACGGTTTCGTCGCTGCTTGTTATCCACTTCAAATATTTTTCATAAAGCGTCTTTCGCTGTGCCAACTGCTCGGCGAAGGGGTCTTTATTGTTACCATTACCGCCACTTCCACCGCTACCGCCGGAAGAAGTTTTAAGGCTCAACCTATCTACTTCTTTTTGTTG
>CAJTUK010000011.1 GCA_910579525.1 uncultured Christensenella sp. | reverse complement strand
GGACTTTTTCCATATAACGCCCTCGTACCGCCATTCCCTGAGGTTGTCGACGGGCGCCGACCACGTAATATAATCGTTCATACAGAACGTTTTGCCGTTAAATTTATCGTGCGAGCCGTAAACGTAAACTCTGTCGCCGAAAACGTGCGGCTCGCCGTCGGGAATATATTCGAAATTCGGCAAATAGGGGTTAAATATCTGCTTGCTCATTTTTCACCTCTTGTTTTATTATAGTTTAAAGGCGGGCGGAAACAAAACGTTTATTCCGCCCGCCTTTATATTTTTTTGATATAAGCATTCTGCCCTACCCTTGCGAATGCCCCGCGCAAGCCGATATTAACCGACCCGCGCAGATGCATTCGTTATAAGGAAGGAGAAAAATGCGATGAGTAAATTTTCGACTATTAATCTACACGCGTTGCGGTGTAGTCGTCGTGCAACTGCCATACGTGGAAGATACCGTCAAAGTTTGCACCCGCGCCACCGCCTTCGGTACGCTCGCCGCTTGTAAGGGTAAGCACGCCGTTTTCGTCAATGGTATACTCGCAGACGAAGGTATCTCTTGTGCCGTGGTACCAGTACAGATAGGTAATGGTTGCGGTATTGTTTTCTTCGTCAATGGTGATGTAGCGCTTTTCCGTGCCCCATGCGTTGTCCTTCCAGTTAACTACAACCTCGTTATCAAGACGTTCGTTGTTGGGAAGGTTTTCGTAATTTTCGTCCGTGGAGGGGATTTCGTATACCTTGTTGTGTTTGCTTATGGTGTTGTCATCCGTATTGAGGATAAAGCATACGTCAAGCGTCTTCCACACCTCTTCGGAGATGTTGCCGTCCGTGGGCTTGATGAAGTGATATACAAGACCGTTATGCTCGCTGGGATAGTCCTGCAACCATACGCCCTTATATTTGAGATTGTACTCCGTGCCGTCGTAGGTGTATGTGCAATCCGTAGAGGTGGTCATATTAAGAGTGACGTCCTTGCCGTTTATGGTGCCGGTAACCTCGATTGCAGACATCTCTACTTCATAGGTATCCGTACGGGCGCTATCGCCCTCGCCGAAGGTGACCTTGACGGTTTTTGTACCGACGGTGCCCCACTCGGGGGTTTCGAACTTGCATCTGTTTATGTCAAGCTCTACAACGACGTCGTCGTCGCGCGTGGCGTTAACGACAAGACCGTTTTTGTCAAGCGCGTCGCTTACCTTGTAGCTTGTTACTGCGTTGGACGTGTCGACCGAGATAGACTTAACGCCCATTACATTAACCGTGTATTTTGTGGAAATATCGGTATTGACGTAGCTTACCGTTACCTCGCTTTCGCCCGCTTCCGCGCTGTTGAAGCCGCTGAATTTAACGCGGCACGAGGGCTGGGTGTAGGAATCCTTGTCAATCGTCATGCTTTTGCCGTTTTCTCTGTTTACGTTTACGACAAGTCCGTCATAGGACATGCTTTCACCGATTATACAGCCCCCGCTGATTGCCGAGGTTTCTACCGTTAAATCCTTAATAGGCGAATAGCGGTAGCCGACTATGGGCATAGCGCGATACGCCCAACCGGTGTTGTAGCTGAAATTGGAGTTAAAGTCGTAGACGCCGTTCTGGTCGTTGCAGACTACCTCGGGACCGGTATATGCTTCGTTGCCGTATGTGATTACGTGAAGGACGAGGCTTTCTTTATTTCTGTTGGTTATGTTGGTCCAATAGCCGTAAATATCGGTGCCGTTTTCGGCATTGTGTCCGTAAATCGTGCCGCGGAGAGAGCCGTCCTTATAGCAGTCCATATACATATAGGTACGGGAATAGTCGCCCTGATAGCCTTCCGCATAAGAGCCCTCGAACTGGTAATAAATGCCGTCTTCGTCGGTAAGCTTTGCCGCCCAATCGTCAACGCCCTTGTATTCGTCCCAGCCGAGCTCTGCATAGGGGTTGGTTTTTTCGGTATATCTTACCGAGTCGGTGGGGGTGGGGATTTCCTCCTTAGGGGGGTTGCCGTTTTTGCAGGCGGTTAAACCGCAGATAGCAGTTGTTACGCCGAGGACGAGAAGTCCGCCCGCCAATAAATAACGCTTGTTCATATTTACCGCTCCTTAAATCAAATATTTTCCGTCTTTGCTCTGCTCGAAGAAGCAACCGGTTATGCAAGCGGCAACAAGCAAAATGACTGCCACCGTATAGAATATGCACATTCCGAAGTTACCGCCCTGATATGCAACGTTGTTGAAATGGTCTGCAACCGCCTGAGCGATTCTGTTGATTACCGCGCCTAATGCCGCGCCGTACAAAACCACTCCCGCAAGCCCCGCAAAGCGAACGGGGAAGAACGTTACGACCGCCTGTATGATTACAGGTAAAAGCAAGATGACGCCTATTATGTAGCCGTCGCCGACAGCTGCGGGCAATGCGGTTTTCCATGTAGCGAATACTACTATTGCAAATATCAGCGAAATAACCGAAGCGCCCGTACAAAGCCAGTAGCCCAAGCCTTTATTTTTGAATAATTCTTTGAAGTTCATAGTTATTTTACCTCCTCTTCGGAATTACCGGAGGCAACTGCCGCCGTATCGTTTGCAACGGCTTGTTTTTTGCCGAGATAGGTCTTTAATGCAAACATAACTATTGCGCCCGCGGCAAGCACGCCCAAGGTTACGTCAACGGCGATTAGAGTGCTTTGCCACCACATAAGTCCGTCCGAAACTACGGTGTCAGCGTCAACGCTGCCGCCCATAGACGAGTTTATCATTGCGAAGAATATGCGCTTGTTAGCTTCCTGCAACGCCTTTAACAGATGGCCGTCGTCCGTGCTCTTTATAAGATTTTCCATCTGACCGCTACGCTGTCCGTCAAGACACCAGATGTTGGTGCCCGCCAAAAGCATATCAGCAGTGCTGCCGTAGTGTGTGGTTGTGGGCATCATAAGAGCGTCGTCTATGATAGAGCCCTCGTAGCCCCACTCGCCGCGCATAACGTTTTGCATAAGAGGCGTATGGCATGCAGCATACTGTAAGCCGATTCTGTTGTAGGAGGTCATGATGCCGAGCGATTTGCCCTTTGTAAGCGCGCCTTCGAAGGGTCTGAGATAAATTTCACGAATGGACTGCTCGTTAGCGAAGGTTGCAATACCCTGACGGTTTGTTTCCTGCTCGTTAAGGAAGCAGTGCTTGACGTTGCAGATTAAGCCCTTCTGACGCATTGCCAGAACTACGTTGGATACCGAGTAGTAGGACAACATGCTGTCCTCGGAGAAGTATTCCGAAGCACGGCTGGAATAAGGACTTCTTATAATGTTGCAGCCGGGAGCGTTGACCATTGCGGTGCCGCAGAACAGCGCTTCTTCCGCATATAAATCGCCGTGCTTTGCCTGCAATTCGTGGTCCCACGAAGCTGCAAGCGTAGGCAGTGTGGGATAGCCCGTTGCCGAGCGCTTGTCGCCGTAATTGAACTTGTTGAGCAAGCCCTCGGGGCCTTCGTCGATAGCGTTGGTGGGTTTATCGATAGTAGAAACGCCGCCTATACCTCTGTTATCGCCGATAGAAACGCAAAGGTCTTTAAGCGAAAGCTGGGAAACCAGCGCGTCCCATTTAGCGTCGTCGTAGGGCACGCCCTTCATATCCGCGAAGGAAATGGGCTCTTCAAGCTCTACATTGTATACGGTACCGTCGCCCTCCTTATAGGAAGGAGCGTCCTCCGCCTTCTTATACTGACGCATATCGAGGCCGTCTCTTATTCTGTCGTTAACGGTCAGCGTTTTAAGCTCGGTGGGGAAGGTGCCCTCCCAGTCGTTTCTCGTAAGATATGTGATTTTTTCGTTTTCGTTTGCCCAATAGTTGAGGTCTGCGTCGGGGAATTGGTTTTTAACCTCGACATCCTCGTTGTACAACGAATTTTTATAGGTAGTTCTGTCGATTTCGGCAAGCTTCGGGTCGTAGGTCTTTACGCAGTCCGCGCTTGCGGTGAACGCTTCGCCGTTGTGGTCTACAAGACCGGTTGCGCCCTTTGCGCCGAGAACGTGGTTGACCGCCTCGTGCGCGCCGTTGCCTATTGCAAAGTAATATGTGCCGGGCTCTAAAATGTAGCCGCCGTTGCCATACTTGGCGTCGTAGGAAGCCAAAAGGTATCTGTCGAACTTGACTTCAACGGTTTTGGTGCCGTTTGCGTCCACGTCGGCCTTGTTATAGCCGAGCAGCTGTATTGCGGACTTTTCGATGCCGTTGGTCTTGTCGTAATCGGTGTAAGGAAGCTGTGCGTAAAGCTGAACGCTTGCCTTGCCCGCCTTGTTGTTGGTGTTTTTAACGGTTACCTTAGCGGTGAAACTGTCGGTTTTTGCGTCGTAGGTAACACTGTCAAGCTTCTGGGTGTATTCCGAATAGGAAAGACCGAAGCCGAACGGGTAGCAAACCTCGTCCTGATACTTCCACTCGGTTGCGCCGCTTTTTGCGCCCGTTGCGGATTTTGCGTTGCCCTTGTTGAGGATTGCGTCCTCGTATCTGGTTTCGTAGTATTTATAGCCTACGTAAATGCCTTCCTTGTAAACTACAAACTTACCCGCCTTGTCATGTCCGCCAAGGTTGCCGGTCATATTGTAATCACCGAAGTTTACCGTTCCGGGCGCGCCGAGAGAGTTTGCCGCGAAGGTGAACGTGTTGTGGCCGGAGGGGTTAGCTTCGCCTTTAAGAATGTTTACAAGACCGGGAAGTCCGTAATAGCCGGGGTTGCCGAACCAGATGCACGCGTCGATGTCATATTCGTCCAGCCAGCCGAGCTCCATGGGAAGAGGACCGTTCAAAAGAACGATTCTTTTGGTGAAGCCGCCGTCCTTAACCATTTGCAGCATATCCTGCTCGTTTTTATCAAGAGCCATAATGCCCTTGGTGGGGTCGGTGTTCTCGGTGCCGTAGCGGCCGAGCGTTATGATAGCCGCGTCCTTATAATTTACGAACGTGCCCTTTATTGCGTTGCTGTATTTGGACGCCGCAAGCTCGGTAACCTTTGTTACGTCGTGACCCTGCTTATTGGAGGCGTACAAATCGTAAAGTCTTTGGTTGATTTCGAAGCCGCCGTCCTTGAACGCCTTTTCCATATCCACAACGTACTGGTCGTTGGGAGCGGGACCGCCGGCGCCGCTTCTGTAAATGATATTTGCGCTGTGGCTGCCGAAAAGACTTACTTTACGTTCGCTTGCGTTGAGGGGGAGCGCATTGTTATCGTTTTTCAGAAGCACTGCGCCTTCCTCTAATTCCTGAACGCAAAGGTCGTAGGAGTCTTTTATAAGCTCTGCACAGCCCTCGTCGGTAAGATTGCCGTCCTCGTCAGCGTATGCGCTGCCTTTAAGCGCAAGTCCGCTCGAAGTAAGTCCGAGCACGCTGTTGATTAAGCCGGCATATGTATTGGCAAGAACGGTACAGCTTATCAATAACGCCAACAAAAACGTCATTACGCCGGACAATCCAAGCCAAAGCCTGCTTGTTTTCCTCTTCATAATCAAAATTTCCTCCTGATATATTTTCGGATAAAATCCCTTGTGGATTTATGTTAATCAATCAAAAAGCCCGTTTCAAGAAGAAAATTTTGATGTTATGGCAAAAAGTTTAGATTTTACCATTTTTATAAAAAAATGAAAGGCAGACACTATATTTTAAGGGAAATTATGTGTATGCCTTTCAAATCTTTTTATTTATTGACAATTTTACCGCTATTCGCGGCGTTTTGCGCGGTATTCGGTGGGCGTTACGCCGTAATCGAGCTTAAATTGCTCGTTAAAGTTTCTTATGCTTTCGAACCCGCAGGCGTTGCTTATCTGCACCATTCCGCTATTTGTGGTGCGCAGTAATTCCGCTGCATTATCGACCCGAAATCTGTTTACGAACCTTGAAAAGCCGCATCCGAAATTTTTATTGAATATATTGGACAGGTAGGTATAGTTATAGCCCATTTCCTTTGCAAGCTGCTTTAAGCTTATCGGCTTATCGTAATTCTGCTGTATATAGTACAGTAATTTTATAATCAGCTCCTCGTCCTTGGCGGTTTCCACTTTTTTGACCATGGAATTGTACGCCCTGCCGCAAAAGCCGTACAATATGGAATGGAGAATAAACTTATTGGTTTTGCGGTTTTTTAAGAGCTCTATCCCGCCATTATCGGTATAGTCGAAAACTGCGTACACGCCGTTGCCCTTATCCCACGAGCCGTTTTTTATTTCGTTATAAAAATCCGTAACATAGTCGGCTGAAAATACGCAAAGAAAGCTGCGCGAATACTTGTTTGTTGTGTACCCGTGCACATGGTTAGGCAATACGAGCATTGCCGTGCCCTGCTTTAAGGTAAAGGTGTTATGATAGACCGAGCACTCAAGCTCGCCTTCCAGCACCGTTATAAATTCGTAGCTGTTGTGGACGTGGCTTACAAAGCAGAGGTTTTCGTCGTCCTGAGTATAGATATAGTTACTGTTGATTGACCGCTTTGTTTCAAAATACATAAATTTTGCCCCGTAAACTTTTTAAAACAATTATTGTTTTTTATTGCTTGTACTACAAGCAATAAAGGGGTGTACACCCCTTTGTGCGATATGCGGAATTTTTTTGCCGAACGTGAAAGCTCAAAGTTATTTTAACATATAAATTATTATCCGTCAATAGCAAATTTCTACTGTTTTGGTTGCTTTTAACATATTTATGTAAAGCTTTTTCAAACGAGAGTAAATTTTTTGTAATTAATCATCTTTTTTAGTGTTTTATTATAAAATCAAAACTTTTTGCCATAACATCAAAATTTTCTTCTTGAAACGAGCGGTCTGATTGATTAACATAAATCCACAAGGGATTTTATCCGCAAGTATATCAGGAGGAATATAATTGATGAAAAAGAAATTTTTAGCGCTTTTGGCGGCTTCTGCAATGGTGCTTGGCGCAGGCGCGGTTATGGCAGGCTGCAATGCACCCGCGGAGCCCGAGCATACCACCCACTACGACATAAATGCAGACGGCAAATGCGATAAATGCGGCGAGGATATGGAAGGACATAGCCATATTTATTCAAAGAAATGGTCGAGCGACGCAACCTATCACTGGCATGCGGCGGTTTGCGCGCACGACGGCGAAGTCAGCGAAAAAGCCGAACATGAATTCGATGAGGGCGGCTTGCTTTGCAGGGTTTGCAAGGCTATCAATACGGCGCCTGTTGCGCCGGTTGAGGGCGTTTATCATTACGAGGCGGAATACGCCGAGCTTGACGACAAGGACGTTGCCGACAACGCTACAATGACCATAGAATTAAACAAGCACGAGTTTACCGAATCCGGTAAAGAGGACGGTCCGCTTGTTTCCAACGTAGGCTACTTCGGCGGAAGCGAAGCGAGCGCGGGACAGACGATTACATGGAGATTTAACGCAGCGGAGGCCGCGGAAAACGTTAAGGTTACGCTGAGAATGGCTTCCTCCGTCGGCTCGTGGAACGACAAAAAAATTACCGAAATAGTTTTGGGCGCAGAGGGCGCGCCTTCCCTTTCCGTCAACGGCAGCGACGTTTCGCTTGAAGGTCAAAAGCTTGACGGATTGGATAATCTTACCCAAAACGATATGCAGAACGGCGTTGCTTACCACAACTTCTGCAATATAGTAATAACGATTAATCTTGTTGCGGGCGAAAACACAATCGTGCTTACTTCCGGCTCGAGCGGCGTAAACGTTGACAAGATAATGATTGAAACGACTATCGCGCTTGAATTTTCGAGAACGAACAACTTATCCCGCCCTTCGGCGCATTCATAATTAAATAAATCCGTAATAAAAAAAGCGGAACTGTGGCGTCGGTTCGGTAGCGTGCCGAACCGACGCTTTAAATTTACAATATATTAAATCATTATATAAAGAGGAACATTTTTATGACAGAAATTTTCGGAAACATACCTTCGGTGAAATACGAAGGTGCGGAAAGCAAAAACAAATTTGCGTTTAAGTTTTACGACGCAGACCGAGTAATACTCGGCAAAAAAATGAGCGAACAGCTGCCCTTTGCTATGGCGTGGTGGCATAACCTTTGCGCTACCGGCGCAGATATGTTCGGCAGAGGCACGGCGGACAAAGCCTTCGGCAAAACGGTAGGAACAATGGCCCATGCAAAGGCAAAGGTTGACGCCGGCTTCGAGTTTATGAAAAAGCTGGGCATAAAGTACTTCTGCTGGCACGACGTTGACCTTGTGCCCGAGGCGGACGACATTAAGGAAACCAATGCGCGGCTTGACGAGATTTCAGACTACATACTTGAAAAAATGAAGGGCACGGACATAAAGTGCCTTTGGGGAACGGCGAATATGTTCGGCAACCCCCGCTATATGAACGGCGCTGGCTCGACCAACAGCGCGGACGTTTTTGCGTTTGCCGCGGCGCAGGTTAAAAAGGCGCTTGATATAACCGTTAAGCTCGGCGGAAAGGGCTACGTTTTCTGGGGCGGACGCGAGGGCTATGAAACGCTTTTGAACACCGACGTTAAATTCGAGCAGGAAAACATTGCCCGCCTTATGAAAATGGCGGTAGCTTACGGCAGAAGCATAGGCTTTAAGGGTGATTTTTACATCGAACCCAAGCCGAAGGAGCCCATGAAGCACCAATACGACTTTGACGCGGCGACGGCTATCGGCTTTTTGAAGGCGCACGGGCTTGACAAGGATTTCAAAATGAATATCGAAGCAAACCATGCGACGCTTGCGGGACATACCTTCGAGCACGAGCTTAGAATTTCCGCAATAAACGGAATGCTCGGCTCGGTTGACGCAAATCAGGGCGATTATCTCCTCGGCTGGGATACAGACGAATTCCCCTGCGACGTTTACACCGCAACCTACGCTATGCTTGAAATTCTGAAGGCCGGCGGGCTTACGGGCGGACTTAACTTCGATGCAAAAAACCGCCGCCCCTCCTACACCTACGAGGATATGTTCCATGCGTTTATATTAGGTATGGATACATGGGCTCTCGGACTTATTAATGCGGCTAAGCTTATAGAGGACGGCACGCTTGATAAATTCAAGGAGCAGAAATATTCGAGCTTTAAGAATACAGAAATCGGCAAAAAAATTCTTTCCGGAAAAACTTCTTTGGAAGAGCTTGCGGCTTATGCCGACGGCTTAGGCGCACCCGAACTTCCTTCAAGCGGCAATCAGGAATATTTACAGCATATTGTAAATAACATTTTATTTAAATAATAAACAGTTGCCGTACAAAACAGTGTTTTGTGCGGCAACTTAACTTAAAGGAAATTTTATGAACACTTATATAGGAATAGATTTGGGCACGTCCTCGGTAAAACTTTTGCTTGTTGCCGCGGACGGAACGATATTGAATACCGTAACGCAGACCTACAACGTTTATTACCCCAAAGACGGTTGGAGCGAACAGAACCCCGAGGACTGGTATTCCGGCGTTATTGGCGGCATTATGCGGCTTTTGGTGGGACAGGATAAGTCCGCGGTAAAGGGCATAGGCTTAGGCGGGCAGATGCACGGGCTTGTTGTTCTTGACGAGAACGATAAGGTTATCCGCCCCTGCATTTTATGGAACGACGGCAGAACGCAAAAGCAAACAGATTATTTAAACGAGGTTACGGGGAAGCAAAAGCTTTCGGAATACACTGCAAATATTGCGTTTGCGGGCTTTACTGCGCCGAAAATTCTTTGGGTAAAGGAAAACGAGCCCGAAAACTTTAAGCGCATTGCAAAGATTATGCTGCCCAAGGATTACATAGCTTACAGACTTACGGGCGTACACGCAACCGATTACTCGGACGCGAGCGGCACTCTTCTTCTTGACGTTAAAAACAAGCGCTGGTCAAAGGAAATGCTTGATATTTGCGGCATATCCGAGGGGCAATTGCCGCGGCTGTACGAAAGCTATCAGCCCGTTGGCAACATACTTTCAAGCGTTTGCAAGGAGCTGCAGATTTCCCGAAGCGTAGTCGTTTGCGCGGGTGCGGGAGATAACGCCGCCGCGGCGATAGGCACGGGCACCGTCGGCAACGGCGACTGCAACATATCGCTTGGCACAAGCGGAACGGTGTTTATCGCGCAGGACAGCTTTTCCGTAGACAAAAACAACGCGCTGCACTCCTTTGCGCACGCAAGCGGAAAATATCACCTTATGGGCTGTATTCTGTCTGCGGCAAGCTGCAATATGTGGTGGATGGAAAACGTTTTAAAGACGGCTGAATTTTCCGCCGAGCAGCGGGGCGCGGATAAGCTGCGCGGCAAAAACGATTTGTTTTTTCTGCCCTATCTTATGGGTGAAAGAAGCCCGCACAACGACACGGACGCGCGCGGGGCGTTTATTGGTCTGCGCCCCACCACTACGCGCACTCAAATGACGCTTGCCGTTATGGAGGGCGTTGCGTTTGCACTGCGCGACTGCGTAGAGGTTGCAAGATTGAGCGGCATACCCGTAAACAGCACCCGCATATGCGGCGGCGGCGCAAAAAGCCCGTTATGGCGGCAGATTATCGCCGACGTTTTGAACGTGCCCGTGCAGACGCCGAAAACGCAGGAAGGTCCCGCATATGGCGGAGCGATGCTTGCAATGGTTGCATGCGGCGAATACAAGGATACGCAATCGGCGGTAAACAAGCTTGTTACCGTAACGCAGACCGTTGAGCCCGATTGCGCCGCGGCGGCGGGCTATGACAAGCGGTATAAGATATTCACCGCATTATATCCCGCACTTAAAAACGTTTATAAAAACTTTCAGGAGCTTTAAATGGCACAGGAAACAAATATCAATCAAAAATGCATAGACGCGGTAAGGATACTTTCCGCCGAGGCGATTACAAAGGCAAATTCGGGTCACCCCGGAATATGTTTCGGAGCGGCGCCCGCAGCTTTTACGCTGTTTTCCGATTTCTTGAAATTCAGCTGTAAAAACCCCAAGTGGGAAAACCGCGACAGATTTATTTTATCTGCGGGGCATGGCTCTATGCTGCTGTATTCGCTTTTACACCTGTTTAACTTCAATGTGACAAAAGAGGATTTAAAGAATTTCAGACAGTTTGGCAGTAAAACCCCCGGACACCCCGAATACGGCGTGACGGACGGCGTAGACTGCTCTACCGGTCCGCTCGGCCAAGGAATTGCAAACGCTGTGGGAATTGCGTTGGCCGAGGCATATCTGGGCGCCAAATTCAACAGGGCGGGGTTTAAAGTAGTAAATCATTACACCTACGCACTGTGCGGCGACGGCTGCTTGGAGGAGGGCATAAGCTACGAGGCCTGCTCCTTTGCGGGAACTCAAAAGCTTGGCAAGCTTATTCTGTTTTACGATAAAAACGATATTTCCATCGAGGGCGATACGTCAACCGCGTTTTCGGAAAATACGGCTATGCGCTTTGCCGCTTTGGGCTGGCAGGTGCTTGAGGTTTCCGACGTAAACGATACGCAGAAGCTTCGCAATGCGATTACCGACGCTCAGCGTGAAGAGAATATGCCCACCGTAATTATATGCAAGTCGCAAATAGGCTACGGCACGCCGCTTGCGGGAAGCGCCGCTATACACGGCTCTCCACTTTCGGCAGAACAGCTGAAGCTGACCAAGGATTTTTATAACTGGAACGAGCAGCCCTTCGACGTGCCCGAGGCAGTACGCTATCATTGCCACCGCATAGCCGAGGAGAAATGCAAGGCCGAGGACGACTGGAAGGTGATTTTTGAAAAATATGCCGCCGAATATCCCGAGCTTGCCCGTGAATATAAGGAATACTTTGAAAACCGCGAGATTAAGCCGTCGGTTACGGCGGGTGCGGATATGCCCGAGGCGACGAGAATTTCCGGCGGAAAGGCCTTGAACGAGATTGCCAAATCGGTTGCCAATCTGCTTTCCGGCTCCGCAGACCTGTCCCCCTCGACAAAAACGGATTTGAAGGGCGAGGACTGGTTTTCGCCAGAAAACAGAACGGGACGGAATATTCACTTTGGCATAAGAGAGCACGCTATGGCGGCCATTTGCAACGGTATTGCACTGCACGGCGGGCTTAAGGTTGTGTGCTCTACCTTCTTTACCTTTTCGGACTATATGAAAGGCGCAATGCGTATGAGCGCAATTATGAAGCTGCCCGTTATTTACGTTTTGACCCATGACAGTATCGGCGTCGGCGAGGACGGCCCTACGCACGAGCCCGTCGAACAGCTTGCGGCGCTTCGTGCAATGCCCGATATAAATGTATTCCGCCCCTGCGATTACAGCGAAACGTTATCGGCGTATATTTCGGCTTTAAACGGCGATTGCCCCACTGCTATAGTGCTTTCACGGCAGAATTTAACCCAATTTAATAAGGGCGGTAACGCACTTAAAGGCGGGTACACAGTGGCGGACTGCAGGGAAAAGCCGGACGTGCTTTTAATTGCAACCGGCTCTGAAGTGGAGCTGTGCGCACAGGCGAAGGCTTTGCTTGAAAAGGACGGGGTTAAGGCAAGGGTTGTTTCTTTGCCGTGCTTCGAGCTGTTTGATAGGCAGACGGAAAAATATAAGCAGTCTGTAATTCCGACGGAGGTTAAGGCGCGCGTTTGTGTGGAGGCGGCAAGTCCGCTTGGCTGGCGCGAATATGCGGGCGACAAGGGAAAGATTATTGCAATGACCACCTTCGGGCTGAGCGGGGATTACAAAACGCTGTATAAGCATTTCGGCTTTACCGCCGAAAATATCGCAAAAAACGCAAAAAATTCATTAAATTCAAAGTA
>CAJTUK010000010.1 GCA_910579525.1 uncultured Christensenella sp. | reverse complement strand
GCCGTTTTCCTTATCAAACCACATTGCGGTAAGATATGGCAGGTCTGACTTTTGATAATTCCGCACAGTTATTCTTGAAGAAACAAGTGGTTTCTCTATTAGCATTTTAAAAGTTCCCCGCTAAATTACCGTTTCGTATTATTGATAACTTAAAATCAACTCTCAAAATCCAACTTCAATTCGTGCTGTCTTACGGGCATAGCAATTCCCAATGTGCCTACATATACACACGGGTAGACGAAATGTTTGCCGCTATACGTCCTGCATACTTGATACAGCCACAACTCTTGATTTTCGTCAACACTTAACCGGTTGGCGGTAAATTGCGCTCGTATCGAACTACCGCCTAATCCCAAGTCAGCATCAAAATATTCATACGAATAAGTTGTTATATCGAAATTAGTTTTCCAAGCGTCTTGATGCGTGCAAACCTCTTCTTTAAGCAAAAGATAATAAACCCCTTCTTTTTCGCCAACCGTTCCGTCATCGTATAAGGGAACATCCTCATAACTTTCCAACGGTTTACCTTTTTCAACGATTTCGTATATCCCGCCGACATTCATATAAGGTTCGATATACGCTTTTACGGTGCAACTCTTATTAAATGTTACGGGAACGTTGTCGTTTACTTGACTGTAATTTGTATTATAAAAGACTTCGGGTTTTATAGGTAATTCGTCTGTATACCATTTTTCAAATCTTGTAATAATATGCCCTTGCCAATATGCGCCATTTGTAAGAAAATCGTTTGGTGCCGCCCAACCGAAACCATCTAATGCGTTAACAAAATTGTCAACAACTATCGTATAATTCGCGCCTTTTACGACGGAATAATAGTTCGTATTATCTTCCTTTTCTATGCCGTTGATTTCCTTATCAATAGGCGCACAAAAACCACTTTCACTTTCCGAATATAACTTATAAGTATTGTCCAAACCGACTATGCAATGGTTTTCGGGAATTGCATATGTATTATCGGAACACCCCGTAAACATACATAATATACATATCAAAAGCAGTAAAGTAATAGTTTTTTTCATAATATTTCTCCACCAAATTACTGTTTACCTTATAATGATTATATCACAAAAATGAAAGTAATACAACATATTAAATATTGTCGAATATAGAATATATCCATATCCTTCTGGATCACAAATAGACTTCTTCATCCACGCAATATAAATATCAGAAAAGGCGAGGCTTAACGCCCCGCCTAATAATCTTTCACACGCGCCCTACCTAAAATTCCCTATGGAAAGCGCGCTTTATAGATTTACAATTAAATTGCCCATTCCCCGGCAATCTTTTTAAAGTAATCACCAAAATTAGCTTTTTCAAGATTTTCAGCCGCAACAACATTAACGCTATCTGTTAAAACATTGTTTTTATATACTTCGATATATCCCACTACTGAATTTTCAGCTACTGGAGCTTTAACGTCATATGCTACCATATGATAACTTATTTCCGGCGTTTCGTTTACCGCAGAGAAAACATAAGAATTTCTTTCAGGTCTAACTTTAAAGGTATCTCTCTTACCTCCCCGTGCAAAAAACTCGTCGTTCAAAGTCACGTCTTTATCGAGAACAATTTTGTTTTTATAATTTGCAAATCCGTATTCGAACATATTCATTGCGGAAGCAAACCTGTCATCACTCGTTGAACCGCCGAGCACTACGGAAACCAAACGCATATTATTCTTTTTTGCCGTAGAAGCAAGGCAGAATCCCGCCTCGTTCGTAAAACCGGTTTTACCACCGTCGCAGAAAGAATACTTGCGTATGAGTTTATTGGTGTTTGTCATAGAAGTCGTTCTGTTTTCAGGATGTTGAAAGTCTTCGAGCCAGACTTTACTGTACTTATAATAGTCCTCGTTCTTTATTAAATTCGAAAACATCACCGCAACGTCCTTCGCACACGAATACTGCGGTTCACGAGGCAATCCCGTACAGTTTGCAAACAGAGTGTTACTGCAACCGAGTTCAGCCGCCTTTTTGTTCATTTTCGCAACAAACGCTTCCTCTGCACCGGCAACGGTTTCAGAGAGCGCCACGCAACTGTCATTGGCGGAACAAACAACAACGCTTTTTATAAGTTGGTCTATGTTGTATTCGCAACCCGCTTTCAGAAATACCTGCGATCCGCCCATCCCCGAAGCTTTTTCACTTACCGTAACAACATCCGTCAAGTTAAGGCTACCGGCGTTTATTGCGTCGAAAACAAGCGTCAGTGTCATAACTTTGCAAACGCTTGCGATCGGCATGCGCGCCGTCTCGTTCTCTTTATAGATACATTCTCCCGACCCGTAATCCATAAGATAAGCCGATTTACACCCGTGTACGAGCGAACGCTGCTTATTCTCAAGCGTAAAACCACTGAATATTCCGCTCGATAAAATAACCGCGGAAGTCAGCATAATTGCACATAACTTTTTCATATAAGCAGTATGCGCATATTATAAGCTGTTATACTATAATAATTACTATTCTGAAAACAACGTTAACCAACAGCATTAAAATAATTCCATCTATAAGCGCAAGCGCCGCGGGAATTAAAAAATTCCACCAATAATCGCACTTTTTACAAGTTTCCGAAATAATATAACAAATTAAAAGCGAAACCAGCGTTGACGGAATAAACACAAAAATTGTTACCAGCACGCCGCTCAATGAAGTCACACAAATTAAAACCACGGCGTAAAGACCGAAAAACAATCCGCGTAAATATAAAAATATCAAAGTCAAATATTTTAATTTAGTAAAATAGCAAATCAGAAAAAATATATAAAAATAAACCAAATCCGCCAGCAAATGCGCAAGAAACAACGGAGAATTATTAAAGCTAAAAACGTTGAACACGTATTCGTTGCCGTAATTGACGAAATAAACATTAACCGTTACAGGTTTGTATAGTACTATGCCACATATAATTGAGCACGCAAGCGTTATTATAAAGGCAAGAAAATATTTTTTATCTCTGTTTTTTGCAAATAACGACAAATTCCTCATATACAATTATATGAGGAATTGCCTATTAATATGAACTTGTCATTTTATCGATACCTATTCCATAACCGCGTGTAGGATCGTTTATGAACACATGAGTAACAGCACCTATCAGTTTGCCGTTCTGCAATATCGGACTCCCGCTCATCCCCTGAACTATACCGCCCGTTCTTTCCAACAATTCTTTGTCTTCCACTTTAATTACAAAATTTCTGTTGTCTCTGTTATTTTTGTCGACTTTTGCAATAGATATTTTGTACATCTTTGCTTCTTTACCGTAAACTGTTGAATAGATATAAGCGGTGCCGATTGAAACTTCGTCCATACTTGCCTTTTCAACTTTTATAAGCTTTGAACAGTTAAAATTTTTGTTGAGCTCACCGTAAACTCCGCAAGAGCAGTTTATCTTTGCCTCTCCTATAACGCTGTTTTCAAACGCACCTTTAAGCTCACCCGGCGTACCCCTTACTCCGCGTTTAACGTCGTATATTATACTGTCGTAAACCGTTCCGCCGTTTATTTCAAACATTTTATTATCCGTATCGGTTATAGGATGCCCCAAAGTAGCGAACTTATTGTTTGTCTTATCTATATAAGTTACTGTGCCTATTCCGTTTATACTGTCTTTAACGAGTATCCCTATGCGCTTCCCACCGGAAGCCCTCTCCTTTACCGGTGTAATCGATACTTTAACGCTTTCGTTATTTCTTAACAACGTTATTTCGTATTTTTTATATTCGCGCGCGATAATTGTATTTATATCTGCGGCTTTTTTTACTTGCTCGCCGTTTATTCCGCTGATTACATCGCCTGCGGAAATTCCGGCATCACGTGCAGGGCAGAACACACCGTCTTCGGTAATAACTTCACAAAGCCCTACCACCTCTACGCGCGTAGTGCTCAACACAAAACCGGCAGGAAAGCCCCCCAAATAAAAGCCGCTACTGTCTGCCGACGCCGTAAACGGTGCAAACGTAAACGAACATATTATAACGGTTATTAATAAAAGTATTGCTTTAAAACTTTTTTTTCTTAAAAACATAACAAAAGTATTGTGTGCAACACTTTTAATTGTATACAAAAAAGACGGCTTTCGCCGCCTTAATTATTTTTTAAATTGTTGTATAAGCTCTATAGCGTGTTGTCTGGCCGCAGCCGAAACACCTCCGCCGGTTAATCTTATTATCTCATCAACCTTGCTATCGGCATCAAGTTTTTTCACTTTAGTCAAAGTCTTTCCACTCTCTTCCGTCTTGTATATAAGAAATTGCGCGTCGCTTGCCGCACAAACCTGCGCGAGATGAGAAACCGCAAGTATTTGAGTATTGCGCGAAATATTTACAAATTTTTCCGCAACTGTCTTTGCGGTAAAGCCGCTTATTCCCGTGTCGATTTCGTCAAAAATATAAGTAGATATGCCGTTAACATCTTTGAGCAAAGTTTTTAGAGCAAGCATAAATCTCGACATTTCGCCTCCGCTAATAACTTTATTTAACGGCTTTTGCGGTTCTCCCTTATTTGCGGAAAACATAAAGCACAGTTTATCCGACCCATTCGCACAATTTAAATCTGCCGTATTCTCATCGTAATCTTCAAAATGAACAGAAAAATCCGCATTAGGAATATTTAGAGTTTTAAGCTCCTGCGTTACTGATTTACAAAAAGTTTCGGCGGCATGTTTACGGATATCGGAAAGCGTTCGACAATGCGAATAAATATTACGATTACACTCGGCTAATTGTCTTTCATATTTATCGATAAGTGACGCGCCATCTTCAAGCGACGACGCTTTTTCTTCGGCAACGGCTAAAAATTCAAGTATTTGTATTTCGTCCGCACCGTATTTCTTTTTTAAATTTTTTATAAGCGTAATTCTTTCATCCGTTTCGCGAGCCTCGTTTTCGTCAAAAGTAACGCTTTCGGCGAAGTCGCTTACTGTTTCGGCAATATCCGCGATCTCAACCCCCGCACTCTCGATTCTTTCATACAATTTTGAATAATCTTCGCTTATTGCAGAAATTCCCGTTATGCAATGTTTAGCGGAAGTAATTGAATCGAGACAGCCGCCGTCGTCGGATAATATCGAATTAACTGCGTTTAACGCTGTCAAAATTTTTTCCGTATTAGCAATAATGTTTTGTTTTTCTTTAAGTTGCTCAAATTCGCCTTCGTGAATGTCGGCCGAACGAATTTCGTTAATCTGATATCTTAAAACGTCAAGCTGGCGTTCCCGCTCTTCGGCATTTCCGCCTAAAACCGAGATTTTTGACTTTACTTCTTTCTTTTTAGATATTTCCAAAGCCAACGCTTTTTTAACTTTTTCTGCCTCGTCTCCGGAAATACCGTCAATAACTTTAAGTTGATTTTCTTCCTGCAAAAGAAAAAAGTGTTCGCTCTGCCCGTGAACGTCAACTAGATGCTGTGTTAAGCTTTTAAGCATAGATGCCGTCACGGCATTGCCGTTTATCTTTATGCCGCCTTTGCCTTCTAAATTGTATTTTCGCGAAATTATAATTTCTCCGTCGGTTTCAATATCGAAACCGTTTAAAACTTTCACCGCCGCACTATCTTCGTTCACGTAAAATTCGGCGCGCACAGACATTTCTTGCTCGCCGTATCTTATCATAGATTTATCCGCCTTTGAGCCGAGTACGAAGTTAATCGAATCCAAAATTACCGACTTACCCGAACCCGTTTCACCGGATAAAATATTGAGTTTTTCGTCAAATTCTATATCCGCTTCTGAAATGAGCGCTATATTTTTGACTTGCAATCTGCGTAACATCAGCTCAAATATTCTTTAAGTATTTCCATTACCGCTTCAGTGTGGTCATTACTGTCGACCACAATCAAAAGCGTATCGTCACCCGCAACGCTGCCTATAATCGCCTCAATATTCAAACTATCTACAAAAACACCTACCGTAGACCCATTACCGCGCATTGTCTTAACAAGAATAAGATTGTTCGCAGATTTTATACCCAACACACAACCTTTAAAAAGATTAGTCATTCTGTTGGTTACGCTGTCGACGTAACTGTCAAAACTGGCATACTTATATTTTTTTACGGTTCCCGCAACTTTATAGAGCTTTAAATCTTTAACGTCGCGAGATATCGTTGCTTGAGTAACGTTAAAATTTGCTTTATTCAGTTCTTCGCACAATTCTTCCTGCGTATCGATTTCTTTGGTTGCAATGATTTCCAAAATTTTTTGTTGTCTTAAAGATCTTTGCATTATTTACTCCATATGTTAAGTTTTACTAACAGTTTATTAAAAAAGTTTTTATCGTTTTTTGTAATAAATTCAACGGAATACCGTGATTTTTTAACTTCGACATACTCTCCGCTGTTTACCCAACCCGAAGGTTTGCCGTCCACAATAATTCGCAGGGGAACTTCGGATTTTACAGGCTTCAAAACCAATAAAGAATCATCGGAATATACAACCGGCCGTGAATGTAACGAATGTGGACAAATCGGCGTAATAATAAAAGCGGCAATATCCGGAGTAAGAACAGAACCTCCCGCAGAAAGCGAATATGCGGTTGACCCCGTAGGAGTACTTACTATTATTCCGTCTGCAGAAAAATTATCTACGGTAGTTCCGTCAATCTCCGCATGAACGTTTACCGTATTCGTAAAATTTTCTCCGCCGGTAGCTCGCTGAATGACCAAATCGTTTAAAGCATAAAACTCTTTATCTCCGCATTTGATTTCTATCATACTGCGCGATTGAGTATAAAACTCACCGCCTTTAACAAGTTCTATCGCTTCGTCCAGCTTGTCCGGCTCAAATTCGGCTAAAAAACCTATGTGTCCGTAATTGACGCCAATTATTCTGACATGACGACGTGCACACTCTGTAGCAACAGTCAAAATTGTTCCGTCACCGCCCAGAACAAACAACACATCCAGTCCTTCAAGATCGGAATAATCTTTTACGGTTATACATTTGGAAAAAGCCGCCCTCACTATTTTATCAACGTAGGGATTTTCTTCCGAAAAGTATTTATTGTTTAAATATATTCCCACCTTCATACTAAATGTATTATACACTCAAATATTCAAAATTGCAAGAGATTTAATGAATATTTTTTATTAATATACAAAAAAACCGTCGTTAATTCACAACGGTCTTAAAAATATCATCCAAATCTGCTGGGCGCGCCCCCTTTTTGAGATAGACGATATATTCTATATTTTTACCTTTAACAATCGGCGCGACTGTAATATTTTGCGGTGCAAGTTTAACTGAATTTGCAAATTCGCATATTCTTTTTATTATTTTTAAACGGATTTTGTTGTCCCTCACTATTCCGTTTTTTCCTACACTCCTACTCTCACATTCAAACTGCGGTTTAATTAACGCCAAAACTATTTTATCTTTTCCAATAACGTCAGATACGGCTTTCAAAATATATGTAAGGGAAATAAAACTGACGTCTATAACCACTCCGTCAAGCGGTTCCGAAAATAATCCTTTATGCAAACTGCGCGCATTGAAGCTATCGATTATTACTATATTTTTATCTTTCAACTTACTGTCTAACTGACTGTCGCCGACGTCGATACAATAAACTTTTTCAGCGCCGTTCTGCAAAAGACAATCGGTAAAACCTCCGGTACTCGCCCCTATATCAGCAAAAATTTTTCCGTTTACTGAAATTCCGAAATCTTTTATAGCTTTCGAAAGTTTAAACCCACCCGCCGATACAAAATTTTCTTCTGCTTTAAGAATTTGAAGACTATCGCCCTCTTTAAAATCATAAGAAGCTGAAACCGTTTTACCATTTATAAGCACTAAACCTTTTGATATCGCAGCTTGCGCCTTCGTTCTCGAACCCAGTTTTTCAGACAGAAATTTATCTATTCTCATTTGCTTTTATATAATCGACTATTGCCTGCGAGCTTACTCCGTATTCGTCCATTAACTCCGTAACGCTACCCTGCGGTATAAATTTATCGGGATAAGCAAAATTTTTAACGACCTTACCCCTATGCGCATAATAAGAATTAACCAGTGCACCGAAGCCGCCTGTAAGAACATTATCTTCTACTGTAACGATATGCTTATCTATAATTTTTTCAAGCATTTGCCCGTCTAAAGGTTTAATAAAACGCGCATTGACAACAGAAACACTTATTTTCAATTTGCCAAGTTCTTCCGCTGCGCGCAGTGACTCCGTTATAGCCCTTTCTCCACAAGCAAGTATTACGTATTCAACTATACCGCCCGTCAGTATTTCCCATTTTCCTAAAACTATTTTTTCTTTTTTTCCGAATATGCTTTTGCCTGCCCGCGGATACCTAATAGCTAACGGAGCGTTATACCCCGCACTGAATTCAATCATTGCTTCGAATTCACTCACATCTTTAGGGGCGGCTATAGTCAAGTTGGGTATCATACTCAAAAAAGATAAATCAAAAACCCCTTGATGCGTTTCTCCGTCGGCGCCGGAAACACCGGCTCTGTCAACGCAGAGCGTAACGGGCAAATTCTGCCCGCAAATATCTATCATAATCTCGTCAAAAGAGCGTTGCAAAAAAGTCGAATAAACGGCGTAATAAGGTTTTAAGCCCTCCGTCGCCATAGAAGCGCACAAAATCGTCGCGTGTTCCTCACAAATGCCGACGTCAACAGACCGGTCTGGATATTTTTCGAAAAAACCGGATAATCCGAGGCTGGAAGTCATAGCTGCGGTCACAGCCACAATCCTGTCGTCTTTGTCGGCAAGGCGCGTTAGCGTATCGCCTAAAACCTGCGAATACTCCTTTTCAATGTTAGCGCCGTTCGAAATTCCGTGCGTGGCTTCGGGATTCTCTTCACAAAAAGAATATCCCTTGCCTTTTTTAGTTACTATATGAAGGATTACGGACTCCGATTTAAGCCTTTGCTTGATTTCGGTAAGCTTTTCAATCATCTTTTCAAGGTCGTTACCATCGTACACACCGTCGTACCCAAACCCGAAACGCTCGAAAATTTTAGCATGCCGTTCGTTTTTTTCTTTACGAGCCGAATCCTCGCAAAGTATTTCAAGATACTCGTGCATACTTCCTACCGTTGGCGCGATAGACATACCGTTATCGTTTAAAATGAGTAAAATTTTTGAATTTAACATTCTCAAACTGTTAAACGCTTCATAAATCAGCCCATTATTAAAAGACCCGTCGCCAACCAAAGCTATTACGTTGAAATCTTCACCCTTTACGTCTCTAGCTTTAGCAATTCCCAAAGCGGCAGAAACCGAGGTACCCGCATGCCCCACGTTATAGCAATCGTAAACGCTCTCGTCTCTCTTTGGGAACCCTGAAATTCCGTCCTTTTTCCTTAAAGTGTCGAATCTACCGTATCTGCCGGTAAGCAGTTTGTGTGTATAACACTGATGCCCGACATCAAAAACAAGTTTATCGTGCGGAAAATCAAATACATAGTTCAACGCAACGGTAAGTTCTACCGTTCCGAGATTAGAAGAAAGATGTCCGCCGTTTTTCAAAACGGTGGACGTAATCTTTTCCCTTGCCTCTTCACAAAGAGCCAAAAGCTCTTTTAAAGTCATACTTTTAAGTTGTTCTTTAGTTATATTTTCAAGCATTACCTTTCCTTTTTAAAGAAGGTAGTAAATCTGGCAAACCCGAATACTATCTGCCTGTTGAATTTTACTGCAAAATATTTAAATATTGCTTTGCCACCGACGGTAAGCGCGCCAATAATAGCGCTTATTGCGATAGAGGCAATTAGCGCCTCGGTTGAACCAGTAGTTGCCATATGAACGACGAGCGCCGCGCCCGCCGAACCGCTGACAATGCCGCAAATATCCCCGATAACGTCAGCGAAAATACTTGAAAGCTTGCTTGCGTTACGGCAAAAAGTAACAGCTCGTTTCGCTCCCTTTATTTTACGCGAAGCCATTGCATGATACGCTTCCGGACTACACGACATAATAGCGTTTGCAAGCACGTCGCACCCTATATTCAAAATCAAAAGGACGAACAGCACTATTACGCATATAAAAGCAGCGCTGTCCTTTATTGCTACTTCAGTCAGAAAACTAAATACGACGGTAAGTGCAAACGAAAGAAAAAACACCGAAATTCCCCATATAAGCCAGGCGTATTTGTGCTTCTTTTTAGCTTTCTTTTTATGCGTATGCTTAACTTTAGAATTTGGCGGCTCTTCTTTGTTTTCTTTACCGTCGTGAGCGTTTGAATTCAGTTGTATTTCTTCTTCCATAATAATTTATATATTACGCGCCTTTTAGCGCAATAAATAATAAACAATATAGTGGTTTATATTAAATAAACTTTGCGGCTTAGGTTCGGTAGGATTTCCCCCGCCCTCACTTCCCGTCGCCGAAGAAGCAGTTTCCTTTTAAGAGCACGGACGCTTGCGCATAACCGAATTACCACTTAGTCCACACCGTAATCTCTAATATAAAGACAGTCTAGAATCTTTCATTGACAATTTTCATTGAGCTAATCCTCTTTTGCAAACGACAATTTCAAACAGCAATAGGCAAACCCCGTCCGGCCGAACGGAAATCACCGCGGGTCTGTTATCCGCTGTCTTCACTCAAGGCAGGCTACTCTGTACCAAGCTTTCGCCTGACAGCAGGTTTATACGCACCGCCGTTTAAAGGTTGTGCGCCTCCACGGAAAATGGGGTGGGCTGCGGTATGCCGTTACCTAGCTCCCATAATCCTTTACTCCCAGCATTCACCCACTTTTGGCAAAGCAAGCAAACACCAGAAACTTCATCGATATGCCCTTTAACGGTATTTTACCCCCGTCTTCGGTTCAATGAAAACTGACTAGAATACTGCACCACTATATTCGTTTATATAATTATATCATATGCAATATGCTTTGTCAATAATCTTTTTTACGCGCTTCTCGTGCGAACAAAATCAACAAATTTACTTAAAAATTCGCCGTCGCCGTCAATTCCTTCCAACAGCGCGCGACAACGCTGTGCAAGAACATCTGCCCGAAGTTTGGCGCCGTCCAACCCATAAACGCCTACCGAAGTATATTTTCCCTCTTCTCCGTCCTTACCTATACTCTTACCCAATTCGTTGAAATTTCCTTCAACGTCGAGAATATCGTCTGTAATCTGAAATAATAACCCAAGGTCACGCCCGAACGCTTTCAATTCGGAATAACATCTGCCGCCGCAGAGTATGCTAGGCACCACAACCGACGCGGTAATAAGCTTACCCGTCTTATTTTCATAAATGAAATCAAGCGTCGCCTCGTTGTAGCTTTTATCGTTTTCATGCATCAAATCAGCCGACTGCCCCGCAATCATTCCATAAATCCCTGCCGAATCGCAGACAAATTCACTTGCGGAAATATAGTCGGAACCGTTTTTACACTCTTTTAAAAGAAGCGAATACGCAGTGTTTAAAAGCCCGTCGCCGGCTAAAACCGCATTCCCAACGCCGTACACCTTATGATTTGAAGGTTTTCCGCGCCGAAAATCATCGTTATCCATTTCCGGCAAATCGTCGTGAACAAGTGAATAGGTATGAATTAGTTCCAAGGCAAGCGCAAATCCTGCAAGTTTTCGTCTTTCAACACCAAGCAAATCCGCCGCCGCAAACATAAGCACGGGGCGCACTCTCTTGCCGCCGAGATTTAAACTGTATTTTAAACTGTCACATAGAACTTGCGGGCGGCAATCAAGATTATTGCAAAATTTTTCAAGACTGCGGTTGAATTCAACTGCATAAAGCTCGTATTTATCACGGAAAGTCAAAGTTTATCTCCCAAACAAGCCGCTTTAAGCGTATTGTACATTAACATGGTTATTGTCATCGGCCCCACGCCACCGGGAACGGGTGTAATATATGAGCATTTCTCTTTAACATTTTCAAAATCAACGTCGCCGCAAAGTTTACCGTTTTCGTCGCGGTTCATTCCAACGTCAATAACTACGGCATTATCTTTTACCATATCGGCGGTTATAAATTTAGCCTTGCCGACGGCGGCAACTACTATGTCGGCTTTTTTGCATTCTTCTTTTAGATTTTCGGTTTTACTGTGACACACGGTAACCGTTGCGTCGGCATTAAGCAAAAGCATAGCCATCGGTTTACCAACTATATTAGATCTGCCGACCACAACCGCCCTTTTACCGGCAGGATTCACATCGTACTTTTCGAGCATTTTCATTACGCCGTTTGGCGTGCACGCCACAAGACTTTCTCCGTTGAGACAAAGTTTCCCGACATTTTCGGCAGAAAATCCGTCAACGTCTTTTGCCGCGGGAACCAGTTTTAAAACCTCGTCCGCACAAATATGCGCAGGAAGCGGCAACTGGACGAGAATACCGTCAATATTCTTATCGGCGGCAAGTGATTTAACTTGTGCTTCAAGTTCTTTCTGGTCAATGTTTGCAGGCAAGTAAATTGCAAACGATTTTATACCCACCTCTTCACACGCTTTTATTTTGTTGCGTACATATATAGCTGAAGCGGGATTTTCGCCTACCATAATTACGGCAAGCCCTATATCGCGCTCGTGTCGCATTTTGTATGTAGTTACGCCATCTTTAATTTGCTTGCGCATTTCAGAAGCCAACGCCTTACCGTCAATTAACACGCACATTAACCCTTTTCAACCTCCGACAGAATACCCGAAACGAATGACGCGCTCTTTGCAGACGAATATTTAGACGCAATGTTGGCCGCCTCGTTTACAGAAACCGCTTTCGGCACATCCTGAACATAAAGTATTTCCGCAAGCGCAACCAAAATTATGCTTTTATCTGCCGGAAACAGGCGGGATTCGGGAAACGCTACCGAACGCTTGTCTATAATTCCCGAAAGCTCCGCCGAATGCGCTTCAATTAAAGATAAAACGTTTTCCGCATAAGAAATATCGTCGGCCGTGAGTTTCTCCTTTTTATAAAGCGCACGCTTTAACCCCTCGTCCGCGCCCTCGAAACGCGATGCAAACACAATTTGAAAAACTACTTCTCTCGCTTTTGTTCTCATATTTAACCTACAACAAATATTCCCTTAAAAATTTAAGGGAATATCGTAATTTTATTATATTGCCGCGTCAGGGAAATTGACGTCTTGAATGTGAACGTCTATTTTAGCAACCTTGTAACTGGTCATTGACTCAACGTTATGTTTTATTGATTGCTGTATTTTAAAGGCAAGTGCGGAAACGTTGCTGTTACTGTCAACTTTAACGCTTATGTCGGCGACTATTCCGTTTTTTTCGAAATTAAGTTTTACGCCCTTGTTTTTGTTGTTTAAAAGCGTTACTCCCTCAACTTCGTTTATGGCTATAGCTACTATACCGCTGACTATTCCCGAATTATAAGTTATTTTTCCCTTTTGCGTAGCCGTAGGATCGTGCCTGATGTGTGCCATTTGACTTTCTCCTTTGTATTAGTATAACACGTAATTAAAAATTTTGCAAATATTTATATTAAACTTGCGAATAAACAGGTAAAATTATTATACTTCCGGGGGCAACACCGACTTCGTCCTTCAACATAGTATATATAGACATAGCCGTATTGTAGTCCAATTCGTTGGAATTCACGAAAACATTAACATTATCGCTGTCCATTCCTATAGAGACTACCGCATCTGAAAATCCGCGGGATTTGATAAGCGTTTCAAGCATAAGCTCGTTTTCCATCATCTCGACTATTTTAAGTTTAAGATTAACCGCTTCTTTATACTTGTCGCTGTCTTCTTCATAAAGAGCGATTACGCTGTCAAGCTGGATAAGCTCTTCACTGCGGGTAGTCGATCTTTCAGAACGGAAAGTCGTAAAATAATTCGACGTGGTTACAGCCGCGTTCGAATTACCGGAAGCTATAACGTTTGTGGCAAGCAGTACGTTTAAAACTGCGGTAAGCGCGAGTAAAAATACAAGTGAGGACATGATAATGATTTTTTTCTTTTTAGACATATATATATCTCCTTAATTATTCATTGAATAAATTGCTATCAAATTTTTATCCACGTTCAACGCTGTGGAAACCGCGTTCAAAATATCGCTTCTGGTCATAATATTATCGGCGCCTTCGCACACTATTACGACCCCTAAAATACCTTTGTCGCCCTCGTTAATCATAACGTCGGCAGCGCCTACTCCGTCTATCGAAGTCAAAATTCCCGCCAACTTGATTTCGGCATTGCTTTTTTGTGCCGTACCTACGGACGTCTGCTTATCCTTCTCCTGCGATTTATTTATAAAATAAATAGTGCCTATTAGAATGATAATCAAAACGACTACTATAATTATTTTTTTATTATCGTTAACGAAATTAAGTACTTTTCGCATATACTGTTATATTTATATATTTCAACCCGTCCAAATATGCTTGAATTTCATCAATTAATTTCAAGTTATTTTCATCTATCTGAACATTCACTCCGGAAACTTTGAATTCTCCCGCGGAATACTCTACTTTAACGTCACACTCGGCTGAAACGTCGAATTCTTTTTCAATGAGTTTTTCAAGCTCTCCGCTCTGATGCTCGGCGTAAACGCCGCATACATACTCGTAATCGAAAAACTCGGTTGAAGTTGCAGAATCGCCTATTTTAAAAATTCCCGTAACCGGTTGTATCAGTACAACTATACATATTAATCGCATTACAAACGTAACCGATTTATGAAGTTTTCCCTCCGGAATTAATAGAGAAACAACTACCGACAGAAAAATAACTCCCGCCGCGGTAAGCAAATATACTTTCATATAAAACAGTTTGCAGAATTTATTATCAGCATGATTACAAGCGCGTACATAAACGCAACGGTCAAAAGCCCTGCAATAAAATATTCGATATCCTTTGATAAATCGGACAATAGTGAATATAAAGTGTTTTCACCTAAAGGCTGCACAATCGCCCCAGCAATTTTTAAAATTATCGAGAACGCGACCAGCAAAATTACAGGCTGAATTATTTCGAACAAAAGTAAAACTATGCCGCACGTGCCAACCGAACTTTTTATTAAGAGCCCCGCAGACTGCAACATATCGAATCCGCTTGATAAAAAATTCCCCACAATGGGAACAGAATTGCCTATAACGTATTTCGTTGCTTTGAACAATATCCCGTCGAATAAGGAAGAAGCCGAACTCTGCGCTGTAATAAATATGCTGAATACGGTTACTGTAATCCCTATAACCCATTTCATTAAGCTTTTTAATAGATTAGTAACACCCGAAAAAGACATTTGCGGGTTAAACTTTGACATAAAATTCAAAACAATTACGCCAATAGTTGCGGGAAATATAAAGTTGCTTACTATTTCGACTGCGCCGCCGGACAAAAAGATTGCAGAAGGCTGGTAAATTGCCGCCGAACCCGTGCCGCCTGTTAAAACCGTCAAAGTCGCAAGTATCGGAGTAATTATTTCAATTTGCTTCCTTACGCCGTTTATGCACTCAACGCAACCGGTAACGACGCCGGTCAGCATAGAAGAAATGATTACTATAATTACGGAATAACAGGCAAGATGCACTATTTTTGAAATAGACTTGCCTATTATAGTTCCTTCCGCAGAACTTACCACAGCAGACAACAGCGAAATAGCCGTTACGGTAGCAAACGCCGGTATAAGACTTATTACGTCCTTGAAAATAATCGAAAACAGTTCGTTAATATAACCCGTATAATCGGTAGAAAGGTTTCCACCTACAAGATATTCGATAATTTCCTTTGCAGTACCGCCAAAATTAAACAGGTAACTGTCGGCATTTTGGTCAAGATAATTTTGCAAATCGGATAAATCAAGGTCCTGTAATAGTTTTTTAATACTCTCGCTTAACTCTTGCCTGCCTTCGTCGGCGGCAAACGCCGTCCCGCCCACGCACACGAGAATCGCGGCGATAACCGCCAGTACGAGAATTGCCGCAAGTTTAATTATACGAGATTTATCAGTGAAACTATTATTTTGTATGCGCTTGACAGTATAGGGATAGCAGCAACGAACAGAATTATTTTTCCGCATAATATCAGTTTATCCGCTACCCCCTCAAATCCCAGTTCTTTTACCGACCCTGCGGTAAGCTCGATTATAAATCCGATACCTATAATTTTAAAAACCGTACGAATTATTTCGTTGTCAATTCCCGTCGTTTGTGAAAATTGCTTAATAAATTCTATACTCTCCGCAAGATAATCGAACGCATACAAAAAGATTAATATCCCGCCCGCAGTTAAACAAAGCGGAACCAGTTCGGACTTGTGGCTTTTTAATATAAACGCGCTTACCGCGGTAATTACCGCAATACAGCAAAGACGAAAAACATACATCAGAACATATCAAACAACTGCCGAATCTGCGAAAACAGATCTGCAATCATAGTAATGACAACCGTTAATACGATAATCAGCCCCACAAGACTTACCAGTGTAGCGATATCGTCCCTGTCGGACTTTTTAAGTACCTGACATATTATAGTGATTATTATGCCGATAGCGGCTATTTTAAAAATAATACTTATATCCATAAATCTTTAAGCCAGCAAAACCGCCATTAATACCCCTATCATAAAAAATATTTTTACGTAAAGCGAACTGTATTTTTTGTATTCCGTAAAACTTTCTTCCTTACATTTTGCCAACGATGCTTTTCTTCCGTTCAAATAATCTATTTGCGAAACGGCGTCACTCTTTCCCAGATTTACAGTGTATTCGGAGATTATCTCCCCGTCTTTGCCGTCGAGCACCTTTTTGCCATCGAGCATTTCGGGCACGTATTTAAATCCTTCTGCCACTTTTTTTACCGGCAAACGGTTAAATTTCAAATTCAATATAAGTTTCTCGTTAAATTCATACAGTTCCGAAAACACCTGCATTTTCTTCTTTTTATTTGCCGAAATAAACACTCCCACGGCTGTTGTCAGTGCAACAATCGCTATAAGAATTAAAATTTTTATCATATATCAACGGGTCTCCTCCCGGCGAATCAAGTTTAACAAAATAGTCAAACGGCAAATTTTTTAAAATCCGCGCGTCTATTATGTGAGACGAAGCAATTACGGTAATTCCGCAATCAACCGCGTATTCAACCGCATTTACATCGTCATTGCCGTAAAGTTCGTCGGTAATAATCACATCAGGCTTCATTGCCCTTATTGCGCCGGCAATGGCCCCCTTTTTGGAGAAGCATCGCACAACGTCGGCAACGCCCAAATTAAATCCGTCACCATACCCATCTATTCCGGAAATTTCGCCGCGCTCATCAAAAACTAACACATTTAAAATATTTGTCTTACATAAATTCCTGGCCACGTCGCGAAGCATAGTTGTTTTACCCATACCGGGTTTTGAAAAAATCAAAGTATTTTGTATGCGGTCGCAATAAAGTGTTTTAAAGAGATAATTCGAGCACCCTTCAACTTCATGCGGGACTCTTATATTTAGAGACGTTACGTTTTTTATCGTATTTACTTCTCCGTGTTCGGTAACGTACTCGCCGGCAATTCCTATCCTTATTCCGTGTTCAACCGTAATAAAACCGCTTTTCATTTGTTCGGTATAGCTGTAAATACACCCGTTTGTTGCGCTGTTAAGCACTTGAGCAACATCAAAAACTGTGAGTCTGTCTTTTTCTCCGACTGACAGTCCGCAACAACCTAAATATTTATACTCGCCTTTATATCCCACGATGACAGGTTGTCCGCGCCGTAATCTGATTTCAGATAAAAAATTATAATTTAGACAAGCAAGCGAACTTATGATATCTTCAGGCAAAAAGGACAAACCCATACTTTAATTTATTTTGCTCTCAACAAAAAAAGAACCTGCAACAGTGGTTCTTTTTAATGTGATTAATTTATTAAGTCAACAAGAGTTTGCGCAACGTTTTCATAAGTCGCGATATAGCGGGTATACGATACTCCTTCCTGACTTGCTATTTGCCGCATTGTCATTTCTATTACGAGGTTTAGGCGTTTGCTATGAGGTGTTAAATAAAAAAAGAATTGAGTGTGCCATTTATTGCTCCCGAAAGTTTTTTGCCGTTTTACTTTTGTACACTCAATTCTTTATTTGCTATAAAGATTTATTCTGTTGTTAGGTTTTATCTGATAATACTTTTTGAATAATGATTTTGCCGTCCTTGATTTCTATTTGTAGTTTTACTTTGCATTTCGGACAATATATTTCCACGTTCGAGCCGTCACCAGCCTTGAATAATTTGTACCCGCAGTCGGGGCATACAACGTATGAGGTCATAGACTTTTCCGCTCCTTATTTGCTTTTATTCTGCCGTAAATTTCTTTTACTACAATAACGACACCGTAAACACCGCATATCAACAAAATAATATCTTCGTAAGCATTAGCAATAAACGCCTTTACACCTGTTAATCCCCAAATTGTCATTAAAATGAGTAGAGGTAAATTTCTTTTGCCGTAGCAAGAATATACTGCTATACTCAAAGAAATTATCGGACAAGGCATTATATAAGTTACCATATGCGGAAACTTATTGCCAAGTAAGAACGAAACAAGCGGGTAAAACAAATACAAAGTAAGTAAAAGCATTTGTATGATGTTCGGTTTATGTAAAGTGTCTTTCGGGTTTTTAATACACTCATAACAAAACAATAGTCCAACGCTTATATATAAAGGTGCGGCAAAAAAGAATTGTATGGGCATTTTTCCGAAAATTGCAAAATGTGTTATACCAATAAATAAATTAGTTATTCCCAAAGCAAATTTTACAGTCCAATTTGCAACACGACAATACGAAAGTATAATTGCCGTTATAATTGCGATTAACAGCACAATTTGAATTATATACGTTTGCTGATTATAGTTTTCTATAACTTGCCAAAAAACTTCTGCGTTCATTTTTATTCCCCGACATAACTTTTCAATATTTTAATCTGAAAAATATGTCAGATTAGATTATATCACTTAAATCGACATAAGTCAACTAATATGAAACTTTTGTCAGATTAGCATAGTTTAATTGACTTTTAACCTTATATCAGTTATAATCTTTACATTATGACAGAGATTAGACAACCAATAAAACGAACATCTATTGAGAAAAAACAAAAAATTATCAATGCGGGTTTACAAGTGTTTAGTGAAAAGGGCTATTATAACACTACTACCGCCGAAATAGCGCAAATTGCGGGTGTATCAACGGGAATAGTGTATAACTATTTCAAAGATAAAAAAGATATTTTATTACAAGCCTTACAGGTTTGTTTTGAAAATACTTTTAAGCCAATACTTAACGCTCTAAATCAATGTGATTTTAGGTGCGATTTTGAAGGCAGTATCAGAAAGTTTGTTTTAATATGTTTACAAGCCCATAATACTGAAAATAAATTTGCTCATCGGGAAATTATGGGTATGTGTATGTTAGACCAAGACGCGGGCGCGTTATTAAATCAAAAGGAAAATAATGTGATTAACGCAATTATAAAAGCATTATCCGATAATGGAATAATTGCGCCTAATATAACCGCAAAAATTAAAATATTATATCATATTATAAGAGATTTTTGTCATACTGCTATTTTTGAGAACCACTCCGAAAATTATATAAATACTGTACTTAATGCAATTTTAGAAATCGCAAAAAATATGTTTTTCTCGTAAGCACTTTATTATTTTGTTATTCGCTTGTGCTTACCGTCTGTGGAGGGAATACGCCGCCTTGACAAATTGTAAAGGGCGGCTATTTATCTCCCGTCAGACACAAACCGCCGCCCCCTACGGGGCAAACCCTTGACTATTACTCTGCAATAGAGTCGTTCTTTTCTAATATGAACGTGACGATTTACATAACAGACAGTTTCAATATTTTGACGAAATCGTTGCGGCGGTAAAGAACAATATTGAATTTTACAATGAATATCGTCCGCACGAATCGCTCACTTTCAAAACGCCGAGTCAAGTGAAAACGAATACTTTAATACTGATTTATCCAACCCGTTTTAACACATAAAAAAATGAACAGTACACTTTTTTATTGCAAAAAATGTACTGTTCACAAGTGGTGCACTCGACAGGAGTTGAACCTGCATGGGGTTAACCACAAGATCCTTAGTCTTGCGCGTCTGCCAATTCCGCCACGAGTGCTTAAAAACAAGAATGATTTTATAATATTACAGTTTCATTGTCAAGCCAAAACAACATACAAATCAAAAATTTTTAAAAATACTTTTTCGCAATACTTTGCACGATTTTAAGCGAGTTTTGCTCTAAATTCCACAAATTACCACAATTATGCAAGACATAGTACTTTGTTAAATCCATATTTGCGTAATCAACTTGACTGTTAATTCTATTTTCTATAGCATTGCGCGTTAAATTACTGCGCTTTAAAACTGAATTTATCCTTTTCTCTTTTTCGCGCAAAACAACAATCACCTCGTCAAAGAGTTTTTCATAACCACCTTCAAAAAGTAGCGGAACTTCACAAAAAGCAATACTATAACGTTCCATTCTTTTTAACGCTTCCCCCATTACGGCAGGGTGTGCAATAGCGTTCAATTTTTTTAAAAGAAGCTTATCACTAAACACTATATTGGCTAGTTTGCTTCTGTCAAGCAATCCGTCCAAAGTGAGTATATCGCCAAATACTGATGTAAGTTCACTCAAAAAGTTCTTGTCGTTTAGCAAGCAAGAATAAATTTCGTCACAGGAAAATACCGGATAATTTAAGCCTCTAATGAGGTTGCAAACCGTCGTTTTCCCACTACCTATTCCCCCCGTAACGGCAACCTTTATATTACTTTGCATCATACCAATTTTTACCCGTATGAACATCAACCGTTAAAGGAACTTTAAGCTCAACGGCTGTTTCCATTTTTTCTTTCAAAATTTCACTGGCTCGTTTTACTTCGGCTTCAGGAGCTTCAAGTATTAACTCGTCGTGCACCTGTAAAATAATTCTAGTTTTTAACCCTTCGGCTTTTAGAACGCTGTCAACGTTTACCATTGCAATTTTAATAATATCGGCGCTTGAACCTTGTAAAGGCATATTCATTGCCGCGCGTTCGCCAAACTGACGTAAATTATAGTTTGACGAATTAATTTCATGAATAACTCTCTTTCTGCCCGTCAATGTACAAACATAACCGTGCTCTCTTGCAAAATCTACATTTTTTTGCATATAGCTCTTTACCGCACTGTAATTCTCAAAATATTTATCGATATATTCCCGAGCTGTTGCGTTTGTAATATTAAGATTTTTTGCAAGCCCGAATTCACTTATACCGTAAATAATCCCAAAATTTACGGCTTTTGCGGCGCGACGCATCTTTTGCGTTACTTCGTCAATCGGAACCCCGAACACTTGTGAAGCTGTAACGGCGTGAATATCGGTCGCGTTTCTATAAGCCTCTATAAGTTCCTTGCATTCTGAAAAATGAGCTAAAAGGCGCAATTCAATCTGTGAATAATCGGCATCAATCAACATGTTGCCTTCTCGCGCAACAAAAAGTTTACGCAACTCTTTCCCTTCATCGTCGCGTACAGGTATATTTTGGAGATTTGGATTCGAACTTGACAAACGCCCTGTTGAAGTAGCTGTTTGATGGAAAGTCGTATGAATTATTCCGCTTTTTTTATCTATCAGAGGTCTGAAACCGTCTATATATGTCGACGTAAGTTTTTGATAAAACCTATACTTGAGCACATCGTTTACTACGGGGTATTTTTCGGCTATTTTTTCCAACACGTCAGCACCGGTAACGTACTTGTCTGACTTCTTCTTTTTTACTTCCGTTATACCCAGATTATTATAAAGAACGTCACCCAGTTGCATAGGCGAATTTATATTAAAATGCTTCCCGCACAACTCGTAAATTTTATTTTTATATTCTTCGATTTTAATTCCGAACTGTGTGGAGAGTTCGTTCATAATATCCAAACTTATCTTTACTCCCTCACACTCCATTCTATACAGAACTTTAACGAGCGGTTTCTCTATTTCACGGTAAAGTTTCAACAAGTTTTCTTGTTTAGCACGTTCAACCAACACTCTATAAAGTCTGTCAAGCGCAAAAGCCGAAAACTTATAATCATACCCGTAAAACGAGCATAACTCTTTAAAGCTAAAAGACGAGGTTTCATGATCGCACAAATAATTTAACAGTTGCAAATCTTCAAAATTACTCAAGAATTTTATATCCGATTTAGCTAATTCGTGCATTATTCCTTTTGCATCAAAAACTATTGCAGTGCGGTCCGGATTGTCAAACAACTTTTTGTTAAGCTCTGATAAAGCCTCGAACGTTACACCGCTTTCTACAAATAAATCTTCGGAAACTGCAAAATTATACTGCTTTCCGCCGGCATAAACTTCCGTCTTTGCCTCTGTAATAACTGCAGAAAACTCTTTGACGCCGCTAAAAATCTTAAAAAAATCTTCAGTTGTATTACAATTTATTAATTCAGGATAAACAACGGTATTTTCACCACCTGTAGCCTCGTCGTCAAATATATTCAAACCGAGCAAACTTTTAAATTCAAATGCGCGAAAAAGTTTTTTAACTTCAATCCCGTATTTACCCGATACTGTGCAATCCTCTAATTTTAAATCAATCTCACAATCTCTGTCTATTTTCGCGAGACTATAAGATAAATATGCGGTTTCCTTATTTTGCAACAGTTTAGCTTGCACGGCCCCTTTTATCTCGCTGATATGCGAATAAACCCCGTCAAGCGTTCCATATTTTTCCAAAAGTCCGCGCGCAGTCTTCTCCCCTATGCCGGCAACGCCCGGTATATTATCGGACGAATCTCCCATCAACGCTTTTAAATCTATAACCTGCGACGGTTCAGATAAACCCGTTTCTGCAGTAAAGTTGATTTTATTTAATTTCAAAAGATCTGCAACGCCGCGCTTTGTAAAATAAACTTCAGTCTTATCGTCTACAAGCTGATAACTGTCTCTGTCACCAGTATATATATAATTATGTGAATCGAATTTCTTTGATAATGTACCCAAAATATCGTCAGCTTCTATTCCCTCTTTCTCACAAACGGCAATTCTCATTGCGCCTAATAGTTTTTTTAAAGGTTCAAGTTGCATAGCAAGTTCTGTAGGCATCGGTTTACGCGTGGCCTTATACGCTTCGTACGCCTTATGTCTGAACGTAGGAGCTTTCATATCAAACGCTACGACCATAAAGTCGGGCTTTATGTCCGACATGATTTTAAATACGAGTTTAATAAATCCGAATATGGCATTCGTTGGCCTGCCCTCCGAATCCGTAAACACCGGAGTTGCATAAAACGCTCTGTTTAAAAGGCTGTTGCCGTCAATCAAAACCGACTTTTTCATAGTGCTTATTTTACCACTTTTTATAAATAAAATCAATACATTAAAGTTAAAAACGCTTGATTTTTATGCCGCACTATTATATAATATTTACGTTATTTGCCGGTGTGGTGGAATTGGCAGACGCGCGGGACTCAAAATCCCGTGGTAGCGATACCGTGTGGGTTCGACCCCCACCACCGGCACCAATGCAAAAAACGCGGTTTTTTAGGCAAAAATAGCTTAAAATACCGCGTTTTTATTACATTTTCAGTTTTTGCAAATTTCGAAAAACTGTCAAAATTATTACTGAAATTTCAAAAAACCCAATTTAGCCCAATTTTTTTATACCCGTAATTCTTTAAAAAAACAATGTTTAGCTCATTGACAACGCACGTTAAGCGTGGTAAAATAAAAACACAACAAGGGCAACCTTAAAAACGGTTAGCCCGTGTTTCGGTCAAATAACCGCCTCTCGGGATCTAAACGGGGCGGTTATTTTTTTATAATTATGTAAATTCTATCCTTTGTAACTCTGAACGAGCTGATAACGCCGCACTCAACCAAAAAATCAAGCATGGGCAAGAATGTAAAATACATACTTATCACCCCCTTCGCGGAATAGGTTCTCACCAATTCCCCCCGAAGGGCTAACCGCCTAAAAGGTGCCTTGTTGTGCCGTGGCTTTCACCACTTCTATTATTTTACCATAACCCCGCCGCGAAGTCAAACGCATTTCAGGCGGGCTTTTATTTTGCCTGCGCGGGCGGGGAAGGCTTCGGAACGTGCGCGACGTCGCGCGGGAACGGCGGGCAGGTTCAAGGCGATTCGCCCGCGCTTCCCGGTATTGGTGAACATGATGGGCGCAGCTCGTCACTGCACCCGCGCGGAGTAGTACGGCCTGCGACTACTTAAATCGATATAGAAAAGAACGTTAAGGCGAATATAAACCGCGGCGGGGATTACATAATAACCCGCTTTATTTGCTTTTCCTCGCGCTCTGCGTTCGCGTTCAGAGCGTAACCGCCCGCACGGTGCACAAGGGCGCGAACGCCCACCGCATACACTTCTAAACGCTCCGCACCGCTTTAAATTGCATAAAAGATTGTTTACGTTCGTTTATATATGTATACACCTATGACTTTATGATGCTTTTACTTATGATATTTTGATTTGTTTTTTTTCATAATGTCATAGGTTATTAGAAATTAAAACCCCGACTCCGTTCTCGAAGTCAGGGCGTTATCTTTTTTAATTTTTCAACACGACCAAAAGCGCAAACGTAATTTGCGCTTTAATTATTTATGTCGTTCGCCTACACCTACATTATTATCCCCGCCCGGCGGCGCACCGCTTGCGGAATAAAATTTAAATAAATAATTTTCGTCGAGAAGCTCCGCCGATAGTCCTATCGCTTTGAGCGCGGCGGTTTCCTCTATTATCCAACGTGCGCGCTCGGCTTCGAGCTTTACCGCTTTATCTTGGTCGTATAACTCCGTAAACGCTATATTTATATTAAGATCCACAACACGGCTATGCGCCTGCATATAACGTTTGTTTCGCTTTGCGCGTTGCGTGTTGCGCTCGGCTTCGAGTTTGGCGCGCTCGGTTACTTCTTCCAACCACGCTTTCCGCGCCGCGCTTTCCTGCTGTTCCGGCGTTTGCTCGGGTTCGGTGGGCACGGTGGACTCGGGGTCTTTACGTTTTTTCTTACGCCGCCAATACGCCTTGGCAAGTGAATAAACGCTTTTATTTGTAGCGCTTATGCCTTTATCGTCTTTCGGGCGGTGTATGTACTTATGTTTCAACAGCCATTTTACGGCGCGTATCGCCTGCCTATCACTGCACCCAACGGCGGCGGCAATATCCGAATAACTCGCTTTGACCTTATGTTGCTTGCGGAGAGATTCCGTTTCCCTGTCGTCGCTTTTCTTATCATTGTTGCAACGTGCATTAAACCACGAGAAAACAAGAAGTCTAACACCCTGCACGCGGGTGAATCCGTCCATAATCTCGGCGATTTCGTTAAACTCTATCCGGGTGAATTCATCAGGCGATTTTAGTTTATCGCGGTTGAATATGTATTCATCGCGTGACAACCTCGAAACGTAGCCCTTTAACGTTAAGCATGCAACAGCACGGCTTAAAGTTGGGAACGATAACAGCAAGCTATCTTTCATTGCTTTACGTGAACGGCTCAAAGTAGAGTAAACCCCGTCCTTGTCCGGTACACCCGAAAAACTGTAAATTAGCCCTCCGACAATCTGCGCGCCGCTTGGCAATTCCTTTAAACCCGTCGGAATTTTAATATACGGTTGCGAAAACGGCAAAGGTATTAAATTATTAAATTGTGCTTTTGTCACTTCTGCCATATCGTCTCGCTGTTCTCTGACCTTGCTTTTAAATGCCTTCTATGCCCAACTGCTCCCAACCTTGCGGGAACTTGTCGTTCGCCCGCTTCGCCCCGCCGTTGCGGTGGGCGGGAGCACAAGCCGGGCAATAACAGTTGCTATAATCTTTGGCAACCGCCCAACCCGCTTTACGGGCTTTTACATAGCTTGTAAACTCACCGCGCTTTCCGCAGTCGTCGCAAGTGTATGTTTTTGCTCTCATTTGTTGACCCCCTTTTAAAGTGGTATTTCGATTTACTACTTGTATGTATAAGTAGTTCGACGTCGAACTACCTATATGCATATAGGTAGTTAAGCGCTTGACTACTTTAATTTGTGCTTCTCTCGATACATATCGCCCCACGCTGTTTGCCGGCATTTACTGCATTTAACGCTTTTATCTTTGCCGAAGCTCCAACCAAGCGAGCGCACCGCCTGCGCACCGTTGTATATGCGCGGGTAATTCTCTTTAACTTCTTCTGTTCTGCCGCAGACGTCGCACCGGCACACGAAGACGTGCACACTCCAACTTGTCACACCCATTTTTAAACCTCGTCTTCTTCCATTTGTAAAACATGGTCTTTAATATGTTTAAGGACAATCTCTATATCGCTTACGGCTTCCAACAAGTAGTAACTGCCACAACCAATATAACAATTATCATAAATCCCCTTTAACGCTTGCCGGTTCTTCTCGATTTCGCTTGTTATTTCTAAAAGTTTAAGCTGCGTGCTTTGCGTCATTGTATTATTCATAATTTCCTCCTCAATTTTAATTTTTTAAGCTCTCACAGGCTGAAAACGGCTATTTTTTGCCGCTCGCAAGCCTGATTTTTGTATTATCTCTGTTAGCGTCAGTTCTCGCGCCGTCTGTGGGCGTCTCCGTTTTCTCACGGGGCGCAATTTGACGACCGTTTTAATAATGCGAGGTGTTATGCGCCTACGGCGCGAACGAGTTTTCCAACCCCGCGCGACTACGTGCCTTGCCATATCTAAACGGTTGCCCGTTTGGGCAAGCCCTGCACGGCTCAACCGTTTAGATTATAGTTTGTTTCAAATCGCGCGAGGTTCGAGCTTCAACCGCTTTAACTTTTAAAGCAATTAAAGCAATAGTCGCCGCCGTGCCCGGCTTAACCCCTCTTTTTGTGCTTTTCCTTGCCCTCTGCGGGCTTGTTTTTCTGTTTGCTCTCTTCCTCGGCTTCGTCCGTTTCGGGCGTTTCCGTGCCGTTTTTCGGCTCTTCAAACGCTTTCGCGGGATTGTCCTCTTCGTCCGCTTCACGAATTATACTTTGTATATGTTCTTCGGCTTCTTTCCGGGTTAATTCCTTTCGCCCGAATATAAGCGCGAGGGCTTCAAGTTGTTTTCGCCACTTCTTGCGACGGTGCGGCAATTTCGGCTGCGGTAATATCTCTTCGAGTAGCGCTTTAAAATCCTTGCGCCCCTCGTCCTTGTCCTTTATAGCCTGCTCTCGCTCGTCAAAGTATTCGTCAAGCTCGATATCTGCCGCTTTCTCTGCAAGCTCTTTCGCATAGTTCGGGCGGGCGTGACGTTGCCACCACTTCTTCGGAAGATCTTTTGGTGTCATTTCCTCGCGCTTTACCTTCCACTCTTCCTTTATAACTGTGTTAAGCGTTTCAAGCTCTTGCTCTATCTTCGTGCGCTCGCCCGCTATTTCCGCCATAAGCTTTTCGTGTTCGAGCTTCACCGCTTCAAGCTCTTTGTCGCGCTGCATCGCAAGCTGCTCGAATAAAATAGCGCGTTCTCGTTCTATCTCTGCCGACAGTCTTTCACGTTCGAGCTTCACCGCTTCAAGCTCTTTGCTGCGCTTAATTTTTAGCTCTTCGATTTTCTTATCTACGTCGATAAATTCCTCGGCGTTTAAAAGCTCGTAATCACGCTTGTAAACGGCTATCAGACGCTCGGCTACTTCTTGCTCGTTGCCGCATAAATGGCTTTTATTTTCGTGCAAATCTCCGAACGCTTTATATAGCGCTCTGTCTAATTCTTCGATTTTATCAATTAACATTCCCTTTCTTATCCTTTGCCGGTGCTTTATCCGGGTTGCGGTACGCCTTAGGCTCTAACGTGCTGTAAAACGCCGCCGTTGCCTCGTCGTCCGGCTTTTCCTCGGTCTTGCCTCGATACGGCAAATAATGGAAGTCTACGCCCTTGATATCGTCCGGCACAAACTCTTCAAAGCAACTTGTGCTGTTGAAGTTATCAAAAATGTTGCCCTCGTATTCGTAAGTAGTATTTTCGTAATTCACGTTCTCGGCGGTTGTCGGGTTGTTTAAATAGTCGTCGTAATCCTGCGAGTTCGCAAACTCACGGCAAAACCACGTCGTTTTCGTTATGTACCCGCCGCCGTCTGTTTCGTGTTCCATTCGCTGCACTTCGATAAACTTCTTGCATAGTTCTCGGATATTCAAATCAATGAGCTTGCCGCGCTGCACGTCCATATATACTTCAATGCCGAAGTGCCGGTGCATTTCATACCACCGGCTCACCCAATCCGGCAAGCTCTGACTTTTCCGGCTATTGTAATAGCGTTGCGCTTCGGATATAAATATCCGGCTGTTTGGCGGCACGTTTTGAATGGGTAATTTATCGTTACCTAAGCCCAAATAATACGGGTTTATGAAGTACGGTTCGTAGTACTTCTTGTACCCGACAAGCATTTTGACTTCGTAATTAGTGAAAATCGGCGGCGCGGCGGGAACGGTGAGCGGGTGCTCGCGGCTTTCGTTTAAAAGCTCTATACGGGCTTGCGAGCTCTTCAATAACCATTCCCGCTCGTTCTGATAGGTCCGCTCGCAAAAATGCGTATTTAACGCCGTTTTCCCTACGCCCGGCTTTCCGGTGATTATCGTGATCAAGTCTTACCGCCTCTTACGCTTGTATCTATGCACGCGCCCGCCGCCCGCTAATTTGCGGCGGGCTATAAGCCGCGCTATGCTATATATAAATTCCACAACCGCGCAGAGGGCGAATAGCGCCGCGAATACGTAAAAAAACACGCTCCAACCAAACAGCCGCGGCTCCTCTGCTATAAACCAGCCGAGAAGCTGTCCAATAAACACAAATAAGCCGCAGATACCGCTTAACAATATAGTTAACGTCATTTCTTACCCCCTTTGGCGGTCGTAGTGGTGGTCGCCGTCTTTGCCTTTGCGCCCGGCTTCTTGTTCTTTGCGTTTCCGCTCGTTCCCAACGTCTGCGCGGGCTTTCGTTTTTTACTTTTAGGTCGCTTCTGTTCCCGACGTTCCCGCCGTT
>CAJTUK010000009.1 GCA_910579525.1 uncultured Christensenella sp. | reverse complement strand
CTACATTTTGTGTTATCTTATTTCGTCATTGCTTCCTGAACGGCAACCGCAACTGCTACCGTTGCGCCGACCATGGGGTTGTTGCCCGTCGGGGAATGGTGTTTCAAAGTGTATTTATTTGGTACAATATATAGTGATTAGATTTTTTTAAAACACTATAATTTGTGGTTATGCGTCCTAAATTAGTCGAATTTGTATTTATCTGTTTTTATCAATTTTTGACTGAAATGTGGACGAGATGTGGACGGGAGGGGGTGTAACAATCTTATGGTTTTTAGCGTTTTTTATAGGAATGTATTTAATTCCTATGGTTGGTCATTATTTTTGCTATCATTTCGGTACAATTTGATACAGATTAGAACAAATTGAAATACTTGAAGCTAAACAATAGAGTTGGCTTTTTTAAATTCCCTATTTTTTATGCAAAACAAGTCGCAAATTTTAGTGGTTTAATTAAAATAAAGGACTTCATAATAAATAATCATCAAGATATTCGACTTGGTGGGTTGATATTAATTTGGAGTTGATAATAGTGTAAATAGGGTTGCAGCTATTGAATTTGGTAACAAAGAAAAAATAGCATATACTTGGTGGTCGCCAATAAAAAATACATTTAACTAATTGATTAAATTTTTATGCTCATATTTTTCAAGTGTAACAGAATTTGGCAAAATAGCAAAAGTTAAAATTTCAATGCCGTAAGGCGGATTGTGAGCCCGTAATGTGGGCATATCAATTTTAACTCTATATGCAAAAAATAATAAACTATTCTAAAAAATGCGATGATGCGGACATATGTATCGTCCCTCGTGATAACACGTCAGCCGAGGGCGACTAAATAGTAGTAGATTAAAATTCAAATACAATATATAGTATATTTTGGCTTGTTACGTTAAGAAACAAACTCTTATTGCTTACTCAAAATAATAAAAAACAGTTAAAAATAGTATCTTTCCACACAAGTTGAACACTTGATTTTTAATAAAAAATGTGCTAAAATGATAAAAATGGGAGAGAGCTATGACGAATTATAAAGCCATATTGTTGTACCATAGCAAAGGAAATACGACAACTCAAATTGCTACGATTTGTCAATGCTCTCGTACTACTGTTTTGAAAGTAATCAAGAGGGCAACAGAATTAAATTTGAAAATTCCTGTGTCAGATTCTTTATTGAACAAAGATGTCTATTTTATACTTTATCCTAATCGGGATAGGAACGAAGCATACTATCTTCCAAGTTTGAGTGAGCTTGATAAGGATATGCTCAAACAAAGTTATACAAGGCATCGTGCATGGCAAAAATATTGTCGTGTTGCTAAAAGACTTGGATTAAAGGCGTATGGCAAAACGCATTTTTACGATTTGTATAACGATTATTTCTTTTGTTTTGAGTCAGAGCAAACGGAAGTTCAAAATTCGATTCTTTCAAAAATCAGATACTTTGAGCAAGGGTTGTCTATGATTATAAATACTTGTGGGGCTGATAGTGAGCCATATCAACAGTTTCTTGCAGAGCGAGATAGATGGTGCAAAGAGAAGAGATTGGATAAAACAAAAATTTGGGTAGTATAATTTGTTGTCGTTTTTTTAGTATATCATAGGGGTGTAAATTGTAGATTGGCAGTAAAGAAAATATCAGCGATTTACACCCATAAATAGTTATTGAATACTTTGAAGAAAAGGAAGTAACTAATAGAGACGTCTTAAAAGCAGGAAAAAAGTACATAACTCTTGATTTTGAAAGCAATAGTGAAATAGAATAGTATTGAGAGTTACTACATTTAGTAGTGACTTTTCGTTATATTGTTATTCTTGCTTTTCTTTGTAAATTTTGATACAATATCTATACCATAGACAGTAATTCGTACCTATCAAAATATTTTACAGAAAGAGATTTGTGGTGCAAATAATTAAGCTGGACAAATTTAAAATTAAGGGCAACATGTATTGTCAGGAGAATATTATGCGAAAATTAATTCATTACATAATTATAGCGATTTTTGTTATATTCACAATAAGTATTTTTTCAGCTTGCAGCAATACAGAACTTAAGACCTATACTGTTGGATTTGGAGCGCAGTTTGGTGGAAAAATTGAAGGTAATGTCTGCCAAACGGTTAGCGAAGGCGGGAATACGGAAAAGGTTGTAGCAATAGCTGATAACGGCTATTATTTTGCTGGCTGGGCGGATGCCGATATTAACAACGATGACACAATAACGCAAAATGAACGCATTATTAATAATGTAAGGGAAGATTGTTATTTCTACGCAATGTTTGAAAGAAAAACATTTCAAGTGGAATTTATTGCGGGAGAAAATGGAGGAATAGAGGGGGAACTTGTCCAGAAGGGTAAATTCGGAGATGAAACATTAAATGTAACGGCAATTCCTAATGTAGGCTATAAGTTTGTTGGTTGGTCGGATGGTTTGGCAGAGCCGACACGCACGGATAAGTTTATTGAAAATAAAGAAATAACGGCGAATTTCAAAGCCATTACAAATGTTTATACATATAATTATAAATTTGCTGACAGTAATTGTGATGAACAATCAATCTCTTTGACTTATGGGCAACTTAAAAATACCGTTTTTGCAGTACCTAAACGTATGCACAGTACTTTTGGTGGATGGTATGCAGATAGGTATTTAACGCAACAGGTATCTGACGAAAATGGAAATATTGTTATCGGCGATGAATTATTTTTGAGTGAAAGCACACAATTATATGCAAAGTGGATTTCGGAAAACACGCACAAATATAAAATATTAATCGTTTATGTTACAGAGTTGAATGCAGAACTTACTACACGAGACGGGAACGATAAAATCCAAATAAATTATAATATGACAGACATTGAGCGGCAAATATGTCAAATGATTACAGAAAAGATTTCTTTCGAGTTGAATGACTTGGCTGTTGCCGATTTCCAAGTTGACGAATATTTTACAACAGTTCCATTGACAAAAGAAAATATACAAGAAACACACCCTATCAATTCCACAGTTGATCATAAAGTATATGCGTACGATATACCCGAAGTACATGGGGTATTGGAAGAATACGATAGTGTGTTAGTTTCTTATAGTATGAATGATTATTTTGGCGATTTGCACAATAGCGCAGGCGAGGCAAATAGTAAGTATGGCAGTATCAATTTCGATGGTAAATTAGCTCAATTAATTTATTATAATGAACCAATAGAGAACTTGTTAGACCCGTTACACTATTATTGGGATATCATGTTAAGAACTTACCTTCACGAGTTCGCGCATACGATTGAGTTATGTGTAAATAATGTATTTGAATATCACAAAGTAGTTGGCGAATATCTTTGGGATTCTGTGTCTGATCCATTAATAGCCGAAAAGTTATATTTTTTGAATAAAGCTGTTGTGGATGGGGAAAAAGTAGGTGTTCCGTATGAATATTGGGAAGGGAAAGTTGCCGAAGTTTACTATCAATCTACGGAAGGCGGCACAATTCATAGCGTAGACAACAGATTTATATATGTGTTTGGGCATGATGTTAATGGACATACCCAATATGTATTGTATGGTGACGATGCCCGAAGTGTTTATGCGCAACCTTCAAAAGGATACAAATTTGTTGGGTGGTCTGATGGGGTAAAAACGGCAACACGGCAAGATACAAATATTATAGGTAATTTACATATATATGCTATTTTTAGCCCTCTTGATGCGTAAAAAACAAAATACGACAAAATACAACAAAATACGACAAAAAATAGATGATAAAATACATTTGATTTTTTTCAATAAAATGGTATAATTGTAAAAAAATTGGAGGTGTTTTATGTTAAAGGTACAAGGCAGGAAATTCTTTATCGGAATGATTGCAGTATTGTTTTTGTCGATAATAGCAATTGTTTTCTTATCGACAGGGATTACCGCTTTCGCCGCCGAAATTGAAGATTCAAGTAGTTACAATTTTACCATTGTAACAAGTAGTGAAGGGGAACAATCGTATAGTGTTGCAATAAAGACTTCTGCAAAGCCTACGGTTGAAACAGTAATTATTCCCAATACATATAATGGCTTACCTGTAACTGAAATTGCGAATAATGGTTTCATGTCGTGCGCTAATCTAAAAAAGGTTGTTTTGCCTACCACTTTGAAAAAGATTGGTAACAATGCCTTTATGAATTGCGCAAAACTTGAAAGAATTAGTCTACCCAGTATAGAAAGTATTGGTATGAATGCTTTTGCAATGTGCTCTATGTTGGATAGAACTTATATTCCTAATACTGTAAAATCTGTTGGAGCAAATATTTTCCGTAATAATTCAAATACGGTTTACGTGCAGAGTAGCGCAGCGGAAGTTAATTCTGAATGGCAATCTACTTGGAATAGTTATTTTACTGGCGAGGTTGTATATGGTGTAGAGCCTGAAGATACTGTTGGTTATCGCGAGATATTGGACACGCAAGAAGAAAACGTAATAGGTTATGAAATTATAGAGTATCAGTTTATTACTGATGAGAGTGCAGATATTGTAATTTACAATTCTTTTAGAGCTGACGAAAATTCGGCATATCTTCCTGTATTGAATATTTGTTCAGAAGCTTTTACTTTTTCTCAAGTGAACTCTATCACGATAAAGGATAGAAGAACGGAAGATCCCTCTGCTCCCGAATTTACGCATCAAATTAATATCAGAAGTAATGCATTTCTTGCGTTTTTGGGGAATGAGATATCTTTTGAAGTTGGTGTTTCTTTTAATCATCCAGCTGATTTACAAAATACCTTTGATTCAATTTATGATAATAGTGCAATTATAGGAGATTCAAATAACAATTCAATAAAAATATTTGAAGAGTCGACTATAAAATCTATAACATTGCCTTCTGATATGAGTTTCATACCTGAAAGGATGTTTTATAATTGTGCGTATCTCACAAACATTAAATATTTTGAACAAACTTATGAAGGTGTTAATGTTTTAGAATCGTCAGTTAGCCGGATTGGATCAAATGCTTTTAGCTCGTGTGTTAATTTATTGAATTTAACAATTCCTTCATCTGTTATTGAAGTTGGCGAATCTGCATTTTATGCTTGGGGTGAAGGCGACAATTTACAAACAATAAACATCGATTTCTACGAGGGATTTATTCCCAACGGCTGGGATGACAATTGGTTTGAGGGAAATAGTGAAAAAACTGCAATTGAATATAAAGCATTAACTTATATTGAAATTGATTGGCAAGACGATATGGGAACAAATCAGGTTATAGGTGTAAAACCTGATTTGGAAATGCCTACAATAAGTATTCATGAAAATAAGGGATATGTATTCAAAGGTATTTATTCAGAAAAAGATGGCAAAGGTCTTCAATATTACACAAATAACCTTGAAGTAAGAAAACCTTGGAAAGAAGGTGAGTCAACTACAATTTATGCTTATTGGGAAATTATAACATATGATATTATTTATCCTGCAGAACTTAATGGCTTTACAGATATAAATAAAATATCTTATACCGTAAAAGATAGTATTACAATTGTTCCTATCGAATATCAAGGATATATATATATTTTTACTCCCAATAGTATTGAAAAAGGTACAACTGGAAATATAACGCTTGCTTTCACAAAGGAGCCCAAAGACTATAATATTGAATACGTAGTGGATTTGAAAGGTAATATTAATAATAATCCATCAACGTATAATGTGACGCAAGAGATAATTTTTGAGAACTTAGTATGTGAAGGCTATTCATTCTCGTGGTCTCCGTCGGCAATTCCTGTTGGAAGTAAGGGAGATATAACTGTAATAGGGACTTGGACACCTAATACGTATGCTATAAAATATAATGTAAGTGAGGGTACTCAGCACAGCAATCCTGAAACTTATACATACGGACAAGAACTGGTGTTGTCGACTGCTACTCGTGGAGGATATTTTGTTTCATGGGACATATCTAAAATACCTGTTGGAACTATGGGCGAGATTACTGTTAAAGCTATTTATACAGAAAAAACTCTTGAACAATGCTACAATAACGGTGTTTATGAGATATGGACAAAGAATCAACTTGAAACCATAAGGAATCATCCTAATGGCGGTTATGGTTGTACATATCTTTTAATGTGTAATATTTGGTCAGGAGCACATGCCACCCATTGCTACTGGACTCCGATTCCCGAATTTAGGGGAACGCTTGATGGGAATGGTTATTCAATTACTAGTTATGATTTAGATACTTCTGATGGTGGCAATTTAGGATTCTGTAAAATAAACTATGGTATTATCAAGAATTTGGTATTAGGCGTTAGGTTTAGTATTTATGAGGAGTATTCTAATGTTAATATAGGCGCTTTTGCGGGAATCAATAGAGGTACCATTTCTAATTGTGCAATAACCCCTGTGTTTAACAGACCATATTTTAAATGTTACGCAAAGGGCGATTCTTATATGGGGTGTTTTGTAGGCTCTAATGAAGGAACTATTGATGGATGTTATGATGGTGATTGGCTATACGGTTCTTGTAATATGGGAACGGTAGCTGGCAAAAACTCAGGGACTATTAGAAATTGTAATGTCGGTAATGGGATTCATGAATTAAATTTTGATTATAGAGATTATAATGCATGTATTGGCGGCATAGTGGGATTACAAGTAGGAGGCTCAATAACAGATTGTAGATTTCAGGGAAGAATTTGTTGGTCAGGAAATTATCAATCTACAGCTTATCCTGATAGAAGACAAAACCGAGAAATGCAGCCTTGCATTGGCATAATGGTAGGTTATAAACAGGGAGGAACAATCTCTGGTAGCTCATGGACGAACAAAACATCAATGCAAGCATATGATATTGTAGTTTCAGTAATAGATCCCTATATTGTAACTTGGACAACTGGTGCGCTTTGGTGGACCGAAACACATACGCATGATCAAGGTTTGTACTTTAAAAATGAAGAATGTGGAAGAACAGTATAAATAAAATTTTAACTATCTATCTGGGGCTTTTGCTTTGCATTAGCCTCAGATAATTTTTATAATAATTTATTAAAAATATTTAAAAAGTAAATTTAAGTTTTGAATGTATTATTTTTAGAAGGTAATTTTATGGCGCATGCTACTGAACAAAAAATTAAATTGCTTGTCTTGTATGACTTGCTCTGTCGGCTAACCGACGAAAATCACGCCCTTAACACGGACGAGATTATCGCTTTGCTTGCCGAAAAGAAGATAGCGGTGTCGCGTAAAATTCTGTTACAAGATATTGCACTTTTGAACGAGTACGGCTATGAGGTGCTTACATACAAGAAAAAATATCATTTCTACTACGTTGTCAACCGTCATTTCGATAGTGCCGAGATTGCTTTTCTTGCAGATGCCGTACAGGCTTCAAAGTTGAGCGCAACGCAAAAGCGAACGCTCACAAACAAACTTATGACTACAATGGGCGACTTCCAAGCGACGGAATTGACTGCCGCCGCACGATTCGGTACAATGCCCAAGCGTAACAATAGGCACATCATTTACACCATTGATACGTTAAAACAAGCCATAGCGGATAATAAAAAAGTATCGTTTAAGTATTATTCGTTGGACTATCAGAAAAACAAGGTGTATCGGAACGGTGGTAAACGATATATTGTCAATCCGCTTGTAGTCTTATGGAACAAGGACAATTATTATCTTGTTTGCTATTACGATAAGCGCGCCGGAACGGTAACTTACCGTATAGATAGGATGTCAGAAGCACAAGAAGAAGCAACCGAGCGTGTGTATCGAAAAGAGTTGGATGGCTTTGACATTGAAAATTATCGTCAGCGTGTTTTCTCTATGTTCGGCGGAGAAGAGCAAAATGTTGAATTGCAGTTTGATTCCGCTATGCTTGATGATGTGTTTGACAAGTTTGGCGAGGAAGTGAACATTGTTAAGATGGACGAAAATATATACCGACTGAAAGTACCTATACAAGTCAGCAAAACATTTTTTGCGTGGGTGGTAGGAACGCAGGGCAAAATGACAATAATTGCGCCACAGACCGTTTGCGAACAGTTCAATACGTTTGTAAAGAAAATCAAAGAGGTATATTAGTTTTAATAGAATGACTGATAAGGCTTAACCGTCTTGTTGGTCTTTTTTTGCTTTTGGGAACATATTTTTTCAAAAAAGTCATTCATTGCCCGTTTATGGGAAGTGAAAAATTGAAGCGATTGTTTTTTTGTGCTATAATGCGCTCACAATCTAAATTGAACGTACCGTTCAATTAAGGGAGTTGATACAGATGAGAACACTCAATCCAAATACTTTATGTAAAATGGAGAAGTACATTAAGGAATACCAAGCGGATAACGGAAGATCGCCAAGCTATCGGAACATTATGAACTATATGGGTATGAGTTCGCTCAACCTTGTTCAGCGGTATGTGCTTGCTTTGGAGAGCGAGGGCAGAATACAGCGGACACGGCTCGGCAATATAGAGCTTCCGTCAAAATTCGATAAAGGCGAAACAACGATTGCGCCGCTTATCGGGGCGATAGCTTGCGGAGAGCCGAGTTTCGAGGTTGAACACATAGAGGACAGCTTTGAATTGCCGCGTTCGCTGTTCGGTAGTGGAAAGTTGTTTATGTTACACGCAAGCGGTAACAGTATGGTAGAAGTAGGAATCAACGATGGAGATTTGATTGTCTTACGAAAGCAAGACCACGCAAAGGATGGAGATATAGTCGTTGCCTTGACGAACGGGAACAATACGTTGAAACGCTTGTATCATAGGAACGGCAAAATCGTCTTACACCCTGAAAATAAGACTATGAAAGATATAATCGTCAGCAACTGTGAAATACAAGGTGTATTAGTGGGTTGTATCAAAACTTATTAAATCGGTATTGAGTTGCACACAGCCCCGTTGCAACTGAATATAAATTTTATCGGACAAGCATTTGGCTTACTACGTTATCGGAAACCCAGACCGTAACAAAGTAGTTAGTTAAATACAAAAGTGTTTGTCTTTGGGAAATGGAGGTTTATTTATGGCAAAGAGAAAGAATCCATTGGCTTGTCCTTCGTGTCAAACGAAGTTGTTGGACGGATGCGGACAATGTTCGGGCGTAATCATTACTTGCCCACATTGTGGCGCGTCGGTGCTTGCGGACATTGATGAGAGCGGACGTATGCGATTAAGTGTAGAGCCTGTAAGAGAACAGCCGATAAGAGTTACGGCGGCAAACTAAAAGCACAAAAGATTTACAAGTAAATAATAACCACGCATAGCGGACGGACAGAGGTAGCCTTGAAATAGGAGGACGGTAAAGCCGGCGCGTCGTATGCGTGAAGTTGTGAACAGCAGAAGTTATCTGTAAAAAGAAGCTATCCACGCCTCACAAGGACTAAACCCATAAAGGGCTTATTCTTGTGGGGCGTTATTTTCTGCGCCCAAAAACAGAGTTTTGCCCGACTGCGTTTAGTCAAACGCAGTCGGGCTTTTTTATTTTAGTTTGCAATTTACACCGAATTTTTCCTATCAATGAAGAATTTAGCGGCTAATACCTACCGATTGCGATTTTCAAAATCAAAAAATCGGAGGGTATTCTAGAATGGCAAAGATTTATTTCAAAGACAAGCAGGGCAAAAAGGTTTTGGTTGAGGTAACGGACAAAGTGGCAAAGCAATACCGTGAGAGCTTACAGGAAGAATGGCGTGGCGATGCATATGAGGGTTATTATTCAACTTCGCTTGAAAGTATCACGGAAGCAGGACACGACTTTGCGGACGAGAACTCAGACACCGAAGAACTATATCTTGAAAGAGAAGCGAAAGCAGAACGGAAAGCGTTAATGCTCAAGTTGAAAGCTGCGTTACCGTATTTGACGGATTTACAGCGCAAAACGATACATAAACTATTTGTCCTTAATATGTCACAAGCCGAAATAGCGCAAGAAGAAGGTGTGGCAAGGGTAACGGTTAAAGAGCGTGTTGACGGTATCTTTGCCAAGCTCAAAAAGCTCATCGAATAAAATTAAAACGTTTTTTTGAAAAAACACCCTAACAAACAGGCGATTTTTCTCTAATAAGTGAAGGGATTATTCAATTTACCGAACAAGGAGGACGGTATGGAATATGTAAATGCAGTAATCGGGGATGTCGAAATGTGTGTCCCTGTGAATGAAAAGCTCGGCGATTTGATCTTGCTTGCACAAAGGCGTGCGAACTATCAGAAGCACATAGCAAAAATGCGTAAAGCGTATAAGCGCAAAATCGAGAGCGAAGTAGTAGTTATGGATTCGGACTATATTTACGCACTTGAAGATGTTATGGAAGAAAAAGGCTACGGCGACATCATTCATCGACAGATCCAAAAGAGTCCGATAGAGCATAGCAAAATCCTTTATGTGCTGTTCCGCGAAGATAAGTCTATGCGCTATCTCATATTCGTTTGCGGTTACGAGCAGGAACAGGTGCAAAGTATTATCCGTAACTTTTTTGAAGCGTTGAAAAAAAATATTTTTTGAGGTGTTATATGAAACAGTTTGAAACCAAGTTGACCGTGCGCATCTATGACACAAAGCTCATTGAGAGCCTGAACACGATTTTCAAGATGAACACAAATCGTTATCAGACGAAAAATCAGTTAATCGTTGAACTTTTGGAACGCGGCATCAAAGACAAGATGAAAGACTTTCCTACGCCGCCCGATTCGCCCGCAGGCGCAAGTGCAATTCCGCCTTTGTTCAATAACAAGGACGAAATGGCGGCGATGCTCAAACAACTCAAAGATATGATTGCTGATATGCACGAATACAACAAGAAGCACGTTGAGGGGCTGTTGGCGCATCTGAAAATGTCGGAACGTATGTCATCGTCGATATACAACATTCTCTTGGCGATTGCAACGGACGAGCCTATAACCAAGACTCAGGTAGAAATCGGGTACATGGACGACGTGCCAAAAAGGTTTATCGAGTTTCTGAACGGATTACTTGGCGCATTAATGGACGGAGAAGGAGATAGCGTCAAAGATTCGGAAGATATACCGGGAGTAAAGAACTGATAACCTATGGGCGTTCCCAATGTGCTTGTGAGTATCGGCTATGCCCCAAATAGTGATGCTATGAGCCGCTTTCCAATGAAGCCGAAATACATATCAGAACGCAAGTTCTACTCTTGCCGACAGAATAACGACTTTCTCAAATATGTCAATCACGGCATAGACGAAGGGGACTTTCTTGGATACGCAGGCGACAAGGAAAAGAGTAGCGGTCTATTTGGGGCAAACGGACTATTCACGAAGCAAGCAATAAAAGATTTGCGGTCTATGCTACGCACAACCGACAGCAATATATGGCACGCAGTTATCAGTTTTACAGAAGTTTTCGGCGGCAAGTATATGACATCTTACAAAGATGCTATGGAATTGTTGACCGCCGAATTACCTACATTTTTCAAAAGCATAGGCATTGCGACGGACAACGTAGTGTGGTATGCAGGCTTACATGAGAATACCGACAACCAACACATACACTTGGGCTTCTTCGAGAAAGAGCCGATGTTCACGAGCGAGAACAGCAACGAGAAGCGATACCGTTTCGGCATGGTAGGGCAGGAAGCTCTTAACTCGTTTCGCATAAAAATCGAGGAACGTTTAACCGATGCGAGCTTTGATTTAAAGCGTAGCCGCCGAAACTTGACCGATTCGGCACAAGATACGCTGTTCCATTTGCAAGGCGTGAATGATTACGAAAGAGAGCTGAAAAATCGGTTGCTTGCCTTATATCGAGCGTTGCCGTTAGACGGACGAGTGAGTTATGGAAGCAAGAATATGGATGCGCTTCGTCCGCAAGTGAACGACATAGTTAATTTCATTATCAAGAACAATCCAAACTTAAAAATGGACTTTGACACGTTCTGTTCTGACTTGGCGAGATTTGATGCTAACCGTAAACGTATTTGCGAAGATCAGAAAATCGATGACTCAAGTAAACATTTTGTAAGCGAAAAATACATAACGGACATATATAGGCGGCTTGGCGACAAGGTAATAAAAGCCGCATTGCATATAAAGCAAAAGGGCGACAGGGAGGTAAAGAAATGTAAGACAGACTTGGCTAAGAAGCGGGCAGACAAAAGGCACAGAAGTTATCTGTTGGACAAGGCATTACGGATTGGCGCAGACGTTGACGATGCAGCGATAAATTGTTTTGAGGAATACAGGCGGCGATTGGCGAGAGCGAATTACGAAAGATTAATAGACGAAGGAGTTATCGAAGCGGGGTAAGACATGAAAAAGAAAATTATTAAATGGGTGATTATCTTGGGGGTAACGGTACTCTGCTGTTATTTCTTCGGCTATTCCCTTAACTGTTTTATAAAAGGTGGATACCACCTGAAATATTCGGCGCGTTGGTTGTTTGACGGTCAAACTTTTATGTTTACGGGCGTGATTTTGCTTGTGGCGGTTTTCATAGCGGCAAGTTACTACTACACTCATTATTGGCTTTTCAATTCAAAGAACATCATAAAAGGCAAAGAGCGCGACAAACACATTGCGGCAAATCTTGAACAGGCACATTTTGAATCGGACAAGGAAATAGCGAAGAACTTTCAGACCGTTTACTATGACGAGCTTGCCGAGACAGAAGTAAAGGGCATACCGATTATCGCGCATGAGGAAAAGAAAAGGTTAAGGATTACGTTTTCGCCCCCAACACACGCATTGGCAATCGGAACGACGGGCAGCGGTAAGACTACGACATTCGTGAATCCGACTGTTCAGATACTTGCGACGAGCAAAACAAAGCCGTCGATGATAATTTCCGATCCCAAAGGCGAACTGTATCAAATGCACGCAAAGAAACTGAAAGACGAGGGGTACACCGTTAAGATTTTGGACTTGCGCAACCCGTACAATTCGGTTCGGTGGAATCCAATGGAAAGCGCGTATGTGAACTACACCCGAATGTTGAACTTGGAAAAAGAAGTCATCATTCACGAGGACAGAGGAACGTATGAGTTTGATGGCAAAGAGTATTACGATCCCAAAGATAAAGATGCTGCGATACAAGTAAAGAAACAGCAGCTCAACGACATAGTGTATGAAGATTTGCACGATATAACGACGGTGCTTTGCCCTGTAACGAACAAGAACGAGCCTATGTGGGAAAGCGGTGCAAGGAACTTTGTGCTTGCAATCGCACTTGCAATGCTTGAAGATTGCGCCAACCCTAAACTGAATATGACGAAAGAAAAATACAATTTCTATTCGTTAATGAAAGTCGCAACCAACACGGACGATGATTGTGCGGAAATGCTCAATTATTTCCGAGGACGAAGTCCGCTTTCAAAAGCAGTATCGCTTTCAAAGCAGGTGCTGGACAGTTCGGAAAAGACGAGGGGTAGTTACCTTTCAAGCACGTTTGACAAACTCTCTATGTTCGCCGATCTTTCGCTTTGCGCTTTGACGAGCCAAAACGAAATCGAGTTTGCGGAAATGGGGGAAAAGCCTATCGCGCTGTTCTTGCAGATACCCGACGAAAAGGAAACACGGCACACGTTGGCGGCAATGGTTATCTTGCAGGCTTACAAAGAACTTGTGCGCAAGGCAAACGATTACCCGACATTATCATTACCGCGCCCCGTCTATTTCATATTAGACGAGTTCGGACAGTTGCCGCAGATACACAAGTTAGAGCAGATGATAACCGTCGGGCGAAGTCGTAATATCTGGCTTAACCTTGTCGTTCAGAGCTATGCTCAGCTTGCAAAAGTCTATGACGATAAATCGGCAGACATTATCAAATCGAACTGTAACACGCAGATATTTATAGGCACGACGGACTACAAAACAATTGAGGAGTTTTCCAAGCGTTGCGGCAATTACAGTATCGTACAGCGTTCGGTAGGGTTTAATACAGTCCGTGCAGATGATGTGAACTCAAACACAAACGTAAAAGAACGCCCGCTTATCTATCCGTCGGAATTGCAACAGCTCAACAGTAAAGGCAATATGGGCAACGCCATTGTAACGGTGTTCGGGTATCAGCCAATTAAAGCAAAGTTCACGCCGAGTTATCAAAGCCATTTCTACAATTTGCAGATGAGCGAACAGGAACTTTTGACGGGTAGATACTTCGACGAAGCGGCAGCGTTCTACGATATGAAAGCACGAAACGCTATCTTGAATACATCACGGCGTAGGAATATCGGAAATGACGGCGGAACTATAAGAGAGCAGATTGCTGAACGGCGCAGCCAAGCAAGTATGAAAGAAAAATTGCAAATGATAGTTGCCCGCAGTTTACAAGGCTTTGCAACTGAACAGGAAACAGGGGATATATTTGTTCAGATCCAATCCGCTGAATACGACAAAGCAATCAAGCAGTTAAAGCAAGTCAATGAACGCGCTAAAGGCGATATTGAGCGGGCAGGTGCAATACAGGAAGCAATAACGAAGATAGAAGAAATGAAAAATGGAGGAGTACGATTAGAAAGAAGATGAAGGAGAAAATAGTGAGAGAAAATCGGAACGGCTTATTGCTATGTTTATTTTTATTGATTTTAATAGTATGCGGTTCATTAGGTGTTTTATTTACTGTTCCGCTTGCGGCATCGGCGGCAACGGACACGATAGCAGAACAGGGACAACTTGTAGAGATATATAGAAATGGTTCACTAGCTTATAGTAAAAATGTAACTACTGCGGGAACTTTTGACACGGATATTTATTTAAATATCAATGATATAATTTGCGTTTCTTGTGATGAAACAGATGGAACGGTAAATTGTAATTATAAGATTAATAAAGATATTGTGATAGACGATAAATATTCACAAAATGAATACACAATAACGATGCGCACATCAACAGGAGTTCTTTGCAAATTTGTTTATCACATTGTAAGGGAAGAACCTTTTATTGAGATTGATGGGATTAAATATTTTAATGGTCAAGCACTTTATTTTTATGAGGATAAAAAAATCTATTGGAAATGTGACCCGATTATATCGTCCCCAAAGGGTACCGGTATTAATATAATCTCAATAGGAGAGGTATGTCTTAATGAACATATTACTTATTTGAGTGGGGAACACAAGATTTTAACTACAGCATCTGGAACTGAGACCAAGTATATGCTTACAGTTGATGACAGAGCAGACAACAAAAGCACTTTTACCGTCGTTATAGACAAACTTGCACCGCGAGGTGTTTGGCAGACTAATGGAAATGAACTTGAAAACGGAGGTTATACGCAACAGCCGCTTACGTTTAAGTTTACTGAAGCGGGCGTAACGGGAACGTACTCATTCAACGGCGGCGAATACAAGTCGCTTATTAGCGGACAGACATTTACCGCAGACGGAACGTATACCGTAATCCTGACTGACCGAGCAAGCAACCGTAGCACATTTACCGCGCATATAGATACGGTTGCACCCACAGGACAGTTGTACGCAAACTACGCGCCTGTACATAGTGACACCATAACGAATTGTAGGGTGTATTTCACTTGGGACGGGTTGGACAACACCGCAACTGTAAACGGACAAGCTTATGAGAAAAATACGGTGTTGACCGAGAACGGAATATATACGTTTGTCTTGACCGACTTGGCGAAAAACAGTACGACCTATGTCATTGAGATTGACACCGTTGCACCAACCTACAATGCAGACAAACTAAACGGCTCGGAACTTACGATTTCCAAATGGCATAGAGTTACGTTTGATAAAAAGGACTATTCGTTTGCAACGTACACGGAAGCACTTGCGTTTGCTTGTGGTAAAGAGTTCGATAAATCCGTTACGGTACTTACGCTTAACAACGTAGAGGATTTTAACCAACATCACCTGATAGCGGGGAACAGCGAAGTACGGACAGGTGAGTATTGGCTTTATAAATCCGGCGCAAATGTTGAAAGTTATCTGTACTACTTTGACCGTGATTTATTGGATGAGGTTATTGCCTTTTACGCTAAAGAATACATTTCGGGCGTTAATCACTATGTATGGAATGGCGACAACGTTTACGGAGATACCGCCGATAGCATGACGGACAATGTTCTTATGTCAGCAAACGGAATGGAAGCTTCTGCGCTCAACGGCGTAGTGTTCGATGAAGTTGACGGTACGGAACTCTACGCAGAGCTTATTGGTGGAAACGGAATGAGGATCAAGATTGACTACGGCGTAGCCTTCGATAAGCAGATTGCGCAGGGCGGGCTGTATAAGCTGACGGAAGTGGACGAAGCGCAAAACGAAACGGTGTTCTTCGGTATTCTTGATACCGTTGCGCCCGCGCTCAAAATAACGGCAACCATATACGGCAACGATGCTGCAAATGAGCTAAACATTACGCAGGACAGTCTTACAAGCATAGCGGCTTATTATTACGGAATTTTTGAAGTGGGAGCAATCGTCGATGCAGACAAGTGGGCAGTTCTTTCCGTAGTGAGTGCAGAAGCAACGACCTATTATACACTCGGCGACAAATTGCCTTGCCTGAACGTAGGCGGAGAATATCTGTTGACCGTTTATGACCGACTTGGAAACGGCTTTTCGTTCACGGTTTATATCGTTGGTAATCCCGCAACAATCACGATTAAGAATAATGCCGATGACACCGCGTTTGACTTGGCAATCACGCTCGAACAGAAATTCGATACGCTTGTTTTCCTTGAAGTGCGCAGGAACAACGAAGTAATCAAAAGCGTTTCGACCAACGTTCTAAACTATATGTTTGACCGTGCAGGATACTATACGATAACCTTGCGAGACAACTTCGGGCGCATGATTACAAAAGAGTATGTGTTCAACAAGGCGTTGCCTTCGGGAACATTATCGGGCGTTGTAAACGGCGGCAAGACCAAAACGGACGTGGTGTTCTCATTCGACAACAGGAAGTATTTTTCGACGGTTAAGAAAGACGGACATGACTACGCTACAAACTACAACGGCGAGATTTATTTTTTTGCCACGGATTTAAGCAGCGGGCATTACACGGTACGCCTAATCCGCTTGACTGATGCAGAGAACTATACGGACTATACGTTCCTAATAAATACGCATGCGCCCGAATTTGCTTTGAGTGTTGCGGACGGAACGACGACGAATAAGAGCGTTATTGTAACGTGGACAGCAAGCGATATTAAAACCGTAACTTACACTTTGAACGGCGGCGAAGTTATTGAATTGCAGAGCGGGGCTGTACTGTCGGACGAGGGCGAATATATGGTTGTTGCAATGAACGATTTAGAAACGCATAGCGTTAAGACTTTCACGATAGACAAAACACTTGACTATGCCATTATCATCAATGATACGCAGACAGTTGATGTTGATACAACAAACAAAGATATTACGGTTGTAAATAACGAGCCATTGTCTATTTCAGTAACAAGAAACGGAAGCCCTTATGAATTTGAATTTGGGCAAATGATTTCGGACGAAGGAGTTTACGGCTTTCGCATTTTCGACGAGTATGGTAACACCGCAACCTTCTCCGTTGTAATAGATAAGTCTGTGGACTTGAGAGCAACGACAGGTAACGGAGTTATAACTAACGAAGATGTGGTTATAAGCGCAGGCGAAAAAGTAAACCTTATTGTAACAAAGAACGGCGTAAAATACGGATATGTAATTGAAACGCCTATAACGGAAGAAGGCTTCTATAGACTGACCGCTTACGATTTATGTGGAAACGAAAAAACTTTATCGTTTCAAATTGTAAAGGGTACAAAAACAAAACTCGACTATACGCTTAGTGATAACGTAGAAATTAAATCCATACACCGCGATGGTGCAGCGGTTTCGGAGAATGGAAACAGGCTGAACTTTACAGTAGACGGAACATACACCGTAGTGTGCAAGACTGATGGCAAAGAATACACCTTCACGCTTACGCTTGATACGACTGCGCCTACAATCGTTCTGAACGGAATATCCAATGGCGGTGTTGGAAATGTAACGGTTATAATAACGGATTTATCCGAAGTAGGAACGATTGAGGTTTACAGAGGCGGACAGCTAATCAAATACAACTTGGGCGATGAAATTAAAGAGTATGGCAGATATGAAGTAAAGGTACAAGATGAACTCGGCAACGAAAGGACTTACAGTTTTATACTTAAATACCAGATGAACGGCGGCGCAATCGCCCTGATCATAATTGGGATTTTATTGGCTGTTGGCGTAGTAATTGCAATCATCTTCGGCAAGAAAGCGGTGTACAAAAAGAAGTTCAAAAATGCACCAAAACTTACGGACGAGGAACAAATGCAAGAGGAAACAGAGTACGCCCAAAACGATGACGAGACGGACGAGGGTTCAAGCGCGGAATAACCGCGAAACTTGAATATCAAATGAATGGAGAGGCTATGACGTCGATAATATTTGGAATTTTAATAACAGTAGGAATAGTTGTTGCAGTTATTTTGGGTAAGCGGGCAATTCATAAGCGAAACAAAAAAAATATGGTTGAAGATGTAGATGGATTTTATGACGACGCGCCTGAAGAATAAGCGCAAAAATAAGGGTTCAAACTACCCAAAAAAGTTAGCAGGTTAAGGTGTAGGCGCATTTTGCCGTCAAAAACGGTTACGCCCACACTAAAAACAACGGAAGCGGGATACCCGCCTTCGTTCTGAAAGAACTAAATAAGATTAAAAAATTGGAGGAAAATAAATGACAAATTTATTGGCAGCGGTGGACTTTGCACCCGTAATCGCACCCATACTTGAAGTGCTGAACGCAATTTTATGGCCCGCGATTGCAATAGTCGGGGCGGTAGGCACAATCTACTGTATTGTACTTGGAGTGAAGCTCGCAAAGAGTGATGAGCAGAACAGCAGGGAAAAAGCGAAGAAAGACCTAATTGGCGCAATTATAGGATTTGTGGCAATTTTTGTTTTGATTGTTGCGCTCAAAGTTTCGTTACCGATTTTGCAAGATTGGGTACAGACACAGATAGTGTAACATAAGGGGACTACATGATATTAGACGCTTTAATAGATTGGTTTTACGGTTTGCTGTACAGATCGCAAGCCGCACTATGTTCGCTGATTGATTTTATAAAGCGTATCTTTTACAAACTTTGCGGTCTTGATACTGTACTTATCAACGGTAAGGAAAGCGACCTTGTTTCAAGTCTGATTCAGTCAAATACGATACATAGAGTGTTCCTTACCATAATGCTCATCGGCGTAATCTTGCTGACCATATTTGTAATGATTGCCCTTGTTCGTGTGAACTATCAATCGAATGAAAGAAAGACGAGAGCGGCAGTTATTACAAGGGCGGCACAAAGTTTTCTAATATTTCTGTTGATACCGTTTTTGTTGCTTGCAGGTATGACACTTGTAAACGTGATTATGGCATCAATCAATACTTCGATGCAGCAGTATGTAACGGACGGACAATCGCTGATCGGCGGGCAAATGCTGATTACCACAGGTAACAATGCGTTTATAGGCTCGTCCGGCGAAAGGGAAACAATAGAGCGAATGTTCCTTACAGGCGAATTAGATTACAACAATTTAAACGTAGTTAAACGGTATTATGACTTGGGGGAAATGAATTTCGTAGTAGGTATCTTGGGTGGACTTGTAATGCTTGTAATGTTCGTAGTCTCAAGCATAACGTTCATTCAGAGAATATTCGATATTATTTTGCTCTATATCATTTCGCCTGTTTCCGTGAGTACAATTCCGCTTGATGAGGGCAACCGTTTCCGCGTTTGGAAAGATATGCTGATTTCAAAGATACTCGGCGCATACGGCATTATTTTGGTAATGAACTTGTTTTTTCTGATAATGCCACAGGTAAACCGAATGACATTTTTTAGTAATCGATATGAAAACGGCATTGTGTATATTCTGTTTATGATCGGCGGTACATTTGCGATAACGAAAGCAAACCTTGTCATTTCGCAGTTGTGCGGAAGTCAGGCAGGCGGCAGAGAGTTTGCGCAGATGATTTACAACTTCCGTTCGGGACTTGCGTTTGCAAGGGCTACCACTAGCGCAGTCGGCGCAGTAACAGGAAGAATAGTCGGTGGCTCAGATTATCTGAAAAGCCGCAAGCAAGGACACAGCAAAGGCGAGAGTTTGAATATGTCGGTACACAGTACACGCAATCAGACAGTTGTGCCCGAAGGTAAACAAAAGAACAAAGCCAAGCAGTATGGAGGAGCGGCTACAAGACTTGCAACTATGCCTGTTGGCGTAGTCAAAGACTTGATGCAGGGCGGCATTATACAGGCAGGCAAGAACTTTGTACCAAGGCTTCGCAACGTTGCTATAGGCGATACGCTAACGAACAGAGCAGAAGTCAAGCCGAAGAAGCCGAAAGGGGAAAAGGGAAATCAGGCTAATCAAAGTCAAAGAGCAAATCAGGCGGCAAAGAAAGCAGAAGAAGCGGTAGACAAGAACATAAGCTCAACAAGAGATGCCAACACCGCAAATCCGAACACGGCTAATTCGCAGGAAGCGAATGCCGAAGCAAACATTGAGGCATCAAGTTCGGATATGACTTCAATAAGAGGTATTGAAACTGTAACTGTAGACACAAGCGCGATGGACGGTGCAAGCAACAGTAATGCAGGTGGCGGCAACACAAGTACGCCTACCAACTCGACAAGAGATACGGAGTCGGGCAGAACAACATTAAAACCATTGGAGGACAATGATGAGAATAATTCCGAAGAACACAAAGATTAAAATGACCTTTTACAAGAACATTACATTGGCTGATGTGCTTGTAGGGTTTGTCGGGTTAGTTCTGATCGCAATAGCACTTTCAAGCAACCTGTCGTTCCGTTTCTTGATTGCAGTCAGCATAATGATTGCATTTATTCCGCTGTTCATTTCAATAAACGGCGACAGGCTCTATAAGATTGTTGGTTACTTTTTCAAGCACTTGGTAAGCCGTAAGAAATTCAAAAAGGCGAAGAAGGGCGAACAGTTAAAGAACGACGTAGAAAGCATTATCGCTTATGACCGAGTATGCGGCAACGGCATCATAGCGTTGAAAGATTCGCGCTATATCGGCGTTATGGAAATCCACCCTGTGGATTTCCGTATGCTTGGCGAGTTCGACCAAAACGAGCTTATAGACGGTGCTTTATCGCGTGTGCTGAATAATGTTGCAGTCGGAAACGAAGCGGACATTGTGAAGTTGGAACGACCTTTAATTTTGGACAACTTTGTTGCGGACGAAATGGATCGTATCGTTAAAATGGCAGAGAGCAAAGAGAAAGGCGAGCTGAGCGACGACGAGTACATGACGAGAGTGGACATAATCCAAGACCGTATCACGACCATTGACGAGATGAACAGCAGTAATCCGATTTTGTATGCAAGGTACTACCTTGTATTGCAGAGCGGCAGCGAGAGAGATTTGAGAACGCAGTTGCAGGTTGCAACCTTAACGTTGCAATCGTCGGGTATCAATGCAAGAACGCTTAACACAAGAGAGCTTGCGGCGTTCATCAGATATTCGATAGACAGCGAGTTCGACGAACGCAAAATAGGCGACAAGAAGTACGAAGAATATTTCACGCCTGAAAACGTATTTTTCGGACTAACGACCACGCAGCAGAACGGCAAGACCTTATCGCATTTTGTAATCAACAATTATCCGTTGAGGGTGTGTAACGGTTGGGGCGAGGGCTTATTCGATATTCCGAACACGAAAGTCGTAATGAAGATGAAGCCCGTCGAAAAGTTCAAGGCAATACGCCGCATCGACAATGCGATTTTGGAAGTACAAACGCAGAATATGAAAAACCGCGCAAGCGACGTCATTGAGAAAGACACGCATTTGGAAAGTTTGCAAAGACTTTTGTTGGACTTGCAGAACGAGAACGATGTGCTTTTCGATACGACGATTATTCTGACCGCCTATGACGAAAAGGGCAAGAACACAGTAAAGAAACAGGTACGCCGCAGGCTTCGTGAAATGGGCTTTGGGTATAACGAGATGATAGGCAGACAAATGGACGCATATCTCACGAGCCAAATCTGTATGACGGACAAAATCAACGTTACACGCGGTATTCAGACGAGCAGTATTGCGGCGGTGTTTCCGTTTATCAGCAATGCCATTGTAGACGATAAGGGTTTACTTATCGGCGAGAACAAGTTGCCTGTATTCGTGGACTTTACCAAAAGAGACGAAGCGCACTTATCGTCGAACATGATAGTTCTCGGTAAGCCGGGTAGTGGTAAGAGTTACGCTTGCAAGAGCATCATTGCGAATATCGCAAGTTGCAATACCCGCGTTTTCGTACTTGATCCCGAAAGCGAATACGGCAAACTGTGTCAGAGCTTCGGCGGTAAAGTATTGGACGTATCGAGCGGTAAATTTGGTAAACTCAATCCCTTCCATATCATCAGAACGGAAGATGACGAGAACAGCGACGGTACGGGTAACGACTACTTTGCGCATCTGCAATTCTTGGAGGAGTTCTACCGCGTTGTGTTGCCGGGGATAAATTCCGATTCGTTGGAACTTCTGAACAAACTGACACAGGAGTTATATGAAAAGAGCGGCATTACGGCATATTCCAATTTGTCTGAAGTTACGGCAGAGCAGTACCCGACATTTGACGATCTCGGCAAACTCATTGACGAGCGAGAGAAGAAAGAGAAAGACGAGTACAATCGCGGTTGTCTGAAAGTGCTTATGAACTATGTGGCAAAGTTCCGCAAGGGCGGCAGATACAGCAACCTTTGGAACGGCGCAACATCGTTTAACCCGCAGGAAAACTTTGTCGTATTCGATTTCCAAAAGTTGCTTGCTAACAAGAACAACATCGTTGCCAATGCGCAGATGCTTTTGATTGTAAAGTGGCTTGAAAACGAAGTCGTAAAGAACAAGGACTACAACACGAAGCACGGCACGGCGAGAAAGTTGGTTGTGGCGGTGGACGAAGCACACTTGTTTATCGACGAGAAATACCCGATTGCGCTTGACTTTATGGCGAGCCTTGCAAAGCGTATTCGTAAGTACGAAGGTATGTTGATTACGATTACGCAGAGCGTAAAGGATGTAGCAGGTACGCCCGAAATTGCGAGAAAAAGTCAGGCACTTATAGATGTGTGTCAGTATTCGCTGATATTCAGTCTATCGCCTAACGATATGAGCGACCTGTGCGACTTGTACGCCCATGCAGGACAGATTAACGAAGCCGAGCAGAACTACATAATGCATAACAAGCGCGGTACGGCTTTCTTCATTTCGTCGTCGCAGAACAGAACGAACATCGACATTGTAACGAGCAACTTCATTGAGTGCCTGTTTTAACGGTGGGTAAAGAATGATACCAAGTTATATTTGCAAAGAGTTGGCAGACGGTAGCTATTACGGTATTTGTTGCCATAGTTCAGGCGAGGTTGGACGGAACGGCAAAACGCTGTGTGAGCATTATACCAACGAAGCCAAGATAGATAAACTACTTGCGCTTGGCGATTTAAGCACCCTTGCCCCAAATTTAGAGCCTGATACCCCCAACGATTTTTCTAACGCTTGCTATGCGTATTGCTGCGATAACGGCGAGAGCTATGAACACAATAAACCGAAAGTTGTGCGGTTAAGAAGTGCACGAAAGTCGGGGATCAAGATTATGTATGCATTCGGGTTGGACGGTAAATGGCGGTATTGTAATCTATGGCAATCAAGATCAAAATTTCAAGACGTGCAGGAAGCGTTGCAGAAAGAAAAGGCGACAGAAATGTAAAGGGGGATAATGTTTACAGACATCTATAACACAGATAAGAAGTACAGCATTGTTTATGCAGATCCGCCGTGGAGTTACAAGGTTTTGTCAGACAAAGGTAAAAGCAGAAGTGCAGAGAGTCATTATCCTACAATGCGAAAAGAGGATATTCAGGAATTGCCTGTTAAAAATATTTGCGAAAAAGATTGTGTACTTCTTTTGTGGGTTACAGCCCCGTGCTTGCTTGAGGGAATAGAGCTTATAGAAGCGTGGGGCTTTACATACAAGACGGTAGCTTTTACTTGGGTTAAGCAGAATAAGAAAAGCGACGGTATCTTCAAAGGTATGGGCTACTATACCCGTGCTAATGCGGAATACTGTCTGATAGCTACAAAGGGCGAAGTGTTGGAAAGAAAGTCTCACTCGGTTTCGTCGGTGGTTATTTCGCACTTGGAAAGGCACAGTAAAAAGCCTGACGAAGTGCGGGAGCGCATCGTTGAACTGTTTGGCGAAGTGCCGAGAATAGAGCTGTTTGCAAGGCAATACACCGTAGGTTGGGACTGTTGGGGAAATGAGGTGTAACGGTGTTTACTGACATATTCACTACAAACAAAAAGTATAACGTGATTTATGCTGATCCGCCGTGGCAGTACAACAAGCGCAACAACCCGAAAACAAAGTTCGGCAAGGGCGCATACGGACATTACCGCTTGATGACGATGCAAGACATAGCAAATTTGCCGGTGCCTGAAATTGCGGCAGAAAACTGTGTGCTGTTCCTGTGGGTAACGTTCCCATATCTGAAAGAGCAAATAAAACTGTTTGAAGATTGGGGATTCCACTATACAACGTTGGGTTTCAGTTGGGTAAAGACAAACCCGAAAAACGACAAGCCTTTTTTTGGCGTCGGATATTATGCGAAAAGCAACTGTGAAATTTGCCTTATGGGTATTAAGGGAAAAATGAAGCCTATAAGCAATAGCGTATCAAGTTGTATTCTATCGCCGAGACAGGAACACAGCAAGAAGCCCGACGAAGTAAGAGTGCGCATTGTTGAACTGTTTGGTAACGTACCGAGGATTGAGCTGTTTGCAAGACAATGGGCAGCGGGGTGGGATTGTTGGGGGAACGAGTGTCAGGAGGAAAAGAGTGAGCAAGATAATTTGCGCAGATGCGCTTGACGGACTGAAAACAATTCCGAGCGAGAGCGTAGATATGTGCGTAACAAGCCCGCCGTACTACGGCTTGCGTGATTATGGTGTAAGCGGACAAGTCGGCATTGAGCAAACGCCCGAAGCGTACATAGCGAGATTGACAGAGATATTTTCGGAAGTGCGCCGAGTGCTTAAAAAGGACGGAACACTATGGGTAAACATAGGCGACAGTTATGCAGGCAGCGGAAAAGGCCCGATGACGATTTCCGCAAACGGCAAGAACAAAGATGTGTTCGATATGCAAAACCGAATATACGAAGTGCCGAAAACATGGGAAGGCATAAAGCCGAAAGACCTTATCGGCATACCGTGGATGCTTGCGTTTTCGTTGCGCAGTAGCGGTTGGTATTTGCGCTCGGACATAATATGGCACAAGCTGAACTGTTTGCCCGAAAGCGTAAAGGACAGACCGACAAAGACATACGAGCATATTTTCTTGCTATCGAAATCGCCTAAATATTATTACGATTACAAAGCGATACAAGAGCCGTTAAAACAGGTAAGTAAAGAGCGGTATAAGCGTGGTAGGTCGGACAAATCAAAGTATTACGGCGAGAATATGCGGCAGGGAATAAATAAGCAGCACGAAGATTTCTCGGAGTTCGATCAGGAATACAGGCGTAAGCGAGACGTATGGGAAATCAGTACGAACACCTACAAAATGGACGAGCATTTTGCGATGTACCCTGAAAAACTTGTAGAGCCTTGTATATTGGCGGGCAGTCGCGTGGGCGGCACGGTATTAGATCCGTTCTTCGGAAGTGGCACGACAGGTGCGGTAGCCAAGCGGTTGGGCAGGGAATATATCGGCATTGACATCAATTCACGCTATTGCGGTAAGGCGCAAATGCGTATTGAAAAGGTTGCAGTTGCATAAGGGAGGAAAATGAGCGAAAAGAAAAAACAGGATTACATAGTTGTACCGTTTAGCGGCGGTAAAGACAGTACGGCAATGCTTTTGAGATTGATTGAGTTGGGCGAACACATAGACGAGGTTATTACGTGCGACACATATAAAGAGTTTCCCGCTATGTATAGGCATCTTGCAAAAATCAAGACGGTGGTAGAAAATGCAGGCATAAAGTTCACGGCATTAAAAAACGAAAAGTCGTTTGATTACTATATGTTTGAGTTTCGCCCCAAACAGCCGACGGGATTTTTCGGAAAGTATCAGGACATTAAAGGCAGATCGTGGGCGACGTCGAAAGTGCGTTGGTGTACCAAAGAAATGAAGATACGGATAATTAACGCGCATCTTCGGGAAATGTCAAAGCAGTACGACATCATACAATGCGTAGGTATTGCTGCCGACGAAACACAGAGACTTGAACGGAAAAGCAACAAGGAAAAGAATAAAAGGCTGCCGTTGGTTGAGTGGGGTTGGAGTGAAGCGGACTGTCTGAAATACTGTTACGAGAAAGGCTACGATTGGGAGGGCTTATACGAAATATACGACAGAGCTTCGTGTTGGTGTTGCCCGTTGCAATCGTTGAAAAGTCTGCGTAGCTTGCGTATCAACTTTCCCGAACTGTGGGAAGAACTGAAAGACATGGACGCAAGGACTTGGCGTAAGTTTCAGGTAAACTATTCGGTCAAAGACTTGGAAAAAAGATTTCAGTTTGAAGAAGAAAGGACAAAACACAATTTGCCTATCAAGGGCAGGGATTTTTATTCCCAACTGAAAGAACGCCTGAGTGCGTAAAAAATCAAGGAGACAAAAATGGAACAGATCAAAGAAACGGTTGCGGTGGCAGAAGATTACACGGTAGAAGAACGCGATGCGCTTAACGAGAGAATCGACGAGCAGTACAAGAAGATTATCGCCGAGGGCAAGTACAAAGACTTGCTTTTGAAATGCGGCGCAAACAGCAAATATTCGGTAAACAACATTATGCTTATGCTCGAACAAAATCCCGATATGACGGTTGCCAAAGGCATGAACGAGTGGGTGCGTGAGGGCAGACATATCAAAAAGGGCGCAAAGAATATCGAAATTACCGCACCTACCAAAGAAGAATATCCGGTAACGGTAAAGGACGAAAACGACCAACCGAAGCTCGACGAGGAAGGCAACGAAATCGTGCGCACCCGCGAAAGAACGACGGGATTTCACCCCGTTTATGTATTCGATATTTCGGCAACGGAAGGAACGGAGTATAAGCCCTATGCAATCGGTAAAAAAGTATCCGACTTGGAAAAGAAAAACATTCTCGACGGCGTGTTCGCCGCGCTTTCGGCAAAGCATTGGAAGTACAAATTCACGGACGAATCTGAGTTTGCCGCCGACGAAAATTACAAAATCGACAAAGAGAAAAAGACCGTTAAAATCTGCAAGGGCATGGACAATGTAACGACGTCTTTGACGGTAATCGAAGCGGCAAGCAAGGCAATCAACGACAACTACAAGGGCAGAAGTTTTGAGGGTATGACAGGCGAAAACGCTGAGAAAATTGAATCCGACAGCAGAGGTTGTATTCTTGCGGCGCATTTCGGGCTTGATACGAGCGGTTACAATTTTGATTATATGAAAAATATGACCGAAGAACAAACGGGGCTTTTCCGCGACAATCTCAACCTTATCTGCGCAAGTACGAAACTTGTTATGGACAAAGTTTCCCGTGCATTTTATAAAGACCAACAGCAGAGGGCGCAGGCTGCGCCCAACCCAACCACCGACGTCGGTGGGGCTGAGGTTGCCCTCGATTCCTTTCGTGAAGGGAATGCCAAGCGTTTGGAAATGGAAGCAGCTTGAAAGCGTACCCGATGAATTAAAGAAGTTAAAGCAATGGGTGTGTTTTAAGGCTAAACCGCAGGAAGGGCATTGGGGTAAAGCAATGATTTCGCCAATCACGGGCGACTATGCAAAAAGCAACGAGCTGTCAACGTGGAGCGATTTCGATACGGCTTTGAGATATGCACAGACACACGAGCAGGACGGTTTGAGTTTTGTGCTTACGAGCGGCATTGTATTCGTAGACATCGACGAGGTTGAGGAGAAGCCTGCCGAAGTCAGAGAGCAGATGCTTGAACTTGCATCAAGCCTTGATACATATTGTGAAACATCGGTAAGCGGTAAAGGATTGCACTTCCTGTGTTACGGCAGTTTGCCCAAAAACGCGAAAAAGAAAAATGACACGCTCGGTCTTGAAATGTATGACAACAGACGGTTTGTTTGTATGACGGGCAACATTGTGGGCGATATCACCGAAATAAAAGACTTGTCGGACAGAATCGTAGAACTGAATAAACAGTATCTCGGAAAACCCGTTGAATACAAGCCTGTTGTGCGAAGCCCCGCAACGAAGTCGGATAGAGAACTGATTGACATTATCAGCAACAGTCGTCAGGGTGCAAAGTTTGACAGACTCTACCGCGGAGATTGGCAGGGCAGTTACGATTCGCAGAGTTCAGCGGATTTCGCACTTGCGAGAATATTGGCGTATTGGACTCAAGACGAAGGGCAAATAGACAGTATATTCCGTTCAAGCGGATTATACAGACCAAAATGGGATTACAGCGGAGGCTACTATGCAAGACGAACAATCAATATGGCTTTGAGCTTGGCTCATAACACAGCAGAAATGTAAAGGAGGAATTATGGAAGATTCGATGACAGTATCGGACGGTGGTTATAAGTTACAAGTATTCCGCGACGAAGATGCGGAAAGCCCCCGCGAGTGGGACAATCTCGGCAAAATGGTTTGTTGGCACAGACGGTATAATCTTGGCGACAAACACGAGTACGAAGATCCGCAGGCATTTATGGAAAGCGATGAGTATAAAAACATATTTGTCATTCTGCCGCTTTACTTGTACGACCATTCCGGCATTACTATGTCAAACACGGATTTCGGAGACCGTTTTGACAGCGGACAGGTGGGCTACATATTCGTTACGAAAGAGCAGGCGCAGAACGAGTACCATTGCGAGTTGGACGAAAATTTAGCTGACCGTATCCGCGAGATGCTTATAGCCGAGACCAAAATGTACGATCAATATCTTCAAGGCGATTGCTACGCCTTTAAGGTAATGGACGAACAGGGACAAGAAGTTGATACTTGTTCGGGCTTTTTCGGCGACGACTTAAAAGATGTTTTGAGCGAGATGCGCGAGTCGTGTAATGACGAGTTCGGCGGCTTGTTCGAGAAAATGGAGAAGCATTCGTCAGCGTATGCGGCAATGATGTAAAAAAAATCAAAAGGGAATAAAGCAGAATTGAAACAAGATATAGAAGAAGTGCGCAGAGCATTTTTTGTACAGGTGCAAAACGAATACGACGATTTTCGTCGTATTCAAATGCGCGGCGGTGTTGACAAGGTTTACGACAATTCGCTAAAAATTACGTTCTACAAAGAAGTGCATAAGTATCTTATGGACGATGTATTGCACGACGAAGAATACGTTGAGTTCTTAGGCGAAAAGATTATAGAGAAACTTTGGGATGTATTCGTTGTGAGTGAACTGCCGCGACAAACGAGAGATTACCTTCGTCAGCTTATTAATTTGCATCGAGAGAATAACGAGCGACAAAGGCAGGCGGCGTAATGAGTTCATACGCTAACGGTTGTATGACCGTCGTTTTGCCCGAAGAACATATCGGAGAGTTTGAACGATTTTTCGATCAGGATTATGAATACAGCTTTTTGAATACCGAAATCACGCTAAAGGAAACCGAGAGTGTAGATAAAGTGGGTTATCAAAAACGTATTTATGATATTTCTTGCAATACGAGTTTGGAAGCGTGCCTTATTGAGAATGAAGAAAACGATATTAGAGATGTTTATTTAGATCTCGGTCTTGCGCTTTTGGATATAGACGCAAGAAACGATGGGGAAGATTTCAACGAGAGTATCAAATTCGATGAGAAAGATAAGATTTGCCGTTATGATTCGGACTCATGGTTAGAGGGGCGCACATCGCGCAACTTAAAGGTAAAATCTGAAGCGGAGGCAGAATAATGTTTGATAGCAGTATGTCGGTTGTGTTGCCAATAGAAAAAGCGGACGAGTTTATGGACTTGTTTTACCCAAATAATATGGACGGCTTTAACATTGAGGACAGAGACACAATCGAAAGCTACAACAATGAACACGGCTTGGCTTTCCGCTATATAAATTTTCAACCGCGCATAAGTTTGTTAGACGATATGGTGTCCGGCTTAGGAACACGCGAAATGTCGTTAGAAGCAGTTTGCCGTGAGTACGGAGTAAAGCGACTTACAATGTGCAGAATAAACGAGTCCTGTGAGGAATCCATTACCTATGATAAAAAGAACGGTGTTAAATATCAGGACAGAAGTGCGTTCCCTATGCCTCAAGATGACACTTTGGGAGAGGAAGAAACTTTGGACGAAAGCGAAGCAGAGATGTAAATGGCAAGATATAAGGACGAAAATCGTGGCAGAAAGGAAAAAAGGAAAGACGGACAATATCTGTATTCAAGCGAATATTGCGTAAACGGCGGTAGCGGCGGTTTTATTTATAAAAACAGCGTAGCGTTTCACGAGCCGTGGCGGTATAAGGACAAAAACGAAATAGTCTATATTCCTGAATACGGTTTTCCCAAAAACAAGTCAGAGCGCGTATCTGCGGACGAATTGCAAGCGCATTATACCCGACAAGACTTAATCAATCTTACGAATAGTGAAGGCTTGGCGGCAGAACTCTTTGATGAACTGACATGGCAACATCCCGATTCGTTATGGAACGAGTGGTGTAACGATTCAGACGAAAACGGCTATTGGATTGAAGCGCATTTGGCGTATGAAAAAGTATACTTATCTGAATTTGTCAATGATTTAGACCGCAAAAGGCAGACACCTGTCTGTTATAACGAATTTTACAATGTCAAATGGAAAGATAAAGATTATCGGAATTATTGCTTGAACAGACTGATAGGGATTGGGGTAGCATCAAGAGCGGATATATCAAAAATATTTGGGACGGAAATGCAATGACGTGAAATACTTTTAAAAACAAAGAGCTTGATATTTGCGATAAAGTAAGGGAATCAGTTGTGAGAGTGTTTGCCACGTTCAAGAAAGCTGAAACGGTATAGACCGCAGAAAGACAGTTAAACGAAAATGCGAGGTTGGCGGCTAACCATTTTATTGAAGATCAGCGGGCGTTGCAGAGCAAGCCCGAAGCGGAAATGTAAGGGGTGAATATGATTTTAGTAAATAAACAGTTGGACAAATTCAAAGACGAAAACGGCGATACTCATATCTATAAAATGTACGAAGCTTTTCCGCACTTGTACGATAAAGGCGATAGAAAAATAAGAGACTATTATGCGGAATTTGATGAGACAAATCAAAACTTGATAGTTGAGACTACAATAGAAGACGGAACGCGACTCAAGGAAAAGACGGAACGTTTTATCTATGAACGCCGCAAGTTCATTGCCGAAGAACAAAAGAAAATCAATGAACTGACCGTTAAATACAACAAGCAACTTATCGCTATGGAAACAATGCTTTCCGATAGAGATTTGAAGGAGTTTACGAAAGCGGACTGTTGCAGAACAATGTATGAAGCACCTGCCGACGGTGCGTTAGACAATTCGGGCAAAGTTTGTATTATTCCGCTTGATAAATTATGCGAGAAATACCGTAAGCCCGAATATCAGTTGTTTCGTGTACAGTCGGGATTCGGTGTAACACCAAGTGCGTCGGGTAATGCTTGTTACGGTTACTTTTGCGCTGACGGTGAACGTTGCCGTTGGGAAAGATACAATTTTCTCGGCGTAGCAAATGCCGAAGCAGAGAAGATCGCCGAGGAACTTGAGGCAGGTTGGACGGGCGGCGCAAGCGGCTGTGCGGAAAAAGAGCGTGAGCCTGACGAGCCTGAGATGTAAGGGGGGAACAATGCTAACAAGAAAGGAAGTTGAAGAAAAGAAGTTAATTGAAGGTAAAGACTTTGTATATATAGGCAGAGTGCGTTACCAAGTCGGAGACAGTTTTTTCAGGGGAAACAAGAAAATCGGTATTAAGCAAATAATTGATCCCGTTCATTTTCTTTCGGACGATTGCAGTTGTTGGCATACATATATGTTCCATGACTTTAAGTGCCGACACGGTAAAAATATGATTCCTTTGGAATATAACAGTAACCATTATGACGATGCGGAAGAACGTTTGCAGGCAAATCAAGTATTTACTACTGATGTTTTTGTACTCAACAAGAACAAAAAAATAGAGCATAAAGGCATCTGTTTGATTAGGTTTTCGCCTGAAACGTATAACTACATCTTGGAAATTGGCGAGAACGAAACGTATAAAAGCAATGCGTTATGCGGCGTATTAAGCGAAGCTTTTGGCGATCAACAAAACGAAATGCTTTATGTTTTACAGGATTGGGGCGTAAGCGGGGAAAAGCCGCAAGAAGTATTGCTTGACGATAATTGCAAGACAATCAAATATGCAAGCATAGAAAATACCACTATGTGTTCGGCGCGGCTAAAAACCGATTCTTCGGTTAATGTAACTCTTATGAAAAAGCATTGTTCACCCGCACAGACCTTTATTCTTGTCGGAAACATACAACCCGAAGCTGACGGAACGCACGAAGGAAACGAGTTGTGGGAATCGCTTGGTTTTTACGATGCAAAAGAAGCGTTTGCAGAATTTACAGGCAAAACGGTAGAGCAGGCAATAAAACATAAAAGCGAAGCTGAACTGTAAGTAGAAGAAAGGTTTGAAAACGGTAGACGTTGCAAAAGGCGGTTACGCCAAAACAAGCTATGAATACTTTGAATACGTTTCGGACGTGCCGCTTCTGAAATCGAAAGTTGCAAACGTTTGGTATATCAGCAATTTGTAAAAAGGCGAGATGCCGAAAGTAGAGCGGCTTTTCTACAATGAAACCACCAAGAAAGCGTTTAAGGGAGCAAAGAGTTTTATCAAAAGCGAGCTTGCATCACGGCACAGATTCGAGTATATGGGCAAGACCGAATTTCGGAATTGGCTTGACGAGTTCGGACAAAATCCGTATGTCGGCGAAAATCTGTATGCCTACGATGCAAACCAAGCGTTGCAGCAGGCAAACAAAAAAATTGGAGATGTGATATGTCGAAATTTTTAATTGACGGAAAATTATACGATCCGATTAAAGTTGGCGATGTCGGCGATTGGGACGAGGGAAATCCCAATGCCATTTGCGACGATTGTGGCGCACAATTCGGAAACAACATAAAGAAGGTTGTGATATAGAACGTTGCCCTGTATGTGGCTCGCAGCTTATTTCGTGCGGACATATCGTTTACGATGTCGCGGACGATTATCAAGTTGAAGAAAAATCAGAGATGAGTTAACTGTATGAGCGATACAATGGGCAATTTGCTGTGTATCACGGGCGATTATAATGCACAGATAAAAGAGTATATTGAAAGCATATTAAAGGCTGATCCCAAAAGCGATGTTGATAAGGTAATTGACTTTGCGGAAATCATTCCTGTCAAGGACGAACACAACGAGCAAGAGTGTTTGGAAAAATGGGGAACGATACGAGGTGCATCAAATACACAGATATACTTCGAGGGCGAGGGCAACCCGCCAATGCTCGGCAATCTGATTTACTTTGATTCACACGATGCGGTTGAGAAAATTGCACAGGCAATATCAGAAGCGCAACCCAATTTCAGCGTAAGGTATGAATATTGCGATAATTCGGCTACGGCGGCAGGTTATAAGGTGTTTTACGGCGGGTACGAAGTTGAGAGCGAAGATTACGACAGGCTCAGTCAAGATGCAATAACGCTCTATCGTGAACTATGGGGCGACGGTAGCTTTGTATATGATGAGAAACAAAAAAAGTATGTGAGCGCAGAAGCCGAGTAAAAGACAGAGGGGAAAATGAGAGCAGAACAAGCAAGTGAGAGAATAAACAGCATCTTTCAAAGTGGTGCAAGATTGGCTGGGTTTTACGCTTTTCTCACAAATAATCCACATATATCATTTTGGAACAGCGTTCAGATATATGCGTCGAGACCGAGTGTAACGGTATGTAAAACTTTTGACGATTGGCACAACCAAGACAACCGCAGAATAAAGCGCGGGGAACACGGCATTGTTTACTACGATGAAAACAGACCGAATCGCAAAGTGTTTGTATTCGATATTTCTCAGACATACGGTAGTGAGCGTTATCACGGCGTACAACACAAAATGCGTGAAAGTCAGTTACGGGACTGTATCAATCGGCAAAACGTTCTATTCGGCGTTCCGAAAAATGGCGAGAGAGAAGTGCAAGCGGCGGTATATCGGTATTGTCAGGAACACGTTGCGGAGGGCGACACCGACGAATACACTGAAGAGTATCTTGCTTGTCTTACCGAAGGTGTAACGCAATGCTTGGCAACCTACACGGGCAATAATGGTGTAGATATAGCCCCGTTACCGTTTGATGACGATACGAACTTTCGGCTTTGCATGGAAGTCTTGGAAATATCGGAAGGCTTGCGCGAAGCGATAATCGAAGAAGAACAGGCACGGGAAGAAAAAAAGAAAGAGAAAGAACGGCAGAAAACGGCAAAGCAAAGTTTTCGTTTGGAGGAAGATAACAATGAAACAAATAACTATTCGCAACTTTCGTTATGGGAACTTACGTCGGGAATATTTGAAATCAGAGCATCCGAGAGAGTATCAGATATTGTTGATGACGGGGCAACTCTCACAGCACTTGACAGCGATACAGAGGCAGGCGATCACCTTGAGGGTGCAGTTGGAAAAGACAACGGAAGCGAACAACTCAACTTCGAGTTTCCTGACGAAATTGCAGAGCCTTCGCCAATCCGAGCAGGTAATCGAGGAAACGGTGCTGTCGGAAGTAGTGTATCAGCCGTTCATAACTACCGTTTAACAGACGAGAACTTTGAATACGCCACAGGCGCAAAAACACGCTTCCGTCAGAACGTAGATGCAATCAAGCTCATGCACGAAATCCGTGCAGTGGGCAGAACGGCAACGGACGAAGAAAAGCGTGTGCTTTCCAAGTACGTCGGTTGGGGCGGTCTTGCTTATGCGTTCGATCCCGATAAGCCCGAATGGAACAAAGAGTATCACGAACTTTTGGAATTGCTTGATGCAGACGAATATCGCTTGGCAAGAGAGTCTGTGCTGTCGGCGCATTACACGCCCAAAACGCTAATAGACGGCGTATATGCAGGCTTGAAACGTATCGGCTTTGAGCGCGGTAAGATACTTGAACCTGCAATGGGTATCGGTAACTTTATCGGACTGTTGCCCGACACTTTCAACGCAAAGGAAACCTACGGCGTAGAGATTGACGAGATAACGGGTAACATTGCAAATCTTTTGTACCCCGAAACCAAAGTCAAAGTTCAGGGCTTCGAGAAAACTAACTTTGCTGACAACTCTTTCGACGGTGTAATAACAAACGTACCATTCGGCGCGTTCAAAGTACACGATCCGAGATACAACCGATTCGGCTTTTATATACACAACTACTTCTTTGCTAAGTCGTTAGATAAGGTTAGACCGGGTGGAATTATTGCGGCTATTACGACCAAAGGAACATTGGACAAAAAGGACAGCGATGTAAGACAGTATATCGCTAACCGTGCAAAGCTGTTGGGCGCAATTCGTTTGCCGAACAATGCGTTTAAGACGAGCGCAGGAACGGAAGTAACGGCAGACATTTTGTTCTTTCAGAAACGAGATAAAATCGTTGAAAAGGCAAAGGACAGTTGGATCAATGTAGGCATTGACGATAACGGCGTTCCCGTCAATCAATACTTTATCGAACACCCTGAAATGTTGCTCGGTACAATGGTACAGCATAAGTCAATGTACGGCGGCGATGACGAAACGGAACTTTTACCTGACGATAGGGAACTTGGCAAAGCTATTGCAGATGCGGTTGCTATGCTACCCGAAAGTGTGTATGACGAAAAGAAAGCCATACCTGTGGGACAAGCGGTTGCGGAAGCAGAACTACCGATTGACGATGAGCACAAGGACTTAAAAAATTATTGCTATACCTTTATCAGAAATACGCTGTATCAGAGAGAGCAGGACACGCTGTATGCGTGTGATATTTCGAGAACGAATATGGACCGTATGCGTGCGCTTATCGGTCTGCGTGAACAGGTACGAAAGGTGTTGAACGTTCAGCTTGAAAACTGTACGGACGAAGTTTTACAGAACGAGCAGAGAACGCTTAACCGTGAGTATGATAAGTTCGTCAAGACATACGGTATAGTCAATTCAAAACTCAACCGCAGTCTGTTCCGTGAAGATGCCGATTACGCTTTGTTGATTTCCATAGAGAAAGTGGACGAGAAAACAGGCACAGCGGAAAAGACGGACGTATTCTCTAAACGCACGATAAAGCCTTATCAGAAAGTTACGCATTGCAATAACGTAATGGACGCGCTTAACGTTTGCAAGAGTGAGCGCGGTGTGGTTGACTTGCGAGTAATCAAGCAGTTGACAGGTAAGACATACGACGAGGTTGTAGAAGAACTTGGCGATAAGGTTTACCGTAATCCGTCGAAATGCGTAATGGACGAGAACGATCCGTACTTGGGTTGGGAGGACGCATCTGAATATCTGTCGGGCAATGTTCGCAAAAAGCTGAAACAGGCTGAGTGGATTGCCGAACACAATGATGCGTTCAAAAGGAACGTGGAAGCGTTACGGTTAGCACAGCCCGCGCCGTTGGAGGCAAACGATATTTCCGTGAAGATCGGCGTTAAGTGGGTTGATACGAAATACTATAAGCAGTTCATTTGTGAGTTGCTTGATGTCAATTCGTATTATGTCGATGACATCAACGTTAGCTTCAATTCGATAACGGGCGAGTGGAAAGTAGATAGACCGGCATGGCTACGCCACAGCGTAAAAGCACGTTCGGTATTCGGTACGGAAAGAATGGACGCATTTCAGATATTCGAGCGTTGCCTTAATCAGCAAACGCCTACCATATCGGACGAAGTCGAGGAGGACGGCAAGAAGAAGCGCGTTACCAATAAAAAGGAAACGGTTGCCGTAAGAGAAAGACAGAGGAAGATATACGACGAGTTCAAGCGTTGGATCTTCGATGAGCCACACAGACGAGAACACCTTGTAAACAAGTACAACGAAATCTACAACACAACGGTTGTACCGCAGTTCGACGGAAGCTATTTGGAGTTTCCGGGCATGAACCCTGAAATAACCTTGAAGCCTTATCAGAAAGATGCCGTTGCGCGTATGTTGCAGGGCAATAACGTACTGTTGCATCATTCGGTGGGTGCGGGTAAAACATTCGAGATTGCGGCTGCCTGTATGAAGCTCAAAGAGTGCGGTACGGCAAAGAAGCCTATAATCGTTGTGCCTAATCACTTGGTTGTTCAATGGGCTAACGAGTTCAGAACGCTCTATCCAAACGCCAACGTGCTTATGGCAACAAAGAAAGACTTTGAAAAGACGAGCCGTAAAAGGTTTGTCGCAAAGGTGGCAACGGGCGATTGGGATGCGGTGGTTATCGCTATGTCGAGTTTCGAGAAGATACCCATTTCACGGCAAAGACAGGAAGAACGTCTGAACAGGGAAATATCCGAAATTGAGATAGGCATTCGACAGGCAAAAGAAGAAAAGGGCGAGCGCATTAGAATTAAAGACTTAGAACGCACGTTAAAGAACAAGAGAGCGCAGCTTGAAAAATTGGCGAGCGCGGAAAAGAAAGATGATTTGTTGCAGTTCGAGGACTTGGGCGTAGATTACATTTTCGTGGACGAAGCGCATAAGTACAAGAACAAGTTTATCTTTACGAAGATGAATAACGTAGCAGGCATAAGCAGGGCTATGTCGCAACGTTCTTCGGACATGGACTTGAAGTGTGAATACATAGGCGAGATACGCGGTGGCGACAGAGGTGTAGTCTTTGCGACAGGTACGCCGATTAGCAATTCACTTGTTGAAATGTATACGTTGCAGACCTATTTGCAGAGAAACGGTTTGCGTGAAGCGGAGTTTCAGTTCTTTGACTTGTGGGCGGCTAATTTTACAGAAACTGTTACAGCATTAGAGCTTGCGCCGAGCGGACAGGGTTACAGAACGAGAACAAGGGTTGCAAAGTTCACGAACTTGCCCGAACTCTTGAAAATGTATCGCAGTTTCGCAGATGTAAAAACGGCAGATATGCTGAACTTGCCCGTGCCGGAAGCAAAAAAGGTTGTCGAGCAGTTAGAACCTACCGAAACGATATTGCAACTCAATGACGATATTGTAAAGCGTTCCGAGAAAATTGCAGACGGCGGTGTTGAACCGTGGGAAGATAATATGCTATGCGTTACCCATGACGGTAAGATGATTGCGCTTGATCCGAGATGTTATGATTCGACGATACCCGACGATAGCAACAGTAAGATTAACCGTTGCGTAGATAATATCTATAAAATTTGGTCGGATACGGCAGAACAGCGTTGTACGCAAGTTGTGTTCTGTGATATGTCAACCCCGAAGAAAATGTACGGCGATTATAAGCCTGAACAGGACTTTGATGTATATAACGATATTAAGCGCAAGCTAATCGAGTGCGGAATACCCGAAGAAGAAATCGCCTACGTTCATGAAGCCAAAACCGATCAGCAGAAGCAAGATATTTTCGACAGGGTAAGGAATGGCGAAGTCCGAGTGTTCCTCGGCTCTACCGAAAAGTGCGGTGCGGGTACGAACTTTCAGAATAAGTTGGTTGCGTTACATCACTTGGACACACCGTTCAGACCGAGCGACTTGGAACAGCGCGAAGGGCGCATAGTAAGGCAGGGCAACGAGAATAAAGAAGTCTATTTGTTTACCTATGTTACGAAGCGTACTTTCGATGCGTACTCATATCAGATTTTGGAAACGAAGCAAAGGTTTATATCACAAATCAACCGTGGCGATTTATCGGTACGAGTTGCGGAAGATATTGACGATGCAACATTATCATTTGCCGAGATAAAAGCCATAACTTCCGATAATCCAAAAATCAAGAGAAAAATGGAAATCGAAATGCGGTTAGGACAGTTGAGCGATTTGGAAAAGGTTTACCGTGATAACCGTTATGCGATGCAAACACAGATATTGCATACCCCCGAAAAGATAACTGAAATTGGCGAGAGAGTTGCAGAGTTGCAAGATGACTTGAACTTGCGCAAGGATCACGAAAACGATTTGATACAAGTCGGCAAGAACAAGTACGAAGAAAGAAAAGATGCGGGCGCATTGTTGGTTCAGGTTGTCAAATCGGGCGAGTACGTTGGAAAAACGGTAGGCTATATGAAAGGTTTTGCCATAGTACCTCAGATGAAAGACAGCGAGGGACTTAACCTGAAACTTGTCGGAACGGGCAGCTACACCGTACATATTTCCGATAGCGATGTGGGAACTATATCGCGTATGGAAAACTGTCTGAACGGTTTTGAAAAGCATATCGAATACTGCCATGATAAACGCCGTGCGTATGAGCAAGATTTAACGGCGGCAAAAGAACAGGTAGATCAACCGTTTGAGCAGGCAGAAGAAGCGGAGCAGTTGCGTAATGAACTTGCGGCTATAGATGCGGAACTTGACTTGGGCAAGCAAGAAGCCCCGATTGTAATGGACGAAGATACGGAAGCAAAACCTGTTGTAGAAATACTCAATGAAGATGACGACGAGGACGAAGCGGAAGTTGCATAAAAAAATGTTTCGGGTCCCTTTACAATATTAAATAAATATGTTATAATGATTGCAGTCAGAAAGAAATCATTTAATCCGTTGGGTAACAGAGAGGGTTTGATTTGCAAAGAGCAATTCAACCCCTCTAAATTTTTTTACGGGAGGTATGAAAATGAACAGGCAAAATTTAAAGGGTGTCGGAACAAGGGCAATTCAGTATTGTCGCTCGGCAGTCGGAGACAAAAACGAATTGCAACGCCAGATAACAGGTTTGTCCGAGTATGCACAAGCACAAGGTTTTACGGTAACGGATACTTTTATGGAAAGCGGAACAATGGGTACGCTTACATATCATAGTTTAAGACTTCGGGCAAAGTACCGTGTATTTGATATTTTGCTTGTAACCGAGCTTGACGTGCTCGGCAACAATGCTATAGAGATAACGCAGGAAGTAGATTTCCTTACAGAAAATGGCGTTGAAATCATTTCTATGAAAGATGGAGCGTTAAATGCGGAAACTTTACCAACATTATTTAGAAAAAAATTCGGCTTTGTTAAGTAAGACTATATTTATTAACTAAATATAAATCATTTAATCCGTTGGTCAACAAAGAGGGTTTGATTTGTTAAATCAAACCCTCTTTAATTAATTTTATGAAAAGGGGAAAATATGGGAGAAAATAAAATATTATTTTCAGTAACCGAAGTTGGAAAAATTTTCGGTATAGGAAAATCTAAAGTCTATGAATTGATAAAAAAAGGATATTTACCTGCGTTAAAACTTGGCGGTTTAAAAATTAAAAAAACTACTTTGGAAGAATTTTTATCTAAGTATGAAGGTTATGATTTTACTGATATTTCAAATGTAGTAAAAATGGCGGTATAACTTTAAGAGGATAAGATGACTGAATTAAAGATAAGGAAGCGTGAACGAATAAACGGCGGAACGGTCTATGAGTACAGGTTTGAAGTCGCAAGTATTGACGGTCAAAGAAAATGGGTAAGTAAAAGCGGCTTTAAAACAAAAGGCGAAGCAAAGTTAGCCGGACGTGAAGCCCAAAACCAATATGAAAATTTCGGACGAGTCGTAGAGAAAGATCAAATATCATTTTCTGATTTTCTTGATTATTGGATAGAAAATGACTGTAAGATAGATTTAAAACCCAATACTGTTGAACGTTATATAAGCAGGGTAGAAAATCTAATAAAACCGAAATTGGGAAAATACAGGCTAAAATCAATAAATCGAGAAATCTTGCAAGCATTTATTATAGATTTGTATGATGCGGGATATGCGTATAACTCATTAACAAGTATAAAAGGAATATTGACAAAAAGTTTAAACTATGCTGCCGATCATCATTACATAGCGTATTCGCCGGCAGTAAGATTAAAAACGCCTAAAAACAGAGTACCAAAAACACCATCACGCACTGCCCCGCACGTTTTTGTCAAAAAGGAAGAAATGAAAAAAATATTCGAGCGTTTCCCTGAAAGACATCCAAGTCATATACCGTTAAAGCTTGGTTACGAGTGCGGTCTGCGTTTAGGAGAAGCATTTGGATTGTGCTGGGAAGATATTGATTTTGAAAATAAACTTATCTATATTAACAGACAAGTTCAATGGATGCAAGATCCAAACCGTGATACGTTGGAAAAATTACAGACAAACGGCTCGTCTGCTTGCGGCAACGGGTATTGGTATTTTACAGAGCCGAAGTATAAGTCTTATAGAGTAATAGAAATAAGCGATGAGCTGAATGAGCTTCTTATTAGAGAAAGAGCAAGGCAGTTAAGAGCAAAAGACTACTACGGTATTTTTTTTACAAATTACTTTTCCGATAAACCTTTATCCTTTGACGGAAAAGAGCCTGAATTTCCTGAAAGTATAAATAGAATAGGAAACGATGAGGAGTGGTTTCCGATACACATGGTGTGTATAAGGGAAAACGGCACATTCATCAGCCCGAGAACTTTACAGCATACTACAAGAAGCATAAAAAAGGATATATGTAAAGATTTTGATTTCCATTCTTTAAGACACACTCACGCAAGTATGCTTGCAGAAATAGGGGTAGATCAAAAGTACATACAAACGCGCTTGGGGCATTCGGATGTCAAGATAACTATAGACGTATATGAGCATACGACGGACTTAATGCGTTTGCGCGGTAGAAAGGCGATTAACGATTTGTATATGTAAAACTTTTTGCGGAATATAAAACTTGCTCAACTTGCGTAGAAACATTAATCGGCGTACGCGAAGAAAGCGGTTTTGCCACTAGCATTTATTTGTATTGTTATCTTGCAATTTTAGATTATTTATGATATAATAACTAAAAAGGTACTTTTATGCTTAGGAGATCTATCCCAACACAAAGACAATTGAAGACGCGCAAGGCAATATTAGAAAGCTACCAAGACCTGCATCCAATTAAAAGCGATTATTATGGGCTCGAAAGAGGTAACAGAAAAACAGGTACTAACAACAGTAAAGGGCAAACAGCATTGGTGTGGAATTTGCCACCTGTTGTCACTTGCCCCGGCGCAACAAATTGCGCTAATTATTGCTATAATGCGGACACCCGCAATGATATATTTCCAATTGAACGCTGGTGTAGTAATCTTTATTGGGTAAGAGATAGACAAGAAGATGCTATAAAAAAAATAAATGCTCAAATTAGAAGCGTTACCCAGCCGGTTATTCGATTGCATTCTTCGGGCGATTTTTTTTCAAATGACTATATAGAAATGTGGAAAAAAATTGCTACCGAAAACCGAGAAGCTATATTCTGGGGTTATACCCGTTCATGGCGTATTCCTGAACTTATTAATAGCCTAGAGCAACTTCGCTTGGAAAATAATGTGTGGCTGTATGCGTCGCTGGAAGAAAATGATATTCCACCAAAGGGTTGGGCCTTTTGCAAAGTAGGCACGAAAGAATATCACGAGGGGTTATTTAATTGTCCAGAACAATACCTCGGCGGTCCCAATTGCCTGAGCTGCGGCGTATGCTTCTCAGACGATATAAAAAATATATATTTTGTTATGCATTAGGAGATTAATTATGAGTTTTATCGCTGTAATAGGTGCTAGCGGAAGTGGTAAGACAACAATAATAAACACACTTATAAAAATGTTTCCTGGTTTATACTTGCGCGCTAAATCGTATACGACCAGATTAAAACGTGCAGGAGAAGGTAATGAATACGAATTCATCTCTGAGGAGCAGATGCAAAAACTGCTCGATACACAAAAAATATTATACATAGACGAAGCCTACGGTAATAAATATGCAATGGATGCAGAAGTATTTTCTCCGCAAACCAAAGACATTATTAAAGAAATACATCCGAAAAATGTAAAAAAAATAAGAAAATACTGCCCTGATTTGATTATTGTCGCTATTAAATGTAATGGGTGCTTCAACAGAATAGGGCGCGCGGAAGATTATAATGTTACCGACTTCCATGCTGATATAACATTTATTAATGACATCAATGCAGTAGCTGAGTTGTCTATAATAAACTTGTCAAGACAAATACAAGCAGCCAAAACACATAATGAACTTGGTCTGCCATCGATTGATATAATAGACTCAACGAATAAGAGGGGTTATGATTCAATAGCTAATGAATTCTATGATGATAAAAGGCTAACCACGGCAAACTTTCACGACGCTAGTAAGAGTTTTTTTACGGAGGAATTAGGTAGTTATAAAGGCGATGAATCATTATTAGAAATAGGTAGTGGCAATGGGTGGCTAAATACATTATCATGTTTTGAAATTCCATCAATTGATATATCCGAAAATATGAATGCCGGTTCGTATCAATCACATATTGGCATAAGACAGCTGGTGTGCGATTATGATAAATATGATGCTATTTTTGCGTCGTTATGCGATCCTTATTTTTACCCGAATGCAATAGCTTCTATGCTGCAAATATTAAAAAAAGATGGTAGGTTAATTGTTTCACTTCCAAGTTATGAATGGTGCAAGCTAAACCGTAACGGCTCCATGAAGACAAAATTTGTAAGTTCTGATGGAACATCTTATGAGGTTTACTCCTTTACATACACAAAAGCTCAGATTGAGAATATAGGTAAGAAACTCGGTTTTGTTATTGATAAATACAAGAAATGCTCACTTGGTATTGATTATCAATATGAAATATCAAACGAAATAATTAAACCTGCTAATAAAAATGGATTAGATGCAAGAAAGATTTGTATCGTTGAATGCTATGTGATTAAAAAGGAGTACTAACTACTGTGCAAATGAAACAGACAAGTTTGTTTGAAAAAACTGAAGCAGAAGAAAAAGTTTATGATAAGGCAGACGCTCTTAGCAATATAAGGAAGCTATATAAAATGTGGAAATTAGGCTTACTCGGTGGCGAATTTATGCCCGAAGACAGTAATCCACATTTACCTAGGGATTCCGAAGAAAATCTTTTGTATTTTACACTCCCTATGGCTTTGAACTACCAAAGAAATTCATACAAACTTTGGGAAGGAGCCTTAGCTTCATACAACGATGAAACAACAAGATTTATATTTTCTCCAAACTCAGTTCTTAGCTGTGACAGAGAAATCCTTAAGACTGCATTGATGAAATACAAGGTTGCATTGCAACCCAATAAGCATACGGAAATTTGGATTAGACTATGTGACACAATAGTAAACGACCTCGGAGGGAGTCTGCGCTCATTGTTCAATAGGTGTGATTACAGTGTAGTAAAAGTTCTAGAGGAGATGCAAATTAAAAAGAAAAAGAATTATCCATATCTTAGCGGGAACAAAATTGCTAATTACTGGCTATATGTCCTGACTCAGTATACAGAATTGCCGATATGTGATCGACAAAACATATCGGTTGCACCAGACACGCACGTAATACAATCCACCCTTAAACTCGGACTGATTAGTGACGTTTCGGCATCAAACATTCAAAGAGAAGTGGCGGAAGTTTGGAAGAAAACGCTCAACGGTAGCGAATTTTCTCCAATTGATATTCATACCCCGATGTGGCTTTGGAGCAGGGGCGGATTTATAGATTTATTGGACGTTTGATTATGCGATATGAAATTGAATATAAGGTAGGCTATAATTTTGACACGCACCTCGTTGATGAAATGGCTAAATTGAATGCTCATTCAAAGTTTACGAAAATTAAGAGTGCTTATGCCTCGTTATCAGAATTTGATTGGTTGACTGCACGTCCTAAGTACCGCTTGCCAAATGTTACGACGAAAGAACTGAAGAAGCATATCGAACTTCTGCACTCAGCGGAACTAAAATTTTTTTACGCACTGAACGCTCCGTACATTGGCAAAAAGACTGAGATAGAGTCTAAATATGCGCTTATCGTCAATTTCATTAAAAAACTCGAAGATGCTCACGTAGACGGAGTGATAATAACTCACCCACTTTTAGCAGAATTAGTAAAAAATAGTTCACAATTAGAAATCGCAGTGAGTTCAATTGTGAATATCTTCTCAGTTAGTCAAATGGAGATGTGGAGACAGCTTTATGGCGCAAACATTTTTTGTTTATCCCCTTATCTTAATCGTCAGATTGGTCGCCTTATAAAAATGCAAGAAAGACTGAGTAGTGTAGGAGGCGATTTGGAACTTATAGTTAACGAATTATGCGGACTGATATTTCCATCAGGCACGGGCTGCTCGCCTTGTATTTATCGCGAAAGCTGCTTTACGTGTCATTCCGAAAACATAACCAAAGATGAAGAAAAACTAGTAGATGGATATCCTCAATTCAAATGCATAACTAATAGGAGTAATATCTACAATTGCTCTTTTTGGAGCAAGCTACGGTTTATTAGACCAGAAGATATATTAAAATATGCAGATATCGGTATTCGTAAATTTAAAATAACTGGCAGAACGGCAAAAACTGAGGAATTAGTAAAAGTATTGAGAGCCTACATGGAACTTAGCTTTGACGGTGATATTTCTTCATTATGGTATCTAGAAAATAAAAAGAAAACTATTAGTAATAAATCACTTGAAAATATGATTGACTTTTGGTTTATAAACAAAGGTCATAATTGCGATGATGAAATATGCGGCGTAACATGTAAATACTGCGATGATTTTATTAAGAATACTGCCTTTTAGGGTGTATATCATTATCATTGTGGACGAGAAGGGCTTTCTCGTCCACATTTTTCTATAAATTGAAAGTTTTTATGCTGAATTTTCTCGTCCACAAATTTTTCAAATGTGGACGAGATGTGGACGAGAGGACAACTTCAATCCTATGGTTGCGAATATATACAAAAAGTATGCACGAGGTTAACCCTTGTGCATACTAAATATTGTGGTATTCAATTTTTAAACACTATATCTTGTGTTTTTTACTTTGTCATTGCTTCCTGAACGGCAACGGCAACCGCAACAGTTGCGCCGACCATAGGGTTGTTGCCCATGCCGATTAAGCCCATCATTTCAACGTGCGCGGGAACGGAGGAAGAACCTG
>CAJTUK010000008.1 GCA_910579525.1 uncultured Christensenella sp. | reverse complement strand
GCGGCATTGAGATAACTGCGGAAGTTGCGCAAGATAATATTGCATCGAATAGATTGCTTGCAAACAACGGCTTTAAGATAAAAAAGAAATCGCAATTTAAAAAATATAAAATGAATATCTGTTTTAATAGTTACATTTATACTTTTAGTTGCGCTAATTAAACTTTGTAAATAATGTGTAGTTAAAAGCTCGCGAACAATTTGTTCGGGAGCTTTTTGCCATCGCTTGAAAGCTACTCTTAAAAATTTAATTTTTTAGTTCCCTATATGAAGTGCGCTTGCGCGCGCTTTTATATTGTTTGTGCGGTGAAAAAGCAATAAAATGTAATTGACTAATCGACTGTGTTTTGTTAAAATTATAAACGGAGGCGAATTATGAATTTACGCGATACTTTAAAAATCAAACCGAACGGTCATCTTGAAATAGGCGGAGCTGACGCGGTTGAACTCGCGCGGGAATTCGGTACTCCTTTGTATGTTTTCGATGAGGCGCATATACGAAATATGATGCGCGTTTATAAAAGAACAATTGACGAGGAATACGGTGGTAACGGGCTTGTTTTATATGCGTCTAAAGCGTTTTCCTGTAAAGCAATGTACGTTGTTGCAAAACAGGAGCAAATTGGTATAGACGTAGTTTCCGGCGGGGAGTTGTATACCGCGGTAAAAGCGAGTTTCCCCATTCAAAACGCTTATATGCACGGTAATAATAAACTTGTGCGTGAGCTTGAAGAGGCTGTTGACGCGGGTATAGGTTGCATAGTTGTAGACGGATACGGTGAGGCGGATATTCTTGACGGCATTGCAAAAAAACGCGGAATCAGACAAAAAGTTTTGGTCAGAACAAATCCCGGTGTGGAAGCGCATACTCATGCGTTCGTACAAACGGCAAGGACTGACAGTAAATTCGGGTTTTCCGTATCGGACGGTTCTGCAGAAAAAATAATTACTCACGTATTAAGCAAAGATAATCTGGATTTGAAAGGATATCATTGTCATATCGGCTCGCAAATTTTTGAAAAGCAGTCTTTTAAAATAGCCGCAGAAAAACTCATTGATTTTTCAGCTAAAATTAAACAGAAATACGGTTTTGAAGCGGAAGAAATAAATTTGGGCGGAGGTTTCGGCGTTTGGTATAACGACGAAGATCCTGAACTTAAACTTTCCGATTACGCAGATTACTTAAAAACTTTAATTTGTGCCGTCAAAGAAAACTGTAAGAATAGGAATTTGAACTTGCCGCGCTTAATAATAGAGCCCGGCAGGTCAATAGTGGGAGAAGCCGGAATAACTCTTTACACCGTAGGTGCAATAAAGGATATTCCGGGGATAAAAAAGTACGTAGCCATAGACGGCGGAATGTTTGAAAATCCGAGATATGCTCTCTATCAGTCTAAATATACCGCAATAATCGCCGACCGAGCAAACGCGGCTTGTACTGAAAAAGTTTCTGTTGCCGGCAAATGTTGCGAAAGCGGCGACCTTATCGGGGTTGATATGCCGTTGCCCGAAGTGCGTGAGGGAGATATACTTGCAGTATTGACTACGGGAGCATACAACTATTCAATGGCAAGTAATTATAATAGAAATTTTGTTCCGCCTGCAATATTTGTCAAGGACGGAAAAGCCGATTATGTTATTAAACCGCAAACTTACGAAGATATCGTAAGGAACGACGTTGTTCCCGAAAGGTTAAAAAAATGAGTGAACTTGTTCAAATAATAGCGGGGCTCGTCGCTGTAATATTCATATTTGCGCCGCACGAATTTGCACATGCCTTTGTTGCGTATAAATGGGGTGACGCTACGGCTAAACTTAACGGTCGGCTTACGCTTAACCCGATTAAGCATATTGACCCCGCTGGTTTTATAATGTGTGCGATTACCGGATTCGGTTGGGCTAAACCTGTCCCCGTTAATCCTGCAAATTTCCGCAGTTATAAAAAAGGATTATTTTCTACTGCGATAGCGGGAGTAATAACCAATTATTTAATAGCGTTTGTCGTTTATCCGTTATATCTTGTTGTGCTCAATTTTTTATATTACGGAAATTACGAATTTTTTGCGGATAATCAGTGGTTGGGCGCAATAGTACAGGTTATTTATTATGCGTTTTTCTTTATTTACGCTTACGGAATGAGCGTTTTTGTGTTCAACCTTTTGCCTGTTTTTCCTTTGGACGGGTTCAGAGTTATTGAGGCGTTTACGCGTCAAGTCAATCCCGTACGCAAATTCTTGAGAACATACGGACCATATATCCTTTTAATTCTTGTTCTGGAAAGTTTTTTGTGCGGGATATTAGTGAAGTATGCTGATTTACCTTTAGCTAATTACTTTGATATTCTCAGATGGGTCGGGTGGTTTGCGCAAAATATTATAGGTTTTCCTATAAAGGCGTTTTGGGACTGGATTATTCAGCCCGACGTAACGCTTAAAATAGTTTCGGTGTTTTAAATTATGGCTTTCAATATAGAAAATTTCGAATCGGTTGTAGATTATAATACGGTTTTAGACGATTTTGAGGGTCCGCTTGATCTTTTGTTGCATCTAATAAATATTGCACAGATTAAGATAGAAGACGTGTTCGTTTCAAAAGTCACGGAACAATTTTTGGATTATATTGAGTTTATGAAGTCTCAACCGCGCCGAGACGTTGATAAAGAGAGCGAATATCTTGCTCTCGCCGCGCAAATTATTTATATTAAATCGAAAAGCATGGTGCCCGTCGTAGAAGTAGCCGGCGAAGAAATGGGTGGCGATGAAGACGAGAAAAAGGCGCTGATTGAGCAGTTAAAGCAGCGTGAATACGAGCTCATTAAGGGCGAGACACCTAAACTAAAAGACCTTGAAACTGTAGGTTATCTTTTTAAAGAACCCGATCCGTCGCTCAATACCGTAAGAGTTGTGTATAAAGATTTTACGGTTAGCGCACTTTTGGAAGCGTTTGCAAAAATGATGTTAAAAAACGAAAGCCTGCAACGCGAGAAAGAAAAAGTGCGGGAAATTCCCAAAGACGAGCACACTGTCGAAGAGAAGGTGGCTTATATACGCGAACGGCTTATTGCTGAAAAAGAAGTAATGTTTGAAAAACTTTTTACCACTTATTCTAAAAACGAAGTGGTTACGACGTTTCAGGCGCTTTTGGAGATGCTCAAACATCAGTTTATTACCGTTCAACAGGCTTGTTCGTTCGGCGAAATCAAAATTTTAATTAATCCGGACTGGGATTTAAAGGATGTGTCAAGTGAACAATTTGACGAATATAATTGAGGCGATAACGTTCGCGTCGGGCGAAGCGGTGCCCGTAAAATTTATAGTTGAAAAATTGGGCGTAAGCATTAAAGAAGTTAATAAGAGTGTTGACGAATTAAAAGAAAAATACGGCGAAGAAAGCGGAATTCAGCTTCTCGTGTTTAACGGGAAACTTCAGTTTGCTTCCAGTCCGAAATACAAACAGCAGATATCCGAAGTTCTTATACCTATAAAAGAAAAAGAGTTTACAAAGACGATTTTGGAGTGCGCGGCTATTATAGCGTATAAACAGCCGATAACCAAACCCGAGCTGGAAGACATTAGACAGGTTAGCTGCGATTATGCAATACATACTTTACTTGAACTTGAAATGATTGTGGCATGCGGGAGAAAAGACGCGGTCGGTAAGCCGATTATGTACGCAACAACAGACAATTTTTTAAAGAGGTTCAAGTTAAACTCTATAGACGAACTACCCGATTACGACGAGCTTATGGCGCAGATTGCGGAATTAAACAGCAATATCCTTTCAGACGACGAAGACGACGGAAATTATCTTTATAAAAAGGACGAATATGTCGAGCAAGAATCCACGACTGAAAAGAAGCCTGCTCCGAAGAAAGAAGAAAAGCAGATAAGAGTGGACGAGAACGGTTTTGAAATTCCCGAATTTCTGAACGGGGACGACGAAGAAGAAGTAATCAAAATCGATTAAAATATTATTAAAAGACGGTTGAGTACCGTCTTTTTTTTGTATATTAAATTATTTGTTACAAATAATAATTTTATGAACGAGGCTTTGATTTATCTCGGTGCCGCGGGCTTATTGATTTTTATTTTTCCTATTCACGTAAATAATTACATTTATATAAATACGGCGGAAAAATACGCAAGCCTTAACGTGGGGATATTCAAATTTAACTTTTACAACGCTAACACCGTAAAGAATAAGCCGGGCGAAATGCAAATTAACGGTAAAAACAAAAAAATGGACATAAAAAAGTTCAAATTGAGTTTTTACAAAATTTTCAACACTTTGTGCCTTTATAAAATCATTCAGCTTGGCGACTACGGTATGGGGAGTGAAGGCAACGCTTATGTGGCGCTTGCTCAACACGGACTGACAACGGCAATTTACAAATTCGTGCAAATGAACGGAAATTATTGCAAGTTAAGAAATTACACTATTTTTAACGAGGAACATTCTGAAATTCATTATTACTTAAAAGCCGTAACGATTTTAAATCTTGCCGTAGTTGCAAAAATTATGTTTATATTGATAATGGAGAAATTAAATGAACTCAAAAATTAAAAAAAGCAGGGGAAAAGAATTTGACGCGCCCGCTCTTTCAATAGAAAAAGTCGCTGGCGCCGATACGGTTGTAGGCAAACCCATTATTACGGTAAGCGGGTCTGAGGTTATTCCTCTTACTTCGGTAACGGTTGTTAATTTGAGCGGTGGCGGAGAATACGGCGACGTAAAAACTTATAAAGAAGCCGACGGCTTTCAAATGGCCGGAGGTAATGGAACGGTTATAACCGTAAAGCCGAAGGGTTTTTTAATTGATGACGGCAATGGTTGCCGTTTACTTCGTATTGAAGAAGGCGCTATAGATACTTTAATAGATAAAACCGGAGAATTAGTTCATAAAATAACCGACAATGTTTAAAAAATATTTATTGACAATTTGTCTTGCCGGCATAGCCTTATTCGGCGTGGCGGTGTCCATATGTTCAGTAAACGCTTTCGCCGACGCCCGTGCAGAGATTGCAATGGAACTCAATACGGGTACGGTGTTAACGGCAAGCAACGCAGACACAAAAATGCCGATGGCAAGCACAACAAAGATAATGACCGCAATCATTATAGTTGAGGATTGTAATCTTGACGAAGTTATTACGGTTCCCGATGAGGCGGTGGGAATAGAGGGGTCAAGCATATATCTGAAAAAAAACGAAGAAATAGATGTGCGGGATCTTTTATACGGCTTAATGCTACGCTCGGGAAACGACAGTGCGACAGCGCTTGCAATTCATCATAGCGGCAGCGTGGAAAAATTTGTTGAAGTTATGAATGCCAGAGCTAAAGAGATTGGCGCGCAAAATACTAATTTTAAAAATCCGAGTGGATTGCCCGACGACGAACATTACACCACCGCGAGAGATTTGTGTAAAATTGCCTGCCATGCAATGCGCAATGAAACTTTTAAAGAAGTCGTATCTACAAAAAGCCATATAGGTAAGTACCGTTCTTTTGCAAATAAAAATAAAATGCTATATAATTATAATGGTGCAAACGGAGTAAAAACCGGCTACACCGTAAAAGCTGGGCGTTGCCTTGTGTCTTCGGCTGAACGGGATGGTATGGATATCGTTACGGTAGTATTATCATGTCCGGATATGTATGAGAGAAGTAAAGCGCTGCTTGATGAATGCTTTTCCGGTTTTAAATTGCTTGAATTGGACGAAAATGCAGTATTTATGTCTGACAAAGTACTTTGCAAATTGTCAAATTCAGAAACAATAGTCGTTAGAAGTAATGAAAAAATAAGTTTTAGTGTAAAATCTGTTGGTACGGACAAAAAAATCAATAAAGGGGATTTATGCGGCACGCTTGAAATAAGAGGTGAAAACGACTTGATTTTTAGCGCAGATTTGTATAGTATAGTAGATAATTAATATAAAGTTGGTTATCTCTAATGCGTTTAAATAAATTTCTCGCCGCGGCGGGAGTTGCTTCAAGAAGGGAATGCGATAAATTAATTGCAGACGGCAAAGTTTCGGTTAACGGAAAGACGGCTGCGCTTGGTCTTGAAGTAAATCCCGACGATGAAGTTTCGGTTAACGGAAATAAAGTCGTTTTGCAAAAAAACGAATATTATTTGTTGAATAAACCTAAAGGCTATATATGTTCGGTTTCCGATGAAAAGGGAAGAAAGACAGTAATGGATTTGATGCCTTCAAACGTAGGCAGAATTTACCCTGTCGGCAGACTCGATTATGACAGTGAAGGACTTTTGATTATGACTACTGACGGTGAATTGGCACAAAAGCTTATGCATCCGTCAAACGAAGTCCCCAAAACTTATCTGGTTAAAATTGAAGGCGTGCTTACCGAAGCGGATCTCAATCCTATTCGTAGCGGAATAGAGATAGACGGTTATGTTACTAAAAAGAGCAAGGCGCATATAGTAGAGACAAATAAAGCATTTACGAAAGTGCATGTTACGATAACCGAGGGGAAGAACAGAGAAATAAGAAAAATGTTTGCGGCTATCGGTAAAGAGGTTATGCTTTTGAAACGTATAAAAATCGGTGAAATTACTTTGCGTGGACTTGATAGGGGCGCTTACAGAAAGCTCACTGTCGCAGAAGTCGCTTATTTAAATTCAATATAAAAAAGCACGGAATTTATCCGTGCTTTTTTATATTATAATGAGTTTGTTGTCGATGTTGTTACCGGTTATTTGTCGCCATTGCGCCGTTGCGAACTCGTCAAGTTTTTTGCATTTTTTCGCAACCCCTTGCAAATTTTGTGCGTTACGTCCGTTCGTAATTAAAGGATAAACAGATTTTGACAAAGATGACAGCATTTCGTCGGCACAATTTCTATTAACTGCAAGCGGAGACAGATATAGCGGCGCCGATAAAAAGTTTTCGACGTTATTTTTGGTAATTCCAAGAAATGCAGAACAAATTATACGTTTTATTCTAGCGGACGAATAGCGCTTTGTCGTTGCGTTTTTTACTATGCTTTGATAAGTCCCGTACTCAAGATTTTTTAATGTGTTTTCCAAACCCTCGGCGCAACCGTAAATTTTTTTCAACTCGTTTGCCGAAGTGCGGGATAAAACAAGTTTTGCCGCTTTTTCAAATTCACGGGTGGGATTTTCAGTATTTTTCAAGTCCGTATAAACGTATTTAGGCACATTGACGGAGATTTTAACGTCGTTAAGATTCTCTCTTATAGCCCTAGCGGAAGATAATCCTTCCGTCAGATTCTCGTCGTTGTAGTTTGAACCGATTCTTTTTAACGGGTAAATATCCAAGTCGGCGTTTGATTTTATTATGGCTTTAACGTATTCTACGGCAAGGACGTTGTTCGGTTTTTTTAATAATTCCCCGCAACCGCCGGATTGCTCGAAGGCAGAAACAAAACTTTTAATATAACTTTCACCGGACTGCAATCCTTTGTTTAGGGTACGTTTAAAATCTTCGGTTTCATTCAAACAAAAATCGGCTGTTTTATAGAGTAAATCTTTATCGTCCGTTTCGCAACCGAAAATCAAAGCCTTTACGTCCGGTATTGAAGAGAGTATCTTTACTGCTCCTGTAGCAAAAATTTCAGCGGGGGCAACTGCGAAAGCCGTAGGTAATTCTATAACGCAATCTGCACCGCCAAGTACTGCGTGACGAGCCCGAGAGTACTTGTCTATGACTGCAATTTCTCCGCGTTGCGTGAAATAGCCGCTCATAATACATAGAATCTTGTCGCATCCCGTGAGCTTTTTTGCCTGCTCTAAAAGATAAGCGTGACCGTTATGAAACGGATTAAATTCGCAAATTACCGCACAAATTTTCATTTTAGCCTCTTTTATACAATATATTGTGTTTTAATACTAAACTATCACTATATATAGTTTGCTGTCTTTTGTTTGTCCACGTTTTGTCCACGCTAATTATCGTCACTTTGAAAAAATTTTTGGATTTTGTCAATCGCATCCGCTTGAGCTTCGAGAGTTGCGTGTGTGTAGACGTCAAGTGTGGTGGACATTTTACGGTGCCCAAGCCTTTGCTGTATGACTTTCGGGTTGACGCCACACGCCAGAAGTATCGTTGCGTGTGTGTGTCTGAAGGTGTGGTACGAAACGCTTTTGCCAAGGATGGAACGTATTTTTTCCAAAGCGTGGTTCAGGCTTCTCATACTCATCCATTCACCGTGCTTGTTGCGGCAAACAAAGTTCATTGTGTCGCCGCCGTCTATGATGTAGGCATTGCTGTCGTAAGAATACGTTGGGTAATAGTCGCCCATATTATTCCTCAAGCAAGTCTGTCTATCATACTCTTTTTGAAGAGCTTGTAACATCTCGTCGTCGAGGGGTATGGTTCTCACTGAGCCAAACTTCGGCGCACTTACCTTTCTCTTGGGGATGCCTTTATTGGCGAGTTGATTAACCTGTATCTTTATTGTAACATTTTTTTGTAAAAAGTCAACTGAATCCCATGTCAGCCCCATAGTTTCGGAGATACGCAGACCACAATGCCATCCCAACATAAGGGGGATATAGTATGTGGTTCCAAAGGGATACTTAGCAACTATTTTTTTGAAGTCTTCTTGTGTGATTGTTGTTCTTTCTTTTGTCATAGGTATTGTTGAAGATAATGGTGGCGTAACGTGAACCGCGGGATCGACTTTGATGAAACCAAAAGGAAATACTGCGCACTGAAATGCAACGTGGATTGTTGCGAGGATGCCAGTGATGTACGACTTTGACTTATCTCTGAACCCGTTAATGAATGTCTGTAAGACGGATGGTGTGATGGAAGATAATCTATACTTGCCGAGCGCAGGTTTTATATTTCGTTCAACGATATACGTGCGCCCCTGCAAGGTTGTATCTTTCCAGTGATTCTTACCATAGTTTTCAAGCCAGAAGTCAAGGTAATCACTTAGGCTGACCGTAGATGGAGTGAAGTGCTCGCCGCTTGCATAGTATTCAGCAAGAGCCTTTGCGCCCGCTTCAAGCGCTTCCTTTTTGGTTCGGAAGCCGGACTTGGTGGCATTTTGTCGCTTGCCGGCGACACTTGCAATTTCAAAGCGATACTCCCAGTTAGGTCGTCGTCCAGTGTTCTTATTTCTGTCTCTTACGTTAATTTTCGCCATTATAATCTAACTCCTTTATTTGAAAGGGGTTAGTTAAATCTTTTCCTTCATAACGGCTTAAAAAATCTGCGAGAGCTTCTTTTCTGACTTTGTACTGCCCAAGTTTTAAGAATGGGAGCAAGCCAGCTTTTCTCAGTTTGTGAACGTAATCTACGTTTGTTTTTAGGAGTGCTGCTACTTCTTTGACCGTATAAAGGATGTTGTCATTTAAGCTAACACCTTTCATAGTTTTATGTATCCTCCACAATGGTGGCAAGTAACAGCTAAAAAATAATATTTCATCTTGTTCATACCTCTCGAAATATATTTTTGCTTTGTGCTATTTATTTTTTAATGGGGCTGATGTGATAGAAGTCTACGCGCCTTTTAACGATGTAGGCGTAGCTATCTTTGCCCGTTGGAATTTTCAATTTTCTTTTCTTTGAGTTCCATAACTCAGTGAAGTCAGCTATGGAGAGGGGGGTACCGATAACAGCTTGCGCGCCCTTCATAATGAAGGCAATCTCTGTAACCGGCTTAAAGGAAATGTCTTCTAAATCGACATTCATTTCTTCAAGTGTTGGCATATAATCTCCTTGTTTATGTCTAAATATGTTTTATAATTCCCAAAAATATAAGACGTAAGTCCTATATTCTATTGTTCTCTAAAGCCTCAACAAACTTCATATACTGGTCTCTATAGCTGAACGCATAGTTGAGCGTACATCCCATAATAGAAGTAATTTTATTGATAAGGCTCTTGTCGGTTGTGTCGTTGTACACTTCAATGAATAGTGCGTTTTTGTGTAGGTTACGGAACACTATCGAAGTCTTCATCGAGCGGGGGATGCAGTTATTAAACCGTTTAATGATTTGGATGATCTGACCGCCGTCGAGCTTTTCGCAATTAGCATCCGTTGGTCTGAACAGGTACTCGTCGCTGCCTTTGAGAATAATTTTTCTACCGGAGGGAAGACCATTGTATTCTTCCAGCCCCGAAAGGTAGTAGAGAGCAGTGAATGGTTGCCCATATACTTCGTAGGTTCCGCTCTTGTTGGTAACCTTGTAGCCGCTTAAATCAATCGGTGTTAAGTCGCGCACTTTGATGTCAGCAATTTCGTCTGGCGTAAACCCAAGCCAACCAAGGACACAGACGGATTTAACTCGTACAAGGTCGGTGGTTGGATTGTAGTTAGCAAGTGCTGAGTTCCCAACCTTGTCAATGAACTCCAGCAGCTCATTGATGCCGCGGAAGTAGCATATTGTGTCTTGTGATGCAAGAACTTCTTCGCGAGTTGGTACCGTAGCTTCTATGCCAACAAAATCAAAAAGATTGATGAGATACTCTTTAATCTTTTGGTAGTGTGGGCGAGAGATATTGTTACCCGCCTTTTGTAAATAGAAGGCAGAGCATAATGCTTGTGTATTTTTGAGTGCATCTGCCAGCGGAGTTTCGCCGATAATTTCTGCAAGGTTGTCAAGGAACCTTGCAACGTCTTGTTGTCGCGCACTGTTTGCGGAAGGATAGTACCTTGCCACAAAATCTTGGTAGTCTATCATTGTCTTATACCTCCATTCTATTATACAACATTATTAGACATAAGTCAATGCCGTATAAGTTAAATTTTATGTATAAGATAGGAAAAATGGGTGGAGGTTTGTCGGTTACTTGCCCTTTATATTATTCCCGCCGAAGAGATTGGGGAACAAAGATGCCATTGCGTCTGCAACCATTTTTTCTTCGGAAACATTTTCCTTCTTCAAAGTGGTGGCGGCAGCGGAACCTTTTTTGTTGTCGGGCGTTCTATCTTTTACTTGTACTTTTGAAAGCAAAGGAAGGAAAAGAGCGAGAAGAAGAGCATATTTTTCTTCAACGCTCATTCTTACATCGAACTCGACGTCTTGCATATCGTCAATGTAATCCTCGTACTGTTCGCCGATATCATCGCAAGGTTCTGCGATAGCGCAAATATGTATATCGTGTTTGGTAAACTTCACAAGGAAGTCAACCGACTGCACGTCGAAGGGAAGGTTGAGCGGATGCCCGCATTCAGCAAAGTCATAGCTAAAGCTAACGACTTTTTCTTCTACGTCGGCGCGAAGTGTCATAATAAGGTTGGGGTCAAAAACGGCATCATCGCAAACAAGTTGTTTGCCCATTGCGTTTCTGTTGGTACTAAAAAGTTTCATCTTTGATGTTCTCCTAATTTGATAATTTTTTTTCGAGTTGGTCAATCTTTGAAACTATATCATCGATTGTGTAGTTGTTGCCTGCTACAATTTCGTGTATGTCCGTCTTTCCCAAAACGAAGTCGCTCACGGACTCTCTGGCTCTGTCGAACATTTGCTGATAGGTGCCCAGATATCTCATTGTGACACGCTGATCGCTATGGTTCAACAATCCTTGAATCTTGGTGATTGCGTTCATGTCGATACTTGACTTATCTACACAAGCAGCAATGTTGGCGAAGCTTTTACGCATTGTATGAGACCCTATTATTATTGGTAGGCTCAAAGCTTTGCCAGCGTCGGACAAAATCTTCCACCCATATTCCTCGAACATTTTGCCCTTTGTCTTGTTGCTTTTGAAGAGGTAGTCGTCCAACTCAAAATCCCAATTCATCGAGTCAAATAACTTCGTCGCCGCGTCTATAACGGATTGAGTTATGAGGCAATTATTTATCTTCAAAGTCTTTTGTTCGACGATGTGCATTCGTTGTCTGAATGTCTTATCGTCGTTGAGCAAATAACATATCTTTAGTGACAGTAAGTCAGAGATGCGTAGCCCAAGGCTTACTCCGATTGTCCACATTGCCCAGTCTCTTATTTTACCTTGCTCTAAGAAGTAATTTTGCACTGCCGCAAAGTCTTCATATGAGCGGACAGGGTCTGCTGGACGAGGCTTTCGTTTTCCGTCGGACTTAAACTCGGAGAACGCTTTTGGTTCTGCGGCTTCCATCTCAGCTTTTGTTCTGCGCTTACGGCGCGGTGCATTCTCAAGCTCATATACTTGTTGCTGTAAGCGTTCAGCTCGTTCTTCAGCGTCTCGGCGCATAACGCGCTCAACTGCGAGTTCCTCTACAAGTTGCTTATTTTCAAGCTCAAGACGACTCAGCTTTTCTGCGTCAGTTTCAAATGCCCGTGGAATAGGGAACTCTAAAACGACGGAGCCACTATTATATTCATTTCGCATCTTTGTCGCCCTCCATATATATTTCTTCAAACGTGTTTAATTGGGTTAGGATTGCCTGAAACATCGGGCAATTACTGCAACCGTTAGGCTTATGTATATGGCACTCATCGGTGCCGTGTAACCGACAAACAACCATCTGGTTGCCATCGCCGTCGGTTATCTTTTTAGTTAATGGTTCGTAGCTCATGTTAAACTCCTATACCGATAGAAATCATAAGTTTTCTGTTAATGTCTTCAATTTTACTTCGATTAACAACTTCGCCCAACTTTTTCTTTAGTCTTGTTTTATCAACAACTCTGACCTGCTCACACAACACCGTAGAAACTTTAAGTATGCCGGCGTCGCTTGGTGTCAGCGTTACGTGGGTTTCTATTGGTGCCTTATCTTGCGATGTGAGAGGGCAGATGATAGTGGTGGGGGAATGTTGGTTCCCTTGCTCATTCTGTACTATCAAAGCGGGGCGAATACCGGTTTGTTCCGAGCCAACTTGATTGCTTAAATCGACTAAATATATTTCGCCTCGGTGCATACTTGATACCGCCTCTAAGTGATTTCTCCTAAGTCGCTTGCCACTTGTCTGAGGTCAGAGATTGCATCTTCTATTTTATCACTACAATCTTCTGATGTACAATAGGCGTCGCCTCCTTGTAGATTTTCGGGTATGTTTTCTCTCGCATAGTCCTCGTCGAACTTTATGTCGCTGAGGTCATCGGCACACCCGTTGATTTTTGTGATGACTTCTTGAATTCGTGCCTTTCTTTCTTTGTTCACATCGCGCTACTCCTTTTTATAAGTTGTGTTTGAGTAAGAATTGATTGCTGATACACTTAAAGCTGATGGTGTTGTCGTGGTCTCTTATTACAACGCCTTCTCTAAGTGTATCGCACAAGGTTGATTTGCCGTCGGCATAGGCAATCATTTCATCGACGGTGGGGAGCAGCTTAAAGTCCGCGTTGAGTATCGGAACCCATTTGATTCCAAAGTCGTGCATCACATCTGTGGCAATTGAGCTGTCCATCTTTTTGCCGTCGATTACAAGGTTGAAGGCATAGAACTCAATTCCCTTGAGACCATACTTGTTCTTCTGAATACCTTCGCCAATGGTTTCGCCCTGCAATACAACAGTCGTTGCGCCGTATTTCTCCATAATCTTTAAGAGAACATTGCGAATGTCATACTTTTGAGCGATTTGATGATAAACGTTTTCGTCGTAGAAACACTTCTGGGTGATATCGGCTTGGCGGACGTTTCTTGAACACACCGCGAAGTCATATTTTCTTTTCTTTTCTCAACCCGAAGCTCGTAGAGGTGCCGTCAATTTTTTCAGTGACGACCATTGGCTTGTCCTTGTATGTATCGAGGACGAAAGGCATATTCTGCAATCTTGTTTCGTCCGTTTTGACTATCCAGGCGGGGAAGTTCTTAGGTTTCTTTTTGGGCGCCAGAAGTTTGTAAACGGTCTTTCTGAACCATTTGAACTTCATAAACCACAAGAACACCTTGTTCTTGAACAGCTTTTTATGACGCTGCTTAATTGCTGCCGCAGGGTCTTTAACCTGTTGCTTAGGTACTTCGTCTTCGACTTGCTTAATTTTAAGCACATCGGTAACGTCGTCGCCAAGAACGTATGCTTTACCGTCATACAAGATTGAGAGAGGGAAGATAATGCCTTGCGAGATTACGCCGCGCATCTTCATTGTCTTAATCTTATAATGCTTCGATTCAAGGAATGCGAAGTCAGGATTGTCGGCGGGCATAATGCTGTCAATCTCAACGTAGATTGCAAGATCGCCAACCTTAAATTCGTTTTTCTTTACGATGCACTGCCAGCCGAGTATGCCAGCGAGTTCAATTTTGTCGGCTCCCTCAATAGGGCGGAGCCACGCAATTTGTTCGATGTGTGCAAGTTTTCTCATAGTTTACTCCGTTTAATATTCGTTTCGAGCCTCTTCAATTTTTGCTTTTGCTTGTTGTTCAGCCCGTTGGCTTTGAATGGTTCTGTTGCTTTTGCTCCAGTCATCATCGCCGTGATTGCGGCAGGCTGGGTCAACAGCCTTTGCGCCGCGGCATTGCTTTCGTTTTTCCTTGCCGTGCTGGATTGCTTTGTCGAGACTCATAGTTTTTCTCCGTTTATGGTTTGGGGATAATGATGGTTGCGGAATCTCCGCTCATGACATCGGGGAGTTCTCCGTTCCATTTTGATAGATATTCGATATACTTGAGGTAATCTGAGATGACAGCAATTTCCTCAGTGCTTTTGCCCGTGAAATCGATAGTGTATTCAATGCTTGTCTCGCCATCGTCGTTTGTTACTTCGTTCTCAAGAATGGTAAATCCAAGCATACGAGCAACTTCGATGGATTTAAGTTTTGTCGCTCTCGCTTCCGATTGAGCTATGGTTACCTGTGCAGCAGCGTCGCCTTCCGCGGCTGCTATCTTTGCCTCAGCATTTAATTTTGCAACAGCCAGTGAAGCTTCTGCCTCAATCTTCGCAATCTGTGCTGCGGCTTCCGCCTCGATCTTAGCTTTCTCTGCCTCATATTGTGCCTGTAATTGTTGCTGTTCTGCAATCATCTTTTGCTCAACAGTTTGCTCAAAGGCATCTGAGAAATCGATATTTGTTAAAACAGCAGTGTTGATAGTGACGAAGTAATTTTCTGAGATGACAAGCTTAATAGCCTCTTCAACTTCTGGAGAGATTGAAGCTCTGGTTTCGATAATTGTCATCGCCGAATAATTTGATAGAACGGATTTGGCTCGCTCAATTGACACGCTACGAATTCTGCTTGATAAAGCGTCGAGAGAACCGTAAGTCGTTGCAATTTCTTTGACTTTTGCCGCATCGATTTGATACTGAACCGTCATTGTCAAATCCATCGTTTGAGCGTCCTTTGAGTAGGCGGAATCTTGTATGTCAAGTGTCTGCACTTTTGTGTCATATTTCTCGTATTTTTCTGTAATCCAGAAGTCATAGTATGTTCCCGCCGTATGTACGTCTTTTATTTGACCAAGATGTTTTACTACAGCAATCTCACCGGTATCTACGGTGTGAAAGCTTCCGGGGATGAAGAATGTGAGCAGTGCAAACGCAATGCCAAGACATAAGCATACCCATTTGCTGACTTTCCAACCGACAACGTCTTCGCCGTCGTAAATCTTGTATGTGCTTATGCCGAATACTACCCAGCCAGCTACGCAGAGAGCAGCAAATAAAAATCCAAGTGTTAATGCAATTGCCATTATTGTGTAAATCTCCTTAAAAGTTTTTTAATGTTTGTTGAATACAACAGATTCGCCCGCTTTAATATTCCAGCACTGCAAACAGTTTGTGCAGTCGCCAGAACACTCAGCTGCCGTTTCGGGTATTGATTTGTTTTCGCTATCCTTAAACCGAACATATGCCACAGGGAAAGAGTAGGGGTTGTCAATTTGGAAGTCGTCGCCCCAAGCGCTGAGCACAATGTGCAGGTTCTTCGGAATAGTGCCGCCGTTATGTATAAACTCGTTTACGATTTCAAATTTCTTCGTAAAGGCGAGGAATGAAGTGAGGGGGAGTTCTTCGGCGACTTTAACTACGCCCTCAAAGTATGCTCTATCCACGAAATCGCCAGCAGCGTGCCAACGGAAGTATGAGTACGAAACCATTCCATTATTGATTGCGCGCTTGATTTCCTCAAAGTATGTCTCTGGATCGTGGAAGTAAATCCTATAGTTGTTCGCGAGATTATCCTTGACATTCTGAAAGCGGAAACGTCCTTTGGTTGCGTAGCAGTCTTTTGCGCAAGGGCAATTTGATCGGCAGGTCGTTATCGGCGGCAAGTTAACCGACGGTATCAATCCAAGTTTACTGTTTGTTGTAGATATCTTAACTGGCATATAAATCTCCTTTATTGGCTCATCGTCCAAAGAGAAGATTTATATTAAGTTAAGTCAGTCTCTTTGGACTGATTGGATTACTCCAAAGTAGCGGGCATATTTCTCTTATGCTCTGACGCTTGGTGCATTTGCTCTATTTTAAGAGCGGTTTCATAATCGGTGTTTGTCATACCACCGCTGATATAACCGTCAAGAGTTGCGTATGTGAATCCGAAACTATCTTCGTCGCTTTTTCCGCACAGCCCGTCAGAGGGCGCTTTGGTAACGTACCTTTTATTTAATCCGAACTCATCAGCAAGCAGGTCGCCAAGAGCCATAACCTCTGTACAGGTTAAGTGAGCAATGGGATTGAAGTCATAGGCGCTGTCGCCCCATTTAGTTGTCCAGCCTATGTAGGTTTCGCTTGCGTTGCCTGTTCCGATCACTCTGTATCCGAGCGTTTGCGCAACCGCATATAAAACTGTCATACGGATACGAGGAGGTATGTTTGTCTTTGCCTTGTCGGTAACCTTCGGGCAGTTCGCAACGAAGTCTCTTCCGATAGGCGTTTCTTCGATGCGATTCTCGATGGCGTGAAGAAGCGAGTTGTAAACGGTTTCAATGTTGACAATGCGGTGTTCGATACCGAGTGCCTTAACAATGTCAAGAGCATCGTCAATATCCTTTTGTTTACCGTTTGGCATCAGGACGCCGAACACATTGTCGCCCCAAGCCTTCTTTGCGAGCATAGCAACAACCGTGCTATCTTTGCCGCCGCTTATTCCGAGAACAACGCCGCGGCATCGTGTGGTTTCTTTGTACTGTTCAAGCCAGTCCAAAATTTCTTTTAATTTAGTTTCCATATTTCAACCTTCCATTCATCGCCGGCAAATTCTTCCTCGATGATTTTCTTAACTACATTCCAGTCACCACCTCCAAGACCGCAACCAATGTGATCTGGGAAGCCAATTGTGAATTCGTTAAATGCCAAATTTCTCATACAGCAATGATGTATAACTTTGTGTTTTAAGTGTTGTACAGCTGCTCTAAAGTAAATATAGTTTGTATGTCTTTCGCCTCTTGGCAAATAGTGAAATTGCGCAAACATATTAATTATCCATTTATCATTATCAATCCTAACTTCTTGTGCTTCTCCCATTAGGTTATACCATCTATCTTTTTCTAACCCTGCAAATTTTCCTTTGTAATCTTCATATACAAAAGGGAACAGATTCCTAATCTGTTTAGCAATTCCGCTACCCATAACACCTTGGCAGTTAACTTGATGACAAATAAAATTACAATTGCTTTCTAATAAGTCTCCATTTTTATAGGTAATCATTAAAATTCACTTCCGTAAAGTCTTTTTCTGATCTCAGCAAGACTGTACTCAAGTATCATCTTGCCATCGTTAAAGACCGTTTTTAAGGCATTGTCGGCACGATAGGTCTCTTTGAAGTCGTGTTCGTCTTCACTTGTTAACGCGCCGTCAGCCCCCGTTAAAACGACCACACAGCCTTTGTGTGACTTTTTGAAGGAAGCCTCTTTGGGATTTTTGAAAATCATAATAGGCTTGCCGTCTTTGTCTTCGGCGTAGGTTGCTTTAATAGCGATGCCGAACGTGTCTCTTGTATATGGGTTGAATGTCGGGATAGCCGCGTGTTCCTCGTAGGATTCAAGACACTGCATCGAGAAGCTACCAACACCAAGCGCAACGTTGCTTGCCGCAAAGCCGTTGTTAACCAAAATAGTGTAAATTGCTTCCGCTCTCTGTGGTGTAATGCTATCGCCGTATATCGCCTTAATATGAGGGTTCAGAACTTTGTAACCCTTTGAATTGGTAGTTCCACCGAACTGCTCCCAAAGATGGAACACGGTCTTTGTGACTACCTCTACGGGGTCGCCAGAGTCGCCGCGCACCAAAAGACAGCCGTTATGTTCAAGGATTTCTTTCTTGCACATCGGCAGTATGTTGTCTACCAAGTTCCAATAATCGTAACTGTCGCTTACCATACTGAAAGACGTATTGGGATAAGTTTCTGTGAGCAGGCGCTTAATCATAGTGATTTCATCGCCGTCAACTGCGAAGTTGCTACACATTACGGAATGTTCGGTTGACACCGAGCCGAATCCGACTTCTTCCTTTTCACAGTCACAGTTGTAATATCTCTCCAGATAATCTATCGCCGGAACCGTTGCTGTGTTCACAAAAGACAACAGCCAACCGGCGGAAGATTTGTATGCGCTGCGCTTCGACTCTTGACCCCTCATAGAGAAATCTCCAAGAGCTTTTCTGCGGGGGATGTTATCGTCGCAACTCAATTCGTAGAAGTGGTCTACAATTTTTCTGTACTTGTATCCGACGTTTGCGGAAATCATAGCGTGCCACATTTCGCAGCTTATTACAGATTCCAAGGCGTTTGTAAGCCAGGCAAAGTCGGGATGGGTGTTACTTATCTCGAACATGGGGACGCCGATAGGTACGAGCGTTCCTTCCGCGAGAGCCTTAATTTCGATAGGAAGATAGCCCAAATCGTGCAACTCTGCAACGCGCTCTATGCCGCACAGCCCCTCGCCAAGAGTGTTGTCGAGAAGGTGCTTATACTCGCGTATGACGTCTTTCTTAGGACGAGAGAAAAAGAACTCGTTGAAATCTTCGATGAGATATTCTTTAATGAATGATTGTAAGCCGAACATAATGAGATGTTTATCGTACTTTAATCGACTCATTCTCGGCACAAAGTAGCTTACGACTTTCGTTATGCCTTTTGGGTATTGGTTCCAGTGAACTTGCTTATAGAAGTCACTTTCTAAAAGTGGGTTAATTCTGTACATTTTTAGCTCCTATATGCGTTTGCCACAACGAGCTTCGGATGAGTGACCGTGCAAATACTGTCAGTCGTATACACCTTGTCTATGTAGTAAAACACTTCGCCTTTAAGAATATTGTTTTCGCAGTGTGCAACAACGAGGATAATTTCTTCCACGCCGCGCTTGCGGAGTTCTTTTGCCGCAGATACGAACGTTCCGCCATAGCTGCAAATATCGTCGCGGATTACAACTTTTTTGGTTCCGTGAACAAAGTTCAGAAGTTCGTAACTTTCAATACGACCTTCGGCGTTGCGGTGCTTATTACCGATGATAAATGGATTGTCTTGCTTTTCTAAAGAGTAACGATGAGAATATTTCTTAGCCGCGCCGCTGTCAGGGAACATCACTGTGGCAACCCTGTTTTCGCCAGGGATATGTACTAAGAACGGCAAATCAATTTCCTCAACCCTGTCCAAGAGCGCGATGGAAACATCAGAGTGCGGATCAAGTACGTAAACACGCTTAAACCGCATAGCGTTAATCTGTTCTGCAAAATATTTGAGAGTGAACAATCTGCCGCTTACGTTTCTGTCTTGTCTTGCGTGAGGTATGTATGGCATTGTCAAAGTTAGTTGTACGTCAGGATACTGTTCCTGAATATGTCTCACGATGCTCCATAAGCAAAAAAGCTCTGCATCGTTGTCGTAGCACCATTTGATGTTCACGGTGTCTTTGGAGTCATTGGAGAACCTTGGGGCTACGCATTTAAGCGTATTGTCACCGAAGGCTTCTTGCTTCATAATTTCTTCATTGACTGTAATCATTTGACCACCTCGACTTGACAACTGCGCATTACTTCCAGTGCGGCGTTATGTTTGTCTTCGGTAAGTCCTGCACACAAATCTTTGTGTACGATGATTTGTGCTTCCTTGAAAGCACCTATCATAGCAAGCACGTTTGATACAACACAAATGTCGGTGCAAGTTCCGCAGAACTCCAATACTTCGGGCTTCTCGCAAATAGTTTGAATGCAGACGTATAAACTTGTCCCAGCTGCAAAGGTCGATTTGTTTACGATAGCAATTCGTGCCTTTTTGTTTTCTTCCGCAGCTTTAAGGATTTCGCTGTTAATCCGCCAGCCATCCGTCTGTGCTATGCAGTGGGGGACGGGAAGGTGCTTGCCTTCTCTTGTGTTAAGGTAGTCTTTGTCGTGGGTATCTCTTGTAAAGACGATTAACCCCTCAAACTTTGAGATATACTTCGCAACTTTTTTGACGATTGCTTGCGCCAACGGGTTGGCTAACGAGCCGTCAATAAAGTCGTTCTGCATATCAACAACAACTAAAACTTTCATTGTTCCTCCTGAATTTTTATTTCTGTGAGTATTTGTTCTTTTGTCTGTATGCGCCGAGCGTGTTCAAGCGCATCCTCAAACGACTGCGCATCAACCGTTTCAGTTGTGTAGTCGTTTTTGTCAAGTTCGTAAAATTTGATAATGTATGTATCATTCATATATGTGTCCTCGCGCGCGGAAAACTTTTGCGACGAACGAATCTCGTTCGTCGTCTTTTGTTGTGGTCGGAGCGACAGGATTTGAACCTGCGACCTTATGATCCCAAATCATACGCACTACCAAACTGTGCTACGCCCCGTTGATGGACACTTCGTGTGGACTAATATAATATTTTCCTACTTTATAGTCCGCATATTTAACCGTCTTAATTTGATGATAAATTTTAATATCACTACCATCATTAAGAGTGAGCCAAATGTATTTACAATTATAGCGGTTATCCATAAGGCGAAATTCCTCGCCGTGTTTACATATAAAATCATTTGATACTTGTTCCTCAGAGAACTCTATGAATGCGCCATAATCTCCAACAACAATTCTGTCATAACCAGAACAAATTTGTGTGCCTTTCAGTGTAAATAGTGGTTGTGTGGCACCAGTAATTAAAAGCCCACTTGGTATATTAGCCATAAACAGCTCCCTATATTGCTTTGATAATGCTGGTGGCAATGGTTTATAATCATAAGCCCATGCAAGCTGTTTTTCAATTTCTAATGTGTTCATGGTTCCTGCCTTGTTTGTTATGTTGGTCGGAGTGAGAGGAGTCGAACCCCCAAAATGCTGATCCTAAGTCAGCCGCCTATGCCAATTCGGCTACACTCCGATGTGGTGGGAGAGGAGAGACTTGAACTCTCAAAACCCAGTGTTTGAGACTGGTACGTATGCCAATTCCGTCACTCTCCCAATGGCGGGTTAACGTGACCCGAACGGCATATCCCACAATTTAGCGCCGAAGCTTGGTGCGATATTGTACTTCTATCGCAGAATCCAAAACTTCATTTAGGGCTGCGGATTCATTTGCTCTAACCCTCGTTGGTCAGGATGGTGGGAGTTGAACCCACAAAACACGGGGTTTAAGCCCGATGTCTATGCCAATTCGACTACATCCTGATGTTACCTCTCTCAAATCGTCCAAGATTTCTCTTGCTCGCGAGCAAACGAGTAGGGCGGCACGTACCCTGACGTTTCTTGGTCATAGTGTGTTTTGCAGCCACTATGAGCGCCGGTGCTCTTAGAAAGAGGGTTCTGTGTCACTCCTGCACGAATGAACACGCTGGAGCAGGTAGCGAGAATTGAACTCGCACTTTCTGCTTGGAAGGCAGACGTCGTAGCCTTTTGACCATACCTGCATAAATAGAGTATCCTACCTCACATTGAGCGAGCCGCCCCAGGGGGACGGTGTTGGAGTCGAACTAACATCTCTCTAATGGTGCCCGCGGCGAGAATTGAACTCACGACGCCTTGGCTAAAAGTCAAGTGCTCTACCAACTGAGCTACGCGGATAAAAGACAAGACACATCGATACCGCCTAAGGGGACAACCAACGTAACGTTCTTAACCGCTCTCAGTTGCTTTCGCGGGAACGTATGCTGTTTTAAGCATAAATCATTTGGCTTTGCCAAAAGTCATCTAACATACGGTTAGAACGTGGACAGCTCGCCAGCGAGTTTGTCCTCATCTGTTAACTTTCTAATAAAGTCGCTGTATGTGTCTTAAATGATGTGATGTTAAAAAGGAGTGTACATAATCGCATTGGTTGGGGTGATAGGGATTGAACCTATTACGAATAGCCGTATGACCCTACACCCCAGTGATTTGTAATAGCATAAGGTCTATTACAAATGTTCTTTTGCTTAGCCGTCGTAACGGTCAAGATTGGCGCGGATTGCCTGAATGAGGCGTTTCTCTGCCACAACTTTCGAGTCTCTTGCAACCTTGGTGTTAACCGATGTGCTGTAAAGCTTCGAGAGGTCGTCTACGAGGTTCTTGAGATGCACGGTGTCGAGGATATTTGCCGAGCCGCAAAGTTCTTCTGCTGTAGGTGTTGCCGGTGTCGCTGTGCTGGGAACATTCTTGTCCATAAAAAGTCTCCTATATATGTATTCTTTATCTCAGTTTGTAAAAGTCTGTCACGAATTAACTAATACAATACTGTTGGCAGGGGCGGATGGACTCGAACCATCGCTGCGGGAGTCAAAGTCCCGTGCGCTACCGTTACGCTACGCCCCTATAAAATCGTTGGCTGTTCATCAAACTCCATTTACCACAGCTGCTATTTGACCGCTCCTTCAACCCACGGCGTGATTTTTCTCGTATCATAGCCATACGAGCTTCGTGGCACCAACAACGCTTTAAGGTCAGCTAACCGCCATACTTACCCGCTTTTAACGTCATAGGTGGAACATTTGCTCACTCCGAAGGACGACCTCAAAGGCTTAAACACAATTGGGGAACTTATTACCTCACAATAAGTTCGTTAACAAATCGGATATTCACGAGCACGCGCCAGCGGGCTTCATGCAATATCTGAATTTGTTGTACAGGTTGTCGCGATACATTCGCTATCAGCAAATGCCTAACAGTATGTATTACAGGTTAGCATAGCTGTTTGAGCCTCTGAAGGGTGGTGGAGCTGTTGGGATTTGAACCCAAGTCCTACGAATTCACTTTGGTTTTAATCGTAGTCGAAACCTTTCTCAGCCCCATATGGTTGGCAAGGATGGAATCGAACCATCGGCAACTGGTTTATAAGACCAGCCCCATCACCACTTGGGTACTTGCCAGTGGAGCTGGATGTCGGAGTTGAACCGACAACCTATCGCTTACAAGGCGATTGCTCTGCCAATTGAGCTAATCCAGCATTGGTCACCGCAGAGGGAGTCGAACCCTCAAACTCCACCGTGAAAGGGTGGTGACTTTATCCATTTTGTCTATGCGGCGATAAAAAATATATAGGCTATTCCTCAAACTCCATTTAACGCATCGTTATTTTCCAGTGCCCCAGTCAACAACTTTATCCATCCTTTCCCCGTTTCAATGCGGGTGTTGCTTTACACTTCACTTCATGTTTAGTACGGCACCTATATATTTTCTTGGCGACTCGAACGGGGATCGAACCCGTGACCTCCAGCGTGACAGGCTGGCGCTCTAACCAACTGAGCTATCGAGCCAAATTTGACTTTAAGGTCAGTCAACCGCACATACTTAACCCGAAAAATACTCAGGGTTGGATTATTTGCTTCCCAGTCGGCTTCGAGGAATACCCACGATATTTAATCTCACGGTTACCCGATGAGAGAACCTTTGGCGGAAGGTGTAGGACTTGAACCCACGCTCCGAATTAACGGAGAACGGCTTAGCAAGCCGCGGCAGTACCAACTATGCTTAACCCTCCATAAATACTCGTCTCTCCGAGCTGTCACTTTCTTTCAAGTAGTCCGCAAGTGTAGCAAGCACTCTTTTATAGCTTTAATGTAAGCCAGCAAACTTCACTCATTAACGAATGAGTTAAGACGACATTATTTATCGTTGTCAATGCTTAACGGCAGCGTTTTGTTTTATATGAGCACACTACGAAACTCAATACGTCTGATTTCAATGCCTCAGTTTTACGTGTACAGAGAGTATCAGCAAACCAATTCACAAATAATTTATCTTGCTATTCCCAATAAGGGTATATTTCGCAGTCGCTAACTTCGCCGCGAATCCACTTGGTAGCCTTGCCGGCATATGTAATGGGTTCATCATCGCGGTCATCGAAGGTTTTTTGAACTTTGTGTGTGGCGGCTTCCGCATTTTCAGCAAAGACAACACGCTGCCCATATATTCTGCCACCATCGAAGTAAGTCCCAGAGTAGGGAACTGTGAACTTTTTTAACCCTTTTTTCATTCGTCTTCGTCCTCATATTCCGTGTAATTTTTTGTAAGCGGAATGAGGATAGGGTTGTCCGAGCATAAATCGGCAAAGTACCACGTTCCATCTTGCATATAGACGTACATAAACTCTGCCCAATAAACCTCGTGAGCTTTGTCGAGCTTAATTGGTCTCGCTTGTCGTAGCTCTTCACCGCGATCTCGATGGTATGCAACGCAGACATCGCCTTGAGGGTTGTCAAAAGTATGTATTCTGTCAGCATCCGGCTCGATTTTTTCCTCTAAAGAAGATAGGTCGCCGAGATGAAGCAGTTTTTCAACTCTATCTCGGTCAGAATAGTGGTCGAGTAGGGTTCTGCCTACCCATTGAGGGTAGCCATCGTGGTGGCAATAGATGCCAACATAGGTTTTATTGAGTGTCTCTTTACAAATGACGCTTCTTGTAGACATAAATGCCTCCTATTTGTGAATAAAAGAGTTCTTTGATTTACACGTGGCAATCAACAACGGTAATCCAGTCGTCGTTGCTTGCATTTTCAAAGACTTCTTTGTGGAATTTTTCAAGCCATTCGACTTCATCGCTACAAGCGCTGTCTTTTTCTACCCATTCGCCATCTTTCAGGTATCCATAAAGAGAGAAAGAGCTCATACAGCGAATATAATTTTCTTTGGTCTTGAAATTGGTGATATAATATTCTTTTTTGTATCGAAACGGGTCTGTGAGGATTTTCTCTTCTTCTTCGTTCTCTGGGGTAGCACCCTCGATGTAAATCTCCCAAAAGCGTGCTGCCTTTGCCTTCTGTTCTTCGCAATAAGGGAAGACCATACTCTTAATTCTTGCGCCGTCACACTTCTTGTAGCGCAAATCGCTGCTCTTGTAAGGGTCTTCGTTCTCATAGCCCCAACTCTTTGAACCAATGATGCAGTCGCAGTTAACGGGGACATCAATTTCTGCACACCATCTGCCGCCAATCTGATACCAGTCCCAGCGTGAATTCGGGTTTGAATAGTAACCGTATTGCTGTGACGCCTCATCATATTCGTACTGTATATGCTCAGTCATATACTCACGAAAAGACATTACGTCCTTAATTAGGCGCTCTTGACCGTCTGTCTCGATAGTTTTCGTTTCGTATTCTTCGTTGTACTCGCTGACCTCTTCTTCGTCGATTGGACAAAATTCAAGATACTCCTCACGAACGGTGCCCATGTTGTTCTCTTGAAAAGGCGCAAGCAAGTCTTCAAGGTCTTCCTCTGTCGGCATACCATATGTAATTACTGCGATAGGAAAGTGCATAAGTGAACTCCTTTATGTATTGTGGCGGAAGCGGTGAGATTTGAACTCACGAACCCTTGCGGATTGCCAGTTTTCAAGACTGGTGCATTAAACCAGACTCTGCCACGCTTCCAAACTATTATGTTAATCGTCAATGACGATGCAATTTATTTTCTTTGAGTGAGATGTGCAAGCATCAAGTGCTATAATGCCATCAGCGTAGAAAGGGGAGAAGTCCTCATCGTCGCCGAACTCACTTTTTATTTTTCCAACGAGCTTATGCCCGAATGATGTATGCCAATGTCCGCACACAATCGTCTTGTCTGGAATAATAGCACCGCACTCAACAGCAAGCGACATACCGTTTTCCCATCTTGCCTCAGCCCACTCGGCGTCTGTTGCGCCTTTAAGGTCTTTGGTAAAATATCCTTCTGCGGGATCAACTCCGCAAGGTACCCAACCGTGAACAAATACGTAATGCTCTGTTTCATAGAAATTAAGCATCTTGGGAATTATCTTGCGAACAAAAGGAGTGGCAGCGGTTGACCTCGCAACTGACGTTATGTCATCAAACAGTTCACTTTTCTTCGCGCCTGTGAGCTGCAATGCTGTATCGAGTGTCTTATTACTTGCATGATGCGAGTAGAGAAGGCTAAATGGGTCGCCAACTTTCATATCCTCAATCATATTCAGCATTAAGTCTTCGTGGTTGCCGCGGATAAGAATAACTCTATCCTTTTCGAGCAATGAGAGGATGTAAGCCTGCATTTTACGTGCTTCTTTACCGCGATCCATTAGGTCGCCACAGATAACAAGCTTGTGCTCTGGGTTATCTTCGTCAAACCCTTGCGCAATTAAGGCGTCGTGCATTATGGTAAAGAACCCGTGCGGGTCTGCTGTTACAAAGTACCGCATAGCTGCTCCTTAAACCACTGACGAAGAACGTCAACCTTTATTTGTTCCAGCTTTTCGTAAGGTGCTGCGTCGCATTCCGTTCCGTGTTCGTCTATGTATTGGTTTTTCATTGCCGCATTTTCGTCATCAAACTCTTTGGCGAGTTTTAATGCGTCGGCAAGTGGTATGGTGTTTAATTTTGCCTCTGTCATCAAAATAAGCATTTGTTCGTCGTGAGTTGTTAGACACTTATCAAAAGGCATACCGGCAATATAATTCTTCATAAACTCGTTTATACGGATGATGTGATGAAGTTGCTTCCCGTCGTATCCGTACTTGTCGATTTTATGTTTGATAGTGGGGTAAGGGTGGCACAGAGCTTTATGCTTTTCGTAGCTCATACCAGACATTGTTTTGAGTGTTTGTGACGGATGGCAGTGAACAAGTTCTTCCGCGATGCGCCGCAACTTTCTCCAATACTTTACATATTTGTTTGCGACGATGAAATGCTTCGTGAAAAGTATCTCAACGAAGTTGACATTCTGCTTCTTGAATGTCTCAAACATAATGCGAATATCTTTCAGGTCGATATGCTCTTTGTTTGCTCGTTCACAAGTTGTAGAGATGGGGGATTTTCCACGGCAGAAGTCGTCAAAAGAGGGGAGAACAATAACCTTTGTATCAACGTCGCTTTGATATTGCTCGCTATACACATCGAGGTTGTAGTTCTGGCTTCCTTGCAAGAAAACACCAAAAACTTCGTTCCCCATAAGGCAAGCTTCTTTATAGTGCTGTTGCACTTTTCCGTTGATGAGATTGTTGCGTTCTTTCTTATCCATTGTTAGTGCTCCAAAATGCAAACCGCTCGTAAGGTAAGGTATGTGTGCTCAGTATCCTCATAACCGTCCTGATAAAGCACAAAGGACTTTAAGAGAATGTCGGAGTTTGGATGAGCGGTGAGGTGGCTAAAATCTTTTACGAAACGATTCATATGATCGTACTCGCCAGTTAAATACTGCGGCTCTAATTCTTCGTCGTAGTCGTGCTCGTCGGCTGCTTCTTGCAACGCATCGTATTCCCAAGAAGACTTATTCGTCTTAATTTTGTTGAGCTGAGCATCAAACTCGGCAACCGCATCTTCCTTACAGTCAAAGAGCAAACTTTCATTATCTCTCTCATCGTTGGTAGCCCAATCTAATGTGAGCTTAAACACAACTCTTGCTACGGCTTTTTTGCCTGTTAAAATTTCCATAATCACGCTCCCGCTACATCGCACTGATGAAAAGCATCTAATAATTTTGACAGCTCCTCAGAAAGTGCCGCGCTATATTTTGTTTTGAGAAATGGATCCATATGTACATTGACAAGCCAGTAAATTAAGGCTCTTTGCTTTGTTTGTAAGCCAATGGTTTCTTCATACCCGATAGCGAAGTAACTGCCAATATTATGATGGTTGTAAAAATGGGCAATTTCGCTCGGTTCGCCGCGACTATTTTTGAATGCCTTTGCAAACTTCTTGCCGATGTCGTGAAGACTTGCTGTAACAATCAGAGTAATTGCTACGCCTTTGCCTTGACGTCTGCCTTGTTGCAGCTTTGCCGCCTCAGTCATAACCCGTAATGTGTGTTCTTTAACGGTGTTATTGTGATGAGGATTATCGTGCTCGCAGTCAAGCCAATTATCATAGTCGCTGCGTTTGTACGGTTCATCATTGAGTCTGAACTCAATATCATCCCAGCCTTCATCGTAGTAAGGGGGTTGGAAGTTGAGAAGCATACGCCTAATGACACTCTCGCCAACATTGCGATTTCTGCTGTTGTCTCTCGCTAAGCAAGTTTCGTATCTTGCCCATACTACGTAGGCAATTTTCTGACAAGGGATTGTGATGCTGGATAAGAGATGCTTGCGTTTTTTACGGCTGATGTTTGTTGCGTCATATATAACATTTTTTCCATCTTTCAGCGCTGTAATGGTGCGCCTTTGCATCTCCTCAAAAATCTTAGAAGGGTCGTCTTGTATTGTCTCGTCGCCATAGAATTCTTTTCGTATAGCATCGGAAGATAAGACGGCTGTATTACTATCTGCAAGTTGTCGCGCAATCTCGCTCTTGCCAGACCCCGGCAGACCTATAAGCATATAGAACTTAACCATAGACAATCTCCCCGAAAATTGCATATTGGATTATTGCATCTGCATCTTCTGCATCTATGTTCGATGAATCGATCTTACCTTGATAAATGACATCAAGACCACGCTCGGAGATAACCTTCGTAAGTCCGACAAGGAATTTGTCGAGCGTAAGTTCGTAAGTTTCATCTTCCTCGGAGTCGTGCAACCTAAGGATGCCACCGCGAGATATTTGCTCGCTTGCATACTCCCCAAGATAATCGCCAACAACTTCGGCGTCATCGCACCAATATGTAATGCCGCCCTCTAATGCGGTAGCCATTATGTCATCTATGCACTCGTTATCGAGTTCGACCTTATAATTGATGTTAAGTTCCATTGCGTTCTCCGTGTCTAAATATGTTTTATTAGCCCTTAATTTTATCGCCAAAGAGTTTCTTGGCGGCTTTTGTGTAATATTCACTTAACTGCTCGTCAGTCATTTCGTTGTTGAAGAATTCATCAATACAGGCGGGTTCTTGTCCTTGCATTGCTGGAGGCATATCTGAATACCATTCCTTTAAGTATGCGACATAAATGAGCACTTCCTCAGTGGGGTAGTCGTCAATACCAATAAGAGGAGAGATGCCGCCGTCAGTTAGTATGTCTGACAATGCGTCCCAAGTGATGTTCCAGTACTCATCACTATCGTCAAGAGAATCTTGCCATTGGCTGATCATATCGTCTATAACCTTAATAGGAAGAACTTTAACCGCTTCTTCAACGTCATTGCCAAACTTTTCTTTCGCTTGCGTCAAGAAGTCTTCACGCTGGTATTCCAAGTCAACTTCCTTGGATATCATTTCGCGGTTGTCATAGATGAGTGAAACAAGAGCATCCTCAAAATCGTAGTATGCTTTGTCTTTGAGATGAGCTACGGCAGGATTTTTATCTATGAACTCCGCAACTTTTTGTCTGAGCGAGCCGTCTGTACAATCATCCCAAAACTTATTGTTTTTTATCATCGTTCCCTCCGAGTATCATATTCTCCCACATTGTAGCCATCTCTTCCTGAGAAACACCAGTTGCGTGGGTGGGTTCAATTACTTCGGGTGAAAGAGCCCAGCCTTCACCGACGTAAACTATTGTAGTACCGTTAGACTGATGAATAACGGATTCGACCGCCAACGTATCGCCACACAAATCGTTCATTTCTGAGTTCCAGCCGCAGGGGACATCAATATCAACGCCGAAATCGTGTATTAAGTCATCCATTTGGCGAATGGTGACTTTGTCGCCAACCTTAAGTTGGTCAAACTCTTCGTTAGGCATATAAGTATTGTGCATGGTTAGCTCCTTCACGCACCATTCGGTGCTGATCTTTAGATTTTAGATTAAATACAAAAGCCGAAAGCGACGCCGCGACCGTAGTCGGCAAGGTTGCTACTGCTGTAACCGGTGTTGTAGACACAGCAGAAGTAGTTGCTATTACCGTAATACGGAGAGCGAAGCCACTTATAATCGTCAAAATTTCTACCTTCATCTGATACGAAATATTCATATTGTTCACCTTCGCCAGGACGGGAGTATTGAACTTCACCGCGAATTTCCACCTCACTGAAGAGGAAACACTTATCGGTAGTGGTTATAATGTCTCTGCTGCCACCACCAGCGGAAGTTTTCTTAAGAACGGGCTTGATATTGTTACGAATTACCTCGGGGAGCAGACGTAATATCCTTTCCATACGAGTTCTCATTTCGCAATCTTTCCAGCTCGTTCTGTTTGTATTTTCTTTATTCATTCTGAACAAGCCGTCGCAAACAAGAATGCCAAACGTCGTTTTTGCATTTCCTTCACCTTCTGCAAGCTTATCTTTGTCCGTATCCAGTAAAATTATTTTGACAGTCTCGCCGGTATAAAGCTCGATAGTCTTGTAGTCGCCAACTCCGAAACGTTCGGTAACGTCATCGTGGGTGTTGATATACTCGACAACTTCTTCAAGGGAGCAATCAATTTCTTGCGGCGCGTGAGTTTTTGTCTTTTTGAATATTTTGCAATTGTGGCAGTGCGGTTTTTCACCAAACAATTCGCAGAAACTGCATTTCGCTTCCATATGTATTACCTCTTAATATTTTTTATCGCCTCAGTGGCGAGCCTATCGCATTCGTTATTGAATGCATTATCGGAATGACCTTTAACCTTGACAAACTTAACCTTATGTATTTTGGTAAGCTCAATCAGTTTCAGCCATAAGTCTTTGTTTTGTACAGGTTTTCTGCCGCTCGTTCGCCAAGCGGAGTTTTGCCAATTTGTTAGCCAATTCTGGTTGAATGCGTTAACCACGTAAGCAGAGTCGCTATATAGCGTAACTCTGCTCGGAGATTTGAGGGCGAGGAGGGCTTCGATAACCGCGGTTAACTCCATACGGTTGTTCGTTGTTTCTGCTTCGCTTCCGCTCAGTTGTTTGGAGTGATTTCCACACATTAAGATGGCACCCCAACCGCCCGCTCCGGGATTTCCAGAGCAAGCACCGTCCGTATAAATTGTTATATCATACATATTTGCCATTACAAATCTCCAAAGTTTTTTAATGCTCTTACAATCCATGTAAATGAAGGATTACGATCTCTCTGGAGGAGTAGCTCTGTTGGATGTGTTGTTGGTAATCGTAGGACATTTTTCTTTGTAAATGCCAGGCGAATGCTTAAAGATTTAGTGAGAAAGATGTGGAAAAGATTTGGTTTCATTTGACAAACAACTATCGAACTTGCGAGTTACTGCTCTCGATGAATAGAGATTCTCAGGGAAGACGTCCCATCGTTCTGGCTGCCGGCGTCCGTCTCTCTGACATTTTGGTACTTTAGATTTAACCTAAAGCTCTACCCGAGGGTAGACATAGCGATTGTAAGTAAAAGCTTAAATACGAAAAAAGGGGGCGGCGGCACACTCCGGAGGAGAGCCGCCGTTAATAAATCAATTTATTATCATAACTTAAACTCGATTTCGCAGGAATCGGTTTAAGTTATTATCATAAAATGATTTGTTGTTACGGTTCGGTCTGTTACATCCGATATAACCAGATGCCCAATGTTATGTATTAAATTGGCATATCTATTTAAGCTTTTGGGGTTTTAAGATTAACCAGCACGCAGAACATCCTTTATAGTCTGCTCAACGTCCTTATTAAATTTTGTACTGTACGACTTAATAATCGTCTCGATAGTTGAGCCTTCAACCATTTTGTAGTAGGAGATGAGTCCCTGAAGGTGCTGTGTGTCCTCGAGGTTCCATACGTTGCCGTTCTTTTCGTCGTTCATGAACGAGAACAGCATTGCCTTGAAGACCTTTTTCTTTGAGTGACCGATTGTGATTTGGTTGTCGCTGTTAAGCATTACGCCCAAATTCCAGTTGCGCCCAGCGGAACTTCCGTACCGTGTCTTGGTAGTATTGAGCGAAAAGGGGGCGTGGAACTTATTAGCAACGATATCTACAATCGTATCCTGAACTTCGCGCCAATTAAACGCTAAGTCGCTCGAAAGAATGATGTCATCCGCATATCTCGTATAAACGAGGTGCGGCGTCATTTCTCTTGCCGTCTTTGCGATGTAGTGGTCAATGGGTATCATAAACAAATTGGTAAGAGTAGGGCTGATAGGAGTACCCTGCGGCAAGCCGTTGTTGAGATAGCATATCGACAACGCTTTTACCAGAGCCTCTCTTCCGTTGGGTCTTGCAAGAATCTCGTTGAAAGGGAAGATGGTTGCAAGCTGTGCGATGATGAACTCGGGTTTCGAGCTGCCGAAGAAGTCGTGGAAGTCGAGCTTCAAGAACCAGCGCGACTTATTGCGCTGATGCCTCTTAACCGCATCGATAGTGCTTCTGCCTTTTACATAGGCAAATGCCGCGGTATGATAGCTCGCATAGAGGCGCTTCTCAAAGAGATATTTCAGCTCTCTCAATGCGTTCATTAAATCATCGAGCGGCGCGTTTATTTGGCGAAGACCGCCGCTGCGCTTAGGAATTTTGAAGCTCCTGTACAGGGTGGATTTGTCCTCGGTATTGATGAGGGTTATGTATTTTTCGTTGAATCTTTCAAGAGCCGCAATCATTCCGTCGAAATCCGTATCATCGAGAAGTCGTTGCGGCGTGCTATTTCTGAACACGGTCTTGGTGTCGTGAGTGTTCTCCATCTGACGCTCAAACACAGATTCGTTCATTCCGTTCAAAATATCGTCAAAAGAAATCTGATGGAACTTTTGACTTACGGGTACTGTTATGTACGGCATTGTTTGTGTCTCCTAATAAACTGTTTTTTAGATTGTCTTCCATGGAACCTTCAGAAGTTGTTGGTCAGCGTGAGAGTTCTATGAATATTCGGAAGAAAATAAAAATAATTTCTTGAAATGTAGGTCGAAATCTTGTGACCCAACCCTTGTTGGGGAGCAAGATTGGTGGCATTTCTGTTCGCAGCAGGCGGAGTCGCGCAACTCAGCACTATTTGCATCTCGGGCTTCACCTTCGTCTCCCTGACATTTTGGCACTCCGGATATAATCCAAAGCCTTATCGAAAGATAAGCATTACTTTATTAGTTTCAGTATGCGTCTACTTCAAAGTTGAACGCATCGATTGTTACAATTTTTTTCAACTCGTTCTTACGAACAAAATTCATAAAGTTCGATACTCCATACGAGCAAACAATTCTTACCGTAGGAGCAACGCCCATTTCAACGTGGCACGCCGTCATCGGAGTGGACTCCTGAGCTTCCTCGTGGGAGAAGTCCATACTCTTAATAAAGTTGTCAACGCTTTTCGGATCGTGCCAATCCGCAGCGTAGTGTTGTGCATCTTCGAGCCTCGTCCTAAAATCAAACATTGCTTTGATGGACATATTTGCTTTGTTCTTCGTCGCAATCGTGCGGCGGAGGTCAATATTATCAACGCAAAGGAAGACATATCCGTCAAGCCTTGACTTTTCAGTCCAGCCTTCGTTGCAAATCTTTATATCGTTCTTCGCTTCGGGGTTGATAGCGAGTAACATATCTTTTACGGCTTCCGTCTTTAAGCGCTTGATGTCGGCGTTCACAAACATCTGGTTTGCAAGGTTATGAGCCGATACAACGTCGAAGTCGTAGAGGGATATCTTTGTAAGACCGAGGCGAATGAGAAGTTCTGCGACCGTCGAACCAACGGAGCCACACCCGATGATGTGGCAGCGTTTCGTGACGTCCAACGGGTTAAAGTAGTCTTGAGATTTTACAAGGTTCATTTTAATAATGTCCTCCGTATCTGCCGTAAACGCCGGCGTAGTAATCGTCGTCTGTGTCGTCATCATCGAGCAAACTCCCTTGACGAGCCTCAGCTTTTGCGCCGCGCTTCGGAGAGGTGGACTTGGGTGTCGTCGTAGTTCCGCTATGGCTGTTACCGCCATAGCTGCCACCGCCATAACTGCTGTATCCGTATGATTCCGTTACAACTTTCTTTGCTTCATCGAGGAAGTCGGTAAGCCAATCGCAATCTTCAATTACAATCTTAATTTCGTCGGCGGTTGTGGACTTCGAGTAAAGCGCATTATTTTGCAGGTCGTAAATTTCACCGCTTATATCGCCGCGCTTATTAAAGATAAGGAAGATGTAGAAGAGGTCGGAAGTTTCGGAAGGAGTTCCGAAGTTGTTGAGGATGTTGTAGCGATATGTCATATCAACGCCAGACGGTGTAACTCCCATATTTACGTGAGAGTGACCGTGGAAGCGGAGGGCATTGAACGTGTTGTCGTCAAGTGTGTCGAGCCATTTTTCGTACTCCGTTTGATCGGAGATGACTGTCGCGCTGGTAACTTTGTGGGGGAAGATGAGCACGTCCTTAATGTGGAACGCATCTGCTGCGGTTCTTTCAACAACTCCGTGCCATTCAACTTCGGTTGAGTAGGTGTGAACCAACGCAAAAATCTTCATATAAGCTTGCGCCGAGAGCGTTATCGTTGCCTTACGGTCGTCTTTAACTTCTTTTAGTTTGAAGTTAAGCGTGACGCCGTCGGCTTGGTCGTTCTGGAACTTTCTTTTCTTTAAGTTGTGGCTTTCCGCCAACAACTGTGCTTGTGCCGAGCGCAAAAATTCGGCAATTTCCGTTTCGGTTGCAAAAATTTTCTTAGCCATTCGCAGTACCCTCATTCTCGTGATTCTCTCTGATGTACGTAAGGAATTCGCGGAGCGTCATTTCTTTACCGTTATCGGCAAGTATACATCTACGTGAACTGTCGAGACAATTTTGCACGTCTTCAACAAATTCGCGAATGACAGTTGCGTCTCCGAAGTTGATATTTTTGACCGCCGCGATTGTTTGCTCGATAGCCATATCCCAGTTGCCCTGTTGCAGGTAGTTGTTAATGTACGTTTCGTTACCACCGAGGCAAGCATGGTGATACAGATGCGGGTGGGGCATATGAGTTTCGGAGAATTGTCCCGAAGTAGAACCTCTACGCGCTACAATGCTCGAAAGGTTTACCAGACGGAACACGCCCTCAACTCTAAACGCGCCTTTTCCTCCAGCAAATACGGCGTGGAAGATGTCTTTGACATCTTTTGGTGCGCGACCTATCGACGAAGACGAGTTTGTGTACAATCTCATAAATTCGTCGGCGTCAAAATATTCGATTGTTTCAGTAACGCAATAATCCATCACGTTGCCGTCGCTATTTTGCTGCGTGCTAATGATGCTTATCTGCTTGTGCATCATAAAGAATTTATATACACTATCATCCGTGCTGTCACCCTGAGCTTCAAGAGCCGTTAAATTAACGCTACTCTGCTCGAGCTTATTGAACAGACGAGCAATCTCTTCCTGATACTGTGCTATGTTTCTGTGGTAATCTTCGCACGCACTTTTCAGTGTAAGAATTTGCTTTTTACGGTAACCATCATTCCATCCAATGAGGACTTTTCTGAACCTTGCGGCTTGGAAGTCGTAGTTAGCGCAAAGCGTGTTGATGATATTATTGAACATGCTGGCGTCTTTTTTGCTTATTGCCCTGAACAGTGCTGTTTCTTCGTCGCTCATATCCTCGGCAAAATACCAGGGAAGTACTCTGAACATTGACGAACAAAGCATATCTACCCAGCGTTCAGTCGGCTGTCTGACAAAGATAACTGTTCTCTTCAACTCGGTATTAACATAAATGCGAGTTTCCGATGCCGTTGTAAGAAACGGGGCGACAGGATAGGGAGGAGTATCCAGCGAAGCCCAACCATCTTCGTTAACGGTAGGCAGTTGTGCGCCACGCGGCGCGGATAAAATATAGAGTTCAATACTGTTGTCTTTGGCTTGCTGTGCATAATGGTTCCCGTTGTTATATTCGGAGAACTGATTCGTCATAACCTTTATCGGTTTTATCGTTTCAATATCGCCCTGATGGTGTTTCAGGGCGATGAAACGTAACGTTGCTCCGAGAGTAAGGCTGCCCAGAGGGGAACTGTCAGTGCCAAAGAAAACGTTAGCATTTGAACCCGTAATGATGGTGTTTACAGATTCCATATCCTGTACGCTCCTTTATGTATTCTTTTTTATCTTGCGCCGTCTGCCTTTACGATACTGTTCAGGTTTACGGTTGCGCCCTCGACCACGCCGAGCTTCTCGAACGTCGAGTTCAAATCGGTTGCCGTGAGGACGGTGCCGTTGAGGTTGACCATTGCGCCGGATACACCCGCATTTGCCTTTTCAAATACCTGAGCTGGGGTCTCCGTTACTTCTGCGATAACTTCCTGGCGCGTCGTGTTGGTTTTTACAAGAACTTTAATCATAATGATTTCTCCTTAAAAATTTTTGATGATTGGTTTGCGGGTGATCGTCCCCGCAAGGGGAGTGGGGCGCATTTCAGCGCCCCGCCGTTTGTTGGTTACGCTACGGTGATGCCGTCGATGAGCTTCTTGCGCTGCGTCGAAACCGCTTCTGCCGCCTTGGTGACGTCTTTCTCAAGCTGCTCGAGATAAGCAACCACGCCGCCGACGAGTTCCGCCACGTATTTCTTCGCTTCGTCCGTGCTGAGACCTGCGGGAAGCGTGCCCGTAACGGTTGCACAGCCGTCGCTTTCGCCGCGTCCTTTGCCGCCGAACGTTACGCCGTAGGGAGTAATGCTGCCTTTGCCTTCACTGTACGATACCTTGAACTTCACGTTACCGTCTTTGTCTTTGACGGACAAAGCGTCGGGGTTATACTTCTTAAGAAGTTCGATTTCGTCCACTTTGATAGTGGAAGTGAGTGCATAAGCATCTCCGGTGATTGTGAGTTTCATACTTGACTCTCCTTTTGAAAAAATATTTTTTTATCTCAACATTGAGTTGGATACATATTATGTGCCTAACACATTGCCCCTCACTACGTTAGACACTGCTTTATAACAGTAACGGAGCAACGAGTCGTTAGAGGGAACGAACATCGTTTTGCAAAGTGCATTACCTATCCTGCAATGCGCTCCCAACTATAGTTCTCGGTATACAAGCCGATAGGAACTTGTAACCAAAGCCCTGGTTCTCAGGACTAATAGCGACCTGTCAGTCATTCGCTCACTCCACAATTTGTGTACTTGTGTCGGTATCACACGTTCTTCGCCTTGTGCATCCGTACCATTTGGGATTGCTTCGCTGCCCTCCGCTCATCGACATGGGCGAGGAGAGCGGGGACGGAGCCCCGCCTCGGTGCTACACTTTCAATCAATGTGCAGTCTTTCTGATAACCGATATTTTATATTTTTTAACCCTTAACAGCTTGCTCTACGGGAGCATAACGTTCGCTGTTAAGTTGTTCGAGTAAGCACTCAAACGGATCGGTGGAATTGCTGAGAACCATCTTAACGATGGCGGGACTGAAGCCACTTACCAAAGCAACGCCGAGGTCGTTCTCTTTTACGGGGATGGTTCCCGTGCGGCTGCAAATATTCCAGAACACCAAGCGGGGGAGCTTGTAGCCGTGATCTGCATAACGTTTTGCGATAACCGCGAAAAGCTTTTTATCAATTCCGCGACCACCATAGCCAGTGTGACCAAAGTGGGAAGTCGTTGCGCAACTATCAAACTCCATATCGGAAAGGATAAGAATGTTTGCGGGAAGCTCGGACTGCTTCATGTGGGCATTGATCGCCGTCGTCAATATCAAGTCAAACACGGCTTCGATATTGGTATTCGCTACCTCGTTGTGAGTAAGTGCAATGCCGATTTTGTCGCGCAAAGACTTGCCGTTTGCAAGATTAACGAGTTGCGGGTGTTCGCTGAACGTGATGTACTTGTCCTTGAACTGTCCCGAGCTTCTTTCGGCAAAGTAGATTGCCAAAGCATTCGCAACGTCAAGACAGCTAACACCCGTTCCGCCGACTACAGAAGTCATACTGCCCGAGCCGTCGGCTACGCAAATCGTGTTGCCGCTTTCTTTAACGTAATTGGGGAGTGCTTTCCACATTTCCTCGAGTGCCGTATCGCGATTTTTCAGCGACCAGCCCGATTTGTATTTGTGAACGATATCGTGAGGGAAGAGGACGCCGGCATTGATTTTTGTCTCTCCTTTTTCAAGTTTGCCGAGATATTCTCTGCGGCGCTTCTCATCGTTGCGAAGGAATGCGTTGTTGTAGATGAGGTTTGCCCTCGAAGGAACAGCAGAGTAGTCGATGCTCGACCATTCTCGGTTACTCATCTTAACCTCGACAACATTCGTGTAAGAGCGAAGTGCGGTGAGCATTTTACGGTACTGTCTTTCGGTCATACCGAGTTTGCTGATGAGAATCTTTGCAAGGCGGCGAGTTTCGCTGGACGAAGCATTTGCCGACGGCATCCACTTTGCGCAGAGCGAAATCGCGTTCTTGCGTCCCATTTGGTACATATCGTTATTCAGCTGCTCTTTGATGATTGCAACTGCGTTGTCGCAAAGGCTCGTATCGAGAAGAACAGCGAGGTTGTCCCAGCGGGTGTATTCGGGAATGAGCTTGAGAAGTTTGACCGCTACGTCCGCTTCGTTTGTGGCAAGGTATTCCATACCGATGCGGAACAGTCTGCGCTCTCCAAGTCCGCCGCGGACATCGCCAGCGAAGAAGAGCCACTTTATTGCGAGAAGTTTATTCTCAAAGAATGCTTTCGCAAATCTGCGTTTGATTTGTTCGGGCGTTTCGTTGCGGAGAGAAGATACCGCAAAGTTGAGGTCGAGCAATTCTTTGCCCGTAGTATGATACCCAACCGCACCGTTTTCCGTAACGGACTCGTTGAACTCTTCACCAATAGTGCGTTTGAGATTTTTCATAAAGTTGTCCATAATTACCTCCAATGAATTAAAATATAAAATCTTAACTCCAAGACGGTTTCAAAAAGAGATTTCAAGTCCTTGTTTTGTAACGTTGCTGTTATCGTCTTTGAGTTGATGGTACGAAAGAGTGGGAGCGGTGGGACTCGAACCCACGACCACGGCTTTAACAGAGCTAAAAGAAAATCGCTGTAAGAGATTTGCCAAACCTCGTAATGATACGTGCTCTACCACTGAGCTACGCTCCCAAATGATGGAGATGGCAGGATTTGAACCTACAACCTTCGGCACCCTATGCAAAAGAAAAGTTGCTGTATGAGCCTAACAAGACTCGTCTTTAACGACGCTCTATCCAGTTGAGCTACATCTCCATAAAGGTAGGAAGGAGGGAAGAATGTGAGTTTTTGAGGAAATATATTTTCTTCTGAGTTTATAATTGCTGTGAGCGAACCCTACCCATTTCGCAAATAAAACACAATCTTCCCTTGCAAGGCACAATATATAGATGTTTTTTACCTGAAAAATTTACCTACATAATTGCTGTGTGTGCCTTCGATAGTTTTACAGGCGACAACTATCAACGCCGGCAGCCCTCCAATATTTTAAGCCCAGGGGTTGCCTAAACAGGCTCTCATCAGCCGACGCTACTGATGAGTGAAGTAAAACAAGACGCTTAGTTTGTTGCGGGAGTTGAACCCGCCGACATTCTTTTACAGGAGAATATTTTTTACCGTTTATGTAAGTTGCTGTAAGCGTCTTCATTTATATTGTGCTAATTGAAATCTTCCTCTACGACAATCGTATTCTCAGAGATGATATAGCTTGTGTAATATTTACCCAAGAGAAAGCCAATTTCGCTGTCTATGGTTTGCAGATAATATTTCTGTGCCATTTTATAGCCGGATTTGTTGAATGGTATGCTGTGAGACCTTGGGAGTGTATGACCTTGATTCTCTATTCTAAAGAAGGAATGCTCCTTATCAACGTCAACAACCCTCATAGAGACACGAAGTTCGTGGTCGTCTATGCGAAATTGCTTGTCGAGCTCTTCAAAGGGAGGAAATATTTCCTCGCAAGGTTTATGGGTTAAAATGAGCCGTTGTTTTATTTTTTTACGAGTTTTAACTCTGGTCGTAATCTTCATAAGAGATTCCTTTTTAGCCACCGATAAACTCGGCAATTATTTTGTGATTACAAAACAGCTGCCATATTCCGGGCGGATTGTCTTTCTTTAACCGCTCAAATGCTTTGAGCGCTTCATCTTTGCTGGGAAATTCACGCAGCTCCTCCGTCTTAAACTCAAAGATGTGATATTCATCCGCGATTCCCATTTGAGCAAGGAACTCTTGGCGGAACTTATCAATCTCGTCGTTAACTTGTGCGCTGTCCATATCTTCTTCGATAGGATCGTTAATATGACGTATCGTTGTACATTTCGCAAACAAGTGTTGCTTGAGTTTTTTAACGAACTCGTTTAATGTTTGTCTGATATCGCCGTAACAGCGGTCAGCCAATAACTGTGCTTGTTTGTGTACCGTGCAACGGTCTTGTCTGTTGGGTGAGCAGGTGTCACAATCGCGCCCGCCGACATCGACACAAAAATCGTCACCGCGCTTCAATATCTCAACAATATCTTCTTTTCTGTCGGTCTCGGGCTTATGCGGATTGGTGCGAACGAAATCGTCTACAATGTCGTAGGCTATCGCTTTTTTGCATTCAGAACACGTCCAGTCCATCAGAACGTTTTTGCCACAATGCGGGCAAGTTATGTAAGTAGGCGTTTCATTTCCCATAAAAGACTCCATTGAGATTATTTTACACTTGTAAGAACAACTACTTCTTTGCCCACATCATCGTCATTAAATGATGTTCCGGCTTGGCAGTAAAAATTACCAACGCAGTCTTCGTGTATTTTAGCCTTTCTAACTCCTGAGATTGCAAAGTCACATTCGTAGGAGTAACTATAACCAGCAACCAAAAGACTTTTGTCGTATTTTTGTAGGGCTTTGATAAGCTCTCCAACCGTCATTCTTTTAGGCTTTTGAGTGAACTTTTTGGGGAGATGAGCAAAAGCCTCTTCATATGTTGCAAATACTAAGCCAGCCTCAAATCTCCCTTTGTCAACGTAGTCATCGCACCAATATAGCTTTTTTACTTGGGCGTGTCCAAACCATATCTCTGGTGTATAATAAGCGCATCCAAGGTGGGGAAAATCATTGCAATCAAGAATACCCCAGTATTTGATGTTTTTAAGAACGCCGCATATATTTTGGCAACCATAGTAATACCAAATATTTGTTTGATATACGAGCTGTCCCATTGTAAAGGAGTTCTTGTCTTCTGAAACAATAACCACAATGCTCTTGCTACCTTCTTCTTCAGCAGGCGGCGGCAATGCGTTATTAGCATCGAACCATCGAATATTTTTTGTATCACAGTTTGCCATGCTTGCTCCTTTTAACTCGTGGGGGCGTACTCGTGCTCCGCAAGCCAACGTTGTACAAACCAAAGCTGACCGCAACCACCACCAATATCATCTTGCCCAGCAGGGTCAAAGACGCGAGTGTTGTATCCCTTGTTTATAAAGCTTTGTTCAACGGAACGAATAAAGTCTAAGTCTTTATAGCCAGCGTCTTTCATCGTTTCATCGCTACTGCAAACGACAGAAAAGGTGAAATTAAACACAAGAGGGCTAAACAAAGCCTGTAACCTTACGATGTCTGCACTGGTGGAATTGACAGCACCTTCGACACAATAGTTAAGGTAGGGATGTCTACCCGTTTTATGCCACCACATAATGCCATAATCGCGTATTTCTTCGAGCGTTAATTTATTTTTGTAAGGAATAAGTTTGTTACGATCATCGTCGTTACTGCGATGTATGCTGAACTGTAACCCTATCTTATCGATTTTTTTGGAAAGCTCGAGGAATCCCATTAAAGCTCGGGGATTGTTGGGCGCGATAGTAGATATGAGCAATTGTGCGGTGGGGTATAGCGCATTCAAACGCTCTATCGCGGTCGCCACTGCATCCCAGTTCAACAAGGGCTCACCCATCGACATAAACATGATTTGGAATTTGCGAATATCTTGAGCGTTTATGCTTTGGTCTTTGATGACCGTTTTGATTTGCGCAACTATTTCATCGCTCGTCAAATTCCTCACAAACCGCTTACCGGTTCCGCAAAATGAGCAACCGACGGGGCAGCCGCTTTGTGTGGAGCAGCAAATCACCGTCCTTTCGGTGAAGGAATTGTATCGATAGAGCACAGATTCAGCAACAAAATCATTGCCGCTAAACACGTATTTGAATACGTTGCCTTCTGAGCTGTCAAATCTTCTGAATTCCATAAATTGCCTCCATTAAGTTGTCGCTTGCTTAGCGAGAACCCTCTGTTGACAATCTTTGCAAAGAGCAATGGCATACCCGTTTTCGTCTTTCGCGGATATCACATTGTCGGGATCGTGATATAGACCGCAGCGGCTGCATTTTATTTTATCGTGATTCATCAAGAAATCGATTGCAGTGCAATATTTCAAGCCCTTGACTTTACTCTTTTCGCAGGCGGCGATATATGCCTTGGCTTGTTCTATCGAAGTCCAGTGTGCTTGTGCCATAATTTGTCTCCTTATAGATGTTTTTTTTGTTGTGGTGTTGCCCAAACGCGGTACAAGGTTTATCCTTCCTCCGCTGCGGCACGCAGCAGGAGGAAGGGGGACGTAGTCCCAAGACTCATAAACCTTGAATTATTGTTGCGCCTTATGCGAAGAGCGTAAGTGGGCGGTAGCCCCTGTAGCTCTTCGTCATGAGAAGCAACAATGTTACAACGTTGTGATACATTCGGTAAGACCAAATGCCTAAAACTGATATGTATTTAGAATAGCCGTTTGGCGCAAGTGGTTTATGCAGGCAATGCCTGTAATTTGTCCATCGTTTCGGTGTCCGTAAAACAAATTCCGTTATTCGGCACCGTTACGCATTCTTTTTTAATTGCAACCCAGCGACCTGTCGGTTGCGGTTTGTCGTGTTCGTCGCGCCTCGCCTCAATAAGAAGCACGGCGTCCTTGAACTTTTCCTTGCAAGCGGGGCAAGGTTCGAGGCTTGTGCAAAGGTGCATAGGGGCTTCGCCGTCATATGCGGCGCCAAGCAAGGCAATTTCGCCCGTTTCCTTTCCGCAATAAAAGCAGGTGGACAGAGTGGGGTTCAAGCCGTATTTCTTGTGTAACCTTATATTATTAGACATAACCTATTCTCCTTGTGTCTAAATATGTTTTGTAACGCTCACAATCCTGTGAAATGTAAGAAGGGTCATCGGGATTCTCCGGAGCAAGCTTGGATACGGGGTTTCCTGTGAAGTAGCGGTCATTTGATGCTATTGAGAGATTAACATTGGGTGAAATGATACCGATTGTTCAAGGAATTTTGCTGATTTCGTAGCTCGACCTTTTGGAAAGGCGCCATTGCGTTGGCGCACGCTGGTGCCTGCTGGCACTCCATCCTGAGGCGTCGTCCCGCGGCGCCCGTCGTCTCCCTGACATTTTGATACTTTGAGTATTACCCAAAGCCCAAACCGTTAAGGTAAGGAATACGATTGTGAAGTTCCGCCAGCACTCGGTAGGCAAAGGGGGGAATACCTACCGAGCGGAGGTGTTGTGAGGTATAAGACCTGCTGGCGGTTGCGAAAGTGTCTAAATATGTTGTAAAAGCCTTAAAAATTTAAGCACCTCGCAGGTGTCATTGGTGATTGACAAGACGATTATAAAACATATTTAGACATAAGTCAAGCGTTTTTACAAACTTTTTTTGATTTTTTTTAATTTTTTTGGTCACCCAAGAAACTGAGCTGCTTAACCTGCGCCTTTTTCTTTTCGCGATAGCGGCGGTTATACTCGGCTTTCTTTGCTTTTGCCTGCTGTTCGGCGGAGAGCACTTCGGATTCGGGTGCTGCGCCGACGGGGGCGGGGGCGGTTCTACGAACGGGTTGCTCGATTGCTCTTTGCGAACGTGTCGTAAGTTCATACGACCTGATTTCGTCAAGCAAACGATACTTTGTCGCCTGAATGCGGCAATAGATCGCGTCATCCTTGTGGACGACGAACTCAACGCCGGTACAATTCAGCTTAACGCTTGCCGAGCCGTTCTTGTCGATTTTCGAGAGCAACTTGTCGCAATGCTTTAATGCTTTCGATTTTTTGCCGATGGTTTCGGCGGTCACGATATCCATAATGTACGCTCCTTTTGAGAATAAAAAAGGCACCACGGGGGTGCTTAGGTTAGATGTCAATGAATAGGCATTTTTCAGATGGTATGCACTGTGTGCGGATTTCCCAAGGTTCACGCTTTTTAGGGTTGAAATCGCATTCCATGGTAGCCATAACATTTTTTAAGGTGGTTATCTTTACTACCTTCCAAATCGCGTCATTATACTTGAAATAATCGCCAATTTTAATGTCGGAAAGCGGTTTTGCAACGCCTTGTAAATTCTCGTATTGACGATAATCAAGTGTTTGTGTGGCTACTTCCTTGCTATTGCTTTTTTCTTCAAACCATCTTATCCCAGGCTTTTGGAAATATTTGGGACAGATATCAGCAGTAGTGTCAGGGTGTCGCACATTTTGATCCATATCAAGCGAGCCAAATTTGTCACAATAACTGCTGTCATAACCACAAAAGTAGCTCGTTCTATAATGAATGCAATCGTAACACCATTTTTTACCGTTTTCAGCTTTTTTACGTATTTCGTCAAGAAAATCGCTCATAAAACACCTACCTTTTTATGATGGATTATTTTTTGGGCGGTGCTGGGACGTAAGCGTCGTTGAACCCGAATATTACGCTCAAATTACCGTCTGTTTTCGGTGTTATGTCGATGCTATCTGCTTTTTTTATTGCGTCGCAGAATTGATCGACTTCCGTCATTGAGAGTAATGTGCAAGTAACTTCCAACGCAAGAGAGGTGCCGATGAGTTCGTCTTTCGATATTTCAAAAGTAGCGTCAGACTCAATCGTTTCGATAAACTTTTTAATATCGTCCATCGCCTTAACGATTTCCTCGTAACGCCCTTTGTTTCTCATGAGGTAGACTGTTTTCGGCATATGCTCTTCATAAAATGAGAGCAACGCATCAATCTCATCTTGTTTCTTCACGATAAACCTCCTTTATTGCGAGGCGGTTTTTACTTACAGCCATCGCAATTCATATTAAAATTGTGCGACAACTGTAAGTCGTCAAGAAATACTACGTAAGCATTGGAGTAAGTAATAAAAAAGAGTGGCGGGTTTACGATACCCGCCAAAACGTAGTTAAACACTGCCCGAGTAGGGCAATCACACGGTAGACAACCCATGAATACCGTATGCGATAGTATTATAACACTACGATTCCGAAATGTCAAGCGGCTTTTGTAAGATAACGCTATACTTTTCTTCGACGGCGCCGGCGAATAATTGTGTTATTGTTAATCCGGTGTCCGCCATTAGATGTGCGATTGTATCTTGGGCTTCACGAGGCAGCCTCAATTTTGGCTCATAATGAGTTTCGCGTAACCGAGCATCTTGTTTGCGTTTTTGCTCACGTACCCTGTCGGGGTGGTTTTGCCTATAACGTTTTTGCGAAAGATAGCCGCCCTCTTTGGTTGAGCTTACGCCCCTTTTCGATTTTGTTTGTCGCATTGCCTTTTGCTCATCTGTGAGCGGTGGTCTGCCACGACCACGCTTTTGCTCGTCAGCCATAATATACCTCATAATATTGATATGTATAAGTATAGCATAACGCAACGCAAAAATCAACCGCAATGACGGGCGCGTTTTTGATTTATGATAAAAGTGCTTTTGCAATCGGCAATGTAACGCCGACACGCTTCGCTTTTCGTATAATCGTAGTATTGGCGCACACCGAGAGCGCCGTATATTACAACGGCGCCCCGAATGTTACGCTCTATTAGGTGAATGTATCGCCGCGTCATTATTCGGCGGCGGTTTCGTCTTTGTAGCCCTTGTAGCCGTCCACGCCATACAGTCTGCCCGTTACGAGGCGGTTGCAGATGTCCACGAGAATGCGACGGAAGAAGGCGTCGTTCGATACGCGAATGGTAAGCTCGTGCTTGTTGGACTTTTTGCCATACAAGGCATCGAGATACTTGACGTCGTAGTTGTTGCACTTATAGGCGGGCGTATCGTCCTCGTTGCAAGGCAAAATCTCGTCGATTACAGCCTGCAAAAGTTTGCATACCTGCGAATTGCTGGTAGGCGTTTTGCCGAGCTTAATCTCACGCGCCTTTTCTTTGAGGAAGTACGATTTCGCGATTTTGTCCACGTCCGCGCCGAGTTCCTTTGCGACACGCAAGCACATAAGCTGGTTGACGGCGCTCGCCGTCAATTCCCAATGCGTATCGAGCTTGGCGTGCGAACAGAACGCAAACAGGTCTATCTGACGCTTGCGGGTATCGGGATTGATAGCGATTACGCGAGGGTTGTCCTTATCGTCGCTACGCTTTTCCTTGTGCGCAAGCGTTTCGTAGCTGTACGCTTTGATGATTTCGACGATGGGGTTGGGCTTTTTGGCGTATTCGTTGTACATATCGAGCGCCTTTGCCTTTGCGTAGTCCTTTTCGGCTTTGTCGAGCGCGGTCATTGCCGCATTGTACGCCACGAGGTCTACGGGATTTTTGCCGAGAGCTTCATTTGCCGATTTCATCGCCGCGTCATACGCCGCTTTTGCGATTTCGATGGGGGTTTTCTTTGCTTCTGCCATAATGTTACACTCCTTGAATGTATAGATTTTTTTGAGCAATCGGTTGGTTATCCACGTCCGCCGCGAGGAGGCTTGCCCATTGGACGCGCGGCTCACATAACGTGAGCCATAAGGAGGAGAAAAATGAAAGAAAAGCGGTTATCAGGAGGCATATTGAGCCTTGTGGGCGTTATAAAGTTGCCAAAATGTGGACACCCACATTTCGCGGTATGCCTCGCCAAACGTTTTTGATAAACAATGCAAGGCAGTTCATAAGCTCGCTAAAAGTACGGGTTCTATCGCCCAAAATGTAAAGAATTTGGGCATAAGCCGTACCCTTTGCGCGCTCTTGCGTTGATAAGGGTTTTTTGCCACTCATATCTATACTCCTATTTGTGGTATCGTTAGGCAATTAGTGAGAACGCGCTCGCCACGGGAAGGCTTGCCTTTGAGCGCATAAAGAACGCCCCGCGCATACCGCGCGAAGCGTTCACGTATTTGAGCGCATAGCGGTGGGAGTGAGGACAGCCCATAAGTCAGCCTTGTACCACCCACCGCATAACGCTTTGGTGATTGAGTTGTTAATTCACGCTATTCAAAATCCGTTTCAAACGTACACCGAATACACGCTAACACCCCTTGGGGCATAGTCGCATACATACTCGCACGACGGGATTACCTTCGATTTGACAAACATAACGCCGTTTATCTTACCCACTTGGGGCAAGTAACGCTATGCTGGCGCACCATTGTACGAAAGTCGTAATAATGACATCACGCATAGGCACACGTTGCACAAGCCGAGTTTAGGTTTGATGCCATACCTGTTGCCATTTTCACTATCTGACGCGCAAAGGGGCTTAATTCCGCGATTGCTTAACCGACGCATTTTTGATTTGGCTGAATGTACAGCCTTATGCTTGCGCATATGCCACTCATCACTATACCTTGATGGTGAATAGGTCGAGCGAACAAGTTCGCCCATTTTAGCAAATCAGCCGACATTGCTGTCGTTACCACCTTGCGCCACGCGGAGGCTTTGCTATGCAAGGCAACACCAATGTGTGGGCGTGCCTAAAAAGGCAACGCCCCACATAATCGAGATATAAACAAGTTTTTGTCTTGACTGTCCGCAAGTCATAGTTGTTATAATGAACGCTATGCCGTCCACCCTTACGGGGCGCGTTTGGCACGCGAAGCCCCATAGGTAATTAGTCCCTATGGTAACTGTTTTATGATAGTCGCGATGTGATGCACGACATAAAACCGAATTAACGTAACGCAAGCCGTTTTGCTTGTGTTGCCCGTTCACTAAAAGAGTAACGGGGGGCAACCCCTTTGCGCGGTGGGCGCGGTGTGGGGTGTGTTGCCCGTTCACTAAAAGAGTAACGGGGGGCAACCCCTTTGCGCGGTGGGCGCGG
>CAJTUK010000007.1 GCA_910579525.1 uncultured Christensenella sp. | reverse complement strand
TTATTAACGGCCCATTAGCTCAGATGGTAGAGCACTTGACTTTTAATCAAGGTGTCCCGGGTTCGAATCCCGGATGGACCACCACTAAAAAACAACCGCTCTGCGGTTGTACGTCTATTCTCCCTCTTTGAGGGTTAAAATAAAAATTTTGCACCTTTAGCTCAGTTGGTAGAGCAACTGACTCTTAATCAGTGGGCCCAGGGTTCGAGTCCCTGAAGGTGCACCAAAAAAACGGGCAAAATCGCCCGTTTTTTGCTGTTTTTAAGCCATTTTTTAGGAGTTTTCGGAAGTTTGCCCCCAATTGCCCCCAATTTTACAAATTAAAAAGTTGCATAAGTCCTGCCCGTGGAAGCGTTCCACGGGCTTTTATTTTGCCTGCGCGGGCGGGGAAGACTTTGGAACGTGCGCAACGTCGCGCGGGAAAGGCGGGCAGGTTCAAGGCGATTCGCCTGCGCTTCCCGGTATTGGTGAACGTGCTGGGCGCGAGCTTCTCTACTGCACTGCACGCGACAAGCTCGTAAAAACCGCCCCGGCGGGGATTACATAATAACCCGCTTTATTTGCTTTTCCTCGCGCTCTGCGTTCGCGTTCAGAGCGTAACCGCCCGGCACGGTGCACACGAGCGCGAACGCCCACCGCATACACTTCTAAACGCTTCCCCGCCGCACACGGCGCAAGCCGTAACCCGCGGGTGTCTGCCCGCGTTTATTTTTCTTTTTACCTTCGTTATATATTATATGTGAGCGTAGCGGGGTAATTTTGAGACTTTACCACCCTGATTTTTGAGACGGTAAAAGTCTCATTTTTACATAGGTAAATAAAATTAAAGACCGCCCGCAGGTCTTAACCCGCAAGCGGTCTTTTTTTGTAACGACTATAAGCGCAACAACGTTGCGCTTTAAAATCCTTTATTCAGTTCGCCTACACCTACCATTAAAACACCCCGCCAGGCGGGAAACAGTCGCAAACCGTTCCGTCTGTCAGTTTATAGCCCGTATCCTCGCAACACTTGCATTTATATTGAGGCTCGAAGCTATCCAACATATAGCCTAATATTCGCGCTCTGGTCGCTTTAATACGCATTGCCTCGCCGTGCAAGACTTGTAACGTAACAATTTCTTCCGTATGTCCGCTCACTGTCGCCAGCGCAAGCGCGGGCGCAATGTTTCTAATTGTGTCGTCTGCTTGCCTGAATTGCTCGTCTATACGTCGCACCGTTTCAAGGTTGCGTTCGGCGATAAGCTGTGCACGGTAGCGCAAGTTTGAATAATATTGCTTGCGTTCCTCGGTTGTTGCCTTTGCTTCGGGTTTCTTGGGTTCGGGTTCGGGCTTCTTCTCATTGGCGCCAATGTAAATTCCGTGTTCACGCAATATCTTTGTATTAAGCGTATAACGGCTTACTTTGTACGCGTTTATGCCTTTATCGATTTTCGGGCGATAGATAAGTTTTGCGCGGATTAAAGCCCACAAGCCTTTATAAACCGTCTTTTCTGACATATCCAAAACTTCGGCAAGTTTTGAAATCGATATTTCGCAAACCTTCTTTTTGTGCTTATTGTTGGCGCAGTGGGTGAAAAGATAAGCATAGATATCGCTTTCGGAAGGAAGTAGCTTTCTGCGCTTGTCTTTATGTACGTTGAATTCTTCCTCGCGGATAAAGTTCGGAAGTCTCAAAAAATCGCAGTCCGCAAAGTTTCCAAGCTCGCAGACGTAGCCTTTTTCCTTGTCCTTCTTAATTACACCGTTTTCTTTGCCCCATTTAAGCCCGCGCCCTATTGTCGCGCGTGAGTAGCCCAAACGCTCTTTAAAGGTGTTATAAGTACGACGGCAGTCAAGTTCTTTGCCTTGCTTGCTTTTGCCCGTAAAGCTGAAAATATCGCCTATGACAAACTGCGTTCCGAGCGGAAGCCCTTTAAGACCTGTCGGCAACTTAAAGTAATTATAACTATTAAATTTTTTTGTTGCCGTTACTTCCATATCGTCCCGTGATTTTGTTAGTTTTTATCAAAAATTACCGCTTGTGGATCTGTTACCGCGCACAAAGCACCCGATTATTTGTTAATTTACAACAATTTTCTTTTTGTTCAAATTCCTTCTATGCCCAACTGCTCCCAATCTTTCGGGAACTTGTCGTTCGCCCGCTTCGCCCCGCCGTTGCGGTGGGCGGGAGCACAAGCCGGGCAATAACAGTTGCTGTAATCTTTGGCAACCGCCCAACCCGCGTTACGGGCTTTTACATAGCTTGTAAACTCACCGCGCTTTCCGCAGTCGTCGCAAGTGTATGTTTTTGCTCTCATTTGTTGACCCCCTTTAAAGTGTATCGATTTAAGTAGTCACAGGCCGCACTACTTGTGCCGGCGCGGGGTAGTCCGTGGCCGTACTACTCCGCAACGTTCTTTTCCGTATCGATTTAAGTAGTCGCAGGCCGCACTACTTGTGCCGGCGCGGGGTAGTTCGTGGCCGTACTACTCCGCAACGTTCTTTTCCTTATCGATTTAAGTAGTCGCAGGCCGTACTACTTGTGCATGCGCGGTGTAGTCCGTGGCCGTACTACTCCGCAACGTTCTTTTTGCGTTCTTGTTTATATTGCGCCATATATGAATAGTGGTCGTCCCAATCGTGCTTGCGGCACTCTAAACATTTAACGCTTTTATCCTTGCCAAACTTCCACCCAATCGAACGAACGGCCGTTGCACCGTTGTATAATTCAGTAGTTTTTTCTACGTTCTGAACTGTTCCGCACTTATCGCATGTGCAAACATAAATTTGTATTACTTTACTTGTCACACCCATTTTTAAACCTCAATTTTAATTTTTTAAGCTCTCACGGGCTGAAAACGGCTATTTTTTGCCGCTCGGAAACCCGATTTTTGTATTATCTCTGTTACCGTCGGTTCTCGCGCCGTCTGTGGGCATCTCCGTTTTCTCACGGGGCGCAATTTGACGACCGCGCTTTTATAATGGCGGGGCGTTGCCCCGACACCCCTATTATTTAGAAGTGGTTCGGCGCGCCCGCCTTGTCTGCTGCGCTCCCCGCCAAGGCGGGCGCGCCTATCTCTTCCATTTTCTTTTTTTGCTTTTAAAATGGTGTTGCCCCCGTCCGAGCTTGCGCTCATTGCCCCCGACGTCACTGTTTCCGGCAACTCCGCGGCGGGCGTGGTCTACGTGATGACGTTGCGAACGGCACCGGGCGGGCTTGCTCCTGCACGTCGGCAAACGTCATTTGCCCCGGCAATGGCTTTTTGATTTCCGTCACGCTCTCTTGCGCAGGCGGTACCGCGGGCGGCTCTTCGTACACCTTCGCCGGCTCGTCCTCTTCGTCTGCTTTGCGAAGAATCTCTTCGAGCTTCTTTTCCGCTTGCTTGCGGTTCTCTTCGAGTTGCTCTTGCGCTTCCTCGCGGTTCCGCTCCTTGCGCTTTAACCGCTTTTTCTCTTTTCCCGGAAACAGCAGCTCCCGCTCCGCGTCGAGCTTCTTTTCCACGTCGCCGTGTATGCGCTCGGCTTCGAGCTCCGCGCTCTCATCGATTATATCTTGCGCCCGGTTCGTCAGAGGAAGGAACAGCAACCGGCACCACCAACTACGCCGCCACGGTTTAAGCTCGTCCCTGCGCGCTTCGATTTCCGCAAGCCTGATTTCATAATCAACCTTTCGCATTGCGGATAGCTCTTCAATTTCAAAATTATATTTTTCCAATAGAACTTCGCACTCTCTGTTTATTTGCGCCGTTGATAGGTGCGTTGAATCTTTAACCTTTTTATAAAGTTCGTCATACCGCGCATTAAGCTTTTCTATATCTTCGTTTGATAAATATAACGGCTTATTTACTTTTTCCTTTTGCGCTTTTAAAATCGCCGTAAGCGCGGAAATCGTTTCGGGTGGAGTGTCTTTTGAAAGGTTTATTATAATTTTATTTTTCAAAGTCTTTTCCGTCCTTTGGATAAAAATGATGTCGGAACGCATAGCCGTCATAAAGTTCGCGCACGTTGCCGTTATGAATATACATTGTTTCAATGTAACCGCCACTCTTGCCGTTGGTCGCTATATATTCTTCAATCGCGCTTGGTTCTTTAAACTCGCGGCAATACCAAGTTGTTTTACATAAACGGTTAAACGCGTCGAACTCGTTTACAACTTCGCGCGGTTCTATAAAGCGGGAACCCGACGCGCGGATATCTTTATTTACCTGAACGGCGCGGGGCGCGGCTAATAACATAATAACCCTATGGTGCCTGCACTCCATAAAAAATTCAAGTTGTCCGAGGGGCAAATCATCACCTTTCGGACAAAATTCCCGGTGTGATTCGTCTAAAACTACCAAGGGCGCCGGGAATAATTCTTTATAGCTTTTTTTACTATTCGATACGCCGATTAACGCGCCTTTTATGGGTATAATCTTTAAGTCTTTGCCCGTACGCGTTTTTATCTTATATTCTGTGTTTGAGTAAATAGGCAAAGAGGCGGGAAACGATAAAGGGCTTTTACGCCTTGCGTTTTCTTCCCTTATAAGCTGCTCGGATAGTTCCTCGCGTTGGTCGCCCATAGTCTTTTGATACTCGTCTACAAAGTGCGCCATAAGCGACGATTTACCTTTGCCCCGGGGTCCGAAAAATATTACTATTTCGCTTTCTGGGTTAAGTATCGTTTGTGCCATTTCTTACCGCCTACGCCTGCGACGTCTATGCCCGCCGCCCGCTAACTTCCGGCGGGCTATAAGCCGCGCTATGCTATATATAAATTCCACAACCGCGCAGAGGGCGAATAGCGCCGCGAATACGTAGAAAAACACGCTCCAACCAAACAGCGTCGGCTCTGCGCCACCGGCTTCTTGTTCTTTGCGTTTCCGCTCGTTCCCAACGTCTGCGCGGGCTTTCGTTTTTTACTTTTAGGTCGCTTCTGTTCCCGACGTTCCCGCCGTTCTCTCGGTGCTGTAATTCTTACGATTAGCCTATAAAGCACGAATAAAAGAATAAGCACGGCTAACACTATCAAGGTAATAATAGCCCACAAAGGCAAGCCGCCGCCATTGTGCCCGTTAAATTGCGTGTTACCGGTCTGTTTGTTATCAATAACGCCCAAATTAAAGGGCTTGCCGTCCGTTTCAAATTCAAGCCTTAATATTGAAACATCATAAACGTTGTTGAGCTCGGCTTCGCCGTCTGCAACACCGTTTATTTGCGTTACGCCGGGAATGAACGAAAGCCACACGTTATTCACGTTGTATTTGTCTTGCGCCTCGTAAAAGTTCAATACCCATTTAGTGCCGGATAGTGCCTCACCCGCAGTAAGTTGATAGTTTTTATTATTTTCGTCCGCAATAAAATCTTCCGTTTTGCGTATGCGCTTTTTTAAGAATTTTGTTGCCGGGCGCACGTTCCCGCCGCCGACGTTCCCAAAGCTCTGCTTGTCGGTAATCGTCAAAGGCTCGTCATTGTAAATGCCCGTGCCGTAATCAATATACTCACCGTCTTCAAAGTCGTAAAATAAGCCGTGATCGCTATGGTTCTTGTTCGCACAATATTTACATTTAACACGCGTCGCGTAGAATGATAAATCCGCGCTTATGAGTTTATCAATAGGGCGGTCGGTATCGAACGCGACGAAGTATGCTTTCGTCAGACCTTCCATAGAGCCCCAGCCAAGGTCAAGCCCGTCGTCATACGCGCAATATCCAACTACTTTTTGCGTGACGGTTACGACTTCCGTTGTTTCCATTGAATATTTTACCGATTCACCTACGGTTTCCACTGTCCAAAACTGCGCAACACGGTTAGGCATTTCAGATATAATTCCGTCCGCAGGCGCTTTGTCTATTGTGGCATCGAACGGGCGTAATATGTTGGGTATGTTGTAATAGCGTATTGTTGCGGGACTCAATTCAAATAACAGAACTTTGTATTTGAAAAATACTCCGTTTGAATTTAAAAAATAAAGCGGGTAGTTGACGAACGTTAAAGCCTTATCGTCGGGCTGTTCCCGGGAAATGTTTATGCTGCTAGCTTTGAGCGTGCCGCTCGGTTGGTATGCGTATATCAATAGTTCGCCGCTCGTGCTTTCTGCGATTTGAATTACTTGTATAGAATTATCGTTGGATATATATGGATAGTCTATAATGTTGAATTCTTGATCCGCGCGCAGGTCTTGAAGCACGTCGGAATATGCGGAAGTGGCGGCGCACACGTTAAGTGCGCCGCCACCAATGAAGGATAATATGAAGGCAATCAAGGCAAGAATTGCCGTCAGTATTGGGTGTATTAGTTGTTTACTGTAAGTCATTTTCCGCCGCCTTATTGGGGAAGCACAACAATGTCAGTTTCAGATAACTCAATATCCGTAATAGTGGAAATTAAAGTTAAATTGTCGTTGCGGAAACTCGTCCCGCCTGCCGTATACGTTAAGGTTTTACTATACTCGCCGTAAGTGTATGTGACCGTATATTGAATGGAAGTTACTCCCGCGGTATGCGAAGCCGTGCCGCCATTGTCTTGGCAACCGTGATTTTTTATAAAGTTATTTGTTATTGTTGCTGCACCCGAGTAATTGCCGCCGCCGACAAATAACCCGCTTGCACTGTCTACGCCGCCGTTGCTTGCAAACGGAATTTTAAATGATAAGCCCGTCGCGGTTATAGTGTCAACTACGCGGTACGAGCTCGTGCCGCTACCCGCGTTTAATGCGGCTTGAAGGTTGGTTTTTATATAGTCGTTCAATGTCATAACCGTGGTACAGTTTGAGATTGTGCCCTCAATTGTGCCCACACCGAATACGGGAGTAATGGTAACGGTGTTAATCGTATCTCCAATATAAAGCCTACCCATAGCCGTCGGCGATAATGTGGAGTTAATGGTAGCAGTAAACGACTTGATTTCTTTTAAGTAATTTACTTCCGCAGTTGCGTTAACGTTGCTGTCCATGCACGCAACAACTTTAATAAGTATTGGTTCGCCGAACGCTTCTTTTATCTCAAGCGTAAATTCCAGACCGTATTGCGTGGTCTGGGTTAATTTCGCATAATCCGAAATCTTCTTGCCGCTTGCCCAGGCGCTTGAACTGTTCGCCCAACTGATATTGCCGATTATGCTTTTATCTACGGCATCGTCGTTTACCGTTGCCGTTATGTGATATGCCGTGTCCGCAGTTTCCGAAACGTTGTATGCCGCAAATTCCTCCTGCGGTATCTGCGCCGCGCATAATAATATCCCGTTATTTTCGATTACGTCCATATTGCCGCCGTTCTCGTTGTCCTCGCCCTCGTCCGCGGGCGGCTTTTGAGCTGTTGCCCACTTAACAGGATTCGCCTCACCCGTGAGCCCGTAACCCGTTCCCCATGCCGCGCCGAGCACCGCAACTATCGCCACCATCACCGCGCCAAACACCGCGCCCCAGCGCCGCACCGCGCTCTTCTTTCTGTAATTTGCCATTGTTTTATTTCCTCCGATTTTTAATCTTCTATTGCTTCTTTAATTTTTGCAACGACTTCTTCATAAGTTTCGACGGTTTTAAAGTCCGCCTCACTAAGTCTTGTTTTCAAAATTTGAATTTGCAAAATAAACCTTGCTTTTCCGCTTGCTTGTTCTTCTACTGAAATAAGCTTCTTCTTTCAGTGTATCTGTCGATAACTTCAATAAACCCTTTCATTTTTGCTCCTCCTTATTGCTTCCTGTCGGGCATAAAACTTTAAAAGCTCCTAAAACGGCGCAAAGTAGTGTGCTAAATTCTTTCACCCCAAATTTGTCAAAGTTAACGCAAAATATTTTATTATTTTCCTTTACAGCTGTGACTGTACCTGCACCGTATTTAAAATGGCTAACACGCATACCGACTATTAACGGCTTCCCCTCGGCGGGTTTTTTATTGTTTCTTTTGCGTTCAAAGAAAACGAACACTAAAACTATGCTATAAACGGTTACCGTCAACATCATATTTAAAATTGATAAAACGATTATTGTATCCATTTCCGACATTGCTCGCTCCTGGTTGCCACCCTTGGTTCTCCGAGGGCGTTTTTTGTTTTTAGATATATTTATCTATCAAACAGAGTAACAGATAATTTTATCTATGTCAACAATTTGAGAAAAATTTTTCTATAATTGAGTTATGAATAGATTGAGGGAATTGCGACTAAATGCAGGGATATCACAAGCTACATTAGCTACTGCGGCAGAAACGACGCAACGAAATATAAGTTATTGGGAAAGTGGAAGAATAGAGTTAAATTTATATGCTGCCATTCGTTTAGCACAAATATTTCAAGTAGACGTCGAATATTTAGCAGGATATTCTGACGACTTAGGTATTAAACCAGATATTAAGCTACCGATAGACAGGATTTCTTCCGAAGAACGCAAGCTCGTAGGTGATTACCGAGACCTTACCCCCGCGGGAAAGCGGTTAGTAAACGAAACAATAAAAACGCTCCTCACCACGTCGGGCGGGAGCGAAAAAAAGAAAAATAAGATGTAATATGATCAACATGGACAATATAGAATTTCTAAAGAATATTATTGAAGGAACCAATCCTTATTCGGGGGAGATAATTTCACAAGCCGCGTTATGGAGAGGTATTGACGTAAAAGGAAGATTGGAAGATATTTTAGCCGATTTAAAAAAATCACACAATGTAGCGTTGATTTATTCCATAGATAACATTAAATTTTTAGCTACAATTATTGAAGGCATTAATCCTGTTACAAATTTACCTCTTGAAGAAGACGACCCATTGCGAGTAGATTATGTAAAAGAGAGTTTTGAAGAGTTTATTTCTAAATTAGAAAACGACCGTAAAATAATTGCAGACAGCTCAAAGTTTGATAATATTGATAACTTTTCAAACAATGAAAAAACAAAACCAAACAATCTTGAAAACGCTATAACGTATCCTTCTATCACGTTGCAATCTTTTTGTAAGAAAATTGCGGCGTTACTGTATGACGCATTTACCTATGGTAAAATTGAAAATATAGTCCGTAATTTTTTAATCAACGATAAGAAAATCGAGCAAAGGCTCTCAAATAAAGGACGGCATAGGTATTACGCCACTACGGCAGGAGAATATATAGGTATAACAAATGAATTAATTACCGATTACTATGGAAAAAAAATTCATAGAGTTTTTTACTCTCCTAATGCCCAAAAATACATAATTGAGCGTCTTCCGTCACTTTTAGAAGAATAAAAATCCCCGCCTGCCTTTTGGCAAGCGGGGTTAAGTTGAAATAATTTAATTGTCGCCGTAATGGGTCCACATACGGATAATTTTTACGGTGGTTTCGTCGACGATTTCATATACAAGCCTGTGCTGAATATTAATCCGACGAGAATAAACGGCTCTTTGGTCTACCAATTTTTCAAGCGGCGGTTGTAGCGGGTCTTCTTCCAGAACTGTCAAAAGTCTGAACACTTTCGATTTGTACGAGCTTTGCAAAATTTTTTGATAATCCTTTTCGGCTTGCTTGGTAAAAACAATCTTATACATTTATTTCAAGTCCTTTTTCCAATCAAGCTCTACGCAGTCGCTTACGGGAGTGTTTACCCCCTCCGTGATAGATTCGCGCATACCGGGAATACCATACAAGTAGCAAGTTTCTTCCAAATTGCTTAAATATTCCTCGCTGACTATAACCGCATTACCGTTTTTGGTGGTTACGATTATCTTTTCGTCATTAATTGCCGCGGCGTCTAAATATCCGAATAAGTTTTTGCGCAAAGACGTTGCGTTTGTGATAGACATTTTACTTTCCTCCTTTACTTCTATTTATGTACATTATAATGTACGTTATGCGATTTGTCAAGAGGAAAGTTACTACTAATTACTTTTTACGCTTAAAAAGTAATTAAAAATATATAACTTATCTATTATAGAATTTACTCCGTAGGCACATTTGCCGAAAGGAGTAATTTTATATGAACACAAAAGACATTTTGGATAAGCTTATGATCTTTATCCAAGAACTGACGGCTTTTTATTCGGAGTTATCCGAAGAACTGCCGGAAAACTTTTTGCGCGTGGTAGTAGACAACACGCGCGGGAATTCTGAACTAAAAAAAATACCCCGAAAGTCATTGACTTTCAGAGCTTTAAGGAGGCATGTGCAGAAAGAAACAATAAATCAAACAGCGAGAACGGCGGGGGAGCTTCCGCTCCCCCGCCTTCTGATAAAGACTTATGCGGCTTTTTAAAATTCAACGACAAGGAGATTTTAAAAATGCCAAAATCATTTAGACATACTTTTATTGCCGAAGGCAAAGTTATTTGTTACCGTAAGCGCAAGCGCGGGAAGGTTTACGGCTCGTACACCTACGAAGCGCGATACAGGCGACACGGTTATAATATTTCTGTTTCAGCAACAAATTTAATCGATTTAAAAAAGCGCTTTATCGAAGCGCTGCACAAAAGAGAAAACGGAATCACTTCCTCAAAGGTGCCCGAAACCTTCCACGAGTTCGCAACGTACTATTTTGAGAACTTCCGTAAACGCAAAGTAAAACCTCTTACTTACGAAAATGACCTTTACCGCTACAAAAACCATTTAAAGCCCGCTTTCGGCTCTATGCCCTTAAAAAGGATAACGCCCGCGCAATGCCAATCATTAATAGACGGGTATTTAAGCAAAGGACAGGGACGAACCGCCGACGAGGTGTACTCGCTTTTGAACTGTATATTTAAAATGGCAATCGCTCACGGAATACTTGACCGCAACCCGCTCGCAATTGTTATTAAAGAACGGCACGAACGGGAACACGGCAAAGCCCTTACCAAAGCCGAAGAAAAATTACTGCTTGAAAAAACAGCCGGAACGCGCTATCAACTTTTATTTGCCGTTGCCCTTTATACAGGCATGCGCCCAAACGAATATTACACGGCACGCATAAAAGGACGATTTATAATTGCCGTAAACAGTAAGCGCAAGACCAACAAGACGGATTATAAACGTATACCGGTTACGCCCATGCTGCGCCCCTTCTTGGAGAACGTCGAGGAGCTGCACTTCCCCCGCGTGGAATATATGCGCGACAAGCTACGCGCGATTTTACCGGAGCACAAACTCTACGACCTGCGCACGACGTTTTTGTGAACAGTAAGGTTTTTTCTACTGAAAAAATTAGCCTGTTCACTTTTTCTTTTCCAAAATTTTAAAACGGAACGAAATTTTCAAGCTCTTTATACTCCATTTCCACTTCATCGGGTGTTTTATATCTCAAAAATTCGTGCGGTCGATATGAGTTATAGTATTCTATATATCTATCCACTACTATTTGCAGTTCATCAAAATTTTCAAATTCACAATTATTCAAATCGTCTTGTTTAAAATTAGAAAAGAATGCCTCAATTACGGAATTGTCATACGGTGTCCCCGCTTGAGATAATGACTGCCCTACATTTACTGCATCTAACAAATCCGCAAATTCGTTTGAAGTATAATTACTTCCTTGGTCGCTATGAAATGTCAAGCCTTTAGGTCTATTGCGTAATTCAAAAGCGTCCTTAAAAGTATTTATTGTCAGTTTGTTATTATTTTGGCTTGATAAACGATAGCCTATTATCTTGCGAGAGAACAAATCCATAACAGTACAAATGTAAAATTTTGCGCTTTTAATTTTAACTTCAGTTACATCGCCCACCCAAAATAAGTTAGGGCGGCTTTGCACAAAGTTTTGTTTTAGCTTATTTTTGCAATAAAATCTTTTCGGTTTATCAGCTTTCTTAATCGGTCTTTTTCTGCGTTTACTAACCAATCCAAGCTCTTTAAATAATGACGATATTTTACCCAAGGAACACGGAATTCCTTGGGTTTTTAATTTCTCGAATATTTTGTTTGAACCGAATCTTCCTCCGCTTTTATTGTGAATTTCTAAAATTTTCTCTTTAAGACGCTCGTTCCGTATTTGGTTTTGCGTTACCTTAACCCCTCGTCTGTCGTGATTATAAAAAGTAGAGTGATCCACTTGAATCACTCTGCACATTTCTTTGGTTTTATATTTACCGTTCAATAAATCAGCAATCTCTAATTTTTGCTTTAAACTTGGATTTAAATGTTCATATGAAAACTTTAATATTTCGTTTTCTCTGGTCAGCTTATATAATTGCCTTTGTAAAATTTCAAGCTGTTTATATGTAAATTCGTTTTCCGTTTTCTTATCCTGATGAATCTCATTAGCATTTACCCACTTATACAAGCAACTTCTCGAAATCTTATACTCTTCGCAAATCTCTCTTGCACTTCTACCGCTTTTATAATCCGCCAGAGCTAACTCTTGTATTTCTTTTGAGTGCATAATTTCACCATACAAATGTGATTAAATTGATGTTTCAAAGATTCTTATTTTTATCAATAAAATCTCTATTTTTTCAAAATTTCGCTCTGCAATGCAATACCAACCGCACGAGCAACATAAGGTGGTACCGCATTACCTATTTGCACCAATTGAGAATGCTTTGTACCATAGAATAAGTAATCATCAGGAAATGATTGTAAAGCCGCCATTTCTCGGGGTGTAATTACTCTAGGTAATTCATAATGAATATTTGTTGCCCCATGATTACCCTTAATCGTGCATGAAGGTTTATCTTTGGCACATTTTTTCCATGAGTCATTATAATTTGAATATAAACATTCCCCGATTTTTACATTTATCAGTCTCTCTTGCATTTCCTTTGAATGCTTAGAAATGATATGACTAAAATTTTTATTCTCTGAAAGATTTTTGTATTTTTCAAGAATTTCACCACAAGTAACGTACTCGGAGGAATTTTTTATTATTTTTTCAGGAAAAACATTGTTTTTACCTTTCCTGTTGCCTATAAAAATAATTCTTTTTCTCATTTGCGCGACTTCATAATCTGCTGCATTCATTTCTAAATAAGAAATATTATAACCGATGTTGTAATAATCGTTTATTATTTTCTTTAAAACTTTTCCGTCAAAAATGGTTTTTATACCAACAACATTTTCCATTAAAATGAAGTCTGGTTTTACTTCTTTAACTATATCTAGCATATCACAGTAAAGTGTGTTACGCGGGTCAGAAATGACTCTACTGCCAGATAAACTAAAGCCTTGGCAAGGGAATCCTCCACAAATCATTTTTATGGATTCTTTTTTTAAATATTTAATTATGTCTCTTTTATTTTTAGCTACAGTAATGTCTAAATTAGAAAAATTATTTAATTTTACAAATCGCTTACCAAGATTTTTTATATATGATTCATACGCTGATTCATCCTTTTCAACCCCTAAAACGGGTTCATATCCGGCCATAACAAGCCCTAAAGAAAGACCTCCAGCGCCACAAAAAAAATCGGCAAATTTGATTCCATTTAGCTGATTCGTTTTCCAGTCATCATCTCGCGGTATATCAATTATATCTTTAAAATAAATTTTCCCTTGTTTTAAAGAAAGCTCATCTGCATTTTTGAATATTGAATCAAGGGCTTCACTTTCAATTTTGGGTATATTATCTAGCCATAATTTCAAATCTTCATCAACAATTACATACCCTGCAGAAACTTGAGTATTATTTAATGTTTGAGCAATTAAGTGTTTTCTTATTTCTTTTTTTGTTAAACCGCTTAATTTTGCTATTTCGGTTATCGTGAAAGTTTTCAATTGATTAATCCTTCTTAGGTTTTACATTATTTCAGCTCTTGCTCAAAACAAAATTATTCCAATATCTTATTATACTCTCATTATAAAATTCATCTATAGACTTATGCATACTTAACAATTCAGCATCATTAGGAATGGCATTTTCTTTGATTAAATTCTTTTTATTGGATTCATCAGCAAAATTTCTATTTAAATAATCTATTAAGGAATTCATCAAATTTACTATGCTGATATATAAATCCCTACTCATTGTGGGGTTGGAAAAATTTAATTTTATCTTTTTCATAGGTTTTAGATATTCAGGAACATAGTGATCGTAATCATTATAAATGAGTCCTATCACATCTTTTTGTTTAGTTGCCCAAGCAGCACCACCTTCAAACATACAAAACTGGCTTGACATAAAATTTTCACTACCGATACAGAAAACAGCATAGGAATTTGTATTTGTTAAAGCACTATTAATTTGTCTTTCTAATGTTTCAACTGATTCGTCAATGCCTCCGCTTTTAGACGTGTAAAATATTAAATTTTCATCAAAACCGCATATATCGGTTAAATAGTAATAAATAAAATCAGATATATATTTATCATCTCTTTTATGTGATAAAAAAATAATGTAATTGGTTTTTACCACATCTTGTGTTTTCTCAAAAGAGTTATTGATTGAATGTTTAATTTCTTCAATATCGCTAGGCTTAATGGATTTACCAATTGTTTTTCCTAAAGCCGCTCCAACATCATTAGCAAGGAAATTTACCGCGCTTTTTTGCTGTTTCTTTTTTAATTCAAGGTCTTTATTCGTTTGGTCATTTTTAAAATGCACCAAAGAAGCTACGATGTCTTTAACATATTCAACAAGCGCAATAAATCTATCGTCATTTTTATCGATGTCTTGTCGGCTAGAAGAAGCAATATCGGGAAAATTGTTATCATCCAACTCATCACACTGAATTTCACCTTCAATATAATTTACATAATATTGTGTATTATGTACATAAGGAAGAATATTTTCTAACGCCAATTTACCCCTAACATAGACTCGTATTTTATTAAAATGATAAAATTTACTATTAATAAAATTTTCAGGGTCATTTGAATGAGCAATATCTCTATTTATAGTCTGATGTAAACCAATCCAACCTTTGGGATTAATTTGAATATTTTGTCCTCCAACTTTAGATTCTCTCGGTTCTTTAGTATATCTCTCAACGTCTGTAACAATTGTAGTTTCATTGGATTGTTTTTCTGCATTTTTAATTTTGCGCCCGTTTAGTGCCAATACTTCAGTAAATTCACTGTCGCTTAAATTATAGAATATTTTAGACATATTCTTAAATGCGATTTTTTTCCTAACTGAAATGAACTCATTTTCTAGATCATAATCAGAGCGAACTATCTTCAAATATATATTTTTTGAATTCTTTTTAATAGAAAATAATTCAGATAATTCTGATTCAAGGACATCAAATGACTTTTCACCATAACCCACAAAATTTACATCAGTTAGATAAATTGCTGTACCAGTCGCAATACTACTATATTTTTCTTCATTTGGAAATTTAAACTTAGATACTCTTTTCATATAAGTATCATCGGCTTCACTTTTTATACCATTTTCGTGTAGAGTAAAATCAATTTCATAAATATTTTCATCCGACAAAGTTTTTGTGATTAAATAATATTTATTGGACAAATAAAATGCAGCCAGCTTACCGATCCCTTTTCTGCCCATCATTTCATTATCTTGGTCAGCTCTATTTTTCTTACCAACCTGCAAATATTTATCTCTAACATCTGCATCCGACATACCAAAACCATTATCGATTACGACAATCTCTGATCTACTTTTTTCTCTTATATCAATATAAACCCATACTTTATTGGCTTTTGCGTCAAACCCATTTGCAATTAACTCGGATAGAGCAGCAAAAGGGTTACTATATAAAGTTTTACCTAACATTTTTAATGCAAGATAACCAAAAGTAAATTTATAATCGTTCATCAATTTTCTCCTTTGTAAAACCAGTAATTAAATTTATAATCCTATTGAATTAAATAACAGTAAACACACTGACTAATTTATATCATATTTTAAATTTATTGTTATTCCAGCGAATATTTTTTAATTGTAATATAAACATTTTACCATATTTTGGTATAATTTTCAATATTATATTAAAGAATTCTGGAGATTATTTGAACAATTATCTAAAATTATCAACTACTTACAGTCCACAAAAAACTTATCGCAAAAAGCAAGTTCTTAGAAAATTCAATTATAGAAATAAACTATAATTTTTAATCAATTCCCCTAAGTTGACTAACAACATAAAAATACTACAGTTCAATTCCCGCAATATGGCTATGCCATTTTTTACTCAAAAAAATCCTTTTCACGCGTTATGGACATAACAGGGGTATACGAACACCCCGAGAGAGAAGTCGAATTTTCGGCTTCTTTTTCTTTTGCGCCGATTTCGTCCTCGTCGCCGCTCCCGTCGGGGTAATCGGGGAAAATCAAGTTCAAAAGCAATTCGTTTTTCTGCCCGCTTTTGAGATTGAAAAGCACTTTCATTTTATCGTCATACAATTTATAATGTAGTACGTTGTAACCAATTCAATTACATAATAAAATTGCTATTTGATTAGTTTTTTGCTATAATAATAAAAATGAAAGTAACTCTAAAAGAAAACAAAACTAAAAACGATATAGAGGTGCTAATTGAGTACCCCGAAATGTCGGAAACCGTAAACCGCATAGAACACGCGGTAAAATCGGTTGATAATGCCGTCCGTTGTTATGACGATAACGGTAATATTTGTTTTGTTCGTGTTTCAGATATTTTTTATATTGAAAGTGTTGAAAAGCATATTTTCATATATGCGGAAAACCAAGTTTACCGAGGCGAATTGCAACTTTATCAATATGCCGAAAAACTATATTCATTTGGTTTTGAACAAATCAGTAAAACGTGTATTCTAAATATAAATATGTTGGTGAGCGTAAAACCTATCTTCAATTCTAAAATGGAAGCCTTGCTTGAAAACGGCGAAAAGGTAATTATATCAAGAAACTTTATTGCTACAATTAAAAGACGGTTGGAGAAAATGTTATGAGAGAACATGTCTTTAATTTTATTAAAAAATTGATTATAAATACATTTGCTACAACTACAATGAGCATTGTTTTAACGTCGGTTGCCTCTCTTATTGCGGGTGGTCTTTATATGGGGTTTACCGTTCCGCTTGAAATTTTGCTTGCTAACTTTTTGACGCATATCGGTTTTATTTTAATTAATAAAATAGATATGAAATATAGCATATTAAATTATGTAGTTATGCTTGTATATTCACTTGGCATAGTAATCGGATTTTGCTTTTTATTTAATTGGTGCGAGGTTGACGAACTGTGGATTATATGTCTAATAGTTATAATCGTATTCATTGTTGCCTTTATCATAGATATAATAAAGATTAAGCAAGATGCAGATGAAATAAATGAAAATTTAGAAAAATTAAGAAAGCGAAAAGATAAAGAAAATAAATCTGAATAAAAGTTAAACGGGTTATGAATTTCATAGCCCGTTTTTGTAACTTGGTAGCGCGTTTATGCAAGTTAGTTTGTAGTACATTGACTTGTTTTCTTTTTAATTATAAACTTTTAGCATTGCATAAAAGGTGGCGCAATGGAAACAGAAAAGGAAACAATCTCAATAAAAGAACTCATTTTTGCAATCGTGATTTGCGTGTGTATGACAGTAATGGACTTTACCGCTTTCCCCGCCGTTTTATTCATAGATATAAACGTATCCGATATAACGCCCGTAATTTTTACAATCATGATAAATCAGTGGATAGTAATTGCAATCAGTTTTATTGCAATAAGATTTTTATGTCCGCAACTTTTTAGACAAATAGGTTTTAATAATTTCAAAAGCGGTTTTCGCTCGTTCTGGTTGCCTATTCCTATACTGATAGTGGGTTCTGCTCTTGCGTTTTCGTTGGGGCTAATCGGCTATTATAATTATACACCGTCCGTTGAAAAAATCATAGTCGAAGGACTTATATATTATATCGGCGTCGGCATAATCGAGGAATTGTATATCAGAGCGTTACTGTTAAACATTATCGAAAGGTTTGCACATAAAACAAAATATTCAACGCTGATTGCAATTATTATTTCGTCCGTGTTGTTTGGCATAGGTCATATTTTCGGAATGATAGGACAAAACGCTCTCACTATTGTATGCCGTATTATTTGGACTATATCATTAGGAATAATTTTCGGTGTCATTTATAAAAAATCAAATAATTTATGGCTGGTTGTTATTGCGCATATATTGGTTGATTTTTGCAGCGTTGCTTTTTGTTTTGTATCGCCCGCGATTTTTACAATACCCACCGTAATAAGCATTGCTATACTGCATCTCGCTATCGCGCTGTTTTTGTTATGGAAATACTATTTGCGGAAACCTAAAAAAGAACTTTCAGTTGAGCAATAAAATTTACATAATCAGCACATTTATTGCGGAATATTAAGGTTATGATTACATTGAACAATAAGGTAAGTATTACAAGAAACCTACTTTTTAAATCGAAAAAAGCATAACAACCCAATAAAACTTTATAGCAAACAATGTATTTCTTTTTGTTTATCGCGGGGATAATACCGCCTATTCCCGAGCACGAAAAATCCTGCTTTTCAAATATGCCAAGCCTTACAGATAGAACTTCAATTCGTATTCGCTGTCCGTTTCGGTTCTTAACTTTGTGCAAATCACTTTACTGTCCGCCGCTGTTTCCGCCGAGCCGAGGGGATAGGCGCCGCCGTCTTTCGGCGCTTTCATAAAACCGTAATTTTCGCCGTTTACGGTAATTTTCTTTACACTGTCCGCGCCCTTTAACAGATGGTATTTTACCGTAATTTCACGCTCTTTAAAACACTTATCGCCCGCAAAAGCCCCTTGCGCGGCGTGTAGCTTGACAACGAACGCATTCTCTTCTTCGCTGTAATAAGCTTCGTATGCGCTTTTACGGAATTGACCCAACTTATAAGCCGTAGTGTTTGTATCGTCCTCGTATAAATAACCGTCGTCCCGAGCTTGCTTGCACGGATAGAAGTCGTAGACGAGTTTATCCCACTTCTGCTCTTTTGTGTTATTTGCGGCATATGCAAGGGGCAACAGCGCGCCAAGGCGAATAAACATAGGCGTTTCGCGCAAGCCGTATTCCTTGCTTACGGTCTTGCCACCGTTATAAATTTTGCCGTCGAACGGATCAAGCCATTTGCCCGCGGGAAGATAAACGTCCAGACTGTTGTCCGTTTTAACTTCGCAGAAATAAAGCCCTATCGCCGCTTCGCCGCCCGCCTGAAAATATTCTATTTCGATTTTATGCAACTCGTTTGCGCTGACCTCGCCAAGCGGAAAAAGCATTGCGGAATGTAAGGTTTTATCTTCGTGTACTTTTTTCCCGTCTATCCAAACCGTAGATCCGTCGTCACAGCGAATGACAAGCTCAACGTCTTTATCGAATTTTACTTCCGTTTCGAACCGTGCCGAAAAGTTGTAAACGGGCACCCCGTCTTCGGGCGAAGTGTGGTTGAGTATTATATCCAGATTACCGTATTCGGCTTTTGCTATCGGCTCGCCTTTAAGCTCCGTGCCATTATAATACGTTGCTTTTACGGGTTTTGTAAAATGCTTCCTTTCTGCGAGAATCGGGGTCCTGCCAGCTATGGGCTTTATTAAAATATCGTTGCCCAGCATATACTCGTCCGTACGCTTCAAAGCACGCTTATCCGCGGGATATTCCCAGCCCAATCCCTTAAAAATCGGCTCGCCTGTTAAGTAGTTTTCATAAGCGTTTTTATATATTACGGGAAGCAGACGATAGCGCAGGTTATTGTATTCGCGCACGATTTCAAGCGTTTCTTCGTCGTAAACCCACGGCTCGCGCGTACGCGCTACGATATTAGTGCAATGCGGACGGAATACGGGTGAAAGCGTGCCGAACTGCATCCAGCGGATAAACCCTTCTTTATCGGGGTTGCCGAGGTGCCCGCCGCAGTCCGAGTTGCAGTATGCTATTCCGTCGTTACCCGCTTTTATAAGCGTTGAAACTTCCTGCGCGAGTGCGTCGGGGTCGCTTGCAATATCCCCCGTCCATTGCACTGAATATCGGTGAGACGCGCTGTCGTAAATCTTTTCAAAACAGCCGTTCACAACGTTTACAATGTTGCCCATTATAACGGGGCGGCGGTATATATCTTTACTGCCGCTCCGTTTCTGCCAATAATGGCGGGTTACGTCCTCGAAAAGATAAAGCCCCAACGTTTCCCAACGCAGGTTTTTACTGGGAGATATCAGGCGCGTCGTCCAGTTCCTGTCATACCACCAGATATCCAGCCCCTTTTCCATTAAAGATTGTAAATTGCTTTCGCGATATGCTATCTCCTCGGTTGTGAATACATGTTTGCCGTCGACGGGTTCGGGGTGGTCGTTAAAGCACACCTCCACGCCGTGCGCGTGCGCAAAGTCCATAAACCTTTTCATATCGGGGAAGAGCTCTGTATTTATATCGTATCCCCAGCCGTTTTCGCAACTGCGCCAGTCCGTGTCTATTACCATCACGTCCAACGGCACGTTATGAGCTTCGTAATCCAATATTAGCTGCTTTGCCTCTTCTTCGGTGTAGGCGTAATACTTACTGTTCCAACCGCCGAGCGTGGAAAGCCGCACGAGTTCGGGTCTGCCCGTAAGCTCAACGTAGAGTTTACGGAGCTTTTTTGCAGACTTTGCGCACAGCAACAGATATATATCCTGTACGTTCTCCTCTACTTTATACTCGCCCTGCCTTTCAGCAGAATATCCGCCCTCCGGCACGATTATGCGGGGCGTATCCGATATCGCAAACACTTCCGGCGTTCTATCCAATGCGGGCAACTCTCCGCTGTTTGCAAGCTTTGTATATGTATAAATCTTTCTCCCGTTTTTTTCAAGCCTTACGCCTGTAAGCGACTTCGCGTTTTCCGGTATATATAACTTATATTCGCCGAAGCATACTACGCCCTTTTTAAGCGTGTATGCAACTTCGTTGTTTTCGTAGTCGGCTTTATTCGGAATAAAAAACGTATTCCCGTCGCAGAATTTTCCGCCTTTGGCAAACTCTACACGCACTACGCTTTCACTCAATAACTGTACTCTCACGTTGTTAAAAACGATTTGTTTCATAAATTTAACCTCAACTTTTATTTATTTAAAACAAGCACTTCGTAGGGTTGCAACTCAACCTTGCCCGAAAGTATTCTGCCTGAAATCAACTCGGTATATTGTCCGTCAAGGACTATGTAACCGCCCATATTTTGCGTTTCTACTGCGATTATGCCGTTTTCTTTACCGGTACGCTCGGTGAGTATAACGTTTTCACTCGCCTCGGCAATGGGCGCAAGGTTAACGAGCCTCAACAAATCGCCGTGAGAAATTACGCTTCCCACAAGTATCACTTTGCCTTTGCCCACCGTCCTCTCGGTTATAACCGAGAGCGGAGCAAACTCTCCCGCAACGTAGTGCGCAAGACTGCGCGTGCCTTCGTTGCACTCGAACGCATCGAAGCAGGTAGAAACCGCACACTCGCCGTCGTTAATCCACTGCGCCTTGAAAACGCTGTTATCAACAGGCTTTTGGTACTTAACATAAACTCCCGCAAGCTCCTCCACAAACGAATACGGCGCCTCCGTATACTTTGTAACAGTGCAGTCCATTATATCGGACATCGGTCCGACTATCCACGTTCCGCCGTTTTTTACCCACTCTATAACCCGCTCTTTAAAACCGTTTTCGTCCGCGGTCGCAAGAAAGGGCGAAATCAAAACTTCGTAACCGTCCATACCGTGCGGAATATCTATTATATCTACGTTATAATGGCGGAGAGCGGAGTAATATTTTTTTATAAGCGTGTTTCTGTAATCGAAATTTTTGATTAGCGGCGCGCTTGAAAAACAGTTCATTGCCTCCGCGGAATAGTGCAACGCTATTTTACTTTTTATTTTACTTTCCGCGATAAATTCAGCGCATTTTTCCAGATCACGGGCGGCTCTTTTAACTTCTTCGGTTACTCGGTATTGCCTGCCTGCGGCCGAATAAAGCGCGCCGTGCGCGAGCTCGTGACCGTTGGGGTGCGTGCGGAACAGCCAATAAAGGTTCATTTCCGCACCCTTGGCAATAGGCAAAAGCGTGTTTACGTAACAGGCGCCTTCCGGTCTGTATCCGCTGTCCGCAAACTCGCTCCCGTTCCAGCCTACCTGCGTTTCGGTCACCCAGAACGGCTTATCCTTAACGCAACGCAAAAAGTCGTAAGAAAAAGCCGTATCCGGCAAATCCTCCGCGGGATTATAGTGATTAAACTGCACCGTGTCGAGTTTTTCGTTCACGCCGTAATAACTCAAATAATTGTTCTGCATCATATCGGTGCCTACGTTTTTACAGCCGAAGCCGTGCAATATCTCCGCCTGCTCGTCAACGTAAGTCTTTATCTGCCTGCACTGAAATTCCCACCACGCCTTGCGGAGCGAAGGGTGCCGCCACTGCTTGGGATAGGGCGGTTGTATATCTTCGAATCCGTCATAGTTCAAAGACCATCTCGCCATGCCCCATTTTTTGTTTAATTTATCGATTGACCCGTATATATCATTTAAATAAACGCGAAAAGCCGACTTGCAGTTATCGCAAAAACAACCCTCGTTATAGGGGTATATCTCGTTATCTATCTGCCAGCCGATAACGCCTTTATGTTTGCCGAAAATTTTCCCGAGCCGGGCACAAATTATGCGGTTTTTCTCGCGCATAACGGGCGAAGTTTTGCAGGTATGACAGCGCGAAGATACGTCCGAACGAATCAAATCCGGCGTTACCGTCCGCGTCTCTTCGTATTTGTTCAGCATCCAGCGCGGCGGGGTACAGGTGGGCGTGCACATTATGGTATAAATTCCGTTTTTGTAGAGTTTATCCACTATGTTTTCAAGCCAATCAAGACAAAATTCGCCCTCTTTCGGCTCCATTTTGCTCCAAGCGAATTCGCCTATGCGCAGCACGTTTATTCCTAAATCTTTGCACCTTTGAATATCTTTTTCAATCTCGCTCTCTTCCCACAGTTCGGGATAGTACGCCGCGCCGATAAAGATTTTATCCGTCATAAAACTTTAATTTTACCGTCCGTGATTTTAATTTTGGCTTTCAACATTTCATCGGCAACCGACGCACCGACTATTATTTCGTAAATTCCGTCCTCTACGTCCCAGCCGTCCTTTGCCGCAGACCAGCACTCAAACGAACGCATATTGAGCTTTACCGTCGCTTTTTGCTTTGCTCCCGCCTTTACAAGCGTCTTTGCAAAGCCCTTTAATTCCTTGTACGGGCGATAAACGTACGAGCCGATAGCCCTAACGTAAACCTGTGAAACTTCCTTGCCGTCAATATCCGATAAGTTTTCTATCTCATAGCTTACTTCAAGCGATTTTCCGTCCGTCTTCAATTTAAGTCCGCCGTAACAGAACCGCGAATAGCTCATTCCATAACCGAACGGAAACAACACGGGAACGTTATATGTATCGTAATATCTGTATCCCACGTCAAGCCCGTCTTCATAACGGGTAACTTTGCTATCCGCGTAACACTTGGATACGGGGGTATCTTCATAGCTTAAAGGGAACGTTTCGGAAAGTTTTCCGCAAGGATTTGCCTTGCCCGTTAAAACGTTTGCTACAGCCTCGCCGCCACGCTCTCCGGGGAAACCGACGTAAACCACCGCCGCCACACAGTCTATCCACTCGCTCATATCTACGGCAGATCCCGCAAACACTACGACAACTGTATTTTTATTGACGGACGAAGTGTCCGTAATAGTGCGGACCTGGGCGTCGCACAGCTTAATGTTCAGTCTGTCGCCGCCCTCGCTTTCAATGGGCGCGCCCGTGCCCGCGAATACAATATTCACGTCGCTTAAAGCCGCGTTGTCAACCGCGTTTCCCGGGTTCATAAAAGAGCTGTCCACACCGTCTTCGGAGAACGCGGGCTCGTATGAAATTTCACCGCCGTGCACGCTCTTCATTATGTCGAGCATATCGAAGACGGTAAGCCGCTCCACGTAACCCGAACCGCCGCCGCAGATTAATTCGGGGCGCTTGCGGTTATACGCGCAGGGGCGGGCAAACCAACCGCACATAGAAAGGCTTTGACCTTTCTTTAAAGGCAACACGCCGTTGTTTTTTAAAAGGACGATACCCTCTTCCTCCGCCTTACGGGTGAAAGCGATACGCTCTTCCAAAGTGTGTTTGCGCTTTTTGCCCTTTTGCAAATCCTTGCATCTATATATCAAATCCAACACGCGTTCCGCGCACTCGTCAATTTCTTTTTCTGTAATTTTTCCGTCGTTGAAATCCTTAACCAACTGTTCGTAATGCTCGGGATGGAAAGGCATTTCAAGGTCGCAACCCGCCTTCGCAGATTTTGTTCTGTCACGCACTGCGTCCCAATCGGACATAATAAGTCCGTCAAAGCCGTATTCGCCGCGTAAAGTATCATACCCCTTTTTATATTCCGAGCCGTACACCCCGTTTATTCTGTTATAAGACGACATAAGGCTAACGGGCTTTGCCTCTAACGCAATTTCAAAAGGCTTATAATAAATTTCGCGCAGGGTTCTTTCGTCAACGTCGCTCGACTGCTGTAAGCGGTTGGTCTCCGCATTGTTGCAGCAAAAGTGCTTTACGCACGCTCCCGCGCCCTCCGCCTGCATTGCGGAAATATATTCTCTCCCAACCGTGCCGGCAAGAAACGGGTCTTCCGACAAATACTCGAAATTCCTCCCGCACAAAGGCGAACGCTTTATATTTACTCCCGGTCCAAGCAGTATATCCGCGCCGGCGTCAAGGCAGTCGTCCGCAACGCATTCGGCGTACTTTCTCACGGTTTCCAAGTCCCACGTGTTTGCAAGCATGTGCAAAGAAGGATAGGAAACGGACGGTTTTATCCCGTCCCAGTTTTCGGGGTTGACGGGCATTCTCACGCCCATGCTCGCGTCAGTTACGCGCACAAACGGAATTTTTCCGCCTAAATCCACCGTGTGCCAGCAGTCCTTGCCGCAGACAAGGCGGAGTTTTTCTTCAATTGTCAGATCTTTTGTCGTCAATTTCATATAATGTCCCTATGAATAGTATTTTTTAAAATGCGGGGCGGCGAAACCGCCGCCCCGCTTATTTTTATTTTTTCTTAAACTTTAACCCCTAATTTTTTGTTACTCCTTACCCCCGCCGAAAGAAATTCCCTCAATGAAGAATTTCTGGCAACCGAGATAAACCAAAATCAAAGGCAACATAGCCATAAGCGAAGTTGCGCACTGGAAGCTGTAATCGCCGTCCGGCGAAGTGGATAAATGCCCGATAAGCCGTTGCAAAGTAAGCTGTAAGGTCCACATGGATTCGCTTTCGTTGCCGAGATACATCAGCGCGCCGGCATAGTTGTTATAACCGCCTACGAAACCGAATATAAATTGCGCGATAAGCGCCGCTTTCGATAACGGCAAAACTATCGTAAAGAATATCTGCCAGAAATTCATTCCGTCAATCTTCGCTGCTTCGATAATCTCTCCGCTTATACCGTCAAGATACGGTCTGAGGAAAAACACCGTGCTTGCGCTTGCAAAAAGCCCCGGAACTATCAAGGGCAGATATGCGGCAAAGCCTTCCGTCCAGCCAATGTTGTAGTAGAACATATATCCTACGAACCCGAACGCTCCCAGAGGAATAAACATCAGGGTTATGGTGAACATAAACAGCGAATTTTTAAACGGGAATCTTTCCTGCCAATAGCAATATGCAACCAAAAGCGACTGCAACAAGCCGGATACAAGCGGCACAAGCGTTATCCAAAGAGTATTGATAAAGCCCATTAATAGCGAAGGTATTCCGTTTACCCTGTAAGGGTCCTGCGTGAATAACAGCTTATAGCCCTCTAACGAAAAGTTTTTCGGCCACCATATATAGCCCGTCGCCTCGCTGTATTCCGCGTTCGACGTAAACGACGTGACGAGGATTATAAAAAACGGCGCTAAAATCCATACGGCGTAGAGCAACAATATGATATAAGTCGCTATTCTTCCCGCCGAAACGGGTTCTTTTTTCTTTCTCGGTTTAAAGTTTTCGTCTACACTCTCCAAACCTTTGAATAATGTTTTATATTTCGTCATATCAACCCTCCGACGCCTTGTTTCTCGCTCTGATTACAGGGAAGGTGACGGCAAGCGTAACAGCAAACAGGAACCAGCTCATAACCGCCGCATATTCCATTTCCCCGTGCATTACGCCCTTGATGTAAATATAGTAATTTACCGTAAGCCCCACGTTGTCGGGTCCGGCAACGCCCGTCCACTGCAACGGCGCAAGAACGAGCACGCTGTCAAACACGGCAAGGCCCTGCGTAATACTCGACAAAAGCAAGAACAACAGTACGGATTTAATGCCCGGCAAAGTTACGAAGAAAAACTTTTTAATCCCGCCCGCGCCGTCTAAAGACGCAGCCTCGTACAAAGAAGGGTTTACGTTTTTAAGCGCGGCTTTAAACATTACTATACCGTAAGCCGGCGCCTGCCATAAAATCGTTATGTACACGCAGAGTATCAGGCGCATAGGTTGTTCGGTATCGTTCAACCAGTTTATTTTCGTTCCGAAAATCGCATTGATAATTCCGTAATCTTTAGAAAACACCCAAGCCCACATTATGGCTACGGCAACGCTCGAACATATGTAAGGCACGAAAAATAAAACCTGCAACGCCTTTGCGCCCTTTACCTTTTGTTCGAGTAAAACGGCGATAATAAGCGAAATAAGCAGCGTGACGAACTGCGACGTGGCGAGCAGAAGCGTTACGCCCCAAGACTTCCAAAATCTTTCGTCCTGAAATACCTGCGCAAAGTTGTCGAACCCGTTCCACGTCATAGTAGCCAAATCGTTGTTTTCCATATCGGTAAACATCGATATAAACGACAGCACTACCGGGAAACCGTTAAATACAAAGTATGCGACTATAGGTATAAATACTATAACAAGGCATATCCAGCTTAACGGCTTCCATTTTATTTTCTTTTTGGGAATTAAATCCAAAGCGGATTCCTGTGAAAGCGCTTTTAAGCCCTTCATTATCTTATCCCCTTGATTATGCTGTACATATTGTTGAGGTCTCTTTTACCTTCCGCGGCGTGAGCCTTATTGAAATCGGAAAGCGTCATTGTTCCCTTACGTACTTTTTGGTTGAAATCCATAGACCAGTTATAAACCCATGTGCCGCTTTCAAAATAACCCCAGTCTCCGCGTCCCGCCGAAAGAGCGGTCTTTGCTACGGCGTAAAAATTCTTGCCCTTGGTTAATTCCGTATTATAAGCGTAATCTTCGCTGAAAAGCGTAGCCTCCGCGGCAGGCGCAACCGTCTGGGTTTTTGCAACGTAGGTCTGTCCGTCGGTAGCAATCCAGCTTATGAAATCCCATGCAGACTGATACTTTTCGGGGTCTGAACATGCGGGTATTACAAGCCCCTGCGAGATACTTGCGGTGGACGTTTTACCTATAATTTTCGCTTCGCCCACAACCTTTATGTCTCCGGTGTAAACCCCTTCGTCATACGTTTCGCCAATTACCTTCAAATGTTCGTTTTCAAAGCCCGCACCCGTCGAGTAGACGCTGCCGCCCTCGTATTCGCGGTAAGTTTCGGGCATACAGATATTGAAGTCAGCGGCGTTCGTTCTGCCGAGCTTGTTCTTTATGCCCTCGGGAGTTCCTCTAACCATCGCAAGCTGCGCGGTGTTGAACCAGTTGTCTCCGCTTGCCGTATCGGGGTTGCCTACACCGTAACCCTTATAGGTTACCGAGCCTACCGTATCTACCGTAGTTTGCGTACCTACCTGCAAAGAAACGTATTCTTTAATAGCGTCGTACGTGGAATTAATCGCGTAAACGTCCGCAGGCTTTACGGCCGCCTTTTCTATTCCGTTTACCCTGTCCTCGTAACGGACGATATCGCCCGCATTGTACGTAACGCCGTTAATTTTCGTTTCGTCTTTGGTAACGATATAATTGGGTTTATTGTCTAACAGAGTGAAATCGTACTCCGTGCCGTTATACCCCATAACGTCGCCGCCGACCGACCAGCCGTAATTGAACCAGTATTCCGAAACAAATCCGTACTGCGTAGTAGCCGCGGTGCCGGTAACGCTGCCGTTGTTAAACGAAGTGTTGAAATATTTTAAAACGTTGCGCTGTTCTTCCCAGTTCATACCTATGCAGTTGTTGAATACTTTATAAACTTCTTTACCTGCAAGGTTTTTCGATTTGGTCAAGCCCGTCGCGGGCGCCTGCGCGCCTCCGTCGGCTTTATATTCCGCATAGCCGTGGGGCTTGAAATTCGTTCCGTGTTCGGTATTGTAATCGTCAAGCTCCTCCTCGGGCACGGAAATTATATTAATTCCCTGCGCCTTGAAAATCGCCTCGTTATACCAGTTGAAATGCGCGTTTGTAGCGTAAGGCACGCCCATAAGGTGCTGCCCCGCGCCTATTATGTGTTTCTCCTCTCCCGCTCCCTGTTTTGCATCTTTGTTTACGGTTACGCTCCACCAGTTTAAAAGGTCTTTGGAAATAGTGTTTTGCTTGAAATCTTCGTCTTTTTCCGCGTACGTCGACAAATCGAGCAACAATCCGTCGGGCGCGCGGCGTGAATCCTTCAAATTTAAAAGTTTCTGAAATCCGTCCTGACCGTCGCCGAGCGCAACCACGTTAGCCGCGCTTTCCTTACTTCTCCTGAATACCGTATCCGAAGGCGAAACCGAACCGTTTATATCGAGGTTGACGAAAACGTTGTCTTTTAGTCCCTGCCCGTCGTTATAGCTTGCAACCAGTTCCTGCCATACGGGCAACGACGTTGAGTTGTTTATACATAAAAACTTTATTTCCGTTCTGTCGCCCTTGTCAACTGTGCCGAGAGGGTCGTCCGTATTGCCGCAAGCGGTAAACGAAGCCGCCGAAACTGCCAAAAAACACGTTGCAAGCGCAACGGCAAATTTCTTTTTCATTTTTTCACCTAATCCTTTTTATTTTTATATGACCGCACTATAATTCGTCCGTAAACCGCATACCCGCGGTTAAAACCTTTCCCCCGGGGAGAGCGCAACCGCCCTCCTCGGGTTCGAAGTAATATGGAGAAAAAAACCAGTCTTTAAAATGCTTGACGCAAATTAATCCGTAACCTCGGGAAGATCGGTAGAAATGTCGATATTCCAGACCGCGTTGGCTTTTACGTCGCTCGCAAAGAATCCGACCTGAACCGTATCGTTCACATAATCCGCGGGCAGCTCGATAGAGTAAACCTGTCTGCCGTCTACGAAGCAATACAGCTTCCCGCCCTTGCGGACGAGCTTAACTTCAACGCCGTCGCCGTTGAATTTGTCTATATCGCTCTGCGTGACGGAGCCTGCTCCGGACTCCTTCCATACGGTATTGCCGCTTTCGTCGACGAATATCGATAGTTTGCCCCAATACTCGTTTCTGAACTGAACGAGCGTTTGGTCTGTTTTCAGGTTAAATATCGCGCACTTTCCGTCGGAGAATTGGAGAACCATACCCTGAATAACGCCCGCGTTCGAGTCCTTTGCCTTAATGGTCAAAGCCACGTCGTCGTACTTGTCGGTTGAAATTATATCCATAGTCTTGTTGCCGTCGCCGTTCACGCTTATAACAGACTGTGCATCGTTCACGTGCGAATAGTCGTGAAGATGGTCGTCGAAGCCTAACCAAGAAGTAAACCTGACATATTCGAAAAGTATAGCCGTCTCGTATTTTGCTTCGGTTATAGTGACGGACGCGTCTCTTACGCCCTGCGCGCTTACCTTATACGTTCCTACCGCTATCTCGGCAAGATTAATCTTTCCGCCCGCAACGGTACATTTGTATATGAAATTGCTGTTAGAAAGGGTAACTTCCGTTCCGTCGGTCAAAGCCACGGTTTCACCCATCTTCTTCATATTTACCGCGCTTTCGATACTGCCGTAAACAATCTCTTCGAACTCGGCAACCACAGCCGAATCTCCGTAGAGCATTACAGAGCACGTTCCTGTCTGCGTTTCGGGGTTTACTGCTACCTGTGAAGTTACGTCCCTGCCGCCGACGGTAAGTTTTTTTATTACGTAGCCCTTGTCGGGGGTAACAGTCAAATTGACGTTTTCGCCTTCGATATAATTTCCTTCGGGAATGGTAACGGTGCCGTGCGCGCCCGCCGCAGTGCCGTTAGTGACGCTTACCGCCTTACGCGTAACGTTTTCTTCTATTTCGACCTTCCAGCTCTTCCAGCTTGTAGCGTCCTGCAAATGACCGCTCATAAAGCCGACTTCGCACTTCGCGCCCGCATATTTTACGTCTAACGTATGTTTACCTACGAGCCTGTTGTTGAGATATACGTAGAACGTCACTCCGTCGCGCAATATGGAAAGTTTTAACGTTCCGTCAGCGTACGATTGAAGATATTCGGCAGAATGTTCGTCCGCAACGCGGTCCATATCGTCGTCGTAACAGTTCTCGAAGTATATAAGGTTGTTCCAGTTGCATCCGGTTGCAACCGTCGTTTTGCCCCAAAGATTGTCCTCCGCGACCTGAACCTTTTTCGTGCCCTGCATCAATACGGTAAACGATTCGCCGTTGTCTGCAAGACCGTTGCCTACAAAGCGGAACACTATTCCCGCGTTGCCCGCATTCATATTGTTGCCTTTAAGATAAATGCTTGCCATAACTCCGCTGTCGTAAGTTTTGTTCGTAAGTACTACGGCGCAGTCGTTGGTGATAGCAAACTCCGGCTCTTCGGCGTTCTGGTTTTCGAAATTGAAATTACCCCAACCGAGAATTTCTTTAAACGTGTCGCGTTCGAGAACTATTTCCGTAGTGTCCTCGTCAATATTTAAGGTCTTTTCAAAATATCCGTTTGCGACTACGGTGTATCTGCCTGCAAGAATATTGCCCGTTATTTTGCCTTCCGCGCTTACTCGGAAGCTATAATCGGTATTTTTGAACGTTACGTTCGTGCCCTGCGCAAGGTTTTCGGTTTTGCCCAGCTCGGCGCCCTTTACCGTAACGTCAAGCGCAACTTCCCTTTGCTTGGCGAATACCGCGTTTACTTCAACGTTCAGACGGTTTGTGTTTATGATAAGGATATTGTTTTTAACGTCGCCGTATCTGTCTGCGCCGTTTATGGTAAGAGCTTCCAGCTTATAACCTTCGGGTGCGTAGAATGTAAGCTCGACGGTATCGGTCAACTCGTATTTATCCTTTACGTTGCCTACGTCCACCCGACACTCCGTGCCGTCCTCGGGGTTGGTAACGTTGATTTTAAGGGTACTCTTCAACTCTGGCGCGCTGTCCTTGATTTCGTAAGAAACGGAAGCGTTGCTTACGGTGTTGAATATGAAGTAACCTACTTGAGCATTCTTGCCCGCGTATTCCTCGGGCAGCGCGTAGCTTTCGATATAAACGCCGCCCAGGAAGGTGTGAATTGCGCCGTCTTTGAGCATAACCGTCAAATCTATGCCGTCGGCTTTGAGCGCCGCCGTCTCCGCAGAAGTCAAATCGCGGAGCTTATGCTCGCCCCAAGCCCAGCCGTCCGTGCCGGAAAACAGCGTGTCTTCTGCTTTCAACGACCAAAGGTTGTTTGCGTACTGGATATTGCCGTTTTGCATATCGCCGTTGTGGTAACGCACGATAACGTGCTTTCCGTCGTCGAATTTAAGCACAATGCCCTGCGTACGCAAACCGTTCAAGCTGTTTGAAAACTCCAAATGCATAGTCGCGGAAAGCTCGGAATAGCCGTCCTTCGAAAGAACGTTCAAAGTCTTTGTTCCGTCGTTTTCAAGGAAATTGAGCGTGGGGTTTTCTTCGTTTACGTGTGAAAAATCGTGATAATTCGCGTCGTAGTCGGCAAGCAAGCCGAACGCGTCATATTCGAGAACGGCGCCCCTCGAACCGCCTATTACGGTATTTTTATCAGCTTCCACGTTGACTACCGTTTTATAATCCTTATAACCCGCTTTTGATATTTTGAGATTATAGTCTTTGCCCGCAACGGCGTCCTCTATAGTAAATTCGCCCGTGGCGGGGTTTACTTCGGCTATAACGTCGTCGTCGCCCATATCGATAGTAACGCCTGTGTAATCGGTTTCGTAGCCGCCCAGCTTATGCAGTTTAATCTGACCGGAGGCAGTACCGTACTGTTTGCCTGCGTTTTCGTCCGCGCCGCACACGTCGCATATCCCGCCGAAGAATTCGTGGGGAGCTCTGGTGCTTTCGTCCTTTTCACCGTCTTCGGGGCAAACTCTTACGTGTTCGCTGCCTTCGATTTTCCATTCCGAGTAATTGTGCTCGTGGGTATTACAGCCCGCAAATACGCCCGCGGATATCCCGCAAGTGAGCGTGAGCACCGCAAAAGGAATAGCAACTTTTAATTTCTTTTTCATCTTTATCTCCTTATCTTTTTAAATTGACACCGTCAGGTGTTTAATCTCAATCAATTTCTATTTCGATGTTCAAATCTTCCGTAGGCTTGCCTACTGAAAGAATTGCCGTAGCGCCCTCGCGCCTTAAAGCGTTAGTATAATCTTTACCGTTGACGGTAACTTTCGTTATGTCGGCTCCGTTTACGGCGGTTATTTCGAACTCGGCGGCTCTTTGACCGAGAACGTAAGGCAAACCGTATTTTTCCGTTACGTTGCCCCTTCCCGTTCCGCTGAAAGTTATGTTATAGTCGTACGCCACAAGTCCGTCTTTGCCGAAGTGGAAATACGTATCGGGATTGAGCCAGCCGATATCGGGGAGATATTTGCTTGCCCAGCGCGACCATACTCTGTCGTTGGTTTCGTTCGCGCCTACGTCCTCTCCCGTGTAGTTTAAAGAAAAGATGTGCACGGGATCTACACCCATAATCATATTTTCGGGGTCGGATACGTCCCAGCCGACGAATTCGAGAAACTCGAAGGGGAAAAACGCTTCTATCTGATAGCCGTTGCATTCCTCCGTGTTCAGCTCGCCGCCCAAAGTCTGTGAAGCGACCACGGGCATTATTTCCCACACGGTGTTTGCGCTCAACCAGCCCACCGGCGAATTTACACGGTTGCTACCTATCGTGCCGTCCGCCTGAAAATCGAACTCCAAAGTCTTGTGCGAGCCGTTTTCTACGCCTACGGGCCCCAGATACATTTCCATCGTGCTGTTTACCCAAGAGGTACGGTTGGGATTTACCCAGATATTGTTTCCGTGCTCCACTACCTTCATCCCGAAGTAAACGCCCTTGCCGCCTATAAAGCTTACAAAGTCGATATCCGCGGACTGCATCGAATTGGGTTTATCCTCCGCGATGAGCCAACGCACGTTATTCCAGCAGGCTTCATCGAACTTGCCGTCTATGGTCATACCCGCGTCCGCCTGCGCAACCGCGTGTTCTTCATTTACAAAGCTGTAAGGGGGTTCCTCTTCGCCGCAGGCAGTAAAACCTATGGTGAGCGCCGCGGCGCAAAGTGCAACAGACGCAACTTTTGCAAATTTTTTCATATCAGTTTCCTCCTTACGCTTTACCTAAAATTTTAATTTCGGAAATTCCCACTTCATCCTGCCCCTCGGGTACTTCAACGGTGATTTTTACCGATTTGACTTTTATGCCGTTAAATTCGGCTAACGCCGCCGCGCCCGACTTGATATCTCTTACGGTGTTGTTGTTCTGACCGCCTATTTCGCAGTATTGCTCGACGTCGAACTTAACGTTTTCTATTACGCGGGTTGTACCGTCCGCAAGGACGAATTCCATGCGCGAAATATTGTAGAACATAGTTCTTACCAGCGCCGAATTGTAAACCATTACCGCGCGGACTTCCGTTTCGTTTGCGAAATCGAAGCTGAAAGTCGAAGTTTTGGTGATATAGCTTTCGCGGATATAATTTGTAAAATCTTCGTCTGCGAGTTTATAAACGGATAACAGTCCGTCGTTTACGCAGCCCGCTTCCGTTGACGCGTCCGTACAGCTTACCGTAGCCTTGGGCGCTACGTTCGTATAACCGCTGTATAAATCGGGAAGGGGCTGAACGGTATCCGTAGGTCCGTTTACGTAAGGGATAACCATATCTTCGCCGTTTTTGTCCTCTACGGTTATGAACTTAACCTCGTCTATAGCGGTGTAGCGGTCTGCGCTGGGCTTCAACGCGTTTCTGTGGCGGTGATAAGCTATATACAGCTGGTCGCCTACCGTAACGAAAGAGTGGTGTCCCGTGCCGGAAACGGTGCCGCTGTCTATGTTGTTCGCACTTAAAAGAAGCCCGCCTTCATACTCTTCGAGTTTGCGGAACGGCCCCAACGGGTTGTCGCCTACCGCCATACCTACCTGATAATCTCTCTTTGCGTAATCGTTTACGGAGAAAGTAAAATAGTACCAATCCTTGCCGCTTTCATCGCGGTGATGGAGCATATACTGTCCTTCGTTGCAGGTGTAATCATCGATTTCGTAACTTACGCCCTTATTTTCGCCTTTTTTCCAGTCGTCAACCGTTTTGAAATGGTCAACCGCCACATACTGCGCCGTTTCCCACTTGGGTTTGAGCCAGTTCTCCATTTCAACCCCAACGGAAATGTTCCAGTCCTGACCCAAACTGCCTTCCGCCTTGAAATAGAGGTACTTTTTACCGGTTGCGGGGTCTACGAAAGGCGAAGGGTCTATCGTGGCGTAATAGCCCGCGTCGTAAGTTTGAATACTCGTGCCGCCGTTAAGCCCCAAACCGTTTTTCTGCATTAATTTAGAAAGCTGGTCGGGCTGGAAAAGGCAGTATTTAGCCCAGTATTGGGGGAAAGAAGCCTCGTAATATTTTCCGCTTGCCGCGTCTGCTATATAAGCGTATTGTCCGCTTTCCGCCTGCTCCTGCGTAATTTCCTTTTCCGCGGTCGTATTGTAAGTATGTATGTTACCCGCGCCGCAGCTCGTTTCGTCTTTAAAATTAACTACTTTGAAAGGTCCCGTCGGGCTCGAAGAGGTTGCAACGTACATCTGGAATGATTTATATTGCATAAACGTAGCCACGCCCTTCTTCGATGTGTCGGAAGAATCTCTTCCCGCGTCCGGCGACGCGCTGAAATACATATAATAAAGCTTGGTATCGTCGTCGTAAATTACTTCAGGCGCCCAGTTGTTTGAACTTAAACAGTTTTTAACTTCTTCGGTCTGCGCCCTGTCGAGAACTATGCGGACAGGCTCCCATACCGCAAGGTTTTTAGAGCGCATTACCTGAAAATCGCTCGTGCCGTACAGGTAATAATATCCCGACCTTTCCGTATCGTCGAGCACCTGCGGGTCTGGATAGCCCTGTTTTAAAGCGTTGTTGTAAAACAACGAAGTATTGTAAACGGTGTTGCCGTTTGCGTCTTTATCTTCGCCCTGATAATTCGGAAGAGGTTTTCCGCCGTTTCCGCAAGCGGAAAGCCCTATTGTCGCTCCCATTGCAACCGCAAGTCCCAACGAGGCAAACGCTTTTAATTTACTCATCAATTTATCTCCTTATAATTTTTAATTTTTCGATATTATTTCGCATCCGGCTTTGACAAGCTCGTCGGTGAACACTTTATATCCCGCGGCATTGGGGTGAATCCCGTCCTCCAATAAAAGCGAGGAGTTCATTTTAGAACAGGTATCCACGCACGTTATCCAGTCGTACTTCGCGCACCACTCCGCCATATACGCGTTCGTTTCGGTAACGCGCTGCGCGTAAGCGGTGTCAGTGCGCTGTGTGATATTGAACCAATACACGTTTGTTTCGGGATATCTGTTGTGAATATACATCATAAGGCGGGTGAGGCTTGCTTCCGCGTCCTGCACCGTATCGTTGGGATTATCGTAGAAATTGTTGGTGCCTATATGAATAGCGATATTTTTAGGCGCGGTTGCCCCTATGATATTGCTGAATTCCCTTTCCCAGTGGTAGGTTCTCGTCGAGCTCATACCCGCGTTGATAATCTCTTTATCTGCGGCAAATGAGGACATATAGTTGCCTATAAAGTAATCGTCCATAAAGCTGTCGCCGATTAAAAGCGTGGTGTTTCCGTTAATTTGCGCGCATTTGTCCTTGCGCGAATCCACGGGGAACCTCGAAACGTCGTACAGCGAGGAAGCGTTCGCGCCGGTATAGGTAATTCTTTCTATTTCAACGTAAAACGTCGTGTTGAAATGTTCGCTCTTGGCGCGCACTCCCACGGATTTATCCGTACGTTTGAGTGGAATAACCACGTTGTTTTCTATCTTGATATCGCTCGAATACTGATATTCCAGAGTTTCCGCTTTGTCGGGCTTGCTGAAAACGGGGTTAAGCTCCGCAAAGGTGTAATTTTTATTGTCGTCTATATAAACCTTTACGTTCTCGACGGAAACGGTGCCGTATTCGTTCTGCTGTTCGTTTCCTGGTCCGTCCGGTTCGGGTTTGTCGCCGTTACCGCATGCGGAAAAAACCCCGAGCGAAACCGCAGCCAAACAAGCAATAAAAAGAGCCTTAAATCTTAATTTCATAATTTTCCTCCAAAAATATCATCATTGTTATTCATAACTTCCGCTTCGGGCGGCTTTTTGTTTTTTATAACCGACGTAACGCAGAAGATTACCGTGCGGATTAAAATAAGAAGACCGAAGATCAGCGACATATAGGAATACATCGCTTTTGCGGAAACAAAGAAGCCGAAAACGAACGTTATAAGCGCAGTCAACAGCGCCGAAACCCATATAAACCCGCTTACCGTTTTAAAACAGCCGGAAAATGTTTTATCCCAACCGTTTTTAACGATTTTTCCCGCACACCAGAGCAAAAGCGCGAGGATAAGCGGAATAAAAATCAGAAACGGAAGCTGAAACACCGTGCTCATAAAGTAAGAAGAAAACGTATAACCGGCGGTGTCGTAAAATACTTGTTTAATCAGTCCGCCCACGTCTTCTACCGTTCCGTCCGCGCATTTATTGAAGTAACCTCCGAACACCACGGGCAGACCGCCGTCTGTTTTAAACGAGCCCGCGCACATTTCGTCGAACATAAATAAATAGTGCGATTTGTTTGCGGCTATATAATTTCTGTAATAATAGTCCCGGAGAACGGGCGCCCTCTCGCCGTAGAGAACGGAACTTACCGAAGTATAGTAGAACCGTACGTACAGACAATAAAGCTCTTTGCCGTATTCCTCTTTTGAATATTTATCCCTGTCCGCCGTCAGTTCCGCATAAGCCGAGGCGGCGTTTGCGTTATATCCGTCGCTCCCCTCCGTACCCGCGCCGTTAAAATAAGCTGTAATTTTTCCGGTCAATTCGTCCGTTATTATAAGTTCTTCGTCCGTATAGCGCGTTACGAGCTTATATTCGCTTTTTTGCGCTTCGGTCAGAGCGAGATAACTTTCGTAGTCTATACTGTTCTCGCCCTTTACCGCAGTCTGTTCGAATCGAATAAGCATATTCGACGGACGAGTATCGACTATCAGGTCATATCCGTTTTTCGCATATTCCGCTTTGTCGCCGTCGTCGGTATAGGTGTTTACTCGCCTTTTAAAACTCGCCCTGTTGTTTTCGATCGTAACGCCTTCGGAGAACGCGTCGTTTACAAACTCCTTATACTGCAAAGCGTTTTCGTAATGAACGGCAAAAGGTACGGTGTCCGCCGCCATATATCCGCAGAGAAAGAACACGAAAGACAGCAACAAAGCCAAAAACAGCGTTCCGAATCCGAACTCGGGAGCCGTCCTCGCGATATTGTCCGAAAAATAACTTAACCCGAAAAATTCGAGCCGTCTTTTAAACTTCATTACTTACCCGTACCGCCTGCGGAATTTGTTTTTGCGGAAATGCCGTTGCCGTATTCGCGTGTCATAATCGCAAGCTCCGTGTCACTGTCGAAAAGGTGTATGCGGCGCTCGTCCAAAAGTATCTTAACGCTGTCGCCCTGCCTGAATTCGTTTCTGTCGTTTACGCAAACAATGCTGTCGGCGCTGTCCGGCGTTATTTTTACGAACATCTGCGTGGTGTTGCCCAATATTTCCTTTATAGAAAGTTTTGCTGTAAGCCCCTTTTCGTCGAGAGTCATGTTTTCGCCGCGAATGCCCAGCGTGACGCTGTGCTCGTTGCCGTCGAGATATTCTTCCTTTATCGTCCGCATATTCGCAAGCGAATAACTCTGCGTTTCTCCGTTCGCAAACTTAACGGAGAGCTTGCTTCCGCTCTTTTTAACGGTTACGTCGAAAAAGTTCATCTGCGGCGTTCCTATAAAGCCGGCGACAAACTTATTTTCGGGATAGTCGAAAAGGTTGGTCGGGCTGTCTATCTGCTGAATAACGCCCAGTTTCATTACGACTATTCTCGTACCCATCGTCATCGCCTCTATCTGGTCGTGGGTTACGTATATAAAAGTAGTTTTAAGGTCGTTATGTAATTTGACTATTTCCGACCTCATGGTCGTTCTCAACTTCGCGTCGAGGTTGGAAAGAGGCTCGTCTAAAAGCATTACTTTGGGTTCCCGCACGATAGCGCGCCCGAGCGCGATTCGCTGTCTCTGTCCGCCGGACATCGCCTTGGGCTTTATATCCAAAAGCTCGGTTACGCCCAGAATTTCCGCAGCCCATTTAACCTTACTTTCTATCACCTCTTTGGGAATATGTTTATAGTCGTACAGTTGTACAGGCGTTGATTTGTAATATTGCAAATCCCTTTCGAGTTTCTCTTTGCGTTTTAAAAGAGCAAGCGTGATTTCGCCCTGAACGATATCCCCGAGATTGACCTGCGCCCTTTTAGCCGATTCTTCAGCCTGTTTAACCGCGGCGGATAAAATTTCGCCTTCCTTTCCGGCATATCTGATTTTAACCGGTCGCAACGCATGCTTTTGCGCCGTAACCACGTCGTTCACTCTGTTGCCCAAATCGTTCAACAGCGCGTTATATTTTTGGTTTATTTCTTTTAAAGCCTGCGCCTTTTTGTCTTTGTCTTCCTTATCATTAACGGGCGTTTTGCTTAACGTTTCCGTTTCCTCGCGCTTTGCCTTTAAAATATCGTCGTATTCGGCTTTTAAAACGCGCAACCTGCGCTTAAACGGTAACGCGGTATCGCTTTCTTCCGCATACTGCAAATCATCGGTAACGGTTTTTAATCCGGATTTGATTTCCGAAATTTTCTTTTTGTCAACGGCAAGTACGGGGTTGCCGTTTTCGTCCTTCTTCGCTATGGGGACTTTGCGCATTTTAAGCCCGAACGCTATGTTTTCGCCCGCCGTCATATGCGGATAAAGCGCATAATTTTGGAATACCATGGCGATATCCCTGTCCTTGGGTTCAACGTCGTTTACAAGCCTGTCACCTATGTATAAATCGCCCGCAGAGATATCCTCAAGCCCCGCGATCATTCTTAAAGTAGTAGATTTACCGCAACCCGAAGGTCCTACAAACACGATAAACTCGCCGTCCTTGATTTCCATATTGAAATCTTTGACCGCGAGAAAATCGCCTACGCGTTTTACCGCGCCGTCGTTCTTTTTACCCCGACGCTTCTTTTCTTTTCCCTTGCTTTGATATATCTTGTAAATATGTCTTAAAGATAAACCCGCCATTACTTTACCCCGTTTTTAATTTTTTTAAGCAGTTAATGATTTTTTCTATTGCAAGGAATTTGCAATAGAAACAAACGGATATCCGTTTGTGAAAATTTGACATTTTTTGTTTGCAATTTTATTATATCACATAAAAATTGCATTATCTGCGCTAAAAGACATCATTTTGTGTCAAAAGCGTACTTTTTTGATAACTCATTCTCAACCTAAATTGACATTATTTTTCCAATGAGTTATAATTCGTGCATGAAAGACAACATCACTTCGAACTGGATGCGCGGCTTTAACGAAACGTCTCGCGACTTTCCTTCATATTTTCACGCCGAAAAATACGAAACTATCGGCTATAAGCTCCACCAGCACCGAAATATCGAAATCTATTGCGTAATAAAAGGTTCGGCGCACGTAACTATTAACGACCGCGAATACAATATTACCGCGGGGCAGGGTGTAGTCATTAACAGTATGCAAATCCATTCCTATCAAAACAGCGAAGGCACTGTTGTTTCGTTTTTACTGATAGGCACAAAATTTTTGCAGCTGTTTAACGCCCTTTACCCCGAACGGGTTTTGCCCGAATCCCTTTACGACGTAGAGGCAAACAAACCTATTTTTAAATTAATTAACGATATCGCGGAAAAATACGACGACTTCGACGCGTTTGAAGGAATGGGATACTCCAATCTTCTGATTCACCACATTGTAAACGCATACGGCACGGAATCGGCAAAAAAAGGCTCTAAAAAATTCATATTTTCCGAAATCATTCAGTACATTTACGACCATTATAACGAGGACCTTTCGCTTACAAGCCTTTCCGAACAATTCAACTACGCTCCCCGCTCTTTGGGGCACCTTTTCAACAAATACGTTCAAATGGACATAAGAAACTTTATAAACAGCGTTCGGGTTGAAAAAGTACTCGAAATGAAAGAATATCCCGAAAACAGCAACAAAACTATTTTGGATCTTGCCGGTGAATGCGGGTTCAACAGCGCTTCGAGCTTTTACCGCGCTTATAAGAAAAACTATAAATGATTGCGCCCTTTCAGGCAATTAAACGGCAATGCGTCGGGCATAGCAATTTTTACCAATTAACAGTCGTGCCCGCAGAAACCTGCGGGCACTTGCTTTGATTGCGCGGGATTTTAAAGTAACACAACATTGCTCCCGCGCGTTGAAATATGCGCGTAAAATAAAAGCCCGCGCGGCGATGCCGCGCGGGCATTTTCGATTGTCTTTACATAGGTATATAGGAGACGGAAGCCGAAATTGTCATCATAATGAATATCATGCAGCACGCAATAGCGCCCGTCCAGACGTTGCCGGTAATCTTATAGAACAGTCTGTTGAATATGGGCAGAATAAACATCATAACAACCAGCGCGAACACCATGTTCACATACAGCCACACTTCGGTGCCGTTGCCCCAATATCCGTAATAGGGCGAACCCGTAGTGAAGTAGCAAACGTAGTTTATCAGCAGAATAAACGCAAGTCCCACGCTGTTGGCAAGAGCACCCACAGCCATAACCTTGCCTTCGCTCCAACCTTCGCGCCCTATGCTGCAATTTACGCGGATAGAGTTCGAAATATAGAATATAAAGATTATAGGCATATATTCGAGAGCGGTCACAAACATTCTCGCGTTGAGCGGCGCCGCCGAAATAAGCAAAAATCTGAAATCCTGATGGAACGCCCAATAGCTCAACTGCACAAGGAAGTAGAACGCGCCGAACGAGATAAGCGCAAGAAGAATTGCTTTAAGCACGTTGAGAGCAACGCCCGCGGGCTTGTCGCCGCTTATTTTTATCGCCTTGAACTTATCCCGGTCATAGTTGGGAGTAACTCCCTTGACCTTGAACATTATATATTCGTAAAGATTCTCTATGGCGGTAGTGCCGAAGAATATCGCCAACCCTATAGCTCCGTTTATAGCCGCCCACAACAATATCGCGTTTATCATTCGCGCGGGGAATGTGTAAGTAAACACGCTCGACGAATTCCCCGTGGGGAATATCTCTATGGATAGGTTTGCAAGCGGAATATAGTCGAGGCAGGCTATTATCGTCGTCAGTATTATGCAAGTCCAAAAAATTACTTTGTGCGCCACCGTCTTGTGCGCTTGACCCCCTGATATATTGGGTTTAACGCCGTTCACGGTGCTTATTTGTTCGCCGCCGCCTTCGGGGATTTTCCCGCCTGCAACAGCCTGCTTTTTAGCTTTGAGCGTCGCAAAGAAAGGAATATTCATAAGCACCGCGCAGAGCGCAATAACAAAGGTAAACGCCGAAGCCAGCGCCAACCCGTTGAAAAATTCCTTACCGAACCATATCTGATTGAACCCGTCTATGCCGGACTCCATTTTAAGGCTCTCGTCAAAGAACGCTATGGTGTTGGCAATGCTCGTTCTGTCATACATTTCGAAGCAGTGATTAGTGTTTTCGCGGTGAATAACGCGGTAAGTTCCCGCCGCCATATCGCCGTAACCGTAATCGTAAACCACCTCTTTATAGTTATTGTGCTTCTTTGCGTCCGTGCCTATCTCGTTTATAAACCTAAGCCCTATAACTTCGAGCGAGGTCGTATCCGTCTGATAGCGGAACGCTCCCTCGTCGTAATAAGCGTAAGACATTGCAGCGTTGCAGTTGAGGTTTTTATATTTGTTTGCCGACGAAACTTTGATATATCCCGATATATAAACGGATTTTATAACGCTTTCTTCAAAGGTAGACCCCGACATATCCGCCGCCAGCGTGCAAACGTTTCCGCCTCCCGCGGAGTGTCCCACCGCGCCGAAGCGGTTTTTATCGCAGAATTTAAAGTCGTCGGGATTGTTATAAACGTATTGAACGAGGTATTCTATACCGTTAGCGCCCGCCGTCGAAGTTTCGGTAGTCGAGCCCTGTCCGCCGGGGTCGGAGCAGAACACTACCGCGCCCCTGCGCGAGAGCTCCATGCAATACTGCGACATAGTAGCCTTCGTGCGGGTAAATCCGGGCAGAACGAACACAGTAGCCGCGGGATTTTCTTCCGTAGCCGTCTTGGGCACGTACATAGTCACGGCATAAGAGCTGTCGTTTTCCATAACGAACTGCTTGCCGTTGATTTCGCCGTTATTGTATTTTTGCGTCATTTCGCGGGTGAGTGTAAAGTCCGAAACTTTAACCGCAAACCCCGACGTCTCGAACAGCATTCCGCAGAAGCCGAAAACAAACACCAGTCCCAGCGTAACGCACGCGGTTATAAAGCTCTTCTTTTTACAAAAGGCTTTTACCCTTTGCCCCAGTGATATACTGCAACCAACGCCGTTTGCAGGCTGTTCAGAAGAGACACAAGCCTCTCCGCCTTCCGTTTTCTCAACCTGCTTTTCAACTACCGTGTAATTGTCTTCCGCGGTATGGAAGTACGCGATTCCGTTCAATACGAACGCAGGCGGGCAAACAATGCTCAAAATCCAACAAACCAAAAACTTGGTCTTTTGCTTGCCGTCAAGCCGCGCGCAAGTCATCTTTTCCCGCACCGAAGTTATAACGAATCCGTTATAAAGGTTTATAAGCGCAAATATTAAAAACAGCCAATACCAATTGTTGTTGAGAGCAAAAAAGCAAGCGCAAGTCACAAACCACAGCGCGGTGAAAACGTAACTCAATATCGAAGCCGCTTTCATCAGTTTACTTTTGAAATTCATAATTCCCCCCTCCTCACACAGTCACGCCATACTCGGTTTGAATCCAGACATAAACGAGTCTGTTCAGTTCGGTATCTTTAACAAGCGCCGCCCCGCGGTTTTTGCTTCCAATTTTAACGGTGTTTCCATCCGTTTTTTCAACAAAATCAGTTCCAACCGTCATATAATCTGTAATTTTATCGTTCCAACCTACCATAATGCATATACTGTCGTCGGATTTCACAGAATTACAAGTGGTTTCCACTCCGCCGATAAAATCTTTTATTATTACGCTAACGCTATCTTTATAAGTTTCCTGCGTTGCAATATACGCATCGAGCTTAGTCTTAAATTCGTTCATATTCTGCGCCGAAATGCCCGATGCGTCCGAATTGTTGTTATAATAAGCAATAACCAACTCGGTTTTGGTCGTAGGCTCGGGATCGGGCTCTACCACGGGCGGAACGTATCCCGCGCCGTACTCGTTCTGTATCCATATATATACGAGTTTCGTGAGTTCCGTATCCGAAAGTCTCGCCGCATACCTGTCTTTGCTGCCTATCTTTACCTTGCCCACGTTTTCCAGTATATCTTCGGCAGGCATACCGCCCGTACCGGTCAGGTTCGAGGTGCCAGCCCAGCCTACCATAATATCCACGTCGCCGTGCTTCATAATTGCGGAACAAGAAGTTCCCACGTCGCCGTCATAGCCCTGAATAATTATGTCCAGACTCTCGGGGTTCTTTCCCTCCTCGGTAAGATATGCGTATAACTTCGCTTTAAACCCGTCCATCGCGGCCTGATTTAAGCCCGAAGTCGTTTCCTTATCGTACCAAGCAACTTTTAAATCATGGCGCACTATTTCGGAGAACACGCCGTATAAAGTCACACTCTCCCTGCCCGCCTGAACCATATCTTTTATGTCGTTATAGCGCACAAGCCCCGTGTTTTCGAGTACGGGCACGGTAACGCTCTCTTCTTCGGTCCATTCGGCGGTATTCGTCCACCCTCTGAAATAATAGCCTTTGGGCGCGGCGGGCTCTTCCACTACGGCGTTATTGAATATATTCACCGTACCGCTGTCATAATATTTGCCGTCCACTTCGAAAACAACCTGCAAATCTTTTTCGAAGCCGCGCACAAGCGAACAGCCCGAAAGCGCCGCCAAACACGTAACCACCGCAATAAATACGGCTATTAAGTGCTTTTTCATACATTTTCCTCCTTAATCTTTTATATTTTAAGTTCCGTAAACGGCTCTGTAAGCCTCCGCTTTCAAAATTACTGCGGTTTGCCCGTCGAGCTCGTCGTTAAACAAAGCCCCGCGCGGGTCAACGCGCAACACTGTGGCAACGTGCACGCACGCCGCCAGGTAAGCCCCCGCATAAGAGGGGTGTTTCCCGTCCGTATAATACAAATTGATATCGGGATATGCCTCAAATACCGCGCTGAACGCCCTTCCTGCGGGACTGACTTCAACACCGAGTTCTTTTGCAACTTTTTGATACGCCGCAAATATCTTCTCTTCCATTTGCGTCACGGTCATACCTCTTTTTTCAGCCTCTTCGGCATACCCCCACGTCGAATACAAATAAACCCGACAATTCTTTTGCGTCGAATCTATCTTGTCTTTCAAATCACGCGCACCCTTTAAAAACGCGGAGTAATTATTCAACGGTCTGGCGCTCTGCTCCTGCAAAACCACGGCGGAATAGTCGGAATACGCGTTCAGCTTTTCGTCGACAACACTTCCATACTCGTCGTTTTCGTCGGCAAACTTCGTAAGATTCCAGCTCCCCTTCGTAACCGATTCGACTCTCACGGTCTTGCCGGCGGACTCCGCTATTTTTTCAAACAGCGCGGGCACGTCGCTGTAATAAGTAAAGCTGTTGCCTATAAACAGCACTTTTACGTTTTCGTTTTTGGGGTCTTCTCCGTTTACGCACGCCCCGAGCATAATAACCGCCGCCGCAAGCAAAAACGAAAATATCGCTAAAAATCTTTTTTTCATCTTACAATTAAGTTATTTACGGCAGACGGCTTTGCCGTCTGCCTTTTCGTTGTGCGCCAAGCATAACGAATTTTCACTTTTGATTTTATGCCGTCGTCAGCGGGCTTATTTCAATTTCGAAACTCCCGTTTTAACCGCCGCCTCTGCAACCGCTTTTGCAACCGATTCGTGCGCCTTTTTATCGTAAGCGTAGGGCAAAATATACTCCCTCGAAAGTTCCTTATCCGAAACGCACCCTGCAATGCCTCGCGCCGCGGCAATCATCATTTCCGTGTTCACCGTTTTCGCCCTCACGTCCAGCGCCCCGCGGAAAAGTCCGGGGAACACCAAAACGTTGTTTATCTGGTTGGGATATTCCGAAGACCCCGTTCCCACAATAAACGCACCCGCCTCCAAAGCGTCTTTGGGCTCAATCTCGGGCACGGGATTTGCGCAGGTAAACAGCACGGATTTTTCCGCCATGGATTTAACCATATCCTTCGTCACGCAGTGCGGTCCCGATACTCCTATAAACACGTCGGCGCCGTTCATAGCGTCGGCAAGCGTTCCCGTTTTATGCTCGAGGTTTGTAATTTCCGCAATCTCGTTCTGGGGCGTGTTCTGCCAGTCGTTGCCCTTGCAGATAATCCCCTTGCGGTCGCACATAATAACGTTTTTAACGCCCAGCTTAATCAAAAATTTAGCTATGGCTATGCCTGCGGCTCCCGCGCCGTTTATTACTAATCTTATCTCCCCGATTTCTTTTTTTGCAAGTTTTAAGGCGTTCAAAAGCGCCGCGGCGGAAACTATCGCCGTGCCGTGCTGGTCGTCGTGAAATACGGGGATATCCAGCTCGTCTTTAAGCCTCGTTTCGATCTCGAAGCACCTCGGCGCGGAAATATCCTCTAAATTTATCCCGCCGAAACTGCCCGCCATAATCTTTATTGTTTTTATAATCTCTTCCGTGTCCTTCGTCTTTAAGCAGATGGGGTACGCGTCAACCCCGCCGAACGCCTTGAACAGCGCGCACTTGCCCTCCATAACGGGCATACCTGCCTCCGGTCCGATATCGCCCAGCCCTAAAACGGCGGTTCCGTCCGTGATTACGGGCACGGTATTCCAGCGCCTCGTCAGCTCAAAACTCTTTTCAACGTCGTTATGTATCGCCATGCAAGGCTCCGCAACACCTGGCGTATACGCGAGCGACAGCGCCTCGCGCCCGTCAACCGGCACGCGTACCGAAGTTTCTATCTTTCCCTTCCACTCTCCGTGCTTTTTAAGCGATTCTTCCCTGTAATTCATATTGCCTCCCGTTTCGTTAAAAAATAACATTTTATTTTATTTATTTTCATTTGTTTACATTATATGTCAAAATTGTTATAATGTAAAATGATAATATTGTATTAATGTCATATCAAAAACGCATAATCAAAAAAGAAATGAATTACGAGTACTACAAAATTTTTTATTACGTAGGCAAACACAAAAATATAACCCGCGCCGCCGCGGAGCTCTATTCCAGTCAGCCCGCCGTAACGCGCGCCATACAAAACCTCGAAGCGGAGCTGGGTTGCCGTCTTTTCGTACGCACTAAAAACGGCGTGGATTTCACGCACGAGGGACAAAAACTCTTCGAATACGTCAATATTGCCCACACACAACTCGTCAAGGGAGAAAACGAAGTGGGCAAAGCGATAAGCGTAGACGGCGGCACCATCTACGTGGGCACCACGGTAACGGCGCTGCACAGGTTTTTGTTCGGCTTCCTAGATTTTTTTCACTCGAAATATCCATCCGTAAAGTTCAAACTTAACACGGGTTCGAGCAACGGCACCGTAGACAAACTCAAAAACGGCATAGTCGACCTCGCTTTCGTCTCAACGCCTTGCAACGTGCCCAAACCGCTGAAATCTACGGTCATCGCGCCGTTCAACGATATTTTGATAGCGGGCAACGCCTTTTCGCACCTTAAAGATAGGACCATGTCGCTTTCCGACATTAAAAATTATCCCTTCGTGTGTTTGCGGCACAGTATGCAGCTGCGGCAATTCATAGACGGAATTTTCTCCGATAACGGGCTTAACGTCACACCCGATATCGAAGCCGACGGCGCGGATCTCATAGTTCCCATGATAAGCCACGGCTTCGGCTTGGGTTTCGTGCCGGAAGGCATGGCGCAGGAAGCAATAGAGCGCGGCGACGTTTTTAAAATACCCCTCGATATCAGATTGCCCGAAAGAAATATCTGTATGATAACCGACCCCGACCACCCTCACACCAACGCCTCGCGCGAGTTTAAAAACATGGTGCTCGAAAGTTTAAAAAAATAAAACCGTCTTTTTAGGGCGGCGTAAAAAAAGCTCCGCGCAAAGCGGAGCTTTAATTTTATTTGCAATACTTTTCCTTATACATCTGAATACACTTTCTCACAATCTCAATAGCCTCGTACTTGTGGCAAATCTCCTTAACAGTGGTCGTCTTGTGTTCGAGCATTTTATAAACCTCGAAAAAGTGCATCATTTCTTCGAACACGTGTTTGGGAAGTTCTTTTATATCATAGTAGTGTTTATAATTGGGGTCGTTGAGGGGCACGGCTATAATCTTTTCGTCAAGGTCGCCGCCGTCCACCATCTTTATAACCCCTATCGGCATACAAGTCACCAGCGTCATAGGATATATTATCTCGTTGCACAAAACCAGAACGTCCAACGGGTCGCCGTCGTCCGCAAGCGTGCGCGGAATAAATCCGTAGTTCGCGGGGTACACGGTAGAAGTATACAAAACCCGATCAAGGCGCAACAGCCCCGTCTCTTTGTCAAGCTCGTATTTCGCTTTACAACCCTTTGGTATCTCTATGAGCACCTCGAAATTGTTTTCCGAAATTCTCTTTTCATCGATATCATGCCATATATTCATAATTTCCTCCTTCCGTAACCTGCGCTATATTTATATTATACGTTTGCCGTCATAAAGTAAAATAATAATTTAAAATGTTTATTATATCAAAAACGCATAATGCGTCAGCCTTTCTTTTGATTTTTTACAAGACTTTCGTAATAATCCGTCAGATTGCCCGCAATCTGTTCAAGCGTACGGTAAAATTCCGCTCTCCTCCCGTCGTCGAGCCCGTCTCCGCCCGCTTCCACCGCGCTGTGCGCCCGCTCCGCCACGAACGAGGCAATCTTTTCGCCCTCTTTTGTCAACTTAACAGCACAGTTGTATTTTTTAGGGTCGTAGCTCACGTAACCCTTCGCCTTTAAAAGGCTCAACGCGCGCGAAATCGCCGCCTTGTCCTCTAAAGTGTGTTTTGCAAGGTCGCTTGCAGTCAGCCCGTCCACGGAAGAATTCAGGCAATAAACGCACATAACGTGAATGGCTTTCAGCCCGTATTCGCCCATCTCGTAAAGTTTTATCTTCTGCACCAGCTTATTGAGTTTTAAAATCGTAATGGTAAAATTTTCGAATCTGTCACGCATACGTATTCACCTAAAAAATTATACACGCCGTGCGACGCATTGTCAAACCCGCAAACTCACATAAGCGGCGAAAGGAGCTTTAAAAACGCCGTAACTGCCGCCCCCGCAAAATTGAATTCCGACTTTACCGCAGGAGCGTTGCGGTCGAAATACCATTCGAAGTCATCGTCTATGTCCCTCAAAATTTCCGCGCCGCGCACAACGGCGCCGTTATCGAACTCCTGATAAAAGGCGCGCATATCTAAATTAACCGAACCTACCGCCGCCGCGTTTTCCGTGAGCATAACCTTCGCATGCACGAATTCGCCGCCGGAGTAGTATATTTTAACGCCCTTTTTCATTAACTTCTGCGCGTTTGCGCAAGTGACCGCGTATATATATCTATAATCGGGCACCCCCGGCAACACCAGACGCACGTCCACGCCCTCTTCCGCTTTTTTGCCCAGCGCTTTTAAAAATCTGCTGTCGGGCGCAAGATAAGGAGTCATAATATACAGCTTTTCTTTGGCTTCCGCCATAAGTTCCGCATAAACTCCGCGGCAGACGTATTCCCGCCTTTCCGGTCCGCCCGCATACGGCGTTATAACCGTCCCGCTATCCTGTGAAATATAGTTATTGAAATATTCCGCCGCGTCCAACTTTTTGTGTTGCGAAAACTCCCACTGCCTTATAAACTGAACCGAAAGCGCGTCCACCGCGGCGCCGTCAAGCCGTAGCCCCGTGTCCTTCCAGATTCCCTCCATATTTCTCAAATTCGCGCAGTCGTCTATGAGGTTAAAGCCGCCCAAATAACCCGTTTCGCCGTCCACCACAACTATTTTTCTGTGGTCGCGGTAATTCAGCCCGAAGTAAAAGGGGGAAACAAGTCTGTGAAAGGCGCCCAGATTCACGCCCGATTCGCGGAGCTCGTCTTTAACGAAACCGGAAAAAACTCCCGCCGAGCCAACGTCGTCGTAGAGCATAAACACCTTGACTCCCCGCGCCGTAAGAGTTCTGAAAATACTTATAAGTCTCTTTAAAAACGTACCGTCGGCAACTATGAAAAACTCCATAAAAACAAATTTTTCCGCCGCCTCTATGCGCGCGACCATATTATCCATAGCGTTGCGCGCGTGCTTATAATACTTTACCCTCGTGCCGCCGTACGTGTCGAACCCGTGCGAATTCAGGTATTTTTCAACTCCGCTTTCGCCGCCGATAACAAAGTCCTTTTCAAGCGGCTTAACGCGCATATATATCCTTCCGAACGCCGCCTTATGCCAAAAAAAACATATTTGCGGACGGGAAAGAAAATATATTATAAACCCGCATCCCATTGACAACACAAACAGCACAAACCAGCTTATTTTCGACTGAACGTCGGGTTCGAAAATAAGAACGAGCACCGCTGTCAGCGCCGTAAGCCCCAGACAAACGTACCATACTACGGGATATAGCCCCGTTATTACCGCGTAGACCACAGCCATAACGAAAAGCTGAAACGCAATAAACAGGTCGCTCAACACGGCTTTTAATCCCGTGCCGAAACCGACCCATTCCTTGTGTATTCTTTTCCTTTCATACCTGCGCTTTCTCAAATACTCACGCACGCGAAAATAACGTTTATCCATCGTACCCCGTAGCGGCGTAAAAAGCCGCATTTTAACCATGCAGTATAATAACGCGCTTATGCGTTATTATTATATCGCTTATGTGAAAATTTGTAAAATATTTGAACGGATTTTCGCAAATAGTAAAAAACGCCCCGCCCGCGCTAAACCGCGCGGGCGGGGCGTAAGCCGCAAAACCTTTAAAAACTTATTTATCCTTGCCCTTCTTCGGATTCGGCAGGTTCTTCGCAAGTCGGCGCGGCGCTCTCTTTTTTATAGCGAGCCAGCGTTATCGCCATATGCGCGAGCGACCTCAAACCGAGCACGCCGATAAAGAACACCAGACCCCAGAAATACGTACCCGCGCCGGACAGCACAAAAGACATACCAAAGGTGAACGCAAACGCCAACAAACCGCTGACGAGCATAAACGAGCCCGAACTCTTTAAATTTACCGTAAAGTTTTTGAGCGGAGGGCACTTCGAAGCCGCGCCCAAAGCCCAGCCGATTGCGCCTATAACCGCCCACGCGATTACCGTATACAGCAACACCATCATCATATTGATAAGGTAGTTGACGGAGAGCATACCGGCCGAAGCCTTGTTAAACTCGATAAAAAATCCGTCCACTTCGTTCTTCGCCGCCTCTGCGTCGGCGGACTGCGTAACCGAAATATCGCCGAACGAGCTTAAAAACCCGCTCACTCCGCGGAATATCCCGTCCCCGCTGTAAAAATAAGAGAACGCTATATCGGACAAAACTATAAGATATTTATCGCATGCGAGCTTTCCGTCCTCGCCCGTCTGCATATAAGTGTTTACGTAATACGTGCGCATAGTGGGCGCCTTGCCGAATGTTTCCGCCCCTGCAAGTTCGGGATAGCAATATTTGAAATAAAGCTCGTAAACGGCGTTATAATTGCTCTGCGGCGCAACTCCGCCGGTCAAAAGCGCCTCGCACTCCTTTTTCGCCTCCGCGTTTCCGCAACCCAAAAGCCAGTCCGTATAACCCTTCACCTTTTCCGCGTCCAGAACGAGCGCGTCAGCGGTGTATTCCATATATACGGTGTAATTCTTCTTCTCCTCGTCTTTGAGAGTGAGATACTCGTCGTGCGTAAGAGTAACGTCGCCCTTTTTATACTCGCATTTAAAATCGTTATAATTGGTTTTCGAATCGCGCGTGTCTATAACCAGCTGATACCCGTTAACGGAATACTTATCCCTGTCGGCTTCGCTCGTGAACGTGTTCGCCACCAAGCCCGCGCCGTATTCTCCGCCGAATTTCCCCGCGCGCGCCACTCCGTTTTCAATCTTTATATTCAGCCTGTCCTCTCCGCTCTGCGCAAAAGCGTTGTACAAAAACTGCGTGTATTCCTCCGAATTTTCGTAATATGAAGGAAATGCCGCCACGCTCCCGCCGAAAAGTCCTGTAAAAATCATTGCCATTGCGAGCAGTAAGCCCAAAAGAGGACCGCCGAAACCGCGTTCTTCGCTCTCGCTTGCGTATTTGTGCAAAAAGAAACTGCCGAAAAAGTATTTCAACCAATCAACAAACGCCATAAATTACCTCTTACCGTATTATAGCAGACGCGCGCATAAAAGTCAATCGCGCCGCATTCCGATAACGTTTGTAGTTATAAACTCCGCGCCGAGGCGGGCAAGTTTTTTTGCTTCTTCTTCGTCGTCCACCGTCCAGCAGTTTATCGGTATATTCCTTTCTTTCAAAATTTCAAACGCATTTTCGTCGGCAACTATTCTGTCGACGTCTATCCCAAAGTTGTTCTTTACCAACTCGTCCGCAAGTTCTTTTGTCACCGCGCAGGTTAAAAACTGAATTTTCTGTTCGGGCAAAATACTTCTCACGACCAAGAGGTTTTCAAAGCAGAAAGAAATAAAAATAATTTTATCAAGGTCGTACTTTTCGGCGCAGATCGCGCAAATTTCGGCTATATTCTTTTCCGCCATCGGATTTTTAAGCTCTATAACCGCCGTCTTCCCGCTACGCTTCATAATTTGCAGATACTCTTCGAGAGAGGGAATTTTATAATTCTTCCCGCGCCTGAATTCGAGCGCGCGCAAAACGTCGAACGCGCTCTTTTCCACCGTAAGATTTCCAAAACACATTCTGCCCGTCTCGTCGTCGTGAAATATTACGTATTTCCCGTCGGCGGTTACGTGCACGTCGCACTCCACTCCGAAACAGTTTTCTCCGCAAGCAAGCTCAAACGCTTCCGCCGTATTTTCGCACTCGATTGCGCTCGCCCCTCTGTGGGCTATAAGTTTAACGTTTTTAAACACAACAGTCTCTCCTCCGTATTAATGTCGCGCCGTCGCAACACCGATTAAAGGAGCGGTTTTAAAACCGCTCCTTTTTTAACGTTATTTTATCAGCTTATCGCCTGCTTGTCAATTAAGCTTTGGCCTCGGTAGAAAATTCTACGGACTTAATCGTGTAATTTATACCTTCCTGATAGTTGTCCCAGTTGAACAACATCAAAAGTTTGAAGTTTCTGTTCGCGTCTATAGCGGAGAGGTCGTTCAAACCTATTACTATTTCGTTATCGCCGTTTACGGCTGCCTGATCTCTGGGCAACTCAACCGCGTTGAACAAATCGTTGCACTCAACTTTGAACGTTTTAATGTCACCGTTTACAACCACTTTCAAAGACTTCATGTTTTTGAGCGCTTCGCCGGAGAAATATACGCCGACTGCAAGCCAGTTTTCATCTTTAAGCTTCGTAACTTTTACAGTTCCGTCCGTATTCTCTTCTACTTTGTAAACATTGTTAAAAGTATTGTCGAACCAACCCTTCATAACAGTTTTGTTCGCGTCGGTAATCTGATTTATATAGGGTGCGTCTCTGCCTATTTTATACTGCGTGTCGACAGCACCGCTGCTGAATTCGAGTTTTGTAACTTCGAGTTCACCCTTCGCGGTTGCGCCGGGATCGCAGAAAATGATCATTCTTACAGCCTTTTCAATATGGAACCAGGAAACGTCCCACTCGTATCTGCCCGCTTCTCCGCTCGTAGGTCTTATGCTTACTTCCTGACTTTCATATCCGGCCACAAACTCGAATTTAAGCATAAAGTGAGGCTCGGCCGCATTCGTAGTCAGAGCTCCTTCCAGAACGAGTTTATTCAAACCTTCAAGCTGATCGGCTTCGTACATAGCTATGGAATGCTGAATAAGTTTCCAATCCATATTGCCGTCATAAGAAGCTTTCAAACTTCCTTCGCTCTGCTCTATGGTATAAACTTCTTCCTCCACGCCGTCTACCTCATAAGGTTTCCAGTTGCCGTCCAAAAGGTTCAGGGTCTTTTCCTGCGAACAGCCCACTATAGCTATTACGGGTATGCAAAGCGCAACAGCTAACAACATTGCCACAAATTTCTTCATAATTTTTCTCCTTATTTGTTTTTGATTTTTATTTTTAAACTTCCCTTTCGGTGAAGATAAATCCGTTTTATCTCTTCAACACGTTCTGTTCGGTATCGTAATCGAACAGCTGTATGTGCTTGGTATCGAAAGCTATTTCTATTTCGTCCCCGCTCATAACGTTGCAACGCGCTCCCGCACGCACAACCACGTCGCCGTTCACGCCTTCCACCTGACAATAAACCAAAGTCTCGTTGCCGAGCTTTTCGGTAACTTTTACCGTAGCTTTTACAGTGGCGTCCTTATATTTGCCCTCCGCCTTGTCGCTCAAATAAACGTCCTCCGCGCGCACGCCCAAAACAAACTGTCTCCTGTTTATTTCTTCGCACATAATGCGCTTTTGAGTAGCTTTGTCTATGAGCAGTTTGTGTCGGCCGAACTGCGCGTAAACGGGGTCGGTCTTTTCTTCCTGCGATAAAATAACGTCTATAAAGTTCATCTGCGGGGCCCCTATAAATCCCGCGACGAACTTGTTAACCGGGAATTCGTAAAGGTTGTCGGGGGTATCCACCTGCTGGATAACGCCGTCCTTCATAACAACTATTCTCGTGCCCATCGTCATAGCTTCGGTCTGGTCGTGGGTAACGTATACGAACGTCGTCTGCAACTCCTTGTGGAGTTTTATTATTTCAGTGCGCATCTGCGTACGCATCTTTGCGTCGAGGTTTGAAAGCGGCTCGTCCAAAAGGAAAACTTTAGGCTCGCGCACTATCGCGCGCCCCAGCGCGACACGCTGGCGCTGTCCGCCGGAAAGGTTTTTGGGCTTTCTTTTTAAATAATCCTCTATGCCGAGTATTTTGGCTGCCTGCGTAACCTTTTGCTCTATTTCTTTTTTCGGCACTTTGCGCAGCCTCAAACCGAACGCCATATTCTCGAAAACGGTCATATAAGGATAGAGCGCGTAGTTCTGGAAAACCATTGCAATATCCCTGTCCTTCGGCTCCACGTTGTTAACGCGGCGGTCGTCGATGTACAGGTCGCCCGAAGATATCTCTTCGAGCCCCGCGATCATACGCAAAGTGGTCGATTTTCCGCAGCCCGAAGGCCCTACGAAAATAACGAACTCCTTGTCGTGTATTTCGAGGTTGAAATCGGTAACCGCGGTAACGCCGCCGGGATAGGTTTTGTAAATGTTTTTCAAAGAAATGCTTGCCATTTGTTAATTCTCCTTTATGAATTCAAGCGTTTTAAAAGCGTTTTGTATCTCCGGCAGCGAGCAGAAATAACGCCACACCGTCCGTTTTTCATAGTTTGCCAGCATCAGAAGGGTTATTCCCTTATCGATGCTTATATAACTGCGACTATACCAGCCTATATCTTCGTTATAAGCGTCGGTCAAGCCGTATCTGCCGATAATTTCAGGCTTCGAATAATAATACTCCAAAGCCGCAATGCTCTCCTTGGGAGTAAACGGTAAAGACCCCAGCGCCCCGCACGGAGGAACGGTTCCGTCCGAAACGTTTTCCGTATTGCCGTTTCCGCTCGGCGGCGCACCTATATGCCCCTTGTAGCCATCTTTTGTAAGGCACGAAGTCAGCCCCCAGGCGTTTTTGCCGTAACCCTTGTGTTTATCCGACTCGTCAATGCAAAAAGCTCTGTTTGCGAGCGTGGCTTTTTTAGAATTTTCAAACCAGTCCGTTCCGAACGCGTCTTTCTTGCCTTCGAGGTCGAGAAACGCGTGCGAGAACTGGTGAGTGAATATGCTCCCGAACCAGCCGTAATAAAACTCGTAACCGCCGTAACTCCCTTTAAGCCGCTGAAAAGACTCGTAAGCCTCCAAGGCTATGTTTTTTCCGAGCGGAGACCCCGCCGCGAGAAAGTACATTATCAACTGTTCGGCGTAAACGTCCCAATATCCGCTGAATCCGTTGTCGAATTCCGCCATATAAAAATACTTTTTTTCCTTGCAATAAAAGTATTCCCAATCGCAACGCAGGTAAATCGCCCGGGCAAGTTCCAGCGTTTTGCCGCCGAAGCACGCGCCCGCCGTGAGCGCTCCCGCCACAAGCAAAGCCGTATCTATAATCGATAGCTCGCACCGCCTTGCACGCTTGCCGTCGCTCATATTGTAAAAGTGATAATAAAATCCCTTTTTGGTTTTGAGCTTCGCGTGCGTTTCCAGCGTCTTTATACAAATCTCCTCGCCCTCTTCGCGGGTTATATAACCGAAGTCGACGCCCACCGCCATAGCCGCAAGCATAAACCCGCTTGCCGCCACCGAGCAGTCGTCGTGCTTCGTGGGGTGCATATCGTGAGTCAGTCCGAACGTTTCGGGCGCTCTGTCGAAGTTATCGTAAAAATATTCAAAGCAAAGTCTTCTTTCGCGCTCAATTAAATTCACGTCCACGCATTACCTCTCTACGCGGCGGTAAAACCGAGGTTTTCCATTCCGAGCAAGATATTTTCGTTTTCCATAACCGCGTTCCATACGCAGCCGTTTTTATAGTTTGCAAGCATCAAAAGGGTAATTCCCTTGTCTATGCCTATGCTGTCTGTGGCAACCCAGCCGCGGTCTATGTTATAAGCGTCCGTCAGCCCGTATTTGCCGTTAAGCAACCTTTGAGACCTGTAATGTTCCAGAGCGTTAAGGCTCTCTTCGGGAGTAAACACCACCGAGCCGAGCGCTCCGCAGGGAGCAATAGTTCCCTCTATTTTCGAATAGTTCAGGTTTTCGGAAGAGTTCCAACCGCGGGGCGAAGCTCCCAGATGTCCGCTGTAACCGTCGGGCGTGTCGCACGCCGTAAGTCCCCAGCCGCCCTTTGCAAAGGTCTGTACATCCTTTCTGTCGCGGCAATATTCATAAGCCGCTTTAGAAGCCTGAACGGAATTCTCGAACCAGTCCGTGCCGTTTTTATCGGTATAACCCTTGAAGTTTATAAACGCGTGAGAGAACTGATATGTGAATATACTTCCGAACCAGCTGTAAATAAAGCGGTGCCCGCCGTATTCGCCCTCGTTTCTCGCAAAATCGTAATACGTTTCGTCGCCTATGCGGTGCTCCTCGTTGGGACTTCCCGCGCCGAGAACGTACATCATGAGCTGTTCGGCGTACCAGTCCCAATCACCCAACAGCGCATGGGTGTTGCCGTTAAAGCCCATCGTAAGATAGGTTTTGCTCCCCCTCTTGCGTTCTATCGCTTTCCAGTTCACGTTGCCGTAAAACTCGTTTGCAAGCCGCTTCACTTCTCCGCCGAAGTATTCCCCCGCGCATATGGCGCCGCAAAGCAGTATCGCGGTGTCTATCGAAGAAATTTCAACGTTTGAAACTCTCTTGCCGGTTTGCATATTGATGAAGTGAGCCAAAAACCCCTCGTGCGCGACGTCGGGGTCGGCCTGCAACGCAAGCATCGTTTGCAGAGTCTTTTCGGAGCGCGTTTCCGCTTCTTCCTTCGTGACCCAGCCCTCTTCCGCGCCTATCGCGTAAGCCGCGAGCCCGAACCCCACCGAAGCGGTTGAAGCGTGTTGCGACGTGTTGGGGTAGCGGTCGGCTATCAGTCCGTAAGTGGGCAAACACCCCTCGGCTACCTCCTCTCTTACGGAAGTCTGCTCCCAAAAAAACTCAAAACTTCCCTCCATTTCCTCTTCTATGCTCGTTTTATGAGCTTCGTAAAGGTCCTTATTGCAACCCGCCGCAAAGCAAAGGCAGGTCGCCGCCATAACTGCGGCTATTATCGCCGAAAAAATCTTTTTCAAAACTTACTCTCCCGTTATGCCCGCCTTGTCTATGCCTTCGGTGAAGTGCTTCTGCGTGAAGAAATAGAAAATCAGCAAAGGCAAAATACTCAACAGCGTGCCCGCCATATAAATAGCTTCGTTTACGGTCTTGCCCGTCGCGCCGCCCGTATCGCCGAACAACGCCTTATACGTAGCTTCGAACTTTTCGAGCTCGAGCGGAAGGGTCGTAACCGAACCGCCGAGGTAAATCGAGGTTAAAACCGTCTCGTTGTAGTACCATACCACCGATAAAAGCAACGAGAGCAATATCGCCGGTTTCGCCGCGGCGAGTCCCAGCCTGATAAAAATCTGGAAGGAGTTCGCCCCGTCTATCTTCGCCGCCTCCACCACGGATTCGGGTATACCGCGGAAAAACTGATAAAAAATCAAAATGAACACCGCCGACTTTATACCCTGCCCGAGCGCCGCGGGTAAAATGAACGTGAGCACGGAGTCTATAATTCCCATATTCGAATATATGAGCACCTGCGGCATCATCGTCAGCTGCGTGGGAACTATAAACGTTATAATTATGAGCGCGAAAACCACCTTTTTACCGGGGAAGTTGAACCTCGCCAGCCCGTACGCCGCAAGGCAACAGCTCACCGTCTGGAATATCGCCGGCAATAAAGAAACGTAAATCGTCTCAAACAGCGTGCTCCAGAAATTGAGCACCTGCGAAGCCTCGGTATAGTTCTGAAAATAAGCCGCCGTAGGCAAATAGTTCACCATCGGGTTGGTTACGTCCGATGGACTCATCAGCGAATATCCCAACATATATAAAACGGGATAAAGATACACAAAGCCGAACAGTATCAGCAGCGTATAGCTCACCGCGCACTGCACAAAGCCCTTCTTTTCGCCCGTGCCGAGGAAAAACGCCTTCACTCCCTCTTTGGTCAGCGATTTAAACCACGCGACCGTGCGCGACGGCAAAGTTTTGAAAAACGCGGGCAACCCCTTAAAAAACGCAACGAAGCGCGAGGGGAACTTTTTAAACCACTGCCCTATATCCTTTAACCACTGCACGAAAGAACGGTGCTCTTCGTCGCCCTTGAACTTTCTTATTATTTTCTCGTTAAACCAATCGCTTATATGCGTCCATATCCATACGGCGCAAGCGGCAATTCCTCCCCATACCTTTTTGAAAAACTCCGCAACGGGGTTGCTCTTTTTCGCTTCCGCCGCGTCCGCCGCCGCAATCTCCGCTTCGGCGTTTTCAACCTCTTCAACGGGATGACTATTCAACGGAGTTTCCTCAATCAGCTCTTCGGGCGCGTCGGTCAATACGGCGTTTTCGGAATTCTTTTTCTTCTTCATGCCCGTTTCAACCTCCTTACCCGTATTTCCCTCTTTTCGTGTTTCTTGAATATAAGCACCGCAAGCCCCAGAATAAGAAGCATCACAATAAAGTAAATCCACGCCATTGCGGAAGCGTATCCGTATCCGCCGGAGCCGTCCGTCGCGTTCATATCCGTCTGTATCTTCGTTATTATGGGGTTGAGCGAGAATATAGACTGCATAACCACCGTGAACACAACGTTCAAAACTATCGTGGGGTTAAGCGCGGGAAGGGTTATCTTCCAGAACATTTCCCACTTGGTTGCGCCGTCTATCTTCGCCGCCTCGTACATACTTTTGTCCATCTTCTGCAATCCCGTCATAAACACGAGAATCTGAATTCCCGAAAACCATAAAATCATAATGAATTCGGAAGTGAGGAATTGCAGCGCGTCCACCAAAAATTGCGGAAGAGTTTCGGCAAGTTGCTTAAAATCTATAAGGTCTTCGATTCCCGGGAAAGACGCAACCCCTTGGTCAATGAACATCTTTATAACCGGTCCGCTCGTTATTATTACGGGGAAAAAGAAAACCGTTCTGAAAAACCCCGTGCCCTTGAGCTTGCTGTTCAAAAGCATTGCAAGTATCAGCGAAATCACCGTAATAACGGGAACGTAAAGTATAATTTCCGTAGCGTAGTCGCCCAACGCCTTCGTAAAATTACTGTCCTTCAACAGTGCTTTGGCGTAGTTGTCAAACCCTATAAACGTAGTGTTTATTTCACCGGGGCGTATCTCCACGTCACCGAAACTGAAAATCAGCGTCTGTATAATGGGGTACGCAACGAACGCGCAAAAGCCAATCAGCCACGGCAGCAGGAAAAGATATCCCGCAAACATTTCGGAATGGAAAAATCTGTAAGCCTTTCCGTCCTTCTTGTCTTTGGGCTTGTTTTCCGCACTTCCCTCGGGCGCAAGCGCACATTCCGCGGTCGCGGCTTCCGCCGCAGCGGGTCCGTCGGTCAAAACGGTTAAGTTTTCTTTTTCTATGTCTTTTTTCATATTTTCAGTAAAACCCCGTTATCGGGTAATATCGAACGCCGCCGCCGATTTTGCGGCAACCTTCATACCGTCCGATTCGAAACCGGAACCGCCGTAGTTTACAACTACCTTTTTGCCGTTTGAGTACTCAGTTACGAACACCCCGTCCGCCGCCTCGTATCTCTTAACCATCGCGCTCCCCGCAACCTGCGAAAGAACGCCGTTCACGCGGGAGTATACCTCTTTTACCGTATCTTTCCATATGCTGTACGACGAGGTGAAAACCCCCGAACTGTTCGTGCCGTAAAGCTCCGTAGCGTCCTTTTCCGTAAGCAGGAAAGTAGGATAAACGTTATAGTCCGTCAATCTCAAAATCAGGTCGTCGCCCGTATAATTGAGGTTAACCGCCGAACTGTAAAGCGGCATCTTTCCGGAAACCACCATCTGCAAAAACGGCACGCTTTCCGTCTCTATCATAAACCCGCTCGAAGCTATCGGCGCGTCCAGATAAGAGTCGCAAACGCTCCACATATACGCGTTCGGTTTAACTATGTTGGCGGTCGTTCCCGCCGAAGCCACCGCTTCGCGGAACTTATCCGCGGCGTAAGCGCGATCGTAATCCCTGTTTTTGTATCCCGAATACAGCAGCGAACCTATCGAAGCGTAATCCGCGCCCGCGTTAAAGTTCTTAACCGTATTCATATCGTTTTTTATTCTCTCCGCGGCGTCGTCGGGGTTTACGAGGCGGAACTTCGCCGTAGATCCCGAACGGTTATCGTCAAGCACGGTGAACTGGTTGGATATGTTGAGCGCAAGGCTCCTTTCGTCCACTCCCGCGCCCATATAAGCCTTTATAAAGTCGGTCGTAAAAGAGAACTTTATCCCCGCCGAAGATAGCTTTTCAGAAAGGCTCCTGTATCCGCGGTCGCCGCCCGAACCTCGGTCTATGGGGAAATGATTGGGATAAGAGTTATTCAGCCCGCCCTTGGTATAGCCCAGAACCGAAACCGAAAGGTTATCGCAGTAAGCGCCCGCTTCCTCGGCTACGCTCTCTATATAGGAAGAGCCGGTCATCGTTACCACTTCGTTGCCGAACATTCCCTTCTTGTTTTCGGCCATAAGGAACTGCAATCTCAATCCCGCGGCGCCCGTTTGCGAAACGCCTTTAAAATCCACCGTCTTGCGGTATTCTTCGGCAATTTCCGAAACCCCGCATTCGCCCTCGATAAGAGTCATAGTCTGAACAAGGTCGAACTTGTTCATATCTTCCTGAAACGTTACGTAACTCTTACCGTCAGTCCCCGAACTTTCGTAATATTTAACGTAAGGTTCGCGGTAAATCCAGTTAAAATTAGCAAAATTGTAATTTGTCGTTATAGAACTGACCGAGGCGTTTATAGAGCAGTACTCCGCCCCGCTGTCCGCCGTGAACATCGTGCCGCCGTCGGGGTACATTGTCGCAAACACGGGCATCGTCGCCGTTTCGGGCGCGTTTACCGTAACCTGCGGGAACGAAATTCCGTAATCGTTGCCGTACACCCTTGCCGAATACGGCTGTTTAGCCACGGTTTTAACCGACAGGTCCATAACCGCGCCGCTGCCGTCCGGCACGAGTATGCCGCCCTCCGTCTGCGAATAACTGCTGTCGAAAAACGGATAAATCAACAAATATTCCAGTTTGTAATCTTCGGAGTTGTTCTCCGTTATAGAGTCGAACGGCACTTTAACCGTGAGTTTGTTTGCGTTGAGGCGCACCTGCATCGTAAACACTACCGATATCGTGCGGCAGTTTATTCTCGCGTCAAACCCGTCAGCCCTCTCGGTAAAGTTTATTTTTGGATTGAGCGAACTCAACGAACGTTCGTATGCGTTCAGCGTGTTCATTCTTCTGTATCCTACCGTCACGCCGTCCGTCAGCTTGCTCGCCCAAAGGTTGTTCAAGCCGTCGTTTTCGGAATATCTTTTGCCCGAATACCACGTTCTGTTCCCTCTCGTAACCGTGAGGTTGAGCGTTTCGGTGTCGACGTTGAGCGTCGAGCCGCCCGTTTCCAGCGTATAAACGCCGCTTCCGGTTCCTTCGCCGCCCTCACCGCCGTCAAGCGGAAGCGTTGTCGCAAGCACGGCGTTTCCCGTTATCAGCGTGCCCGCAAGCACGGCCGCAACGGCTATTTTTATTTTACCGCCTATCATCTGCCGAACACCTCCCCTAATATCGAACCCGTATAGCCGAACAACTGCGCGAAGAGCATGCGCAAAACTATTATAAACAGCAGCGCCATAGCAAACGCGAACACGGTAAGAAGTATGTTTTTAACGGTCTTGCCGAACGAATAGTCGTGCAGTTCCATTATCGCGCGGAACAGGCAAATTCCGCTCCAACCGTACATCACTATCTCGCAGAAAGTGTAAATAACCGATTCGTTAAACGTTAAAACGTTGCTCAAAAGGTAAACGGGCAACGCCATTACGAGGTAAGGCGACAGCGCGTACATAAAGCATATAAAGCAGTGCAACAGTTTTCCGTCGCCGTCCGTAACCGTACTTACGAAGTAGTTGCACAGCACCAGCGCTATAAACACGCCTATCGTCACCAGAACCATGTTCCAGCCGTTCGTATTGTAAACCGTTGCCGAATTGAACAGATAACCCTTCGTAACCACGCCCAGAATCTGCAACACCACGAACCACACAAACAGTATCGCCGCCGTCCACACGCTCGCCTTTCCGTGATATTTCACCTCGTAAACGGCGTCTTGCGTGGAACGCATAAACCTCTTTGCATGTTTGAATTCTTTAAAGAAATAAACGTTTTTAACGTGCGCGTCCTCCACCTTCGCGATTCCCTTTTTAATGGGTACGAACAGTTTGGGTTTGCGCTTGTTTAAAATCTTTATTACTATTACTGCGGCAACTATAACCAGAGCTACTATAATAACCCACAACAGGTTGTTTTCGAGCCATTCGTTTCTTATCTGCCAAAAAGCTTCCGAATACCCCGTTCTGTCCTCCGCGTATTTGAACTGACTCAACGCCGTTCCGTAATCGCTCCTCTTCATATTCGCGCGGGCAAGCGCCTTATATGCCAATATAAAGTTGCTGTTGTAGCGCAGAACTTCGTTCCACATTCCCTCGCCTTCGAGATAAAGCCCGTCTTTATAGTAATCCACCGCGCCGAAAACCAAATTCGCAAAGTCGGTGCGCTCGTATATAATAACCATAGAATAGTTCTTATCGAGCACCATAACCCTGCCGTCATCCGGCGTACCGACCGCCACGGGATTAGCGAGCGAACCGAATCTCTCGTACCCGTCGGCTCCTCCGAATCGGAACAAAAGATTTCCTTCGCTGTCGAACACGGTAACGTAAGAGCCGTCCCGTATATTAGACTGAACCGTAAAGATATTTTCCGAACTGTCCACCGAAGCGGCGGTAGTATCGGAGAAGTTCATCGAGGGCGACATTATGCCGTTGCCCATCGTGTTAAGTTTTTTAACCGACCCGCTCGAAGCGTTGTTCGTTATCGTATAAACTAATCCCCTGTCGTCTATGGCAACGTTGGTCGGACTTTTAGGCGTCTGTAAAAACGCGTTTTGTTGTTCTTCGGAAAAGAATATCTTTTGCAATACCGACAAAAACGAAGCGGGTGTTTCGTTCGCGCCTACGTATCCCACAAACTCGCCTTCCGCATTTATCTGCATGAGTCCGCTCACGCAACCTTCGGAAACGATATACATATTTCCGCGGCTGTCAACCGTTATCTTTACGGGAACGTAAGGCGTATTCGCGCCAACCAGCGGGTTATCGGGTCTATCTATCGTGTTTACAAGCTCGAACGTCTCGCAGTCGTATATATAAACGAGTTTGTTTTCCTTATCGCATACAAACAGGTTTCCGCCGCCTACGGCAAGCCCGGTCGGCTGTTTGAGGACGCCGTCGCCTATAACTGCGGTCACTTCTCCCTGCATATCGGTCGCAATCACGCGTCCTTTGCCCGTATCCGCGATATATATGCGGTTCGATTGCTTATCTATAATCATATCTTCGGGCGACGACAGCGCACCGTAAGTACTCGACGAAAGCGATATTCTGCCCGACGGCACGTACGCGGTCTGCGTGGGCACGAGCGCGCCGTTGGGTCCCAGAGTCAACGTTTCGTAGGGTACCGAAAAGGAATTATCCGTAACGGGCGTGCCTGCCGCCATTGCGGGCTGCGAACTGAAATCACAGAAAAACAGCACCGCCGAAGCCAGAGCAAGAAACGCGGCTATCAAAGATAAGATTAATTTTTTTACGTTCTTTTTCATAATCCGCTCCGTGTAAACGCGTTTTACTTGATACCCGAGTGAGCCATGGTGTCCATAACCTTACTCTGCATAACTATGAATATAACGAGGTTGGGCACGAACATTATCAGCGCGCTCGCCGCCGTGACGCCCTGCGTTATAGAAGAAGTCGAAGCCGACGAAAACGTCGTGATATAGTAGGCGAAAGTCTTCAAACTCTCGTTGTTGATATAGTAGACCGAAGCCTCCACGTTGCCCCACGCCGACTGGAAAGACATTATAGCCACCGTGGCAATAGCAGGTCTTACAGAAGGTATTATTATCTTCGTCAGAATCTGCCACTCGTTCGCGCCGTCCATGCGCGCCGCCTCCAACAGAGCATTGGGCACCTGATCTATAAATTGCTTAATAAGAAACAGTCCCACGGGCATCGCTACGATAGGGAGTATGTTCGAAATAAACCTGTCCGTGAGTCCTAAATTCACTATTATAATAAATCTGGGAATGGTCACGGCTATGGGCACGAACATGAGCGCCAGCGTGTTTATTTCAAATAATAATTTCTGCCCTTTAAATTTCTTTTTGCTCAAAACGTATCCCGCCGAAACGGAGAGGAATATGCTTATGAACATAGTCAGCACGGTAACTATAACCGAGTTGAAAAGGTACCTCGTAGCGGGTACCGACGTCCCCGCCATAAGCTCGAAAAGCGACTTAAAGTTCTCCCACGTGGGGTTAACCACAAAAAAGCTCGGGGGGAACTTGAACAACTCTTCCGCGGGTTTGAACGCCGTGCTGAATATATAAATTATCGGCAAAACCATAAAGATAGCCAAAGGCAGCAAAAATACGTAGAATTTCAGCTGACTTACGTGAAATCTTTTCGGGTTTATTTTTTTACCTTGAAAGGAAGCCATAATTTTAACCTGCCGTAATTATTCGTCTTTGCTGTTGAGCAGCTTGCCTATAACCTTGCTTATTATATAAATTATCAACAGCAACACTACCGAGATAGCCGCCGCATAACCCATTTCGTACCTTATATAACCGTAGTCCTGAATATGGTTTATAATAAGCTGACCGTTATAGTTCGGCGTCGGGTTGGAGCCCGAAAGCTCCACGCCTATCGCGCCCGCCTGAAAGGTATTCACCACCGCCATTACCGCGCCGAAAAGCATCTGCGGCTTTATCGAAGGCATTGTAACGTGAATAATTTCCTGAAAGCGGTTTTTCATTCCGTCCATATAAGCCGCCTCATAGAGCTGCGGGTCTATGTTGAGAATACCGGAGAGCATAGACAGGAAGCCTATACCCATACTCGACCAAATGGTCACAAGTATCATTATCGGCATGAGATAGTCGCCGCTCTGCAACCACTGCACCGCCTCGCTTATAACTCCGAGTTTTAAGAGTATGGCGTTCAAATAACCGTTGGGGTCGCCGCTGAATATCGCAGTCCAAACCACTTGCATCGCAACGCCCGCGGTCAGCGACGGCGCGTAAAGGCAAAGAGCGAGAACCGTGCGCGGCGCCTTTGGAATCTGCGCCAGCATCCACGCGAGAAAAAACGATAAAAAGTAACCCGCGGGGCCCGCTATTACCGAAAACAGCAAGGTGTTGGGAATAACCTTCTGCATGAACACTTCGTCCTCGGTGAACAGCCTTATATAGTTGGTGAATCCCGTAAACGAAGGCGCGCTTATACTGTTGAAATCGGTAAACGACAAAACCGCCGCCAGAATAACGGGCAAAACGATAAACACGATAAAGGCGAGCATATACGGCAACAGAAGTATCACCGTTGTGAAAACTCCCATCTTCCCCCCTATCTTTTCCTTTTGGGGGTGTTTAACGGTTTTCATAGGTTCTTTTTCGGGCTTTTCCTTCCTGCGTTTAACCTTATTTTGCTTTTCGGGCAAAGGCTCAACGTTTTCGGGCAAGCCTTTTATAACTTCAGAGTTATTCAAAACGTTCAACCTCCGTTTTTAAGTGAATTAACGTACTCCAGCGTGGTCACCTTATACGGTTTAACCACTTTCCCGTTTTCCAAATATCCGAATTCTGTGAGTTTGCGTCTGAGTTCCTTGTCTATCGTCGTAACGGCGTTCTCTATTACGGAACGCGTGTTTTCACCGTCTATTACTATGCTGTTCCACGCGTTCGAAAGTTCGCGTTCGAGCATATACCAGCCGGGAACTTTTGGTATTTCCCTCATCCATTCCCACTGCTCGCTTATAATTCTCTTGTCTGCAGTAGTGAACGCCACGGAGTTGGAAAACGCCTCGTTATTCGCGCTGTTCCATATATAGTTTTTGCCGTATATCATCGTCAGCCTGTTCATGAACTCCGTCTGAACGTCCGCCGAAGACCACCACTTCAAAAGCTCCCAGCCTGCGGCGTCCTTCTTTTCGTCGCCGCTCTTTATAAGGGTCATCGCCGTCGCGCTTCCCGTTTGCCATCTCTCCACTACGCCCTGCCCGTTTCTCACGCCGGGCGCGAGCGCTATGCCCCACTTGCCGGAAATTTCGGGCGCCGCCATCGAAAGGCGCAAATACGTTTCAAAGGTAGAAACGCCTATGGGCAGGCTTCCGCTGCGGAAGCTGTCAAAAAAGTTCGAAACCTGTTGAGGCAACCCGTAAAGGGTATACAGCTCGGTCATAAACTTTATCGCGTTCATACTGTTCTCGTCGGATATCGTAGTCGAAGTTCCGTCCTCGGAGAAGAGCGTCCCGCCGTACTGGTATATAAACGGCGCCGTCGTCATTATCGACTTGGAAGCCGTTGAGGTCGAAAGCGGAATGTAATAGTTGAGTCCGTACCTCTGCAACACGGGCAACGTTGTCAAAACTTCCTGCCAAGTGTCGGGCAAATCGATGTTATATCTGTTTAAAACGTCTTTTCTGTAAAAAGTTACGTAAAAGTCCTGCGTTTCGGGCAGAGCCAACCCTATACCGTCCGCTATAAGCGAAATCATCGCACCGGAAGAAAATCTCGAAATAACCTCGCCGTAATCGGGGAACTGCGTCAAGTCCACAACAAGGTTTCTTATTCCCATTTCGTAAGGAAGCCAGTTGCTTATGCCCATAACCGAGTCGGGAGCAATACCTGCCGCGTTCGAAAGTATTAGTTTTCCTTCGTCCGCAAGTATCGAGAACTTAACGTTATACCCCGTACGCTCCTTAAAGTCGGAAGCGTCCATCATCTGTTGCATAAGGTCTACGTACTGCCTCGAACGCGCAACCCATACCTGAACGGTTTTTTCATCTTCGGTCACGTTTGAATAGTCCGCAACGAAGCTGTAAAAAAACTTTTTAACTCCTTCCCAAAAAGTCACCCAACCGTTTGCCGCGGGTATTTCGCTCTCCGCGTCCGCAGGGTGTAAAACTATCTTGTCAAGCCCCAGCGCCGTGGATTTTATATCGCTCAACGCGTTTGCAAGCGTCTGCACTATCGAGCCGCTTCCCTCCGAAATCTGCGCGTATTTGTTGGGGATATATTTGGGCGCTCCCAACAGTCCGCTTATCGCCTGCCTCGCCGTCTGTAAATAGATGAGCGCCTGATAGTTCGCGTCCGTTCCGTTTATCTTGCGCAGGTCTGACGAAATCAAGTCGAGCCCTTGCGCAATGTTTTCGAGCTTTTCAACAACGCCGGGGAAATCGTTTTCTATATCCCACTCGCGGTTACCGTCCGAAACGGTGCCCGCAATACGTTTGAGGTCGAGATATATCTCGTTCAAGCTGTCTATAGAAGAGTTCATCATCCGTTGCAAACCGTAAGAAAGACTGCCGTCTATCTTGAACGAAACCGTGTGTTCGCCCTTTGTGAGGTACACCGAATAGAACCCCTCTCCGTTGCCGAAGGTGTGGCTTGAATAACCGCCGTTTTCAACCAGCGGATAACGCAAAAGCTCACGGAAGGGCGTTACACCGTCCACGAAAACCTGCACGTATACGGTGCGGTTTGAGTTGGAATTATTGTAATTGACGGAAATATTATAGAGTCCGTCCGCCGACGCCGTCATTTTATAAGTCAAAATCTGTTCGGGGCTGTCAAAGCCGGAAATTCCGTTAAGTTTATTCGAATATGTGTCGTAAGGCGTCACGTTGACCGCCGAGTTCGAAACGGGCACCACGGAAAGATTATTTTTATAGTAATAATGCTCCGCCTCCGCTATATCCGAGCCCCTGCCGAACGCCGCGCCATTGTTAGACGCCGCATAAGTCTTATAATCGTCGGGTAACACCGCAGAACGCAGATAAAGCTCGCCCAAAAGGAGTTCGCCGCCCGCGTTCACGGCAATTTCAATTGTGTTTACGCCCGCGTTAAAGTCGTAGACGGGCGGCAGAACGGTTGCGAAATCGTATTCGTAAAGATAACTCCCCGTCCACTCGTCTATTTTCCGTTGCGTGGGCACTATTTCGTTGCCGAAAGAATCCGTCTTGAATTCTTCCGATTCATTGCGCCAAAGCGCCTTTAAAGAAGACCTCTCGGAAACGGGATTTCCGTTCACGGTAACAGTTACCTCACTGTCGGAAAGTCCGTTGTGAAGTATGTAATAATCCGCATAAAACGCGAGCTTATCGGCTTTTTCAAGGGTTACGCGGTACGTAACCGTAGAATTCTCGTCCAAAAGCACGGCGTCGCCTTCATAACCGAACTTATCCGCAACGGAATCCCCCGTTGCGGTAACGCGTTCGGCTTTAATATTTACGCCGCCCTGCGACGAAACTTCAACGTCGCTCCAATCTTTTACGACTTCTTCGAAATCGTAATTTCCCCTGCTGCACCCCGCAAGCGGCGTCATGCCCAAAAGCAGCGCCGCCGCGGTTAAAAGTGCGACTTTTCTCTTCATATCAAAATTCCTTCAAATAGGTCGTTTATTATCAGGAGTAAAAATTTTCAAAGCTCTTTATTGCGTTGGCGTAGCTTTCGTTCGCAAGTTTGTTGCACTCCGCCGCATGTTCTGCGTAAGTCTGTTCACCGGTCCAGCAAAGGTCAAGGTATCTGCCCATTTCCGTGTCCTGTATCGTCTCTCCTTCTTTGGTGGTAATCGTGAGCCCCGTTTTCGCCTTCCAGCGCGACTGGTTGTAACCGGGCACCACCTTTACACCTTCCACTATACCTTTGTCAAGGTCCTCGTAAGCTATCTGCAATCCGTCCACAAGCGTAAACTTGTCAAAATACTTTTGAATGAGCCCCGCGTCGGTGGTCATAGGCAAAGTGTTAGTAACCTTCTTCTCCCGAGTAATTCTCTCCTCTATTCCGGACGGGTCGAAGCTCATCCACTTTGCAAACTTATAGGCAAGTTCCTTGTTTTGGCAAGTCTTCGAGATTGCAAGATAGTCGCCTACTATAGGCGTTCTTCCGCCGGGCACGCCGAGGAATTTTATATTTTCCACGTTCTCCGACATATCGGGCACCTCGTAGGAATATCCCCAGCGCAACGCCAGTTTGCCGTTATCCCAAAGGTTGACGTCTCCGTCCACGCCGTCAAAGTAATTACTGCGGTCCTGCTCGCTCAAACTGTCGTAGGTAAGTCCTTCCGAACGGAGTTGTTTGGTCTTATCGAGCCCGTCTTTGAACTCCGCGCTGTCAAGCGAGTACTTTTCGCCGTCCCACGTAAACCAGCCCATAGCCTCGTTTACGGAAGCGGGATACCATTCGAACACGGTGCTCTCCTTGTTCAGCCCCATAATTCCGCTGCTCTTAAGTTCGGACATCGCGCTCACCGTTTCGTAAAAACTGTCGTAAGTAAACTTTCCGTTTGCGTCGTATAATTTATCGTCCGCGTTATACGTTTCGAGCAAGTCCATATTCGCAAAATAACCCATAATATTCATTGAGAAAGGTATGGCGTAAATTCCGCTCTTAAAGTGTACGGCTTCCTCTATGGGTTTGGGTATCTTATCCCAGTCGCCCGTCGTATCCGCCTCTACAAGTTCGGTTATATCGGCAACGTATTGGTTTCTCAATCCGTAGTTTATATTGGAGAGCATGAAAACGTCCGGCAGTTTGTTTTTAACTGCAAGCGCGCTGATTGATTCGTCGTAAGCGGTAATGCTTATACTCTCCTCTATCTTTATTTTTACGTCGTTGCGCTCTTCGAACTCCTTAATCATCTGGCGCTCGATATTGTTCACCGCCTCCGTGCTCAAATTCCACGTAGCGTAAACAAGATCATAATGCTCGCTGCAAGCCGCAAGTATGGCAGTAGCCGAACCGGCGGCGATAACGCCCGCCATAGCCAAACAAAGTTTCTTGATTTTCATCGTTTTCTCCTTACATTTATTATCATTAACGGATAAGTATTTATTCGTGCGTTATGATTAACGCACGAAAGAGGGGGCGCCCCCTCTTCGGCTTTTCCGTATTCGAATTATGGTTGTATCTTAATATTAAATTTCCGCTTCAACGGTGTGTTTGCCCGTTTTAAGGTCGGGAATCAAATTTCCTTCTATAACTTTACCGTCTACTTTCAAAAGCGTTTTACCCGTCTTTTTCACGGTTATATCGTACTCCGCACCGCGGTATTTACGTTTGTACGCATATCCGCTCCACCCTTCGGGCAGGCAGGGAGTTATTCTCAAACCGTCCTTTTGGGGAATCACGCCCAGAATAAACTGAACGCCCACGCGGTGAAGCCACTGCGCCGACCCCGAATACCAGCTCCAGCTTCCCTTGCCGAAGTACGGCGAGTTTGGTCCGTCCGAGTTCCCCGGCAAAACGTAGGGCTCCGCCATATATTTGTCTATATCCGCTCCGCGGTTGGGCGGGCAAATGCCCTTAAACGCTTTATAAGCCTTTTCGTTGTCGCCCAGCAGCGAATAAGCCCAAACCGCCCACGTCGCCGCATGAGTGTAAACTCCGCCGTTTTCGCGCAGTCCGGGAGCATAACGGGTAATATACCCTATTTCGCTCTTCGGCGTGCTGTATTCGGGGTAAAGAAGCAACGCGCCGTAATCCCTCAAAAGGTACTTCGTAACGGCTTCCATCGCTTTTTTCTTTCTTTCTTCGGTGGTTATGTCCGAAATTACCGCCCAAATCTGCGGGTTGAGGAATATTCTTCCCTCGGTGTTTTCGCGGCTTCCTATCTTTTCGCCCAAATCGTTCGTCGCCTGCAAGAACCACTCTCCGTCCCACGCGTGGGCGTTAAAATCCTCTTTCAGTTTTGCGCTCTTCTCTTTGAGCTTTTCGGCGAATTCCTTATCCCCTCTATGCTCGGCAATCTTGTCGAAACGGGTTATTATCCAGTAAAGGAACTCCGCAACCCAGAAGCTCTCGCCTATCATTCCGTGACCTACGGCGGAAAGCCCGTCGTTCCAGTCGTGCGCGCCCATCAACGGAATGCCGCGGGGCGAGAACATCGAAAAGCTGTACTCTATCGCCTTCTTGCAGTGATCGTAAAGGTCGCCCTCTCCGCCGTCGAGATATCCCGCTTTTTCCGCGAGAATACTCTCGTCCGCCGTCTCCGCAAGATAGTTTATAACGGTGAACGGCAACCAGAGGAAGTCGTCCGAGCACTTCGTACGCGGCCCCGCGCCGTTATACGTCAGCCACCAGTGCAGAACGTCGCCCTGATTGAACTGTTTCGTAGCGTGCAATAAAATTTGTTTTCTCGTAATTTCGGGGTCGGTTTCCAAACCTATATGGCTGTCCTGCAACTGGTCGCGGTAGCCTATGCCGCCCGAAATCTGGTAATAAGCCGCTTTCGCCCACATTCTGCAAGAGAGAGCCTGATATTTAGTCCACTTGCCCACCATAACGTCGAAAGCCTTGTCGGGGGTTTCGGGTTGCTCTGCGGAACATATTTTATCCCACTTTTCAACCGTCTTTTTATGCGCCTCCTCCGCCTTCGCCTCGGTGCATGATTTTATAAGCGCCTTGTAATCCTCGCCGTTCTTTTTGGCCATACCCAGACCGAACACGAGTTTTTTAGCTCCGTTGGCTTTGAGCGCAACTTTAACTCTCAACGCCGCAACGGGTTCGCAATATCTTCCGCAACTGCCCGTCAGTTCCTCGCTCTCCATGCCCGCGGGCGCCTTCTCGTCGCGGTACATTCCTATGAACTTCTCTTTGTCGCAGTCGAACGAACTCGCCTTTTCCGAACAGCAGAAAAACGCCGTATAGGGCCAATCGTCGTTGTTGTACCTGCCCTTCGAATCGGGGAATCCCCAAAGGCATTTGTTTATGACGATAGAATTGAGCTGTTTATCGAACGCGCAGTCGTAGAAAAGACGCTGGAACTCGCGGTGAGTGTCGAACGCCATTCCGCACGCCCACTCGAAGTATCCCGTAACGTCGAGCTTGCGGTTCTTGCCGCTCAAATCGGTGAGTTCGAGGGTCATATACTCCATAGGGTTATCGGGCGAAACGAAAATTTTGAATTCAGAACGAATCTTATTGCTCTCGCGGGTTATAACAGTATAACCCAGCCCGTGCCTGACTTCGTAAAAATCAACGCCGTCCTTCAAAGGGAGCAAGCCCGAAGTGTGCGTCTTGCCGTTTTCGAGGTCGCGTATATAAAAGTACTTACCCCAGTTGTCCTTTACGATGTCCTGAAAACTTCTCGTAAGCCTGTTCTGTTCCGCATTTCCGCGGAAAGAATATCCGCCGCCCGTCTGCGTGACGATAAGCGAATAATCGCCGTTAGATATAACGTTAATCCAGGGTCTGGGCGTAAAGGGGTCGCTTATAACAAATTCTTTCCCGTCTTCTGTAAAATGGCCGTATTTGTTATTCAACATATTAACTCCGTTTTTTCAACAATTTATTTCAATAATATTTTGCCCGTATTGGCAAATACTACCGATTTTATGTAAGTTTCACACATTTTTTTTGATTATATCACAATAAATTGAGTTTAGCAATACTATTTTCAATTGAAATTATTGAAATTCAATTGAATTTATTGAAATACTTCAACAAATATTCAATTTATAAAAAATTGTAGACAAACGCAAATTTATGTGGTATAACAGTGAATCGGGAGGGATTTTTTTAACAAGCGGAAAAATATGGTTAAACTAATCGACATAGCAAAGCATCTCGGTTTATCGGTGACGACGGTATCTTATTCGCTCAACAACGACCCGCGCATACCCGCGGCAACCAAACAACGCGTGCTCGACGCAGCCGACAAACTCGGCTATACGGGCAAGAGCGGCAGATCCCGCGGCGGCGATTACCTCAAACAAGTGGTTCTCTGCCTCAACTCGTTAAAAGGCGGCATATACGCTGAAATAGTCGAAGCGATGAAGGATACTTTGAGCCTCAACAACTGCGACCTGATGGTCTACGTTGGCTCCGACGTTTCACGCGTCAAATGGATGGACGGGCTGTTCGTACTCAACTCAAAGGTAAGCAACGAAGACATAGCAAAAATCACCGCGCGCCGCATTCCCGTGGTACTCATGGATCGCGAAACCGAAATTCAGGACGCGGTCAACGTCACGCTCGACAACTTCAGCGGGTGCAAAGCCGCAACGCAGTGCGCGATAGACGCAGGCGCGAGAACCTTCGCGTTCATAGGCGGGCCAAAAGAATCCTACGAGAGCAGTTACCGTTACAACGGTTTTTGCGGCGCGCTTTTGGAAAACGGGCTTGCCGACAAAAAATCGATAGTGTTGCAGACCGACTTCACATACGAGGGCGGACTCAACGCTTGCCGCTTCGTGCTCGAACACGACCACACCCCCGACGCAATAATCTGCGCCAACGACGAAACGGCTATGGGCATTATAGCGGGACTCAACGCCGAAAACGTTGAAAAGGACATAATAGTCACGGGTTTCGACGGAGTGTTGCGCTACACCGAGCCAAACAGGTTTATAACCGCCAAAGCCGACCACAACCACTGGGCGGCAACATCTTCCTATTCTATGTTGCAGATGTTCGAACATCTTTCGAGCACCGCGGTCAAAAAAATCCCCGTAAAAATAGTGGAATACAATATGTAAATATCTTGCGCATTTTAAAACTAATATTTCACCTCATCAAAAAAGCGCTCCCGCTTGCGGATATCCGCAAGCGGGAGCGCTTTTTTTGCCGCGCAAAAAAAGTAACGCGGTTAAAATTTATTTATAATACAAATTTAAACGTGCCGGCAACCCCGCAACGACTGTCCGCGCCCACCATAACGTCAAAGTCGCCCGTCTCCGCGGCGAAGTTCCCGTCTGCCCCGTGGAATTTGAGCATATCCTCGGTTACGGTAAATTCCACCGTTTTTTCTTCGCCCGCTTCAAGATATATTTTGCGAAAGTCCTTCAACTCGCGCACGGGGCGCGCCAAAGAGGCGAACTTATCCCTGATATAAAGTTGCACCGTCTCGAAGCCGCCGCGCCCTCCTATGTTTTTAACCGAAACGCTCACGCGTATATCGCCGCCCCTCTTCAAAACTTTTGCGGAAAGCGCCGCGTTACCGTATTCGAAACGCGTATACCCCAACCCGTAGCCGAACGGATACAGCGGCGCGTTCAGTTCGTCGAGGTAACCGCTCGAATAATCCCTGCCGTTAAGCTCGTCCTCGGTTTTAGGTCTGCCGGTTGAAAAGCAGTTATAATAAATCGGGCACTGACCCACCGCACGGGGGAAGCTCATAGTCAGCCTTCCCTCGGGGCACGCTCTGCCGAACAACGTCTCGGCTATCGCCGTTCCTCCCTCCGTTCCTGGTTGCCATACGTACAGCACCGCGTCCGAAAGCTCCTTTACTTCGTTCAAAATCTGCGGTCTGCCGCCGAACACTACCGAAACGAGCGGTTTATGCGTAGCTTTGAGCGCGCGCAACAGTTTAATCTGCACCTCGGGCAGCCTTATATCGGCGCGCGACGCGCTCTCGCCCGAACTGTAAGAGTGTTCGCCCACGCACGCGACAACCGCGCGCGCCTTCTTTGCCGCCTTTACAGCCGCACGTATACCGCTCTCGTCGCGTGAAAGCAACCCGTGGTCGCACCCCTTCGCGTAAATTACTTTTTCCCCCAGAAGTTTTTCAACTCCTTCTATAACGCTTACAGCCTCGTCGGCTCTGCCCGCGCACGCCCACGCCCCCAAAATATTCTTTTCGGCGGCAAGCGGACCCACAAGCGCGATTTTCCCGCTTTCCGAAAGCGGCAGAACCCCGTTATTTTCAAGCAAAACAAAGCTCTTCGACGCCGCCCGCTTTGCAAGCTCTCTGTGCTCGGCGCAAAGGCAAACCTTTTCCGCCTCCTCCGCGTCGGTGCGCCCCATAGGGTTTTCAAACAGGTTGAGCTTTTCTTTAAGTTCGAGTATCCTGCGCACCATTGCGTCTACCGTCGAAATATCCGCCGCGCCCTCCCTTATCAGTTCGGGCAAACTGCGCACGTACGCGGTCGACATCATCTCCAAATCCACGTTGTTGTTCGCCGCAACCCTCGCGCAGTCCTTAATATCCTCGCAATAGCCGTGTTTTATCATTTCGGTCACGGCGGAATAGTCGCTCACGACAACCCCGTCGTACCCCCACTCGTCGCGCAAAATATCGTTTAAAAGGTGCGAATCCGCGTTCACAGGCAATCCGTTCAACAAATTGAACGAGGTCATTATAACTTCGGGTTCCTCTTTAAGGCACTCCTTAAACGCGGGCAAATAGTATTCGCGCAAGTTGTGCTCGCTCAAATCCGTCGTGTTGTAATCTCTGCCCGCCTCCGCGGCGCCGTAAGCGGCGTAATGCTTCACGCAACTCGCAAGCCCGCCGGCGCGGTATCCGCGTATAACGGCACGTCCGAAAACACCGTTCAGCCACGGGTCCTCGCCGTAAGTCTCCATAACCCTGCCCCAGCGCGCGTCCCTCACGAGGTTTACCATTGGCGAAAAAGTGACGTCTACGCCGTTGAGCGAAGCCTCCCTCGCAGACGCGCGGGAGCACTCTTCTGCAAGCTCCGCGTCGAATGAACAGCCTTGCGCTATCGGCACGGGGAATATCGTGCGGTACCCGTGAATAACGTCCTGCATCATAACAAGCGGAATTTTTCTTTCCGAATTTTCAAGATACTTCTTTCTTATGTACTCCGCGTCGTAAGCGTCGCCGAAATTAAGCACCGACCCGCAACCGTATACGTCGTCGTTGCAAAGGTTGAGTTCCCCGCTTACGCCGGTAGCCGCGATATCCATATCCGTCTTAATAAAATCGGCGTTCAGCTGCGTAAGCTGTCTCGCCTTTTCTTCAACGCTCATTTCTCTTATTAGTTTTTCCGTTCTGTCTGATTTCATATTCGAACTCCGAATCCGCAAATTATTTTAATATTACAATCCCGCAAGCCAAATTGCAAGCAAATACAAAAGGTTTTTTAACGTTTTTTTGCGTCCGCCCGCGCAACGGGCAAACAAAAAAGAAGGCTTGCCGCCCTCTTTTTCACTTAACTATTAAATCCTGCGTTTGCGCGCTTAACTGTCGAAATCCCACGATATACGCACATCACGTTCCCCGTCGCTCTCGCCGCGGTGTTCGTCAATAATCTGTTCCGATACAGGCAATAATGCGGTATCGCTTAATTTTTCCGCCTCACGCCTTGCTTTCCAAGACTGCATTTCCAACTAACAATGATTTCGGGTTCAAACGGAGTGTTCATTCTTTTAATCAAATTTCCCAACCGCGTTTTATTCATAATTTTTCCGAAGTCACGTTCCCGCTATTTCTTTCTTATTACGATATCGCGTTTTCAGCCGCATAGTCTTTAAGCGCAAAATTGCCGCAAATCGAAATTCATTTACTATAAATCATATTAGAATAATATCGTGCGGTTTAATCCCCGTCTGCCGACGACAATTTTATAATTTCTGCTTGTTTCGTAATTTTATATATCCAAAAAATCTTTTCTGTATTTAACGCCGAAGAGCTTTACAAGCTGTAACATCTCTTCGTCTTTTATTGTGTTTACTCTCGGCAGGTTCGCGGTAAGCATATAAATCTGCGCCGCTTTTTCCACCGTTTCTATGAGTCCGAACGTTTCGTCCATCGTCTTACCCGCGCCGTAGATACCGTGCATTGCCCAGACCACAAGCCTGAACTCTTCCATCTTCCTTGCCGCCCTGCTCCTTTACCGTTCTGTCCGCAATAATTATTGCCCTATCGCACAAGCCTTTGTAATAGTCTTAATTACAGTAGTACGAGAGCATTGACAAATAGAACAATCTGCGTTGTAGTTTTACCCTTACTATTCTTACCGAGTGCAAGAACAACTATTTGCTTTGCTTGCATTATGCTTTTAATCCCCATGGTAAACGCTTTTTTAGATGCGCCATTTGTTTCATTACTTAATTCAACTAAGTGCGTTAAACTACCAAATGGAGAATATGTATCTGAAAAAGCTATATGGCTATCCATTTCAAGCCCTAAAATTTGTAAATCTCTCGGTAAACTTTCTAAAATCTCGTTATACCTTTGGCATTCAGCATTATCGTCATCCGCCATACCGTTTTGAATATAAGTATGTCCAATATTTATATCTAATTTTTCAAATAAATTTTTTTTCATATAAAAGGCACAGCTTTGTTCGTTCGTAGAATGTAGCCCTTTATATTCAACTAAATTTACTGTTCGTATATGCTGATAGCTTGTATTGCTATTTTTACAGTCATCTGCCATAAGTTTATACAAGCCCGATAAAGAGCTATCCGTGCTTAATCCCAAAACCGCATACGGATTACGGTTAATTACTTTTTTTAAAATAGTAAAAGCCTTATTTATTAAATTTTCATAATTATTAACTATTCTTACTTGCATTGTAGTTTCCTCGGTTTATCTTGATACTATTTCTACCAAAACGGCGTCCGCAACAAGTACGAACGCCGTTTATAGTGATAAGGAGGGAAAAATGATGAAAAACTCTCGTATATTTATTTTCTTATCAGGCTAAAATCTTCGGGCTTTAATACATCTTGCAACTCTTCTGAAAATTTTGCAATTTCTTCCGATGAAGCAGGCATTATCATAATCGATATACGGAATTTAGGCTTTTTACCTTTTAGCTGATCCGAGTGAATATCCTTAACCGCTATTCCGTAATGGTCTGCCACATCAAGTATTTCTTTAAAATTATGGGGTTCTTCGTCAACAATAATTATAATCTTAGGAGCTTTGCGTGTAATATATTTTTCAAGACGTGAAAGGATTATTAATGCCGCAAATGCCGCAACAGCAGTAATCAATGCCGCAGAAAAATATCCCGAACCGCAAGAAAGTCCTATTCCTCCGCATAACCAAATAGTCGCGGCTGTTGTAAGTCCTCTGATATTAGTTCCGTTTTGAATTATTGTTCCTGCGCCCAAAAAACCTATGCCCGACACAACCTGCGCCGCCAGTCTTGCGGGATCGCGCGTCGCTACAGCCGTAAATGCCGGCGTGCCGATAGATACCTGCATAATAAGGCACGCACCGAGTGCAACCATAATATGTGTTCTTAACCCTGCGCCGTGCCCGCGTTTTTCACGTTGATACCCGATAAGGCTTGAAAAAGCAATCGAAAGTAAAACTTCAAGTATCAATAATAAAATATCGCCCACATACGGCACTGATTTAATTCCGTTAATAATTATTTCGTCCATTTTATAAAATTTAGGGACTACCTTTCGGCAGCCCCTAACCCTTTATTCTGCCCAAATAATCGTAATTGAATAGATAATCGACCTACCGACTGCTTTTGCGTTGCCTAAGAATTCAAGAACGCTTACGGGGTTGTCAAATTCATAAGTGATATTACTATCAATATCGAATTCGCCACCGGCTCCACCGTTTACTGCCGTAAACGTCGTACTACCTTCAACTCCGCTAACTTTAAATAAACCTTCACCGTCTTTATTCTTTGCTCCGTTTACAACAATTTTAGCTATCTTTTTGTCGCCAAAATCAAGATTGAAACTGCCCTGTTTCGAACCCGAACCAATACCCCAACCGCCAAATTTGTCAATGCCGCAAGCATCTACATTTGAAACGATAACGTAATCTGCTCCGTACATAGCGTTTATGCGTTCCTGATATCCGGATTGGATGTCCGCCGCTGTATATGAGCCGTGTTCTGCTGTGCCAACATATTCGGGTTTCAATAAATCAAGTGTAGTCGTACCCGCTTTTACTTTATACGTTGCCGTTATTACAACATTTTCGTTGCCAAAAGTAAACGTATTATCGTTATTTACGGTTACAGTCGCCCCGGACTCTGTTTTAACAACAAGAGTATCCAACTCAAAGCCCGCACCGGCTTTAACAGAAATGGTAGCTTTTTCGCCAACGGAGTATGCATCTTTATCCAATTCAACTGCCCCAACAATTTGAGAATTGTACTCTTTATCGCCAGTTACTTTTATTGTCGTAGCCGCCGTTAAACGACTTACAAAAGTTGCATTAATTGTTACGTTGCCTTCGGGCATTATGAACGTATTATCTGTAACTTCAATTTCCGTTTCGCCGTTCATCACTTTAAGAGTATCGACGAAATATCCTTTTTCTCCAACAACATCAAGCGAAACAGTTGTTCCGGCAATAGCCTTATCAACAGACGGCGTAACCGAACCGTGTTCTGTCTCGTCAACGTTTACGGAATAAAGCGTATCTACTTTCGCAGCATCTTCAAGGAACAATGTTACGGAATAGATTATTACTCTACCGTAATTGGTAGTTGAAGTACCGTCAACGGTAACAGTATCCGCAACCGTTCTGAAATCAAGCGAATTAACGGGAGCGTCAAAGGCATATTCTACGTAGTAGGAAGGATCGAATACGTTTGCTTCGCCTTGCAATTCACCATTTGTTGGCTCAATGCCGTTTACCTGCAAGTGTCCTTCGTTTTCTGCAAATTTAACTGCGGTAACCTGTATTTTACTGATTTTATAATCGTTTTTAAAGTTGAGCTTAAATCCGCCGATTCTTCCGCCCGCGGCAAGTCCGAATCCGCCCATCTTACCGTAGCCAAGTGCATTTTTAGCACTAATCAACGGATCTTCGCCTATTGTATCCGTTACTGAAACCAAACCGCTATTTACTGCTTTTATATCGTTTTCACACGCTTTAAGCGCATCGGAAATATCCGTAATTCCGTTTTTATTCGTACCAAAGTTTTCGCTGTTAAAGAAATCAAGCGTTACCGTTCCGGCAATTCTCTTGAAGGTTGCGCTAATCATAATACTTTCTGCGGGCATAGTAAACGTGCCGTTATTTACCGTTACCGCTGTACCGGAAGCCGTTTTGACTTCTACACTGTCAACCTCGTACCCTGCGGCGGGAACTGCGGAATAAGTAATAGTTTCGCCCTCAGCTGCGGTTGTCTTATCGACGGCAACCTTACCTTCGAATTTTGTCAATTCGTTAGTCGTATCAACAACATATTTGGAGTGTTCGGCATAATCGTTTTTCGTGAATAATCCGTATGCAGATGCGGCGCAGATATAAGAATATTTCGATTGATTACCGCTGGGCGAAGTTCCGCCGGCGGCGTGAGAAGCTAACGTAATATCTAAATTATGAGCGTCTATATATGCTTTTGCTATACACTCTGCTCTCATAACCTGATCTTCGGAAGCTATAATAAGTAAATTGTGTAAATCGTTTTCCTCCATTACAGAACAAATGCCTATAATGTTACCGACAGTATCTCTCGCCTGCTCGTCAAGGATAATATCATCGCCGTAAACACAAAACTCCTTAGAATCGATTTCAAGACTTTCGGCAATAGACGCGGAATTACGCACTATATAATCGCCCATAACCTTTGCTTCGGAATATTCGGTATCAATCGCTCCACCCGAAGGTATTATCTTGGGACTGTTATTTTTGCTGTCGCGGCTGAGATATGCCGCTTTAAATGCCGACTTTACTCTTGCCGCACCGCTACCTTGCAATTTACCGTCCGCTGTCGGGGAAACGCCCAAAAGACCTATTGCGTCATAATTGCGTTTTTCTGTGCCTTCTAATTTTTCCGTTCCGTGTTCTTCCGCAAGCCAACCCGTAACTTTCGTCATAAGCGTATACAAATCGTCGTGGCATTTAGGCGAAACCTTTTTAAGTGCTTTCAGACGAGCATCCCTTTGCACCGTATTACCCTGAATATTCTGAACGTATGCCGACAATCCTAACGCATAAACGTCATCGTGATTATAGCTTAAAACTTTATCCAATGCCGAGAGAGCGGCTTGGTATTCCGACTTAATTAAATATGCTTCCGCTTGCAATCTGTAAGTATTCAAGTAACGGGGATTGTCTTTCGCCTTTTGAGCAAGCGAATTATACAATGCTTCCCATTGCCATCTTCTGAACAAAACCACGTCATCTTTTAAATACTCGTCGTTCTCGTAGGATTGACCGTATTTTACGACAAGTTCTTCAATTTCCTCACCTCTGTGAGAACTTACGTCGGGTGTAGGCATATCGACTTCGGGCGTAAGCTCAAAATCAAGAGTTTGGTTAATAAACGTATCGGGTACTTCTTCAACCCACTCTTTGTTTTTCGAGCAACCCGAACAGCCTGCGGCGCAGAAAATAGTTATAGCTACGCTCGCGGCAACTGCCCCGATAAGGAATCTCTTCTTGTTCATTGATTTTCTCCTTTTAAAATTTTATCTCTGTATCCCGATAGCAATTCGGGCCAATCGGTTTGAATAATGTCGAAGCGTTTTTTTATCAATACTCCCCAACCTGTATCAAAACCTTGTATAAGCGATTCGTTATCGCCGTGTCCACCGCTAAGAACGTGCTTTTCAAGCGAAGATAGCGTTATTGCGTTTATCCAAACGAAATATCCGTCTTTATGTAACGACGCTATCAATTCATCGGAAAACATAGGACTTTCTTCGCTGTTTGCAATCAGTTCAAAGCCTACTGTATTTATGTTCTTATACGACTTGACGAGCTCGATCTCTTCCACCGTTCTGACTATCGGCATAAACATAAACTTCGTAGGTTCTGCTTCGTATTTATCCAATATTTCCTTTTTGGCAGGAGCTTTCAAAAGAGCTTGCTTTATGGAATGAGGATACTTTTTTAAAAGCGCAAAGGTTTCGTCAAGTTTGCCCCACGAACGGTCTACGTTGTAAAGTTCGCCGTGATTAAAACTCCCGATAACCTCCTCCATGTCCTGAACGCAAAACGAGGACGGCTCCCAAATTGAGTTATACAACTCCATTTCAGCTATCGCCGAAGAAGTGAAATCCTGTATGTTTTTATGCTGCCTTAAATTCACTTCCTCCGTCGTATCGTGAAAGCAATAGAGCTTCCCGTCTTTTGAGCGGGATACGTCCAACTCGAACATATCCGCGCCCAGAAGAAACGATGTTTTAAACGCAAGCATAGTGTTTTGCGGCACGTTTCCGTTATGCGCGCCTCTGTGCTGCGCAACGAGAACCTTTTTTTGCGCAAAGCGCTCGTTTAAATTAACGTTAATATCCTTATATTTAGGGTTGCCGAACATATTATTCCTTTTCACCTTTTGAAACTTCTGCGGCAAGAGCGGCTCTTTTAGCCTGAATTCTTTCAAGCTGTTTAACCGTTCTTCTGGTCTTTGCTTTATTGTGATTCGCGCCTTTACGCCCGTACACGAAGTAAACCACTATTCCGGCTATCGCCATCATTATTACGGAATACACGAAAGACAGCGCTTTTGAATTAGGGTCGAACGAGTCTGTAGTTAGCGTTTTAATCGTCATTCCGAGGGTATCTTTGCCCGTCGGCGACAAAAGTATCGAAATATCGTATTCGCCGAGCGTTCCGTTAAATTCAAGCGCCCACAGCGCAAGCACTGTCGGTATTATTATGGGCAACAGCACTTTTACAAACGTGTACATACCCCCTGCGCCGAGGTTTTTCGCCGCCTCCTCCAACGAGTCGTCAATCGAGTAGAAAGCCGCCTTCGACATTCTCAAGGTATAGGGAATTTTATTTACCACGTAGCCAAGAATAAGCAGCAGTATCGTACCGCCCAAAGTTATGCCGAATATCGTCCACTGCGAGGAATTGTAAGTTTGCAGCAATCCCACCGAAATAAGCAACGCGGGCAAAAGCCAGGGAATCAGCAAACCGTATTCAAGCCAGCGCGCAAGACGTCTTTTCTTGTATTTGGTAATTATACGGCAAGCAAACAACACAAGAACTATTACAAGCGTTACCGAAATCGCCGCCATCATTACCGAGTATATCAAGGGCTGATAAGCGTCCGAATCGGTAAATATCATTTTATAGTTATCGAAGGTGAACGAACTGAAATCGAGCACGCCGGAGCTTATCGCAACCGAGTCCATAAACGAGAACAGCACAATCATTACAATGGGCGCAATATATATCGCAAACAACGCATATGCAACGACGTGAAGAAGCACGTTTAAAACGGGATTTTTAATCTTCTGCTTAACTATTCTTGTTTTAACCTTCGATATGGACATATAGTGACCGCGGCGCTCGAACCAATTTAAAACCACGAGCAAAGCAATTGTGACTATGCCGAGGAAAATCGCCATTACCGCGCCGAGACTTCTCGTCGCGTCGTTAGACACGAAGGTTATAACCATAGGGTTGATTGTCTGGAACCCGTCGCCACCAACAATCAAAGGCGCCGCCATAGCGCAAAGTCCCTTTATAAAGGTCAGTATGGTTATCGAAAGATAAGAGGGTAGCAATGCAGGCAAAACTACTTTGAATAGAATTCTCGTAGTGCTCGCGCCCATATTGCGCGCCGCTTCTATTGTCTGATAGTCTATCTGGTGCAGCGCGTTCCTCAAAAATACAACGTGGTTAGTCGTGCAGGCAAACGTCATTATAAACAGAACCGCGCCGTACCCCTCGAACCATGTAGTGCTCATATTAGGGAAAATAAGCCGCATAAGCTGAGTAAAATATCCCACTTCGCCGTACAAGAATTTATAACCCGAAACGAGAATCATTCCGCCGTATATCATTGTCGACATATATCCGACGCGCAGTATTTTGGACCCGTGCACCTTGAAATATTCGGTTATCAGAACGACAAGCGTTCCCACCACGTTAACCGTTACGCACATTGATATGGCAAGAATAAAGCTGTTGCCTATCGACTTCATCGCGCGTTGCGAAGCAAAAATCTTTTTTATGTTTTCAACGAAACTCCCTCCGAAAAACACATCGCCGAAGAGGTTAAGATTGGGATAAAGCAAAAACGAAAATACAAACCATAAAAAGAAAATACCTTCGACTATCAGAATTATGTTTCTGGGATTTTTAATAAACTTTTTAAAGTCGAATTTCTTTTTCGGGCTTAATCCGTCTCCTCCCGCTTTAACTTTGGAAAAAGCCATTATTTTTTATCCCCCGTTTTTTTCTTGTATTTGAACACGGATTTTATGCTGTCGAGTTTAGATTTCGGTTTGGTTTTGACTTGTTCTTCTTTTTCTTCTTCGGGAACGAAAGAAAGTATATCCGCAGGTCTGAAACTTAATTTCACCTTTTCCCCCGCCTTATAAATTTCCGCCCCGTCGTTTTTCTCAATTGCCTTAATACAATCCTCGCCGACTTTGAGATAATACTTTATATACATACCGTAATAGTCGGCTTTTTCCACAACCGCGTCGGTTGTAAAACAACCCTCTTCCTCACGGTTGAGGTGTATGCGCTCCAACCTGATATAGCTGTTTTTATTCACGTCTATTTTGGTCTTTGCTCTCTTGTTTACAAGCTCGACAATACCCTTGCTCAGTCTGTTGATATCGCCTATGAAATTATAGGTGTATTCGGTTTTGGACGCGTTGTAAATTTCATTCGGCGTGCCTATCTGGTCTACCTCGCCCTTTTTAAATACGCAAATGTGGTCGGAGAGAGTCAGCGCCTCCTCTTGGTCATGCGTGACGTAGACCATAGTAATGCCAAGCTTTTTCTGCAAATCTTTCAGCTCGCTTCTTAGCTGAACGCGAAGCTTTGCATCGAGGTTGGAAAGCGGCTCGTCAAGGCACAGAATCGGAGGGTCGCTCGCAAGTGCGCGGGCGATTGCCACGCGCTGCTGCTGTCCGCCGGAAAGTTCGGAAACGTTTTTCACAAGCTGCTCATCGACCAAATCCACCTTTGCCGCGACGTTGTGAACAATGTCGTCTATTTCAAGTTTGTTGTACTTTCTGGCATAAAGCGCAAGCTTAACAAGCTTTTTCTTTAAAGTCTCCGCGTCCGTTTCAAGCTTTTGCGCAAGCCCCGAAACGTCCTCATCCAGCTTCTTGGTCTGCCTTATCTTTCCGACTAAATTTGAAATTTCATTCTTGCTGTTTTCGTCGATTTCCTTTTCGGTCAACAGCTTGAATATTTCCTCTAAGTCGTAGACTTTAAGCTTCTTGACCTTTAACGGAAACGCTATGTTCTGATATACCGTCATTGTCGGGAACAGCGCATAAGATTGAAACACCATTCCTATATTTCTTTTTTCGATAGGAATTTCGGTTATTTCTTTTCCGTTAATCGTTATACTTCCGCTTGCGGGCGTTATGAACCCGGTAATTGCGCGTAGCGTAGTGGTTTTTCCGCAGCCGGACGGTCCGAGCAACGTAAAAAATTCGCCGTCGGGAATCTCCAAAGAAACATTGCGAAGCGCTTTGAAATCTCCGAAATTAACACATAAATTTTCTACTTTAAGCATTATCCGTTTTCCCCCGTATAATTATTTCATATACTGCAATTCTATTTCCGCTATCCAATCACCCATATGGCTCTGCGCCCACGCCCAATCTATTTCCTGCTGTTTTAAAGAAGTGTATAATTTGGCGTCCTCGCTGGCGCTTTGCCAAGCTACATTGTTTGCGGGCGCGGTATTCCACTTTTGCGCCCATTTTGTCTGGAACTCGTCGCTGCCGTACCAATCGAGGAATTTTTGCGCCGTTTCCTTCTTTTTCGTTCCCTTTATAATGCCGCAGCCCGTTACCGCATAAGGAACGCCTACTTCGGGAACCACATACCCTACGCCTTCCAACAGATGCTGCGTTTTGGATTTATTGTAATAGGTTTCCGAATAAGACTTAATACCGGAGGAATACCACTGTCCCATACAAATAGGATAATTGGAATGGTCGGGGTTTTTATTCGAAAGCGCATCAAACACGTTGCCCTGCGCCTTAACGCCGTAAGTGTACAAGTTCTTAATCTGCGTCCAGCCTTCGGGCGAAACCCCGTATTTTGCGTCTGAGGCGTCGGATTTATAACGATGCATTATGCTCGAAAGCACAACCTGCGTAGTTCCTCCGCCGAGCGACGACCAGCATTGAAATTTACCGTGATACTGCGTGTTCGCGGGGTTCCATATGTCTATCCAGTCACTCGGGGGAGCAAGTTTATTTTCTCCCTCGCCCATAACTTCTTTATCGTAAATAAGCAATATCGTCTCTTTGGTTATCGCGTGATAATATCCGTCGGGGTCGTTGAGTCCCTCGTCAACGTGGTCTGCCCACTTGGGAACGTATTGCTCTATCAGACCCCTTGCCTTTAAATCAGACCATCCCATAGTATTGAGTCCGCACATAACGTCGGCTTGGGGGTTCTTTGCTTCGGCAATAATTTTTTCTTTCATTTTATCCGCGCCGCCGTCAACAACGGTGATATTGAAACCTGCTTCCTTAGCTTCCTTTTCCCACCATTTGGCGCGCCCGCCCGAACCGGAGTTTGTATAAACGACTAACGTGTCGCCACCGCCAAGCGCGTCGCAGGCGGTCATACCGATTATGGTCGTGCCCATAGTCATAGCGGCAGCCATTACGGCAAAACATTTAAAAACTTTCTTTTTGTTGAGTTTCATTATTTTTCTCCTTATATCTATAATTTTAAATTTATTTCTGTTAATGTTTTCCCGTTCGTTTCCAACGAACGGGGCGAGCTCGCCCCTCAAATATCCGCAATATTTGCGGATATTTTTTCAAGCCCGCCGTAATCGGTAATATCTACGTTTACGGGACTTATCGTAGCGTAGCCTTCATTACGGCATAAATTAAAATCGTTATCTCCGCAATCGGGTTTTTTAATTTGCGCAACCGAGGTAAATTTGTATTTGAAAGGAGCGCCGCCGTCTGGAAAATTAATGTTAAGACACATTATTTTGCCCCAATCAAATCGGTAGAACAGAAAATCAAAAAGTTTAGGTATTTCAGTCCAAAAGTTGTTTCCGTTCTTCCGTGCGCTTAAAGCAATACTCCTAATCCCGTAAATATTTGCCTCCAACGCTGCACCCACTGTTCCCGAATAGACCGTATCTATCCCCAGATTAAATCCGGCATTTACCCCCGAAATAACGTAATCGATTTCTTTTGAAATAAATTTTAAAAAAAACTTGACGCTGTCGCTTGCCGTTCCGGCGTGAGTATATACCTCTTCGTATTTGGAATTTTTAAAAAAATTTTCCGCCAACACATCGTATTTATGCGTGGAATGAGAACTGCCGCTTCTTTCCCCATCCGGGACACAAACGTAAACGTTTCCGAATTTTTTCAACAACTGTTGAAGAGTAAGAACGTTCTTATTGGTAAGTCCGTCATCATTTACGATAAGTATGTTCATTTTCTCTTATTCCCAATTAATTTATCGTCAATTGTTATTTAACTTAACAATGTTAGATTTTAACATTTTATGTATATATATTATCACTAAAAGACTATAAAATCAAATAAGATTTTTTTTAAAGGTCATAGAAAAAATTTATGCGGCGCGATTATTGATTAAATTTATCAGTTCGCCTAATCCTATAAAAATTTTTTACACGAAATCCATAGAAAAGTTATTAATTTTAGCCCATTTTTATAGATTTTTTTGTTAAATTTGAAAATAACGTTCATTATTGAACTTTTTTATATGGTCATAAATATTATCTATAAAAGCCTTATTTTTACCAAAACATTGATTAAGCGGGCGAAGTTTAGAACCCCGCCCGCTATCAAATTTCACTTCTGTAAATATCCGTTTGTTAAACCGTAATCTCTAACAAAATTGTATACACCTGTGGCAAGCAGCTTATGGCGCCCGTAATCTAGCATAACCGTAACGCACCCGCCCGCGCCGTCGTAAATTTCGATATAACTCAAATCGTTCGATTCCCACGGCTGGTTCATTGTAATGAACGCCTTCCTGTCCGACAACGCTTCAACAATAAATCCAACGTTTTCCTCTTCGCATATATCGTACTTTATGTATGTCGGACTCTGCCAATCCTCACCTTCCTGAATATAAACCTTTACCTTTTGTATGTCATTTAAATCTATGTCGCCCTTTTCTTCAAGCCCGAAAAAACCTCTGAAATAGTCCATGTTCTCACCGCACAGACGAACATAATTGTAAACGAAAGGCGTCGAATATTCAAACCAATCCGCCCCGTCTTTTATATGCCCCAACGGCACCTCCGCCAATCGCGTTTCACCGTCGTATAAAACTATACTGTGCCTATAACAGTCATGATCGGAATGAGAAATCCGCATAAAAGAATCTTCACCGACAAGAAAACTCACTATATTGCGCAAATCGTTTTTATCAACAATATCGTATTCAACGCAGCGCCCGCCGCCTTCGTCCCATATGGCGTGAATTCGGGTTACCCTGTCAATATCCAGCTCCTTATATCCGGAAAAATCGGCAAGGCTTTTAGTTATCTTACCGCCTTCGCACCCGGCAAAACATAAAGATGCTATGCCTATAATTGTCACAAAAAATATAATTAATTTCTTCTTCATAAAATCATTCTCCTTTCATATTCTAAACTAAATAGAAACCCCAAAACTCGTTATGTCCCAAAACCCAAAAAAATCTATATATTTAGCACTATTAGAATATTTTTGTTCCGGATCTATTTCCTCATTATTAGTAGCCCAGCCATCAACCACTCTCAAATAACAATTATATTTAGGTATTTGTCCAAAATTAGATGTAAAATATTCATATCCGGTAGTCAAAACAGCATGCCCCCAATCATTAACATGTAATGAAGTGATAATAGGATTGTTATTATTAAGACAATCTAAATAATCCCCAAAAGCTGAAGTACGGATAAAATCATAATGTTTATAACCTTGCGCTTCAAAATACCTAATCATTGCATTTGGATAAATCCAATTATATGTTCCGTTTTCACTTGAATGAAAAGTTAACTCCCTAAATTTATCAAATGTTTTTAATGGACTACCGTCTACTAAAATATTATTTTCTCCATATGTATTAGGAATTCTCATATAATCAAACCAAATCATCATATTCGTAATTGCCGTTGGTCCGCAAGAATTGTTTGTTCCAAATTCTTTATTAAATGTAGTTTGGTTATAAAAGTTTAATTGAATTTCATCAGGGTCTTCAACATAGCTGACACCCCACCTAGTTGTACCTTTCAAATATTTAGAAGCAGTAAGTGTATAGTCGTTTTTAATATTATTGTCACGTATATCTGCCCACGTATAAAAACCCGAATAAGGATCAATATTTGATAACGATAAAAGATTATCTTTACTTATTTTCTTATAACTCAAATTTTTATTGTTTTTTTTGAGTTCCGTGTTAATATTTTCAGAAATCTTATTATATTCTGCTTCCGATAATTTTTCATTAGTTTCGATATGTACATAATTATTTTGCTCTTTTGCAAAATAACCCATTGCACCAGTATAATATATTTTTTCAGAGTACTTTTCCAATGCAGTAGGCTCATCAAACACGAACTCGTCAATTTTAGAAGTCGCAAGGTTCAAAATTACATAATCATACTCGACATCTCGCTCTAAAACAACTACTTTAGCAATTACAGATTCTTCATCATTATACATATCCGATTCAAGTACTACATCAAGATTATCGTAATCAATACCCTTCATTTCATATTGATACTTAAAAAAGTTTATTGCAATGTCTTTGTAAATGTCCAGATAACCTCTACTTTAATTATACCATTAAAATTCACATATTCAAATTGAAAAAATTTTACCACCCATAGAAAACGCTTATAACCCGCAAAACAATCACACCTTGACATTTCATAAAAAATATCTATAATATTAAATAAGGTTATAAAATTTTTTTGGAGTAAAATATGTTCGACAGTAAATTAAATTCTCTGCTCGTTTTAAGTGTAACTAAATCAATCACAAAGACGGCAGAATTTGTAAATCTGACTCAACCCTCCGTTACATCTCAAATAAAGGCGCTTGAAGAAGAATATGGAATAAAAATTATTAAGCGCACCGGTAACGATTTAATCATAACTCCCGAAGGACAGTTGCTGATTAAACACGCCGAGAAAATTAAGTCAGATTACATTACTGCCGCACAAGAGATAAAGGCTTTTAAAACAAAGATTAATACAATTAAAATTGGTATTACGTCAGGAATAGAAAGTACTTTCATATCGTCCGTACTCGCAAAATTGTCTATACACCATAAAACCGACGGAGATAAGTTTGACGTTAAAATTATTTACGATACCGCCTCCGCCCTTTTAAAAATGCTTCAACAAGGCTACATTTCGTTGATTATTACCGACGATAACATTGAAGATGTCGGCATTAAAAAACTCAATCTCGACAGCGATAATCTTGTTTGCGTAACAGCTAAAAACAGCGATATTGCGGGCTACGAAAAAATAACGCTTGATGAACTCAAAGAACGAAATTTAATTATTCGACTTCCTAATTCAAGTACGCAAATCCTTTTTGATGCTATTTTGCGTACACATAATTTGCTTATCAAGGATTTCAAGGTTCTTATGGAACTCAACTCAGTATCCGCTATAAAAAATCTTGTAAAAAACGGAGTTGCCGACGCTGTTCTCGCAAACAACGCCTGCATACCTGAGATAAAGCGCGGAGAACTGATAACTATTCCCATTGACGGCGTTTCAACTTTGCATAACACTAATATTTTTTACCGTTCGGATTTTTCTCACGAAGAAATACCAGAACAGATTAAAGAACTCTATACAGAAGCAAAAGGGCAATAATGTACGACAGCGAAAAACAAGTTATTACCTCTATTCTCGATTATGCCGATAAAGTGCAACGCGAACACCTGAATAATTTTATTATCGAAACAAAAGACGAGCGCGACGTCGTTACCGACATAGATAAAACAATAGAGCGATTTTGCATAAAGCTTATTAAAAAGCATTTCCCTAACGACGAAATCATTTCGGAAGAATCTTTTAATAAAAAACCATTACCGCAATCTGGCAGATATTGGGTAATAGACCCATTGGACGGAACTTGGAACTACGCAAACGATATAACTTCATTTGCTATTCAGCTTGCTTTCGTTATCGATAGCGAAGTTACGTTAAGCGCAATAAATATTCCTTTCGGGCTGTCGGGTAGAGAAATATATTTTGCCGAAAAAGACAGCGGCGCATATTTAAACGGTAAACGAATTTACGCAAAACGCCAAAGCCGATCAAATCAGACAATAGTTGCAGTCAGTGATTTCAGTTGGAACAGTAATTCCGCTTCGACGGAAGCGAACATTTTAAATGCCTTAACTCCCAAAATCGGCAGAATAAGAATATTTGGTAGTAGCGCGGTTTCCTTTGCTTATCTTGCCGCAGGGCGCGTTGATGCGTATTTGGGGTTCGACCAAAAAATTTGGGATATTGTACCCGGTCTTTTGCTCGTACAAGAAGCGGGTTGTTCAATGTTTGGAATTGATACTTTCCCTTACATAATAGGCGATAAAAATTTTATAACCGCCTCAAAAAATTCAATAATAGAAAAGACTTTAATAAATCTCTACAAAGGAAATTAGCTATGAATATTTGGCACGATATTGACGAAAGCAGGATTAGTGAAAATGAATTTGAAGCCTTAATAGAAATACCCAAAGGTAGCAAGGCTAAATATGAATTGGACAAAGAAACGGGGCTATTGAGATTAGACCGTATTCTTTATACTTCCACCGTCTATCCCGCAAATTACGGATTTATTCCCAAAACGCTTGCAGAGGACGGCGATCCTTTGGACGTGCTTGTACTTTGTAACGAGCAAATATTTCCAATGACATTAGTCAGATGTACGCCTATCGGAGTTATTCAAATGGTTGACGGCGAGGATCTCGACGAAAAGATAATAGCTGTTCCCGTCAACGATCCGAATTATAAGCACTTTTACGACATTAAAGAGTTGCCGCAACATATCTTTGAAGAGATGATGCACTTCTTTGAAGTTTATAAAGCGCTTGAACACAAAACAACAACGGTTAAGAACATTTGCCATAAATATCAAGCCATTGAAATTATCCGCAAATGTTTGGAGATGTATAAATCAAAATATAATTAATAGTGCGCACGACAACATTATGGTTTGATAATCACAATTTTTAACCCTTGCTTTCGTGCGTATTCTATCGTGGATTTTGTTCCGCCGGATAGACCGTTAAAGAGTGCTATCATTAATGAAGCATTATCAACCATAAACCTATTACGTTCCAACATACACTCCGCACCAATGTACTCATCATAAAGACAACGAATCGCATCCAACTTACTTAACAGATTTCTAAATCGTTCCCTTTCTTTCTCTTGCCATTTTATATCTTGTGTCTTACAAGGCAATGCCCCGATAATCTTAATATCGGGGTATTGTTTTTTCAAATCAAGTATTGTTTCAGTACATATCATATCGAAGCCGAGAGCCATACCACAAAGAAAAGTTCTATACCCTCTTTGTATTGCCTTTACGATTTCCGAACGCAAAGTTACTTTCATAGCTTTACACCGTTCATCTTCTTCGTTAAATCTCCACGATAGCTTTTGACTTCTATGCCCTGTAAAACATACCGTTGTACTTCTATCGGTAATTTCTCGCATAAAATAAGATGTCGCTCCCTTGCGAGAGCGACACCGTAGCATGTACCTCTCGCATAGTTGCGACACTATTGAGAGTCCACCATTTTCATAGCAAAACGAATTCTACTATTTCAACAATCAGACCGCGATACCGTACATTACTACCTAATTAGTATCGTCTGATTAAATTAAAATAATAGAATACGCCCATTAAAATTGATGGACTGTTCTATTCTCAATAATGTCGCATTGCTATTATAGCACAATCAGTAGAGAATATCAAGAATTATCAATGCAGGAAATAAAAAAGCCGCTACATAAAGTAACGACTTTCTATTTGATTAAAGATATACGTCCACAATTATTTCTTCCCATTGGGATTCGCGCGTTAGCACATTGAGAAATTTGCGACGATACTGCTTGGCTTCTTCAAAGCTAATGGAGAAAGACCAAAAAGGCTTATTTTTTGTTCTCCTTGCTTTGTTTAATAGCAGCCTGTGCAGCCGCAAGTCTTGCGATGGGCACACGGTAAGGCGAGCACGAAACGTAGTTGAGCCCGATATTGTGGCAGAACTCTATGGACGAAGGATCTCCGCCGTGTTCGCCGCAGATACCGCAGTGAATTTTCTTGTTACCTTTCTTGCCGAGTTTAACGGCGGTCTCCATCAGCTTGCCTACGCCGATAGTATCGAGGCGCGCAAACGGGTCGCTCTCGTAAATCTTGTTTGCGTAGTAAGAAGGCAAGAACTTGCCCGCGTCGTCACGGCTGAATCCGAAGGTCATCTGCGTAAGGTCGTTTGTACCGAAGCAGAAGAAATCCGCCTGCTTTGCAATTTCATCGGCAGTGAGCGCGGCACGGGGAATTTCTATCATCGTGCCGACTTCGTATTTGAGTTTGGCGCCGGAAGAAGCAATGACTTCGTCCGCGGTCTTAACTACTATATTTTTAACGAAAGCAAGTTCCTTTACTTCGCCCGTAAGGGGAATCATTATTTCGGGAACTACCTTCCACTTCTTGTGTCTCTTCTGAACCGCTATAGCCGCTTTAATAACGGCCTTGGTCTGCATAACGGCGATTTCGGGATAAGTTACAGCAAGACGGCAACCGCGGTGACCCATCATCGGGTTAAACTCGTGCAAATCGCTTATAATCTGCTTGATCTGCGCAACGGTCTTGCCCTGCGCGTTTGCAAGCGCCTTGATATCCTCTTCGTCCGTAGGAACAAACTCGTGAAGGGGAGGATCGAGGAAACGTATGGTAACGGGCTGTCCTTCCAAAGCTTCCATAAGCCCTTCGAAGTCCGCCTGCTGCATGGGCTCGATTTTTGCGAGAGCCGCTTCTCTCTCTTCAACGGTGTCGGAGCAAATCATCTCTCTGAACGCGCCGATACGAGCGGGATCGAAGAACATATGCTCTGTACGGCAAAGTCCTATGCCCTGCGCGCCGAACGCCGCAGCCTGTTTTGCGTCAGCGGGGGTGTCGGCATTGGTTCTTACGCCCAGTTTCTTATATTTGTCGGCAAGTTCCATAATTCTGCCGAAGTAACCCGAGTTGGGGTCTGCGGGTACGGTGGGAATAAGGCAATCGTAAATGTTACCGGTCGAACCGTCGAGCGAAAGCCCGTCGCCCTCTTTGAACACTTTACCCGCAAGGGTGAACTGTTTGTTCTCCTCGTCCATCTTTATGTCGCCGCAACCGGAAACGCAGCAAGTTCCCATACCGCGCGCAACAACCGCCGCGTGCGAAGTCTGTCCGCCGCGTACCGTCAAAATACCCTGCGCGTACTTCATACCTTCGATATCTTCGGGCGAAGTTTCAAGGCGTACCAAAACAACCTTCTTGCCCTTCTTGCCTTCAATAACCGCGTCCTCTGCGGTGAACACTATCGAACCTGCGGCAGCGCCGGGAGAAGCCGCGATACCTTTGCCGACAACGTTGTTCTTGTCCGCTTCTTTCAAAGCCTTCGCGTCAAACTGCGGGTGCAAAAGCATGTCGAGCGACTTCGCGTCGATCTGCATAAGCGCTTCCTGCTCGGTAATCATTCCCTCGTCAATGAGGTCGCAAGCAATCTTTATAGCGGCTGCGGCGGTACGCTTGCCGTTACGGGTCTGAAGCATGTAGAGCTTGTTATCCTCAATGGTGAATTCCATATCCTGCATATCGCGATAATGGTTTTCAAGAGTGGAGCAAACTTTCTGGAACTGTGCGTATGCCTCGGGGAATACGTCTTTCATCTGGTCTATGGGCATGGGAGTACGAACGCCGGCAACAACGTCTTCGCCCTGCGCGTTAACAAGGAATTCTCCCATAAGTCCCTTTTCGCCCGTCGCGGGATTACGCGTAAACGCAACGCCCGTACCCGAAGTATTGCCAAGGTTTCCGAACGCCATCATCTGCACGTTTACCGCGGTACCCCAGCTGTAAGGGATATCGTGGTCCATACGGTAGATGTTCGCGCGGGGGTTGTCCCACGAACGGAAAACGGCTTTAACCGCTTCGAAAAGCTGTTCCTTCGGGTCGTCGGGGAAGTCCTTTCCGAGCTGGTTCTTATATTCGGCTTTGAACTGGCAAGCAAGCTCTTTCAAATCTTCTGCGGTGAGCTCGACGTCGTATTCTATGCCCTTCTTCTCCTTCATTTCGTCAATGAGCTTTTCGAAATACTTCTTGCCCACTTCCATAACCACGTCGGAGAACATCTGAATGAATCTTCTGTAGCAGTCCCACGCCCAGCGGGGGTTGTTAGACTTTTCCGCAATGGTGTTAACGACGTCCTCGTTAAGTCCGAGGTTTAAAATGGTGTCCATCATGCCCGGCATCGAAGCCCTCGCGCCGGAACGTACGGATACGAGCAGGGGATTTACCTTGTCGCCGAATTTCTTTCCGCAAACTTTTTCCATCTTGTCGATGTAAGACAAAATTTCCGCCTGAATATCGTCGTTTATTTTACGGCCGTCCTCGTAATACTGCGTGCACGCTTCGGTAGAGATAGTAAATCCCTGCGGAACGGGCAACCCGATTTTGGTCATTTCGGCAAGGTTTGCACCCTTACCGCCCAACAGTGCGCGCATACTTGCATCTCCTTCGGTAAAGAGATAGCAATATTTTTTTGCCATTTGAAAATTCCTCCAATAAATTATGTTTTATTCTTATCCAAACTATTTTAATATAAAAATATCCATTAATCAAGCGTTTCGGCAAAATTTTATATAAAATTACTCAATTATGGAATAATACGGCAAAATCTCCCCCCTCCCGCGCCCGCCCGCGCATTTTGTGCGGGCGGGCGCGGGGGCACAGGTTCTCCGTCCCTTAAATCAAAAAAAGGGCAACCGCACGGTTGCCCTTTCAATCCAAACCCAAAGCGGCTTTAAGCCGTTTTTACGTTCAATACTCGTCCGAAAGCCCCAATAAATATTCCGCCGGAACGCCTAACGTTTTCACCATCGTTTTCAACGCGTCATAACCGGGTTTCGCCTTGCCGCGCAACCAGTCGTTCACAAGATAAGGCTTCGCACCCATTCTTCTGGCAAACTCGCTCTGCGTGAGCCCGCTTTCCCGTAAATATTCCGTTAAAATTTGCCTGAATTCTCTTTCCACGCAAATATTTCACGGAATTTTCCGAAAAAATACTTGACTTTCGGAATTTTCCGAATTGCGATATTCATAAGAAAACCCGACACTTTGTCCTTTGTTGCCGTCTTGGGTTTTTACGGCAAAGTAAAAGCCTCCGATTCATAGCCTGCGGGGGCTTTTATTTCATATAAGTCTTATATACTCCGCCAGACTCTTCAGCGGGCTGTCCGTCTTGTACGCAAAATACTCCCTTATCAGCCGCAAAGCGCGCTTTTCGCCGTCGTCGGTTATAAAATCTTCTTCGTAACTCTTCCCCGCTATTTTCCTCAAAACGTTATATGTCACGCGGCTCGCGCCCGCGCCCGTTCCGCACTCGAAACAAGTAAACGCCCCCGCGTCCATATCGAATCGCAGTTTTTCCTCGTTTATCAGTTCCCCGCCGCACTCCGCGCAACCGTCCAAAGCTATGGCGTAGCCCGAAAAGGCGAGCACAAAACTTAAAAATTTTATTAAGGGCAGTTTTTCGTCGCCGGCGCATATTTCAGAAAGCGTCCTTACGCATTCGTACAAAACGGACGCGCATTCCGCCCCCTCGTAAGTCGCCGCGCAAACGGCTTCAACCATTGCGGAAGCGGCGTAAAACTTATTCACGTCCGTCCGCAGGTCATAAAAGCTCTCCAATTCGGAACAGTTTATAACGGTAAACTTCTCCCCGCGCCTTGCCAGCACGTATTCGGCAAAACAGAAGGGTTGCGCCGAAAATTTGAGTTTTGCCGCAGGTTTTTTTACGCCCTTGATTCCGGCGGTTATCTTGCCGTATTCCGCGGTAAGCAAAGTCAGAATTTTATCGTTTTCACCGTAATCCGCGGCGCGCAGCATCAATGCGTTTAATTTTATTTCCATATATACCCCACGCTAATAACGGCACGCAAATATACAAAGCCGCAACTCGGGCGCGCCGATGCAAAACCGTGGTTTTGCATCGGCGCGGTAAAAATTTTTAATAATTTTTAAAAAAAGGCACATTCTCTTTTTAAGGAGACAATTATTATGAAAAGAGACAAAGACGCAGCCGAACTCGCATGGAAAATGTTTGAAAAAACGGGCAACGTAAGTTACTATATGCTTTACAAACAGTTAGACGGCAAGGAATAATCCCTGCCGTTTTTTATACGATAAAAACGTCTTTAATAAGCCCCGGTCTGTTTCTCCAATCCTCTTCCACGCGCACATACGTAGTCAAAAACACCTTCGCGCCCAAAAACTTTTCCATACCCTCGCGCGCGAAGGAAGATACTTCCTTTATCGCCCGCCCCTGTTTACCTATAAGTATCGCCTTATGGTTGGCTTTTTCACATATAATATCGAGGTTTACCTCAAAAGTTCCGTTCTCGCGCCGTTCGAAAGTATTTATAACAATAGCTATCCCGTGCGGAATTTCGTCGTCGAACTTCAAAAGGATTTTTTCACGCATAATTTCGGCGATCATAAACTTTTCGCTCTTGTCCGAAACTATGTCCTCCTCTATTACCTTACCGCCCTCGGGCATCTTGTCGGCAAGATACTTTTCGAGTTTCTTTATATTCTGATACTTCCTCGCGGAAACGGGGAACACGTCGCACTCTATGCCGTTTTCATAGAGTTTTTTAACGTCGTCCGCAATGTTTTCCTTGGGCATTATGTCTATCTTCGTATAGGCTACCGCCATAGGAATTTTACCCGAAGAATACTTTTTAATAAGTTCTATATCGTTCTCCGAAATCCCCTCGTGCCCGTCCTGAACAAATAAAATAAAATCCACGTCCTTCGCGGTGTCGTCCGTAGTTTTCATCATCATATCGGTCAGATAATTTGCGCTCTTATATATACCGGGGGTATCCACGAACACAAGCTGATAATCTTCCCTGGTCAAAACGCCCATAATCGAATGGCGCGTCGTCTGCGGCTTGGGCGAAACTATAGCTACCTTTTCGCCAACGAGCACGTTTATGAGCGTACTTTTCCCCGCGTTCGCCTTACCTATAACACCTATAAAACCCGATTTCATTGATTCCTCCTCACGCTCAAAAAGCTGTTCCGCGCTCTTTATCAGCCGTGCCCGAACTCACTCTCTCGCAAGTCCCAACCTTTTCATAACCGCTTCTTCCCTTTCGCGCATTTCGGGCTTGTCCTCGTCCGTCATATGGTCGTAACCCAAAAGGTGCAACAGCCCGTGCACGGCAAGATAATTCAGCTCGCGCTCGTAGCCGTGCCCGTATTCCTCCGCCTGTTCCTTCGCTCTGGCGGTACATATCGCTATGCTTCCCAAAAATATATTGCCCTCTTCGTCAAGGTCAGCGGAATAATCCTCTTTTTTCAGCCGTTTTCCCTTTATCCCGTCCAGCGAAGGATAGCTCAAAACGTCCGTAACCGCGTCCGTTCCCCGCGTTTCGCGGTTGAGCATTTTAATTTCCTCTTCGTCAGTAAAAATAATTTCGGCGGAAAGCCCGCAACCGCACCCGACCTCTTCGTCAATAGCCTTCTCAATCGGGCAAAAATCGTAATCGTCGCAATAAATCTTAAACATAATATATTTATACCGGTTCCGGAATCAAGCGGCAACAGCTACGCAAAAATTCCTAAATACGCTTTATTTCCTCGATAAAACAAGTTTGGGGTACTTCACTCTCGAATGGTACACGCCCGCAAGCTGGTTTGTAACCGTACGCGTCACAACCGTGAGCTCGCGCATAGTTATGTCGCAGTCGGAAAACTGCTCTAAATTCATACGCTCTTCAACTATGTTGCCCACCAGCGCCGCAACCTTTTCGGGGGTGCGGTCCGAAAGCGAGCGCGCCGCCGCTTCCGAAGCGTCGCAAATCATAACTATCGCCGCTATCTTGGTCGTGGGCGTGGGTCCCGCGTAAGAATAATTCGCCGCGTTTAACTCGCCGTCGCTCATTTTCAGCGCCTTTGCATAAAAGTACTTTATGGGCATAGTGCCGTGGTGCTGAACCGCTACGTCCGCGAATATATCGGGCAGCTTGTTCTTTTTGATGAGTTTCGCCCCCTCCTTCGCGTGAGAACGTATTATATCTACCGAAAGCTCGGGAGTCAGTTCCTTGTGCAAATCGTATTCGCTCTGATTCTCTGCGAACATTTCGGGGTTTTTAAGTTTGCCCACGTCGTGATAATAAGCCACCGCCCGCGCAAGTTCGCTGTCCTCGCCTATCGCGCTCGCGCACGCCTCCACGAGTTGCGCCACCACGATGCTGTGGTTATACGTTCCCAACGCCTGCTGCTTCATCTTTTTAATCAGCCTCGCGTTGTCGGAGGTAAGCTCGCGCAGTCTGAACGCCGTAAGTTCTGAAAACAACCCCTCTATAACGGGCAGAACGCACATAAACAGCAGAACGGAAAGCACGCAGTCGAAAATACTGAACATTCCTATTTCGAGCACGTTGTACCAGCCGTAATTCTCCATAGCCGGCACCTGCATAACAAGGTTTATTATTATCGAGGGAACAAACAGCACCAGCCCGACCAGCACGCTGCCGAGGCGGGTCTTTACGCTCTTCATCAAAAATATGCTTATAATTCCGCCGCAGAACACCGTCAAAAGGCTCGAAAAGCTCTCTATCATCTCGTAGTGTCCGCCGCTTATGTCAACCGAATTGAGATAACGGTTGAATACGAACAGCAACAACATATACACGCTGTTTAAAAATATCGCTTCTCTGCGCCTCAAAATCATGCAGGCTGTCAAAGCGAAAAACAACAGCGGGCGGGCGGTGGGCGAAACGTATTTTCCCACCAGAACGTTAAACAGCATCGACAGACAAAGCACAAGATAAATTTCCATTATCTTCGAGTACTTGCACAAAACGTTCTTGTTTTCTATAAAGAAGAAACAGTATACCAGCAAAGACAGCGCCGAAGACGCCACCAATACCGTAAGCGCGTTGCCCAGTTCGTTCTCGAAAAAGTAAGTCAGGTCGCCGTCGGAGTTTATCACCACCATAAGGAACATAACCGCCAGCAAAAGCAGGTGGCATATCGTTGCGGTCAACGCCGAAAAAGCGATCTGTTTTTTAGTCATGTTTATTTTCAAGTTCTTTTCTCCCGTGCAAATCTTTTTCGTAAGCGCGCACTATGCTCATTACAAGCGGATTGCGCACAACGTCTTTATCGTTTAAGTAAATTACCGAAACGCCCTCCACGTCCTTCAAAACGCGCGCGGCGTGTTCGAGCCCGCTCATCTTTCCGTCGGGCAAATCTATCTGCGTTACGTCGCCCGTAACCACCATTTTGCTCCCGTCGCCCAGCCTCGTCAAAAACATCTTCATCTGTTCGCGCGTGGCGTTCTGGGCTTCGTCGAGTATAATAAACGCGTTCGAAAGCGTCCTTCCCCTCATATATGCGAGCGGCGCAACCTCTATCGTTCCGCGCTCCATGAGCTTTAAATAAGTTTCGGCGCCCAGCATCTCCTCGAGCGCGTCGTACAGCGGTCTTAAATACGGGTCCACCTTCGTCTGCAAATCGCCGGGCAAAAACCCCAGTTTTTCGCCTGCTTCCACGGCAGGGCGGGTCAAAATGATTTTATCAACCTGCTTTTGCTTGTAGGCTTGTACAGCAAGACACACCGCAAGGTAGGTCTTTCCCGTGCCGGCGGGTCCTATCCCAAACGTCACACCGTGTTTTTTTATCGCGTCCACGTAAGTGCGCTGTCCCACCGTCTTGCACTTAATCGGCTTCCCGCGAGAAGTTATCGCAACCGTGCCTGAAGCGAGCTTCGTTATATCCTTCGCCTTTCCCTCTTTGGCAAGCTCAACGCAATAAGTCACGCGTCCGCGGTCTATATCCTCGCCCTTTCCGGCAAGTTCCAAAAGGTTTTCAACCACTTCCGCGGCAAGGTTCACCCTTTCTTCCGCTCCGCTTACGACTACTTTAACGCCGTCCACACGGATTATCACTCCCAGCTCCTGCATCAGCTGATTTACGTTTTCGTCGAACGCACCCAAAAATTTTTGCAAAACGTCGGTGTTTTCGGCGTTTAGTTTTTTAACGTTTTTATCCATAAAGTTATTCCAGATTTATACTTACTTTGTGTAAACAAGTAAATTCTATAACGTACATAACCCCGCCCTCCGTTGGTTTAACGGTATGTTTACGGGTAAGTATCTCGCCTTCGTCTATAAGAGTAGAAGCGTAAGCGTTTTTCAGGTTCTCTTCGCTCTCTTCGGTTGCAAAGTACTCCGTCGTGCGCGCGCACTCTATTTCCGCATACCCCGCCGCAAGGCAGTCTATCTCCTTGTCGCCGGCAAGCGTTTTGGGATAAATAAGCACGTCCCCCGCCTTTACCTTGTCCCCCGCCTTTACCGCAGGAGTGCCGCACACCGCCACAATATTCCTTATTATTCCGCTGCGGTCGGCTATGAGCCCGCTCCCGTCCGCCGCGCCGTAGTGCTCGGCGTCGGCCTGCACGTCCACAACAAGAACGCTCCCCTTCTTGCTTATGTTGCAAAAAGTTACCTGCGGCAACGCGAGTATTCTTCCCGACGCCTGCGAAACGTCGAGCGAAGCAAACGGCTTAAACGTACCGGCGCCCTCGTCCGCGATAATTCTCAAAATTTCCGTTTCGAGGTAACTGCCGCTTCCGCTCACCTCTATTTTAAGAACGTACCCGTTCGCAAAACAGGCGCAAACGGCAAAAAGCAACGCTCCGGCAAACAGTCCCGCCCGCAGTTTAACGAACGCCGCAGCGCGTTTTATCACGCTCGGCTTATATACGGAAACATTATAACACGGCTTATCGAAAATTGCAAAAACTTTTTTAACGTCTTTGTCCTTAACCGAAAAGAGCAGTCCCGCCCCCTCTTTTTTTACGTTATAGGCGGCAACTCCCTCCTTTTTGAGTTTTTTGAGCGCCGTCTCCGCAGCGGAAATTATCTTTATCCTCGTCAGGTCAACATATTTTAACAACTTTTATATTCCCCTTGATGAATATATCCTGTTCGAAATAACTGCCTATTTCCAGTCCTTCGCCCTCGACCGTAACCGCGGTCTTTCTCACAGTAAGCACTATTTTCTCCGCCGAATACTCGTTCACGCTTTTCACACTGCGGAAATACGCGCCGAAAGACGGAACCACGGTAAACGCCTTTAAATCGTCCGCGCCCAACTCGGATAAAATCTGTTCGAGTAATTTCATAATAATAATATAGTTTTCCGCGCGTGCAAAAATAACGCTTAAATACGTTTTTCGCTCTAATACGGCAAAATAAGCCCGATTTCCCCCTCGGTCGTTATATTAAATTAAGGTTATGTCACAAAAAATTTTAATCACTTCTTTCAAGGGCGGCACGGGCGTAACCACTTTCGCCGTGGGTCTGGGTCTGGCGCTGGCAAAGCTGGGCGCGCGCACCCTCGTGGTAGACGGCGACTCGGAAACGGGCTGCGCCGAAATAATAGGCGGTTGCCGCGAAACGGTGGTTTACACCCTCGCCGACTACGAAAAGTGCGCCTGCCGCGCCAAACAGACGGTAGTATCCCACCCTAGAGAGAGCAACCTCGCGTTCATGCCGTCGATAGGTCTGCGCGACAAATCTTTCGCCGAAAAGGCGGTGCACGACGTGGACGGACTGTTCGACTTTATCCTCGCCGACAAAACATGCGCAAACCTCTGCAACTCGGCTCTTATCGTCACCGAACCTTACGTTCCGTCGGTAAAGAGCGCCGACGCGTGCCGTTCGCGTCTTGCCGACGGCGGTTTGAAAAACGTCTCGCTCGTGGTCAACAAACTCAACGCCGCGCAGATTTTAAACGGCGAAACCATGACCGCGCACGAAATCTCCGCGCTCCTGCATACTCCGCTCGCGGCGGTAATCCCCGAAGACCTGCTTCTCCCCGCCGGCAAATGCAAAAACTATACGAAAAAAGCGTTTTCGTTTGCGGCTGAAGTCCTGCTCGGCAAGCGCGAGGGCGTATTCAACGTGTTAAAGGGCTTCGGCGGCGTAAACGGATATTTTAAAAGAAAATTGAGGGAAAAGGTATGAAAAACATTGTTCTCGAACGCGACGATATGTCCGACTTCGAACGCGGTCTTTTTTTAAAAGATATGCAAAAAGTTTTAGACGAATATTTCGAAGCGGAAAACCCTTCCGTCGAAATAACCCGCTCCGACGGCGGCTTTCTCGTCTGCGTACTGTTCACGGCGCGCCGCGTAAGGTCACTTAAAAAACCCCTTTAATCACACAAACAAAAAGCCCCCGCCCCGCCGCACGAATTGCGGCGGGGCGGGGGCTTTTCCCCGCTTTATTCAGCCTTTGCTTTCTATAATTTCCAAAACGCGTTTGAGTTCGGAGTCGTCCTTGGTCGAAGTCCACTCCGCATATACCGGAGAGCAGCCGTCCTTTGCGGAAAGCGCCGTCTCGTGTATACACTTGCCGTTCGGCCAAAGTATCCTCGCCGTGGTCAGTTTCAGAGCCTCGTGCGTAAAAGGATTGACGAACGTCGTCTGCATTATCCCCTTACCGTAAGTCTGCGCAGTCTTCGCGCTCTCGCCCGCATAAGCCAGATATTCTTCGCCGAAGTCGGAAACAAATATATCTTCGTAATCCAAAAACCCGTAACTCACCAAAACGCCTATAAGCGCCTCCGACGCGCTCGCCGTGCCGGAATTCGCCAAAACGTAAATATCGGTATCCTTCGAAACAGCGGCGTTGCTCTTGTGCGTTTTAGTATATTCCGTTCTTGTCCCGCCGTTTTTATATTCCGCGGTCATCGCAACGCAGCCGCGTTGCGTCTGCGAAGAAGTAAAATAGCCGGCTATATCGCACATAACGTCCACATACCCGCCTCCGTTATTGCGCAAATCGATTATCATCGACTTTTTGCCGTAAGAATTGAATTTTTCAAACAGCACTCCCAGCTCGTTCGCCGCCGTGCCGTAAAACTGCGACAGCCTTATATAGGCAAAATCTTCGGGTAAAAATCCCATAGCTTTTGTCTTGTCCTCGTTCGGGCTTAACCCGCCTTCCGCCGCGGAAATAAAGTCCCAATAAGTAGAACTCGTCGCCATACACGCGTAGCTCGCGGTGTATTCGCACTTCGCAACCGTATAAGAACGCTCCGCAGAATTCACGGTAAATTCAACGTTGTCCTCCGCTTCGGCAAAAAACGAGGACGCCTTTTCCGCCGTGTCGAACTTTACTTCCTCGCCCTTGTAAACGCCTCCGGTAAAAACGTCTCCCGCGCTTATCCCCGCAATGTAAGCAGGCGAATTGCCCGCAACCGTCACAACGCGCACGCCCGTACCGTTAATAAAATTATAAGATATCCCCAGCCCGCTCTTCGAACCGGCATTGTCCTTAACCTGCCTTTCATATTCCTCCGCGGTGTAATATTCCGAATATCTGTCCAGCTTCGAAGCCAGCACCGCAAGCGACTCGTTCTTCGCCCCGTCCCTGTCGAAGTCGTCGTAAAAATAATAGTTGTCCTCTATTATTCCCAACGCCCATTTCATAGACGTTACGTCCTGCGGCAAAGTCGCCTCCCTTATAAAAAAACCCGCGAAAAAACAGCCCGCCGCAATCGTTACCGCACAGATTACCGCAACCGCTATTTTAATCGCGTTCAACTTTCTTTCGTTTGATTCAGATAAAGAAACGCCCTCGTTCTCTTCCATAAATTCACCTCACCTCAAAACATACAGATAGTGTAAAATTTTAAAAGTCACCGCCATTTTAAAAACCCGCAAATCGAAGCCCGTCTGTCTGCGTATCGCGTTGAGCCTGTAAATCAGCGTGTTTCTGTGCATGTACATGGCGCGCGCCGTACGGCACACGCTCAAATCGTTTTCTATAAAAGCGTCCACCGTACGCATCGCTTCCGCGTCCTCGAAAATCTTCGCAAGCGTCTTGATATCGTAGCCCGAGGTCAGCTTTTCGCGCTGCGTTTTCGGCAGCGTACCCAAAAGCCGCATAACGTCCGCCCCGCCTATAAGCGCTGGCGGCGGAGCGGGAAAATCCTCTCCGTCTTCCCCGTTTGCCCGCGGAATATCCTCAATTTCACCGTATTTTCGATTATTTTCCATATCAAAAACCTGCCTTTTCCGCATTATATCAAAATTACGCCGAAAACGCAAACAAAACTTTATTTATTATATCCGTTACCGCCGCGTTAAATAACGTCCGCGGAATATAAAACCCTTTTTAATCCCATAATAACCGAAAACGGCGACGCCGTTAAACGGCGCATATACCGCACCCAACGCGTATTTTAGGTTGAAACGGGCGTAAAAAAAAGCGCAGAAATGTAAAAAATTGACATTTTAACGAAATTTTCACCTCGAAAACGCCCTTTTTAGTTTATATTTTACGGGTAAATATTATATTTATTCTTGACATACGCGCCTTTTCGGTGTAAAATGTGTATTATCCAAACTAAACGACAAACGTTTTTCCGCGCTTGCACGGAGACGAAAATTTTTAAACGGAGATCTACTGACATGGGAAATGATAAAACTATCAGAAAAGCCCCCAACAGAATCGTAGCGCTTGTGACTTACGCAATCGCGCTTGTCGGCTTGCTTTTGGGGCTTCTGCTTCCCTTTACGGGTACGGGTGACGACGTCCTCGGCAAAATGTTGGCCGCGCAACTTCCCGCGGCAATCAACTCCATCTACGGGCTTGATTTTCTTGCGGACATAGCCGCTAAATATCCTTTGGCGTTCAGCTACAAGCTCGCAACGTGGGGCAGTTTCTCGCTCGATATGGGCGCTATTCTCGTAATCCTCTACGCTCTCGTAACGCTTATGGGGCTGGTCGCTCTTATTCCCGTTATCGCAAACACGGCAAGCAAAAAAGCTAAAAAGAACATTGCTTTAAAGGCGGCTTCCTTCATCGAAGCGTGTGCCGCGGCAGTGCTCGCGTCCCTCCTCTTCATGGCGCTCAACTACGCTTTGAACTTTACGGAAGGCGGAATAGCTTCCTTCAACTGCTTCACCGTAATGGGCGCGTTCGGCGGAGTGTTCCTGATGCTCGCCGTTCAGGCAATATTCTACAAAAAGGGCTCGGGTCTGTTCAAGCTCATTCTCGCGCTCCTCGGCGTACTCACGGCACTCGTTGCAGTGTACGATCTGGCAAAAATTATCCCCGCTCTTGCAGACCCCATCAACGGAATGTGCGCAAACCTCAGTTGGCTCGGCACCGGATTTATCGGCGACCACTCGGCAATATCTTTCGTTAACACGGTAGTTGCGGCGGGTTATGCAATCCCTTCCGATATCAAACTCGCAATTCTCGATATCGTCGGCGCAATCGTAGTGTTCATAGTTCTTCTCAACTGCGTGCTCGATATTATGGGCATGGGCAAGAAAACGAGCCGTTGGATGCTCATCACCAACATCGTGAGATACACTCTCGAAATCGCCGCTATCGCAATCGTTATAATCGTATCGGCTATAACCGAAGGCATAACAATCGGCTTGTTCTCGATGGTAATCGCGGCTCTTGCGGTCATCGCGTTCATAATAAACATTATCCGCCTGCTTACCTTCAAATCGCGCAAAAAGGCTAAAAACGACAAGCCTGCCGAAACCGTAATAAACGGCGAAGTAGTCGTAGTCGAAACCAGAAAAGAAAGAAGGGCGAGAGAAAAGGCTGAACGCCGCGCACAGAAAGAAGCGCAACAGGCAAGCAAGGCTGCCGAAACCGCAGAGGCAGTTGCCGAAGAACAGCCCGCCGACGCTCCCGTTTCAGTTTATACCAACGATGCGGACGGCAACGTCGTCTACACCCCCGTTATCTATAACGGTCCTACCGACGACTTCATTCGTACTCTCAACAACGACCAGAAACTCGAGTTTTCGAGAATCTTCCTCGAACGTCAGGCAGACGCGCTCTCTTGTATCCCCGATTATAGCGTGGGCGGCAAAAACGACAAATTCTTCGCTTCCGTATTCATTTACTACAGCAAAGTACGCGATCTCGTTTCCGACGGTCTTATGAATGAATTCTACAAACAAGCAAACTTAATGAAGTAATTAAACATTGCTCCCCGCGACGGGTACCCGTCGCGGGTTTTTTTTATTCCGAAATATAGCAATCCCGTCTTAAAAACAGAAAAAAGCCCCCGCTGTAAAAACGAACTTCCGATAGGAAGAAACATGCAATTATAAAAAGCTCCCGAACAAATTGTTCGCGAGCTTTTAACTACACATTATTTACAAAGTTTAATTAGCGCAACTGAAAGTATAAATGTAACTGTTAAAACAGATATTCATTTTATATTTTTTAAATTGCGATTTCTTTTTTATCTTAAAGCCGTTGTTTGCAAGCAATCTATTCGATGCAATA
>CAJTUK010000006.1 GCA_910579525.1 uncultured Christensenella sp. | reverse complement strand
TATCCCCCAGATATGGGCAGATTGCTCACGCGTTACTCACCCGTCCGCCATGTAGTAAACTACATTCGACTTGCATGTGTTAAGCACGCCGCCAGCGTTCATCCTGAGCCAGAATCAAACTCTTGAGTTTAATTGTATAAAACCGAACGCTTACGCGTCCGTGGCTCTATCTCGACTATTTATAGTCATTATCTTTGCTGACTTTGCTTTGTGGTACTATTTGTACTTCAAAGTTAAATTGACAGAAACTTTTTTTATAATTCGTTTCCTTCTATTCAATTTTTAAACTGCGTTGACCGACGAATTTAAGTCGGTGCTCATTTCGGTGAGCTTGTCTATAATATCATATCTATTATAAACGTGTCAAGCAAATTTTAAAACTTTTTTAAAAAATTTTTATAAAGTTTTTTGTCTTTGCTTGGCGGTTTTTGGCGCTTGCGCCTCGCTCGCCGACAGCTTTTCTAAAATATCATATAGAAAATACAAAGTCAACGCTTTATATGCGTTTTTTATAAAAAGTTTTTTATAAGTTATTTTTTAACATTTTGCGAAAAATTCACACAATTACAATATTGTTCTTTTGCGCAAAGCGCAATTATTGCCTTTATATCTCGGTCTGCCGCGGCAAACCTTTCGGGCGAAAGGTCGTATTCGGCTTTTGCCCTCTCCCAACGCGAGCAAACGCTTTCCGTTAAGGTTATTTCTTCGCGCGCGGTGCAGTAATACATTTTTTCAAGACTATAATTTGCGCCGATTTGACGGCACAGCCTCTTGCAAAAGTTGCAGGTTTTACACCTCCTGTTCTTCGTCATCATTTTTATCCTCTAAATATTTGCGAATTTCGGTTATTTCGGTGAGTAAATCGTTGAGTTGTAAAAAAGGCAATTCACACCCCGGTTTATACCTGACTTTAATTTTGAACTCTCCACAACAATCCGTATTTGAAACCGTTTCGTTTTTTATACAGCACCTGCCTATCTTTGTCATATTGTACATTTTTGTCCCTTTAATGTAATATCTTTGAAAATTTCGGCATTTGTAACATTGATTCATTTCAGTTGCTCCCAATATAAAATATATAATCTTTTATATCACCACCATTAGTTGTATGTCAAGTTGTTTTCCTACTGTTGGTAGTAAAATTATTAGAAAAGTAGTATTGGAAAATTAAAATATGATAACTCTTGACCAAATCAGAATTAGATTAATTGAAGCAATAAATCAAAGTGGATTGTCTCAAACCGCAATAGCAAAATCATTAGGGATATGCCAACAAGCTATATCAAGTTATGTAAACGGACAAAAGATGCCCGCACTTGATACGCTTGCAAATCTTTGCAAGTTACTTGATGTAGATACTAACTACATTCTTTGTCAGGAGTGAGGCGCGGCAAAAAAATTTGCTTGCCAAATTAACGCCGATATTATATATTATATATATGTATAAGAATTTAAGGATTATATTTTGTCTGTTAGCCGTGGCATGCGCGGCGGTTACCGTGTTTATTTTCGTATATTTTAACTGGTGGGGATTCGTTCCGCTCGGAGCGGGTTGCGTTTTTGCCGCTCTTATGTTCGCATGTAAACGTATGCAAGCGAGCGAAGAAAAAAAACTTAACCCTCCCGCGCCCGAAGGCGATTTTATTACGGGCAAAGTAAAAAAGGACGATCCCGAGTAAATATTTCAAAGAACAGACGTTTTACACGGTAAACGAGGTGAAATATGAAAAACGTTTTCGGTTATGACAAGTCACGCGGGCAGGTTGACGACGAATTTGTAATACGCAGAATTTCGGAAGAGAATTCCCGTCGGCAGGACGAAAATTATTCCAAATACAAAAATATAGAAAAAAGCGCCTCGCTGCCGTTTTGGGCAAAGATCGAACAATACATTTTTTTCTGCTTTGCTCTGATAGTTATAATTTCTTTCGTGAGCGCGGGATTTAATATAGGCTTCGAACAGGCGTATAAAAACTCAAAAGTTATATTACCTATCGCCGCATGCACGGGATTAATAAGCATAATACTGTTCGTTTGCGAAAAAATTAAATACAAAAAAACCGAAAGCAACCCCATAGTTGAGCAAACAGCGCTCGACCAGCAAAAACTCAATTCCGCATGTTATGAAGAACTGAAAATCCCCGACGGCGCAGAAGAGATAGACGTATTTTTCTCAATATATAAAACTACCCAAAAGGGCAAAATAAAAAACGCAAATCCGCTTGCGAAATACGTAGCGATTCCCATTAAAATTTTTACGGAAAATAATAATCTTTGTTTTGCCGACACTGAAACCGTTACCGCCGTTCCGATTTCTTCCATACTATGCGCTTACAAAACAGATAAGACGGTGTCGTTTTTAAATTGGAATAAACCCGAAGCGTTTAACGGCGACAAATATAAACAATATAAAATAAAAGCAAACACAGTTGCTTTTTACGTTAAACCTTATTATTCCGTAAGAATAAGCCGTAACGGCTGCGAATACGAAATTGTTATTCCCCCTTACGATTTTGAGATTATAAAAAAATATTTAAATATAAACGTATACTAAAAAGCCTTTCCGCTATATTGCGGAAAGGCTTTTATTATTACTTTTAAAATATTCTTTGCCCCTGAATAAAGAAGCTCCAACGCTTTGCCGAAATCTGCTCTATTTTCGCGTAGTCGGAAGCCGTGTGCAAAATCCAGTTGTCCCCGAGATAGAGCGCAACGTGCCCGACCCTTTCCACACCGACGTTGTCCTTACGCGACTCGTTGGTGAAAAACATCAGGTCGCCGCGTTGAAGCTGTGATTTTTTCACCGTTTTGCCCTGATAAATCTGCGTTCTGGTCGTGAGATGCAAATTGACGTAAGCCCCTTTATAAAATATGTATTGCATAAGCGACGAACAATCGAACGCGCCGGTGGTGAAGTCTTTTAAGAGTTTTCCGTTACCGTCGTGGTAGCGCACCGCGCCGAACACGTACGCCGTGCCCAAAAGTTTGGTGCCCTCGGCTATAACCGCCTCTATCCTATCGTCTTCGCTCGCGGTCATTTCAACCTGCTTGCAATATTTAGAAGATATGTACGCCGATTTATTTTTATAGCCCGTTTTGTACCAACCGTCGGTAGCGCCGTCAAGCGCATACATAGTAGATTTTTCCGCCGAGCCTCGCACCGCGTAGTTCGTACCCGCGCCCGAACGGATATTCACCCCTTCCGAAAGCACGTTAATGTAAGTGATTTTCTTGACTTTCGGCGGTTCGGGAACGACAGGCCCTTCCTCTTCGGGAGGAAGCTCCTCCCCACCCGCTTCCGGATCGGTAACGGGCGGCGGTTGCGGCTGCGAAGGAATGTCCGGAGTTTCCGGCGCCACTATCTCCGAACCGTTTTCTATATCTTCGTCCGCCGAACCCGCGGCGGTGCAGCCGCTCATGGTAACGACAGTTGCCAAAGCCGCCAGCGCCGCGGCGGCAGATTTAAACTTTTTCATAATAACCTCCTTTGATTACGAGATTATTATAACAAATGACGAAACTGCGCGCAATGCAAAGATTTTTCCAACGCATCCAACTGTTGGAAATCAAGAGATGGACGAGAACGCGACGCTTTATAAACTCAAAGAACTTGAATTTGTTGAGCGCATATGTAAAAAAGTCGGAAACATAAACTTAAACGGCGGCAGGGATATTTTAACCCGGCTGACCGCCGCGCTATCTAAAAAAGACAAATAAAAAATCCCCCGCCGCATGTCGTGGAATTTCAACTTGCAAAAACCGCGCGGTTATCCGCGCGGTTTGCTTTTTAGCCTTCGAGACCTTCGTTAAGTTTTGCAAGAAGTTTTTCGAGGTCGTTGCCGTGAACCATAACAGCCTGCTCTATAGTTTCGTTATGAGCGAGAGCGCAACCGAGGCAATGCATGCCTACCGCCTGCAAAATTTCGGCGCTGTTGGGGTTAAGTTTAAGGCAATCCATAATTAACGTGTCTTTGGTTATCTTTGCCATATATATTTCTCCGTTATTTCTTTTTTACAGTATAACACTAAAAGAAAAGTTTTACAAACGATTTTTAAATAAATTTTATTCGGCGGCAAATACGGCGGAAACAATTACCATTGACAAACCCGACGCTTAACATTATAATATAAGCGCTATGAACGTCAAACAACGAACGATAGACGGCGCGCTTAAAGTTTACGTTGCCGTCATGCTGGTTTCGGCGTTTTTTTTAACGCTGACCGTGAGCGACTATTACATATTCAACCGAATATCGCTTTTAGACGGCGAAGATTCTTTCAACGTATTTTTCGTAATAAGCCAGTGGGTCAAAAAAGCGGGCTATCTTTTGTTGCCGCTCGCGGTATTCTATAAAAAGAAGAGCTGCGCCGATATAGCCAAATACGTTTTACCCGTATTCGTAATTATAAGCTGCTTTACTTTCGGCGATTTTTTCGAAATCACTATGCTGACGGAAAGTGCGACTCCAGCAGAAAAGGTTTATGCGAACATAAACGAATTTATTCCTGAATGGCTCAACCAGACGCTGTTTTTTACCGCCGGATTTTCCGAACTGTTTGCATGCGCTTTACTGTTTGCGCGGGACGGCTTTAAAATCAAAGCAAAGAGCTTTATTTACCTGCCTTTCGCCATTACAGCGGTTGCGCCCCTCAATATCTTCGAAAACTTTTTCGACATAAACGCAATACCTGCCAACAGCTTTTTAAGATTTAAAAACTTTACCGTTTGGCACTTCCTTGCTCTGGCTGTACTTGTAGCGTTCACCGTAGGCGCCTATTACTTTTTGCGCAAGAAGAACGGCGGCGCGCAACGCGATTTTCTTGCGGCGGCGGCAATAGTGCTTTTAATACAGTATCACAGCAAGGACTCCGTGGTGATGGGCGACGGCTACAATGTTTACAACACCGTTTTCGCTTGTATTCCGCTGTTTATATGCAACATAGGCGTATACGTGGCATGCCTTTCCGTAATACTCCGAAAAAAAGTATTATACGCTATTTCGTTCTTCGTGCACGCCGCCGGAGCGCTTACCGTGTTTATATACTTCGGTAAAGACGAAATGTCAAACTACGGAATTTTCTGCTCGTACTCTATTTTATACTTTTGCCTTACGCACTGCCTTTTATTTGCGCTTTCGGTGTTGCCGTCCGCTTTGGGACATTACAAATTCAAACCGCGCGACTGCGTTACCCCCATAATATACTACTGTTTAGTTATTATTCTCGCAACGGTTGCGAGCGGGCTGGTTTCTTCCGCCTCGATGAGATTTTCATACGGAGGATACACCTTGCAGGATGGCGAATGGCTCACGCCGAACTACGCGTTTACGCAGATAAATCCGCTGCCGATACCGTTCGAGTACATACCTTTTAAAATATGGGACTGCGAATTTTACTTGTCTTACCTTATTGCGCTGTACGCGGTTTACGTAGGACTGTTCTGGATTTTTACGGGCGGCTATTATGCCTTTCTTGCAGTTCGCAGGCGCATATTGCGGGGCGTACGCGTTTCAGCGCCCGCAAACGAGCCTTTTGACGCGCTTTCCGAAGCGGCGATAACAAAAGACGACGAAAAAGACGGCAAATAGCGCTTGTAATATTATTTACCCCTCACATATGCTTAAAATAACGTAAAAACCGCGCGGACTTTTAGTCCGCGCGGTTTTTAAACGTAAGTTGTTAAGTAGCCGAATGATAAGTTTTGACCGAGTTCGCTATGTTGTGAAGGTGGTCGCCTATACGCTCCATATTTATGGCGAGTTGCAGATAAATAGCTCCCGCCGAGGGCGTGCAACGGTTTTCCTCCGCGCGGCGCAGGTGCGCCTTTTGCATCTTTTCGCAAACCTCGTCGGTTGCGCTCTCTTCCCGTTCGACCTCTTCTATATATTTGAGGTCTATATCGGCGAACACCGAGCGCACGCACTCGTAGAGCCTTGAAATGTGCCCGTCCATTTCCAGAATTTCCTGCTTGGCGTGATCCGAAAACTGCGCCTTGTCTCCGTTCATTTTCATCGCGTATTCAACGATATTTTCGGCATAGTCGCCTATGCGCTCGATATCCGAAGCAACGTGGTAGAATGAAGAAACCTTCTTTTCGTCGGTTTCCGCCAGATCCTCCAAAGAGAGTTTTACGAGGAACGAAGAAATATAACTGTTATAGTCGTTTATATTTTTTTCAGTAGCGGCAAACTCTTTAGCCTTGCTCATATCCCCCGTGAGCAGCATATCGAGGGCGCGCTTGTAGTTGTCGAACGCGAGTTTGCCCATATAGGTGAGTTCCTTTCTCACCTGCCCCACCGCAATTGCGGGGGTGCGCAAAAGACGTTTGTCGAGCGTTTCGTGCTCGTCGCTCTGCCCGCCCTGCCCCTTCTTTTCGGGGACTATGAGGCACGCGAGCTTGACGAGATATTTTATGAACGGGAGCAGAATAGCCGTTGTAAGCAAGTTGAACGCCATATGAAAAATTGCTACCTGCCACGATACGTTGGCAATGAAAGAGTTTAAAAAGTCGGCTATATATCCGCTTGTAAACGCAAGCGGAATTATGAATACGATACTGCCTATAAGGTTAAACAACAAGTGTACTATCGCGGTGCGCTTTGCGTTTGTATTGGTGCCCAGCGAGGAAAACAGCGCGGTTACGCAAGTCCCCACGTTTGTTCCGAGAATAATAAATATTGCCATTGGCAATGTTATCAGATTGCTCGCAGTAAGTGATATTACTATTGCCGTAGCAGTTGACGACGACTGTACGATACCGGTAAACACCGCTCCCAAAAGAAATAATACAATAATTTCCCACGTGAGCACATCTTTACCGTAACCTATGGATATGAACACATTATCTATTACCTGCTTTATTTCTGCGTCAGCAAGCATCTGTTTTATAGATACAGACATCACGTCCATTCCGACAAAAATCAAACCTAATCCCTGTAAAATAAAACCGACACGTTTTATTTTATCCTTTTTGCCGAGCATGGACATAAGTACGCCCACAAACGCGACAAACGCGAAAAGAGCGGTGATTTCAAACTCCGCGCCCGCCGTTGAAATAGCGGTGATAAAAGCCGTTACCGTAGTTCCTATATTGGCGCCCATTATTATTGACACCGCCTGCGTGAGGGTCATGAGCCCCACGTTTACAAAACCTACTATCATAACAGTAGTCGCCGAAGAAGACTGAACTATTGCGGTAACCGCCGCGCCGGTCGCAACGCCGAGAAAACGATTTTTTGTGGCTTTTGCCATAAGTCTGCGCATGGACTTGCCCGCCGCCGTTTCGAGGTTGGTGCCCATCATATTCATTCCTATGATAAACGCCGCAACCCCGCCGAAAAGCATAAGCATACAGTTTATAACGGTCAAAACTTCCGAACCGCCCAACGCGAGTAACGATACTCTCATATTTTAAAATTTCATCTCCGGTAATTTAGCGGTTGCCCGCCTTTATTATTTTATCAATACATAGCACGGCTTGTCAAATGAAATTTAACCGTGCTTTTTATTGCAATTTTTACCTCCTTATTTTAAAATGGAATAAACTGCACGACAAAGAGGAATTTTTATGTTCAATATTGTTTTGGTAGAGCCCGAAATCCCGCAAAACACGGGCAACATAGTGCGCACCTGCGCCGCCACGGGTTGTAAACTCCATCTTGTGCGCCCGCTGGGGTTCGAGGTCAGTGACAAATATTTAAAACGCGCGGGGCTGGATTATTGGAAGGACGCCGAAATTTTCTATTACGATTGCTTTGACGAAGTTACAAAATCAAACCCCTCCGCATCCTTTTATTATTTTACTACAAAGGCGCAAAAAGTATATTCGCAAATAAATTTCAAGCGTGGCGACTTTTTAGTATTCGGTAAAGAAACGCGCGGATTACCCGAAGAGCTGTTAAAAGAGCATAAAGACGCTTGCGTACGCATACCTATGATTGGCGAAACGCGCAGTCTCAATTTGTCAAACTCGGTGGCGATAGCCGTTTACGAAGGACTGCGGCAACAAAACTTTGACGGCTTTAATTTATGCGGAAACCTGCACCGTTTGAAATGGTAAACCCTTTACAATTATAATATTTTATTATATAATAAAAATATGAAACTCGACAAAATTATTGTAGCCAGCGGAAACGAGGGCAAAATTGCGGAAATAAAAGCCATTTTCAAAGACGCGGAAATAATTTCCATGCGGGACGCGGGCTTTACGGACGAAGTCGAAGAGACGGGAAACACCTTTAAAGAAAACGCGAAGTTAAAAGCCGAAGCCGTTGCAAAGGCGCTTAACGCGCCCGCGCTTTCGGACGATTCGGGGCTGTGCGTGGAATGTCTTCACGGAGCGCCCGGCATATACTCCGCCCGTTTTTCCGGCGAGGGCGACGAGGGCAACCGCAAACTTTTGTTAAAGAGAATGGAACACGTTTGCGACAGGCGGGCGTACTTCGAAAGCGCGGTATGCCTGTGCTTCCCCGACGGCAAAACGTTGTTCGGCGAGGGCAGAACATACGGCAAGATTTTATGGGAAGAGATAGGCGCGAACGGATTCGGTTACGACTGCCTGTTCTTTTCCGACGACCTTAAAAAGAGCTTCGGGCTCGCTACCGACGAAGAAAAAAATTCCGTTTCGCATAGATACCGCGCACTCTGCGATTTGAGGAAAAAGTTATGAAAACCGCCGTCATAATTTCCGATTCGCACGGGAATATGCGCGGGTTAACAGCATTGGACGGGATTTTTGCAGAAAGCGACTTTATTATTCATTTGGGCGACACCTCTTCCGACGGGGCGCGAATAAGAAGCCTTTACCCCGATAAAACTATAGTTATAAACGGCAACTGCGACCCGATAAAACTCGGCGACGACGAAAGAGTTATCGAAATCGAGGGCGTTAAGATTTTTGCCGCTCACGGGCACCTGTATTCGGCTAAAACCACATTGAAACGGCTTGCCGCCCGAGCAAAAGAACTCGGGTGCGGAATATGCCTTTACGGGCACACCCACGCCGCGCGGGAAGACGAATACGACGGAGTTAAACTTATAAACCCCGGCAACGCGTCGAGATACTCTAAAAACAGCTATTGTTATCTTGTCATAAACGGCGGCACCGCCGTAGCAAAGACGGTATATTTTACTTAAACGGCGACATACTGCGGGGGCAATTAGTTTATTTTGCCGCGCAAGGAGAACAAATTATGAAATTCAAGAGAACGTTTCACGTTTTCGTAGACAACTTTTCGATTGTCTATAAACAACTGCTTTTCAGGCTTATAACCACCGTGCTGTCGGGCATTATTTGCGTGCTGGGAGTATATCCGTTCATAAATGAACTGGTGAACTCTCCGCAACTGAACTCGTTGATTGACGGACTGCGCACGTTCGCTTTGAGCTTTTTAAACGGCGAAGTAAATTCTTTGAGCGAAATTTCTTTAAAAGTTCAACAGGCGTACGCCGATTTTATGCAGTTGTTGCAAACCAACCTTACGCAGATAGTTTTAGGCGGACTTTTGTTGCTGCTCATTCACGTTATATCCCGCTGGTTCGAAGGCATATGCAACTACGCGACGGCGGCGGTCATAAACGACAAAATGGCTCTTCGCGCAAAACAGCCTTTCCTCGTTACGATGATAAGAACGCTGAAAGAATCCACCGTTTACAACGCCATATACGTGCCTCTTTCGATAATTTACGACCTCGCGGTAGGCGTGGGGATGTTCTTCCTCCTGTTCTACCTTTTGAGCAGCGTAATATACTTTTTCGTGAGCCTGTTCCTCTTCGTAACGATAGTACTCGTTTCGGTAATAATCAAAATGACGTTTACCTGCGACTGGCTGCCCGCGCTCATACGCGGTAAAAAAGGACAGCTCGGTTCATTAAAATACACCTTCTCGCAGAAAGGCAAGGGCACAATGAACGTTGCTTCGAACTTTGTTGTTATAGTTCTGCTCATATTCGCCGTAAACGTGGCCGCGGCAGTATTTACGTTGGGCGCGGGATTACTCATTACTATTCCCGCAAGCTACGTGCTCATAATAGGTTTCGAATTCGTAAACTACTACGACCGCGAAGGGCTCAAATACTTCCTCGACGACAACACGATAGTTTGCACGGCCAAAGAAAAACCCAAAACCAAAGAAGATTTTTTCCGCGGAGAGTAAAATCAGGGCAAATTGAGTAAAAAAATATTTAAAAACTTAAATTTATTTTACATTTCCCCCTTTACAAGGGGGACTTTTTTTTGTATAATAGTTAAGACATATCCGCGCACGAAGCGCAATATTCATAGTTATGGAGGACGATAATGGGGTTTGAAAAAATATACGCCGGCTGGCTTGCGGACAAACGCCTTAACTCGGAAGCAAGAAGCGAGCTTGAAAATATAAAAGGCAACAAAGAGGAAACGGAATACCGCTTCGGCGCCGAACTCGAATTCGGCACGGCGGGCATGCGCGGAATTATAGGCTACGGCACAAACATGATGAACGTTTACACCGTAAAGCGCGCAACCTGCGGTCTGGCGGAATTTATAAAACAGCTCGGCGAAACGGCAAAAACGCGCGGAGTGGTAATTTCTTACGACACGAGAAGAAAGAGCGAAGAATTCGCGCAGGCGGCGGCGGAAGTTCTTGCCGCAAACGGGATAACGGTTTATAAATTTTCCGACGTTCACCCCGTGCCTATGCTTTCGTTCGCTGTACGCGAGCTCAAAACTGTTGCGGGAATCATGATAACCGCGTCGCACAACCCCAAGCAATATAACGGTTATAAAGTATACGGCGAAGACGGCGCGCAGATGAGCCCCGAGGACACCGCCGTAGTAGTTAAGCATATTCAGAACGTAACCGATTACCTCGGCGCCCCCTCCCCCACCGTGGAGCAGGTCAGGCGGCTCATAAAACCCGTTCCCGCCAAAATTGATAAAAAGTATTATAAAGAGCTTAAAAAACTCGCTCTTTCCAAAAAGGCGGTTAAAAAGTGCGGCAAGGACTTAAAGCTCGTATATACTCCAGTGCACGGTTCAGGCTACATACCCGTCACTACAATACTCAAAAAAATAGGAGTTAACGCCACCGTGGTGGAAGAACAGACGGTTAAAGACACCGAGTTCTCCACCGTTGAGGTTCCCAACCCCGAATTCAAAGAAACGCTCTCCATGGGCATTAAACTTGCAAACAGAATTGGCGCGACCGTAGTTTTCGGAACCGACCCCGACAGCGACAGGCTCGGCGTTGCCGTAAAAAACAAAGAGGGCGAGTTTGAAGCGCTCTCCGGCAATCAGGTTGGCGTGTTGCTTTTGGATTACATTTTGACGAGACTTAAAGAAGAAAACGCCCTCCCCTCAAACGCGGCGGTGGTTAAATCTTTCGTTTCGACGGGTATGGCTAAACCCATTTGCCAGAAATACGGCGTTACGCTGTTTGAAACGCCCGTAGGCTTTAAATTTATCGGCGAAAAAATCAAACTTTGGGAAAAGGATAAATCGCATACCTTTGTGTTCGGCTTCGAAGAGAGTTGCGGATATCTCCGCGGAACCCACGCTCGCGATAAAGACGCCGTAGTTGCTTCTATGCTCTGCGCCGAAATGGTGTGTTATTATACTTCCGTAGGCAAAACCGTTTATCAGCGCTTACAGGAAATTTACAGCGAGTTCGGTTACGTTCTCGACTGCAACGTTTCCATTCCTTTCAAGGGGCTCAACGCGATGAAGGATATGAACGCCGTAGTCGACGGACTCAAAATCAACCCCGTTAAGGAATTCGACATTTACAAAGTTGCTTCCGTAAGGGATTATTCAAAAAACGTAAAGACGGACGTTCAGACCGGCGCGACGTCGGAGATAGGCTCTCCACTCACCAACTGCGTTTATTACGAGTTGGAAAACGGCAGTTTTATCTGCGTGCGTCCTTCCGGAACGGAACCCAAACTTAAGATTTATTACTCGGTAAAATCACGCAATAAAGCCGAAGCCGAAGAGGCTCTTGCAAAAATGCAGGCCGCAGTAAGCGAAATCGTAAAAACGAAATAAAGCGTAATGGGCGCCTCCCCGCGGGTTGAATCCGCGGGGAGGCTTTTCATTATTTTCACATATGCGCAATTTGACAAAAAACGGTTAAGCTATTATAATTATGTCAATAGAAAGAGAAAAGGTCAAACAATGAACGCATTTGAAACTGCAATAAAGTTTTTTGCCGAACTCTCTATCGAAACGCCCACCCTCTACGGCTGGTTTCACATGTGCTGGCTGGCAATTACGGCACTCTCCTGCACACTGGTTTTCTGTATGCGTAAGCGCATAACGCAGAAGCAGATGGACGTTACGCTGATAGTTTGGGGGACGGCGCTCGTTTTTATTGAAATATTAAAACAGCTCGTCGTCTCGTTCAGATTCGTAAACGGTCGCGTCGAGTGGAGCTATGCGTGGTGGGCGTTCCCCTTTCAGTTCTGTTCCATGCCGCTATACCTCGCAATTCCGGCGGGAGCCCTGCGGCAAGGAAAAACAAAGGACGCGCTCAATTCGTTTCTTTCGTCCTACGCACTGTTAGGCGGCGCAATCGCAATGATTTACCCTGCGAATATGTTTACGACGTCGGCGTTTATAAGCATACACACAATGCTTTGGCATTCGAGTATGGTAACGGTATGTTTTATGCTTCTCGCTTCAAAAACGGTTAAGCCCTCGGTTAAAGCCCTTTTACGCGCGGGTATTGTATTTATTATAGTTACGGCGATTGCCGTAGCGTTAAACGTGATAATAGGCGAATGTACCGGAGTCAAAGACGTAAATCTCTTTTTTATCAGCCCGTACGAGGCGTGGAAAGTACCTATTATAAAACTCGTTTACGACGCGGTACCCTACCCCGTTTATCTGTTGCTGTTTATAATCGCAATGACAGCGGCGGCGGCGCTTATTCTCGGCGCGGCGCACGGTTTTAGCAAGTTCGCCAAGCGTGTTCGCGAACGCAACGAAGGCAAAACAGCATAATACTCAATAAAATAATACAGACCTAAAACACAACATAACCGCCCCGTTGAAGAACGGGGCGGTTTGATTTTTAATTAGACAAATTTGTCCGTATAAAAAATTTTTACAACAACCCGCGTTCAATCAAATAATTTTTAATCCGCGTTTTTGCCACTTCGAAATATTCTTTTTTTAATTCAAACCCAATAAAGTTACGCCCCGTTTTCAAGCAAGCTATCGCAGTCGTAGCCGAGCCCATACAAGGATCAAGAACGGTCTCGTTTTCGTTGGTATAAGTTTTTACCAACCACTCCAAAAGAGCAACGGGCTTTTGCGTAGGGTGCAATTTACCTTCGTTTTCGGCTGTCACAAAATACTGCACCGAACGCGGATAACGCAGCCCCGAGTCGTTTTTAACCAAAACAGCTTTTTCTTGTTTTCCGTATGCCATAGTGTCTCTTACGGCACACCCTTTATTATAAGGCTTGCCCTCTATCATCTGCGGATTGTAAGTGCATTGCTTTTCGTAAAAAACCACGATATCCTCATGGGCGCGCATCGGTTGCTTTTTGGCGTTCAGATACCCCGTCGCCTTTGATTTTTCCCACACCAAAGTATATTTGAAGTCGTCGTAATTGGTGCTTATCAAATACGCGGTAAACGGCATTTGCGCCGTAGAAATAACGGGCGCAATTTCCTTTTTAATTCTCTTGACCTCTTCCCAAAACCGCTTATAGTCAATAACTTTATCCCACGAGTTGCGTTTATTTAAAGTCCCGTACGGGAAGTCGGTAATAACGGCGTCTATGCTGGACTCCTCTATTGATTTTAAACCGATGTCGTCAAACATATCGCAATTGACTAATTTTATACCTTTAAATTTGAAAACGGATTCGTTATCTGTAATTTCGCAGTTTACATCGTTATCAGAAAGCATTTCCGTTTTATTTGTATATTTATCTTGTTCTGCCATAAATTGCCCTGAAAAATTGTTACTTAAATTATACAACACCAAATAATATTTTTCAACTTATTAAGCATGCTTTTCAATCAAAGCAATCATAAGCTTTATAAACTCTCTGACCGTGTTCTCATTAAATTCGTGTTTAATGGCATACAGCGGTTTTTTAGAACTTCTGTTATTTTTTAAAAAATAAAATACTTTAGGTTCTATACCGCAATCGGATTCCAACACCGCTTTCGTCTCGTGCCAAAACTCCCCCTCGTATGTAAGCAGCGTATTTTCTTTGGCTGCCTTTTGCCCTGCAAAAACTATAAATTCGCAACTTTTAGGGTCTTTCCCATCTTGAACCAAAGCTTGAGTTATCTTTTTAAAATCAGCCAAAGCCCTGTCATAATAGCACGAGTCAAGATAAGTTTTATTTTCTATAAACGCAATACGTTTTCCTTTGAACCATATGTGCCTGTCCACCTGAATAGTATCATTAATATAAGTTTCTCCTTTATACTCAATACTTTTTTTGAGATAATCGGTTTTTCCCACTTTAGACTCGACCTTATCGGTCAAATACTTGTTTATCGAATTAAAAACAGATTGCAGAACATTTTCTACAAGCTGCCCTGCCGCATGTCTTATTTCTCCTTCGGTTTTATGTGTTTCTCCTATACTCTTTAACTTGATATGTTCGGCGTCATAACAAGCTTTTACATCCGCCAAAATTTTTTCGACCAATTCCTTATCGTTTATGTTTATCATTTGAATTTCCCCTTTCAAAATTTAAAAAATTCACTCAAAGACACTTCGAGGGCAATCACGATTTTTTCTAATAACGTTATCGAAATATTGCGCTTTCCAACCTCGAGGCTTGCAATATAAGTTCTGTGAACGTTAGACCTGAACGCCAGCTCTTCTTGACTTATTCCAAGTTTGTTACGCAATTCCTTGATTCGCCTGCCAACTTTTTCCTGAATCATTTTAATACGCTCCTGCAAATTTTATTATAATACGTTGTTACTTATTTATCAACATACTATAAATAACATTATTTTAAACATTGTAATGTAAAAAGACTTGCTTAATTAAACGGCGCGGACTTAAAAGTCCGCGCCGTTTTTTAACCGACTACGCCGATTGATTTGCGCTGATTATAACCGTATCGAAGTGTTCCCCCACCTCGATCAATATTGCCGAAAGCACCGCCTCCGCCTTGCAAATAAGACGGTAGCGGACATAATCTCCCACGGCAGTTTCTTCCGCATGCGTTACTTCGAACAATTGAGCGTCGTATTTGAGATTTACGTTTTCAGCATGGATTACGGGATATCTGCTTCCGCCCGTCGCAATATAACAAACGAGCAGTTCGTATTCGTTTTGAGTTTCAAGCACATAATCGTTATCCGCGAGAGTATCTTCGTCGCAAAGATCTCCGTTATGAATATCGTTTACGCCGTACGGCACGACACCTGCCTTTATGCCGACTATTTTTGCATAATCCCTTCCGCACGCCGTCAGCCCCAAAACCGTGCACGCGCAAACGGCGCATAAAAACAAAGCAATCTTTTTCATATATTCTCTCCCCAAACCGCAGTTATTGCAGTCTTTCTATAAGTTCCAAAAACCTTTTTTCGTTCAAAATTTCGTTTGAAACGTAATTTCCGTTATAAAACACCGCGTAATTCGTCCATGCCGCAGGCGCGTTTTGCGCCTTTTCTTTATCGTCGAGGAGCACGCTTTCAAAAGGTATACCTCTGTCTTTTGCGGTTTGCTCGACAATAGGAACGTATTTCGCCGTAAACGGGCAACCGTGCGTATAATAGACGACGAAGCCCTGTTTGTTTATATGCGGCTGTTTTACGCTGTTTTTGAACTTCGGCACGGGCGCATTTTCTTCAAACGGCAAATACAGCAACGTAAAAAACGGCTCGGCGGTATCCGCAACTTTAAATCCTTTATGCGCGAGATGTTTCGGGTCGGACAAAAACGGCGCTTTTTTTGCGGAAGAAATTACGGTTATGCCGTGCTTGCCCTGCGCTTTTGCGTCGGCAACACACGCGTTTAACAAGTCGTTTGCATAGCCGTGGCCTTTAAACGAGCCGGAAACCCAAAAACAGTTTATATGCATATACCCGTCGGCTTCGACAGGGCACCAAGCGTTTTCGGCAGGAATATACTCTATAAAGCATTTGCCGCGCTCGGCGGATTTCAAAAACACCAATCCTTCTTTGAGCCTTTCGGCAAGCCACGCTTTTTTGCTTGACACCTGAACGTCTTTATTGTTGGATATAGCGCAACAAATATGTTCTTTTTCCAAATTGTCAGGCGTTAGTTTTACATATTCCATGTTAAAAGCCCCGTTTCCTGTTTTTATCATAACCGATTATACCACATACGGACGGATTGTTCAATATAGCGGCAAAAGTTACTCAAATATTTTTTGCAGCTTGTAATCGCCGCAGAATAGTGCTATAATGGTTGCAACTTAAAGTTAACGCCGAATAAGGAGATTGTCATTGTATAACCCGCAACTCGAAACCTTTATAACCGTTGCCGAAAACGGAAGCTTTTCGAAAGCCGCCGAAGTTTTATATATTACGCCTACCGCCGTAATGAAGCAAATAAACGCGCTCGAAGAGCGGTTGGGCATTATGCTGTTTGCGCGAACAAACCACGGTTTACAGATTACCGAAGCTGGAAAAAGCTTTATGCAGGACGCGAAATACATAATCGACTATTCCGCCCGAGCTGTCGAAAGGGCGAAAGATATCAGCGATAAAGAAAACAGACGGGCAGTCCGCATAGGAACCTCCATTATGACGCCCGCCAAATTTTTGCTGGATATTTGGACGGAACTGCAAAAACGCTCTTCTTCAATGCAAATAGAACTGATCCCATTTGAAAACACCCCCGAAAATGCGCGGGAAATATTGAAAAACCTCGGCAAACACATAGACGTTGTCGCTGGGATATACGACGATGGATTTTTAAAAGAAAGACAATGTCAGGCGGCTAAACTGTCCTATAAAACGTTAGCGCTTGCCGTGCCGCTCTCACACCCCCTTTGCAACAAAAAATCGATTGCGCCCGAAGATTTAAAAAACACCGACGTCATGTTCATTACCAAGGGCTGGAATATTATGGACGATATACGCAAAGATTTGATTTCGCTGGGCGTCAACCTCATAGATTTCGACTTTTTCAATATCAACGCCTTTAATAAAGCGGTAAAAGACAACGTGCCGATTATGGCAATTGACGGGTGGGAAAATATTCACCCCCTGCTTAAAATAATCCCCGTTGACCGGGATTATAAAATTCCGTTCGGAGTAATGTATTCGCCGACGCCGTCCCGACACGTAACCGACTTTATAGAAACGATATGCCAACCCCAAGGAGGAAAATTATGAAGAAAATAGTACAAACTGCGGGCAGAGACTCTCTCGGCGAATTTGCGCCGGAATTCGCGCACTACAACGACGATATACTGTTCGGAGAAAACTGGAACGACGACGGGCTCGACGTTAAGACAAGGTGCATAATAACCGTTGTCGCGCTAATGTCGCAGGGGATATGCGACGGCTCTTTAAAACACCATTTACTCAACGCAAAGAACAACGGCGTTACCAAACGTGAAATAGCCGCGGCAATCACCCACACCGCTTTTTACGCGGGTTGGCCGAAAGGCTGGGCGGTTTTCAATCTTGCCAAAGAAATATGGAACGAACGCGAACCCGAGCTTACCGAAAAACAAAAACACGAAAACGCGGTTTTCTTCCCCGTTGGAGAAAAAAACGACGCATACGCAAAATATTTTACGGGGCAGAGTTACCTTGCGCCGATATCGAAGGAACAGGTGTTCATATTCAACGTGACGTTCGAGCCGAAATGCCGCAACAACTGGCATATCCATAACGCGGTAAAAGGCGGCGGGCAAATTCTTATTTGCGTAGGCGGCACGGGATATTATCAGGAATGGGGCAAACCCGCCGTAAAAATGCAGGCGGGCGATACGGTAAACATACCCGCGGGAGTAAAACACTGGCACGGCGCGGGAAAAGACGGCTGGTTTTCACACCTTGCCATAGAAGTCCCCGCAGAAAACGGAAGCACCCAATGGTGCGAGCCCGTATCCGACGCCGATTACGAAAACGCGGTAAAATAAAAACAAACCAAATAAAAAGAGCGGCTCCACCGCTCTTTTTTGCATGAACTTTGAGTTCATACCGTAAACTTATTTGAACTTCCGTTTTTATAATTTTGGCAGTAAAATAGACTCAACGAATCAATCGGAGGAATTTATGCAATACGTAACTTTATCAAACGGAGTAAAAATGCCGTAACTCGGCTACGGCGTTTATCAGGTAGGCAAGGACGAATGTGAGAGATGCGTGCTCGACGCGCTGAAAGTTGGCTACCGCCATATAGACACGGCGCAGGCATATTTTAACGAAGAAGAAGTCGGTAGCGCGATAGTAAAATCGGGTATCCCGCGTGAAGAAATTTTTATCACTTCCAAAGTCCGGGTGGAGCACTACGGCTACGAAGAGACAAAAGCGTCTGTTCTGGAATCTATGAGCAAACTCAAAACCAATTATATAGATCTTATGCTCTTGCATCAGCCCTTTTCAGACGTATACGGAGCGTGGCGCGCGCTTGAAGATTTATATGCGCAGGGAGTTATACGGGCTATAGGTATTTCTAACTTTTACCCCGACAGAATGGTGGATATCTGCAATTTCGCAAGAATAAAGCCTATGGTGAATCAAGTGGAAACGCACCCCTTTAACCAACAGGTCGAAGCGCAGAAATGGATGCAAAAATACGGCGTGCAAATAGAAGCGTGGGCGCCGTTCGGCGAAGGCCGCGGCGGACTTTTTACAAACGAAACTATTGCGAAAATCGGCGCTAAATACAATAAGAGCATTGCACAGGCAATTCTCCGTTGGGAGTTGCAGCGCGGCATAGTAGTTATTCCCAAATCAGTGCATAAAGAGAGAATGGAAGAAAACTTTAACGTTTTCGACTTTGAACTTTCCGAAAAAGACATGGCGGTTATGGCAAGCCTCGATAAAAAAGAGAGTTCTTTCTTCTCCCACACGGACCCGAATATGGTTGAATGGTTCGTACAGATGGTTGAGGAAAGAAAACGCAACAACGACTATAAAAAAGAGAAGAAAAATTGGTGAGGCAAATTATGAAAAAAGCGCTTACATCTGTTTTGTTTGCAATATGTTTCATATTTGTGTTTGCTATTTCCGCCTGCGGCAACGGAAACGGCGGCGAAACACCTCCCCCCGCCTCCCCTCCCGAATCTGCGGGCGGAAACAGTAATGTGCTCATAGTTTATTTTTCATGGTTGGGTTCTGACAATACCCCAAAAATGGCAAACCGCATTGCCGAACATACGCACGGCGACACGGTAAAAATAGAGGCCGCCGTTCCGTATACCGGCAGTTACAACGGCTTTGCATACGGCAGAGCTAAAGATGAACACGATTCAAACGCCTGCCCCGAAGTGGCACAGTCTATATAAGACTCGATAGATATGAGCAAATACGATACTGTGTTTGTTGGATACCCCATCCGGTGGCGGACTACGCCCATGATTATAGCAATGTTCCTCGAATATTACGAATGGACTTCGAAGATTAATATTTACCCGTTTTCGCGATCGGCTTCTATGGACGCGTCGCAGTTTAACACTTCGATGGAACAAGTGCGCACGAGTGCAAACGGCGCAACAGTTCACGACGGATTGTTTGCACGGGCAAGCGATACCGCCGCGATAGACGCGTATTTGCTAACAAATTCTCTCGCGGTTCGGCAAGCACATAACGCGGGCTTATCCGTTTAAATATTCAAATACAAATAAAGGTCGGCAAGAAATTTCTTGCCGACCTTTATAAACGCCGTAATACTTTCCAACTAAAAAGATCTGTTTAGCCCTTGCTTTTCATTTGACTGATTTATTCAGCAAAGAAACCAACTTTTTATAAGTAATATCGTATTCTTCCAATATGCCGGCTTTCAAATCTTCGTACAAAGCCGCGCCCTCTTCGTCGGTTTGTTTGTCCAAATCATCCTTCGATTGAATGCCGTGGCTTTGCAAAATATCTATGACGGCTTGTTTCAGCGGTACGGTCTTACCGAGAACTTTTTTGTATAATTCGGGATAAGCGGAAATCGCGTCTTTGTTCCCTTTTTTCTTATATTCGCTTAAAACGTTGAGAATCATTCGCAAATTTTCACGGTTCGCAGTTTCGGCAAAGTTCAAAAGCGGCAATAGCTTTGTATCCTGCGGAATATCCAAAAACCAAATACTTGTTAATATACTGCCGATAGTCCAATAATCGGTTTCGGTAAAAAGTTCGTTTAATAAAAACGAAAAACCCTTTTCGTCAAAATTATTGCTTAATATTTTTGCATAAATAAACCGTGCGGCTCTACGCACTTCACGTTGCTCATCGCCCTCGACACGGTGTTCGTCAATAATCTGTTCCAATACAGGCAATAAAGCGGTATCGCTTAATTTTTCCGCTTCTCGCCTTGCTTTCCAAGACTCCATTTCCCTACTAACCCTGATTTCGGGTTCAGGCGGGGTATTCATTCTTTCAATCAAATTTTCCAACTGCGTTTTGTTCATAACTTTTTCCGCTGGGACAGCAAACTCGTCCCAGTCAAGACCTCTGTCTGCAAAAAAGCATTTGATATTATCAATCGGTTTTTTACAAACAGGGCAAATACCGTATTCTTGCGGCAGTCTTGCCGTAATTTGGTAGATATCAAAATATTCGGTTTTGTCGTAATTGTCGGTTTTTTTGTTGTAATATGAAATTTCGCTTTCGCCTTTTATATTGTAGACGTATTCGCCGACACCCAAAAATTCGCAGAAGCTTTCAAGCGTTACTTCTTCGGGTACGGGCTTCGGTGGATTCGGTGAGCAAACTTTATATTTTATTGTTCCATAATATAGAGCATCTCAGTTGCCGCCACTGTATAGGTTTTACCTTTTTTATCATGGACGACTATTTTTTCTGTGTTAATCTCATCAATGGTCACAGAACAGAAGCTGATAGGCTTAACAACAGAAAAAGGTAGTTGCTGCCGTTTTTTTAGATTGCATTTCATATCGGTAAAATAATCTGCCAAATTCAAAGTAACATCCTCAGATGGAATTTTGGGGAGTTCCTTATATTTCTCCTTATCTGCATCCGTTATACTTGAAATTGCAGAGATATTTAATAACCCTCTTTTTCCTTTATCACCAATAAATAATAAGAAATTCTCTACTTCGGCAACGATAGCGATACAATATAATCCCTGGAATTCTCTATCATTTAAAAATATTTTCACCCATTTTCCCAAATTCGGAGCACAAACCGAGGTGGAACCTATTTGCTCCACATTCATTTTTTGGGCTTTATCCCGTAAAAGATAGTCTAAATCAGTATCCAATAAATCACAAAGTATCAATAGCTTCTCCGTTTCGGGATAACCTTGGCCCGTTTCCCATTTGGAAACAGATTGTCTTGATACATTGCATCGTTCGGCTATATCTTCTTGAGATAAGCCCTTATTTTTTCTTAATTGTTGTAGAGTGTCTGCAAATGCCATACCCCTTCCTCCTTGAATAATTTGATAACTCTATGATAAAAAAATTTATGAACATATTCTACCAACTTTATCGTGCTCTTCCGCAACTTGAAGTTGCAACAGTATTTTCATGGGGTATGTATAGTATAATCGTTTTATTAACCTATTACAATGAAACATAAAACTTAATCCATATAGACAATTTCCTCGTTCACAATTTCCCTCGCACAAGATAAATTCGCCGTCGCGGTCAGACTGAGTTTTCCGCTTTCCGCAATTTCTTTTTCAGCTTGTCTGAATACTTCGATACAATCCATAATATTATTTGTCGAATTTTTTCTTACTGCATATAGCGATATTATTTCAACACGGTCAATCTTCCATATCGGAAAACGGAATTTTTCCGTGAAGTTCAACGGCGCGCCGACCTGTCGGCGTTCCGTCGTCATTGATTTCCATAAGGCGCATCTTTTTTATTTTTGAACAATCTATTTCGTCGAAAACGTCTGCGCATTCCGCAGACTCTTGGTCGCCGAGTTGATATAAAATGCACTCGACGGCTTCCTGAACTCTTTCAAACGCAAACTTTTCTATGCTTTCTATCGAAGCGCCTTCTTTTATCAGCGCGGATACTTCGGGAAACCTTTCGTCAAGGATGCCTTGCTCTTGATATTTTTTTATCATATCAGCAAAGCCGCCCCTATGAAATTCAAGGTGGTCGCTAATCGGCTTCAAAAAGCGGAAAGAGGGAAGAACGGCAAAATATTCGTTTTCCTGTTTCAATTCCCACTTCGCCCATTCTTTTTGCAGACCGAATTTTTCTCATTACGTTCAACTTTTCTTCAAAAGTCATTTCTTTATCTTTCATTGTCGTTCTCCTTTTTGCGACGCTAAATTGAAATTTATATTGCATACTTCATAGGCGTAAACCGAATGCCGTCTATTTCCTGTTCTTCCGATAAAGGCACGAAACCCAAGTGCAAATAAAAGTTCTTCCCATAAGGAGAAGAATTGAGCGTAATTTCTTTAACTTGCGGACTATTCTTCTTTACTTCCGACAACAAAAACTCAAAGATAGAAGTTGCAATACCCTTGCGATGATACTCGCTTTTCGTGAAAACCAAGTTAATATGCGATTTGTTACGCATACCGATAATCCCAACCATTTTACCGTCATCAAATGCGGCATAAATCGGGCAAATTCCTTTTCTACACTTATCTATAAATTCGGCGTTTTCGATAATATCCTTTCTGAACGTTTCCACACCTTGCGGTTTATAATCGGGTGCTTCAAACTGCATAAACACTTCTAACGCAAGGGTAAGCGCATCGCTTACTTCGTTAGGCTTTACCTGTCTGATAAAATACATAACTTCTCCACTAAATTACTGTTTATCGTACAAAAATTATAGCAAAAACAAAATATTTAATCAAGTAACCAGTAAGGCACTCCGAGATGTTATTCGAAGCGCCTTTTGTTTTATTTAGTAAAGTTGCCATTCTCATCACGCTTTTGCGTTTGCCACGCCGTAGGAATAGGCGGTTTAGGTAGTAAGTTTGTAATGGGTATTCGCACGCCAAAACACTCATACATAAGAAAAAGTACGAACCTGCTTTTGCGCGAGTTCGTACAATTCCCTAATGGCGGCACGTCATCATCCGCATTTGAACTTTTTATGTATAAAGATCATTTCGGGATAGTGATTTTAATGCCTTGATTGTTGGAGAATTTGTTTTATTTCTGTTAATCTATCCAACCAATGCTTTTTAAATCTTCTTCTAACCAACTATAAATGATTTTGTGTAAAGGCATTTCGTTAAAAATATCTAATAGTTGCGTGCAATACGAAACGGGACATAAAGAAGCAATGTTTGGTCTATAACAAGTAATAGAAGAAAAAACATCTTTATATATATTTTCAAGGTTGCTTGCGCTGGATGATTCGTTAACAACTATTTCGTTTTCTTGATTTTGATCTTTACACAAAAAATACCAACTAATAGTGGGCGCAGGATAGTTTCCTTTCCCTTCGCTATAATCAATATGCATTGTTGCAGGAAGCATTAAGCGCTTAGGCATAACATTACTCAAACCAATGAAAACATTATCACATAAATTTTGATATACGGTCACTGCTTTTTTATAAAGCGCACAAATATACTTTATTGTTTGTGCATGACTATAGCTATCCCAGACCCATCCAGATGCTATGGGTTGATCTGGCTGAGTATGAGGATACTTCAAAAATGAACATCCGGATTTTTCTAATCGGCTAATTTCTGATTGTAAAAGGCTTACTAACAATGTATTATGAGCCTTATCCAAAGACTTTTTTAATTCATCAAGAGAAATATCTTCACGATATAAACTTCCATTATGTAATACTTTTCGCGCAATATCATAAAAAAATTCTTCATTTAAGTCTTGAAAATCGGAGAAAAGCGGTTTGCTTTCAATAAATTTTTTCATCCGATGAGATAAAAGGTTAAATGTTACTATCCAAGGCCAAATAGAAGTTTTGCCTACTCTTGTTCCAGAGCTATAATAATATTCATTTTCGTTAGGCGGACTTGTAACAACTTCATAATCTTGCCCCAAATAATACTTCATCCACCATATATATAACCAAGAACCTTGAACGGAAATTTTGAATGTGCATATTTTTTCTCCGTCATAAGGAATAACTGCTTTTGCAAGATTTTGAAGCCCTTCTGCCCACGTGTGGATGCAAAAAGAAATTTGCCTGCCACATATATCAGCCGAAGGAAGAGAGTTTATATCTTCTCTAATAGTATTATCTTTTAATATTTGCGACGCCAATCCTGGATATTTACAAACAACTTCTCTAAAGTAAGCTTTTGAATCTTCAAACGAGCTATCTCCCATAAAAAGCATTAAAGCATATCGCCATTTAATTATCTCCGCTTGGCTATCAAAGAAATTTTTTGAATCAATAATCTTATCTTTTATTGCAGATGCCGCCAACCACTGCGCCACAATTGGAAGGCTAAAATAAACATAATTATCTTCTAGTTGTATTAAACCTGTTTTTAAAACTTCTTGTATCTTTATACTAGAGGGCAAATCCGAAATTAATATTTTCTTTTGTTCTTGTTCTACATATTTGACAGCTATTTTTTTAAGCTGATTCAGTATTACCTCATCCATCCCCAATGGATGAATACTTTTTTGTATGAGATATTTAATGAATGCCTGTTTTGATAATCCCAAAAACTGATTTGTTTCCTTAAAATATAACCCAGATAAAATAGCAAAAAAAGGATTGAGCAGAGTTTCTTTTAATTCGTCTTGCCATCCCAAAATAATACCAACCGGAATCGAATTACCGGCTACCTCTTGCATAAGATTTATACTTTCATCAAATGATAACGATTGAACATTAACTGATTGATTTAAGCAATAGTTTGTTACTAATATATTTGGTCTTGAAGATACAACAAAATACAAGTCGCTACAATAAGTTTCAGATAGAATAATGCCGTCGATTATTTTTTTACCATTGCTATAACTTATCTCGTCTAAACCATCAATAAAAACAGTCGTTTTTTCTTTGATGTTTTCAACATTCAAATATTTATCCAAAGACACTTCCACGGGAATATCTTTAGCACACACTAGCAATGCATTTTCTTGTGACGATACCTTTTGCAAATACAAAATAGCGAGAGCCAAAGATTTACCTGATCCAAAATCACCGACCACATAATTGGTTTTTCTATTTTGTGGTAATAAATAATTAAATCGATCAGAAAGTAAAAGGTTATTAAAAAGATCAGTTGCGGTTTTTTCATCCAAACCATTTGATCGGAATCGAACTATACATTGTTTTTTGACTTTGTCGCACATTTCTTCAGATAAATTCTTTACCCCCAGAGCTTTTTGCAAATCATGTATAGGAACTATATTGCCTAAAGGGGGTTTAATTTGTTGCTCTTGATTTGTCAGTCTAGCATACAAGTCTGAGAATTGGGTTGAGTCGGATATATCATAATGTGTAAACGATTTTAACACAATTGGAATATATGTATCGCTGTACCCGTTATCAAGCAAAACCGGTATGAATTTATCATTCACTTCATTTTCATAAATGATATCGGTGATTAACTTGCCTTCAAATTTAGCCCCTTTCCCAATCCCAATAGGTTCTCTTCGTTCGAATCTATCTTTATAAGGCTGGGAACATATGCATAATGTGAATCGTGAGTTCATTACATTTTTAATCATGTAAGTTGGCCATCCTTCATCAGGATGTGGAGTATATTTATCAAGTTCAATATCGACTCCTAGCTCTCTTAGCTTAGCAGCCAAATCAATAACTTTTTGTTCATGTGCCTTATTGTCATGAGAATAGCTAATAAATACTTTATCCATATTATCCCACTCTAACTATTTTAATTTGATAACAACACTTTTTTAAACTGCGCTTTCGCTTCTTGCCACTCATGGTCAGCTTGCTTGCGCAGTTGCTTTGCTTGGCTTAATGCGACAAACACGTTGTCGGCAAGCTCTTTTTGTATCTCAATAGGTGGAAGGACAATAGGAAACTTTTGTAAGAAAGTATCGGGTACGCGCTGTTGTCCTGCCGAGCCACCAAACATTCCTTGTGCGGCTTCCAAAATATGCTCGTCAGACAACAAAACCCAAAGGAAAGGCATATAAATGCGTTCGCTTTTTTTACGCAAAACGTGAAACTCGGTAGAGCCGAAACCTATTTCGGTAGACATACCGTCCGCAAGAAAAGATTTGCCGTTTTGCATACAAGGTGTAATTTTCGCCCAAAGCAAATCACCTTTTTGGAAAATCGTAAACCCTGTCTTAACTTCCACATACCTACGCTGTTCGTAAATGACTTCGTTGATTTTTTCTGTAACGGCGAGCATAGGAACAAACGAAACCGCCGTATTGTCACTCAAATCTTTTCTGCTCGTCGTGGGATTGATTTGCGCAAAATCTTCCAAATCTCCCGCATAGTATTTGTTCGCTTTTAATCGAGCGAAAACGGAATTTAGATAATCGCTGTGCGGATTGCAGTAAACGCCCATTTCTCGTGCGGTGTCGAGCGTAGTGTGGCTAAATAAAGATGGTTTATATTCTGGAAAATCAATTCTGAGCGTATCAAATACTTTCGCTTTCGCTGTTGAGAGTACTTCTTCTGCTTGTGTCCTTGTGCCATGAATACAAATACGCCGTTGTTTCATTTGTTGCCCAATTTCATAATTGTTTTCGGGAACGACAACGGTTTGTTCTAAAAATTCTTCTAATATGAGATTGCGAATGCCGTTCGTTTGATTTTGCATAACTTCCGTAAGGCCTATCCTATAAACGAAACGCAAATATTCAAAAAGATAATACGGGTCGATCAGCGTTTTATTGACTTTTATTTTCGTCATAAAATTGCTGTAAGCAATCGGGCAACCGTTATAAGATATTTTGTCAACGTAAATTACTCTGCCGACGGGTTGATCAGGGCTTCCGCCTGATTTTTCTATAATTATATCTCCAATCTCAACATTCATTGCCGTTAACTTCTTTTTTTCTATTTGACGGTATTGCGCTTTATCTTCGCGTATATTGATATTATCGTTGTTGTCGATTTCCGTTGCACGTAAAACTAAACATTTCGTATGCGTTTCGCTTGCTTTTTCGGGCGCAATTCCCCAATCACCACCTGATATACCAATTATCAAATCTTTTAATTGATATTTAGGATAATGGGGCTGATTCAATTTGTTTCGTATAATTTCAAATTTAATATCGTAACGTTTTGTATCAATTCGTTTTGTGGAATTGTTTTTAAGTTTCCCCCGACTTACAGCAAAGACGCAAAGCGTATTCACTTCATCGGGGGTTACGCGAAAAAATGCGTTGCGTCCTTGCAAAATTCTTCGTATTTTTCTACAATTTCGTCGAATTGATTTTCTTTGATCTTTCGTCCCGTTGCGTCATACCCTATAAATTCTGGCGAAGCCATAAATATAGGTTCGTTGTCGTCAGGCGTTTCATTTGTGCCGCGCTTGCGAACGAAAACAATCGACGCTTTAACGCCCGCGCCGAAGTGTGCAAAAGCGCATTGCGGTAAGCTAACTACGGCAAGCAGTTGAAACTTTTCCAATATAAAGTCGCGGACATACCGCATCGAACTGTTGGTAAGTATTCCGTCGGGGAGGACGATTGCCGCTTTGCCCGTTTTTGATTTAAGAAATTGCCATATCCGTTCTATAAACAATACTTCCGAGCTCTGGTTTTTACGCGGCGTTTTTTTGCCTTTCTTGTCAATTACATTACCGAGTTCAAAACTTTCCAAATACGGCTTTTGCGCTCGATTTATCGTTGACCCAAACGGTGGATTAGTAAGAATTAAATCGAACTTATCTTTTACAAAACCACGATTATGCGCGTACATTTTTTCTATGCTCTCAAGCGCATCGTGGCTTATTACGTTTGTATGTCCGTCGTCGTGGACGATCATATTCATTTTTGCAACGCGAGCTATTTCGTCGTTTATCTCTATTCCGTAAAGGTGCTTTGCCGCAAAGTCGTGCCAATAGTTAAAGTGTTCTATACTGCTTTTTTCGTAATATTCATCTGCTTGTTTGCGCATATAGTCGAGCGCGTGTAACAAAAATCCTCCGCTTCCGCAAGACGGATCAAGTACGTCCCAGTCGTGTTCGGGCTTCATCATTTTTACGCAAAACTCTATTATCGGGCGCGGTGTAAAGTATTGTCCAAAATCACCCTTAAAGAATCCGTCCATAAACTGCTCGAACGCTACGCCCTTTACATCAAGGTCGGTTTTGTTTAAGTTGATAGCCTCTAAATGTGATACGACAGTCCGCAACACTCTATCGTCTACCTTTATTGACTCCGTAAAAACTTCGGGGTCTTTTACTTTTTGTTCATCGTAAAGCTCATTTATCCGTTTTGCGAGCTTGCTCGCCGGTTCGTGTGTTTTAATTTGGAATTGATACGGCTCGCCGTTCTTGCGCGGTTTTTGTTCGTCGCTTATTTTTACAAATATGATTTTGCAAAGCTCGCCAAAGGCAGTAGGCGGAGATAATCTACCGCCACCCCAAAGCGTTTGATGACATTTTTTGATTGCGGAAATTAAGTCTTCACGGTCAACGGGTTTAATATCGTATTCCGTACCTTTATAGAATCTAAATTCCTGCGGCTTACCGTATGCTTTGGGCAAATCGGCAAGGATATTTTGTTCGCGCTCTAATGCGCCGTATTTATCCGACACATCTAAAACGCGGCGTGTAGCACCGGCTATGATTACTACATACTCAGCACGAAGTTTTACCCAAGTTGCATTGCCCACGCCTTGCTCGATTGCTTGGTTAAATTCGGCGTCGGTAACGCCGTCTTTCTTACATTCTATAACCGCATAAGGTCGTTTGCATTCGTCGTCGGAGAATATAACTATATCGGCACGGTCGGTAGGAAGTCTATCGGGTATAACGACTTCTACCTTGATACGGGTTGCAGGATATTCATATTTATAAATGAGCTCCGCCCAAAATTCGGCGCGTACTTGTTCTTCGGGGTCATTATAATTCTCGGTACGATTATCCGAAGAAACATAAGTAATCTTCTTTTTGGTATCTTCACCTGTTATGTATGCAAGACCGTCTTTTATTGCTTTTTCAAGAAAAGTCATTTGTGTATCTCCAAACTTTTAATAGTTGCATTATATCATAAAATGTCGAAAATCGCAAGAGAAACAAATATCGCATTCAGTCTTATATATTGGCTATCGAGATTTTTTTACAAGCAGGTAAAGAAAATAGCCAAAATCAAGTTTTCGCATATTTTGAACGAACAGTAATCGGGAAACCCGATTCTGTTTTTTATTTTTCGTCCACAAAGGGAAATCGGGTATCCCGATTGTTCCATACGTCAGTTTTTCAAAATCTTCGGATTTTGGGAAAACTCTTTACCTGCTTGTAATCTTGGAAAGATTCCCAAAATAATTTTTGCTGTTTTGGTTGTGAAATGCAAAAAACTGTCCTTGGTTATATAGAGGGGTATAAAAAATTCTTTGAAGAAATTTGAGTTCAGACCATCAACTTTTACGGAAAACTGTGCTTGGTTAAGTGGAGAGAAAATTTTTTGAGAAACTTTCGTCCACGGATAAATATTTTCCGAAAAAGTGTGCTTGGTATAGTAGAGGGAAAAATATTTTGAAGGAAATTTTACGTTAGACCCCGAACTTTTTAAGAAAAGTGTCCTTGGTTAAGTAGAGAGATATTTTAAGGAGGTGCAACTATGAGCGGATAAACTCTTGACAAACAACTCCGCATAGAGTAAAATATATTCAGTCGTATATATACGATTATATATTTACCCTACGGAGAATAAGAACAATGGCAACAGACAGGTCTATTAAAGACAAGCGTTATGAAGAAAAGCATAAGGAAGAAAGAAAAGCGAAGTATATGATTTGGGGTACGAGCGTACCTCGAAAGTATGCCGAAGAAATAAATGAGTTCTTGGCAAAGTACGGTTTTACCAAAGTGCAACTCATCGAAGCAGGCTTTAAGGCATTGATTGACGAAGCTGCCGAAATGGATACTTCTCTTGCCAAGACAATGGATTGCTACGACGATTTCTTTGTATCGGAGAAAAAGTAACTTCTTCCTTATGGATGGTAGCGAGGAAAAATAATCGGATAGCTCGACGTCCACAAAGGACTAAATTATTTTCAGCAAGAACTTTCTATCCGTAGATTTGGCTACGGGTATTACTCAGCAAACAAACTATGAAATTACACAAGAACAGATAGAAACAAGCGCAACAATATTAGCGAACATTCTACTTGATTATGTAAAGCAAAACGGCACTTCTATCTTATCCCCCGAAAGAGTATTCGGCAAAGGAGAACACAATGAATAAACGAGCGGTTATATATGCGAGATTCAGCTCGCACACGCAAACAGAACAATCAATCGAAGGACAGCTTCGGGAATGCTATGACTATGCTAAGCGACACGACCTACTTATAGTCGGAGAATACATAGACCGAGCGTTGACAGGAACGACGGACAAGCGTCCTAACTTCTTGCAAATGATTGAGGATAGCAAGAAAAAGACTTTCGATTATGTTCTTGTTTACCAACTCGACCGCTTTGCTCGTAACCGTTATGACAGCGCAAACTATAAAGCGAAGTTAAAGAAAAACGGTGTGCGCGTACTTTCGGCAAAAGAGAATATAACCGAAGATGCAAGCGGTATTCTCATAGAAGGCGTACTCGAAAGTATGGCTGAATACTACTCCGCTGAGCTTTCCCAAAAGGTGCGGCGCGGTATTCGCGAAAGCCTTTCCAAAGGCTATTTCATTGGCGGTTATAAACTGTTTGGTTATGACATCGTGGACAAGCGTTGGACTATTAACTCCATAGAAGCGCCCATAGTAAAAGATATGTTCGAACGGTACAAAAACGGAGAGAAAGCAAAAAGCATAGTCAACCGCTTGAACGATATGGGCGTCCACAACAAGAGCGGCGCGAAGTTTACCATCAATTCATTTGCCAAGATTATCCGCAACACCAAGTATATGGGCGTTGTCATAAGCAATGGCACAACCTACACCAACATAGTGCCTGCGATTGTGGACGAACAAACCTTTACTCTTTGCAATCGTATAATGGACAACCAACGGCACAAACAAAAAGCCGTACAAGGACACAGCGAATACATACTTAGCGGCAAACTTTTTTGTGGTAACTGCGGTACGCTTATGACAGCCGAAGATGGTACAAGCCATACGGGAAAAGTCTACCGCTACTACAAATGCTTTAACCGCAAACTACACAAAGAACAATGCAACAAGTCTAACATTACAAAAGAGAAGTTGGAAGATTTGGTGTTCGGTAAGACGGTCGAATATGTATTGCAACCGAGCGTAATAGATAGACTTGCGGTCGCGGTTACGGAAAAATTCAATGAAGGCTTGCAAAAATCTGATACGCTTGCACTACTCGAAAAGGAACAAAAGCAAGTGCAAAAAGCAATTGATGGTTTTCTTTCGGCGATTGCGGCAGGTATCGTTACTAAGTCCACGAAAGAGAAATTGCTTGAATTGGAACGGCAAAGCGCGGACTTGGAAAACAAGATTACAGTTGAAAAAGCACGTCAAATACAGCCGCTCGATTATGAGAAGGTAAAAGCGTTCTTGACTTACTTTGCTCGGAAGCAATATTCTAACGACGAAGAAAAGAACGAGTTCTTCAACTCGTTCATATACCGGGTGGTGTTATTCGACGATTGCGTTTATATCTTTTACAACACTTCACCGCAAACGCCGACAAAATTCAAACTCGATAAAGATGATTTGACTGAATTGCTTGAATACCGCACAAATAGAAAAAGCACCCGTTTTCGACCGCTTGGGTTCAAATTGGGTGCTCTTGGCGGAGAGAGAGGGATTCGAACCCCCGGATAGTTGCCCATCAACGGTTTTCAAGACCGCCGCATTCGACCGCTCTGCCATCTCTCCATATTATTCGGTTTTAAAGAGAGCGGGCGAAAGCTTGCATTCGTCGTACCGAAGTACGCAGTACTTACCGCTCTGCCATCTCTCCACAATATTTAGTTTTAAGGTGAGCGGGCGAAGGTCTGCATTCGTCGTACCGAAGTACGCAGTACTTACCGCTCTGCCATCTCTCCATATTATTCGGTTTTAAAGAGAGCGGGCGAAGGTCTGCATTCGTAAACAACCGCACACCCAAAGCAACAAGCGTTGCAGTTTAAATATTTACCGCGCAAAATAGCCCGATCGACTCGTTAAAACGTAAATATTTTACCAGTAAAAGGTTGAAATGTCAACTCATTTTTGCTTTTGGCGGAATCACGCTCCGCCTTTTCTACCCGAAAATTTTTCAAGCTTCTCGTCCATTACTTTACTGAACGAAAACTCATCGTTTATATCGTCGAGTTGACCGGATAAAAGATAACTGTAAACTTCTTTATCGGAATAATAAATCAGGTGATCCAAAAGACGCGTATTACTGATACTGCATAAAATGCGAATGCTTGCAGTAAACTTGTCGTCGTTATCGGAGGGATTGCAACCTCCGCGCAAATGGTTGTGCGCCACCAACAGACCGTAAGGCTTTTCCGCGCTCAAAAGCTCCATAATTTTATCTGCGTCTACGGTAACTTTACTTTCGTTTTCATTCGTAAAGCTGTTAATTCGCTTTACCCGCCCGTTTTTATCTACAAAATAAAGTTCCATCACTTCCGTAGTATTGCCGCGCAACCTTACCGAAACGAACTTTTTAATATCTTCGTGATTTTTAAACACGGATATAGCCGCAGGTTTGGAAGAAGTTCTCCTTATGATCTCGCCCGCGCACTTAATATACAGCGCGACGCTCTCGCCCACACCGTCCACCGCTTTAAGCCGATCTACGTCGGCGGCTAACACGCCAGAAAGCGAACCGAAAGTTTTTATGGGTTCGTGAGCTATAGGATTAGTATTTATGCGGGGATAAGCGTTAAAAAGCAAAATCTCCAAAAGCTCATGGTCATGAAGCCCGTCGTCGTTTTTAAGTTTTTCATACATTCTTCTTCTGTGACCTTCGTGCATAATTTCCTCCGCGCGGTGTAAAATTATTATATCCTTACCGCTTTGATTTTGTCAAGGCGGCGCACCGCATTTATCCGTCACGACTAAAAACGTGTTGACTTGCAATAGCGGGTCGTGTATAATATTTGATATGCAGATAAAAACGCTGGGTCTTAAAAAACTTAATAATACCCGCGATTTGGGCGGATTCCCCGCAAAAAACGGCAAAAAAATAAAATGCGGAATGCTGCTGCGTAGCGGCAGGTTGCACAAACTTCCTCTGCGCACCGTTTTGCGGCTCGAAGCCATGGGCGTTAGCACGGTCATAGATTTGAGAACGGACCGCGAACGTTACGAGTACCGCGACACTCTTTTAAACGGAGCCGACTACGTTATTTTGCCTCTCGTTTGTACCGCAACCACGGGAATCACTTACTCCAAATCGATGGCGCGTACTATGTTGCAGGAGAGCAAACGCATAAAAACCGAATTCGGAACCGCCGACGCGTATATGCAGAGCATGTACGAAAACATCCTTTTCGATCCGCAGTCGCAGGAGAAGTTAAAAACCTTTTTCAACCTGCTTGCCGAAAAAAACGGTTGCATTTTATGGCACTGCAACGCGGGTAAAGACCGCGCGGGCATATGCGCGATGCTTATTGAATCCGTGTTGGGCGTTGATAAAAAACTCATTATCGAGGACTACTGCGCAACAAAAAAGTTTCAGCATACGCGCCGCTTCTGGCAAAAAGTCACACTTACAATCTCCCCTTTCCCTTTGAATTTCAAACGAATACTTCTGGCTATGATGGAGCCTAAACCCCAATATATTACGGGATTAATGGATACTGTAGAAAAAAAATACGGTTCCGTAACAGATTATTGCAGACAGGCTCTGGGGTTAAACGACGAACTCATTAAAACGTTAAAAGACAAATATTTGGAATAAACCCGCACTATAAAAGTGCGGGTTTACTTATTTTATTCAACCGTAACGCTTTTAGCAAGGTTGCGGGGCTTATCGGGGTCGCGTCCTAAAACCACCGCCGTACGATAAGCAAGCAGTTGCAGCACAACCGCGGAAGCGAGGGGCGAAAGATACTTACCCGCGTCGGGAATTTTAATCACGAAGTCGGCGCGTTCGGCATTACGCTCCGCGACGTCGTCCAGACAGGTTATAACGGCCGTTTTGCCCCCGCGCGAATTAATTTGCTCAACGGCGTTTTCGCTCTTTGCGGCAAGCTCGCCGTCCGTTACAAGCACCACGCAAACGGTATTTTCGTCTATAAGGGCAAGGGTGCCGTGTTTGAGTTCGCCGGAAGGATAGCCTTCTCCCGGAACGTAAGAGATTTCTTTAAGTTTAAGACTGCCCTCGAGTGCAACCGCGTAATCTATATCCCTCCCCAAAAAATAAGTTCCGCGTGAACGGGCGCACAACTGTGCAAGTGACGAGATATCGATATTTTTTTCGACTTCGGCGCAAAATTCCGCCGCTCGCTCCATATCGTGCCGACAGTTAAGCACATCGGCGCCCGCAAGGGTCAGCGCGCAAAGGTAGAGCGCCGCAACCTGCCCCGTATAGCTTTTTGTAGCGGCAACGCAAATTTCGGGTCCCGCGGCAACCGGAACCACCGCGTCGGCTAGACGGTTAAGTTGCGAGCGGCGGGAATTGGTCACCGCAATAACTTTCGCGCCAAGCGACCGCGCAAGGCGCGCGGCTTCTACAGTGTCTGCCGTTTCTCCGCTCTGGCTAACCGCAAACACCGCGCACCTGCCGCCGATAACGGGGTTTTTATATCTGAACTCGCCCGCGGTTTCGGTCTCGGCGGGTATTTTGGCAAAAAGTTCTATATATCTTCTCCCCAGCAACGCCGCGTGATAAGCCGTTCCGCAACCGGTTAAAATAACCCTGTCTACTCCGCGCAAAATTTCCGCAAGTTTGTCTTTAACGCTCGCAAACGCCTTATAAGTTTGCACCACCGAAGATGGAACTTCGGCTATTTCTTTAAGCATATAGTGGGGGTAATCGCCAAGACCGAGGTCCGCGCATACCGCGAGGTTAGGCTCTTTTTGCCTTATTACGAGCTGCAATTCTCCGTTGTACACATAGGCGCCGTCCGGCGTGATTTCCGCAAAGTCGCCGTCTTCGAGAACGGTTATTTCGTCGCACTTGCCCGCAAGCGCCGGCTCGTCGCTGGCAAAATAATATCCGCCATTTCCGTAGCCCATAATCAGCGGACTTTTATAACACGCGGCGGCAACGGAGTCGTTCCCCTCGCATATCGCCATCAAAGCATACGAACCTTTCAGCAATTTAACCGCGTCCCTCACGGCGGTGAGCAAATCGCCGCGATAAAATTTGCGTATGAGATGCGCGATTACTTCGCTGTCGGTTTCAGAAACGAATACCGCGCCTTCTGAAACCAATTTTTCTTTGAGTTCGGCGTAGTTCTCTATAATTCCGTTATGTACTATCGAAATCTCTCCCGCCGAATGCGGGTGCGAATTAATATCCGAAGGTTTTCCGTGCGTTGCCCAACGGGTGTGCCCTATACCGGCACGGGACGAAAGCCCGTTAAGCAACGGCAAAAGTTTTTCCACCTTGCCCTGTTTTTTTATAACCTTTATTCCCTCGCCCGAAAAAAAAGCCGCGCCTGCGGAATCGTACCCGCGGTATTCAAGCCTTTTAAGCCCTTCGTAAACTTCTTCTACGGCGTTTTTATTTCCGATATAACCTATAATCCCGCACATAAAAAACCTCCTTGCGCAGTTCCCGCGCGTACGCGGTCAAATAAAGCGGGGAACCGCCCGCCTTACGCGTTAACCCTCCGATATACCGCAGTTATCCGCAATTTTCGAGCTCAAAATCTTACACGCCAGCGAACAGCTTTCTTCGCTCTCACCCTCCGCCATCACGCGAATTACGCGCTCCGTGCCGGAAGGACGGACCACTATGCGCAACGACAGCTCTTTTTCAAGTTTCACGCGGAGTTTTTCCACCCCGCGCAGGGCGGCCGATTTATCCACTACGGGCACGTTTATCTGCACCTGCGGGAACGCCCTGTAACCTTCTAAAAGCGAAGAGAGGGGGAGCTTATTTTCGACTACCGCCTCCATAATCATAATGGCCGTAACCAGCCCGTCGCCGGTTGTTTCGTATTTTGAAAACACGATATGTCCGCTGCGCTCGCCGCCCAGCACCGCGCCCGTCGTATTCATAGCGTCGCATACGGCTTTATCGCCCACGGCGCATATGTCGCAACTCACACCTGATTTTAAAAGGCTTTTAACGAGTCCGCCGTTGCTCATTGCCGTGCATACGATTTTATTACCTGCGAGCTCGCCGCGGCTTTTCAGATACCGCGCAGAGACGTAGAGTATTTCGTCGCCCGTTACCACCGAACCGGACGAATCGACGGCAATGCATCTGTCCGCGTCGCCGTCGAACGCAAACCCCAGATCCAGCGAATTTTCCTTTACGAGTTCCCGTAGGGTTTCCACGCGGGTCGACCCGACGTTTTCATTCACATTAGTTCCGTCGGGCTCGCAACCTATAACGTAAGTTTTTGCGCCCAGCGCGTCGAACACACTGCGGGCTATCTGCCACGCGCTTCCGTTTGCGCCGTCAAGCCCTATACGCAAGCCCTTATACGAGCATGAAGAAAGGGAAATAAGGTGCCCTATATAGCGGTTTCGCCCCGATATATAGTCTACCGTTCGCCCTATATCCCTGCCGCGTGCGTACGGCACGTCTTTACCGCCGAAGGGGGAGAAATTTCCGTCGAGATAGCTTTCAACGACCTCGATAACTCCGTCTTCCATCTTTTCTCCGCGATCGTTTAAAAGTTTGATGCCGTTATCATAATAGGGGTTATGGCTTGCCGAAACCATAATTCCGCAATCGAACCCGTCGCACCGCGCAACGTAAGAAACGGAAGGGGTGGTAGTCACATGCATGATATAGGCGTCGCACCCCGAAGAAGTGAGCCCCGCCGCAAGTGAATATTCAAGCATATATGAGGACAAACGCGTGTCTTTGCCTATAACGGCGCGGGCTTTGCCTCCGCCTTTTTTATGAGAGTAGTACCACCCCAAAACCCGCCCGACCTTAAAAGCGAGCTCTGCGGTGACGTCTGCGCCCGCCTCTCCCCTGAAACCGTCGGTTCCGAAATACTTTTTCGACATTTTCAGCCTCCTTTTCCCGACGCGCACGTGTTTTTAAGCGCAAATAAACTTCGGCACATATGATTAGCCCCCGATATATGCATTAAACACACGTGTTTTTTAAAAAATGTGAAAGCGGCGGCATATGCTTTTAATACCATTAAGCCGCAACGCACGTGTACCCCCGCTCCCTCTCCCTTTTTAAAAAAGCCGTAATAAAGCATATGCCCCGCGATAAAAATGTGTTACGGCGCACATAATTTCCGTTTTGGCTAAAAACATAAAAAGCAATTAATTACAAAAATATCGATTAATATTTTTAGTCTGACGAAGTTTGACAATAAAAGTTGCGTATGCTAAAATTAGGCAGTAAAAAAACCGCCCTTAAAACAAAAGCGGTTTAAAGTTGAAATGAAAAAGAAATTAAAGATAAAAATTTCCGTGTGGCAATTTCTTGCCCTCGGCTATCTTGCCGTAATACTTTTCGGCAGTATTCTGCTTATTCTCCCGTTCGCCACGCAGGAGGGGCAAACTACCGATTATTTAAACGCATTGTTCACCGCTATATCGGCAACATGCGTAACGGGTCTCTCCCCTTACGACACCGGCGCGCACTGGTCGCTGTTCGGTCAGATAGTAATACTTATTTTAATACAGACCGGCGGGCTTGGATTTATGACGTTCGTTTCCACCGTATTCCGTCTGTTAAAAGGGCGCATGGGAATGTACGAGCGCAAGGCGTTTATGGCTTCGGCAGGCAGCGGAAAATATTACGGGCTCGGCAAAATGATAAAGCGGATTTTTATAGGCACGGCGCTGTTCGAATTTTTGGGCGCGGTTATCCTTTGCTTTCGTTTCGTGGGAGATTTCGGCTGGGCTGACGGAATTTATTTTTCGGTTTGGCACTCCGTATCGGCGTTCTGCAACGCGGGTTTCGACCTGTTCGGAAAATACGGCGGAGCCTCGCTTTCGGCTTACGTTTGCGACCCGCTCGTAATTTTGACTTTATCAGCCCTTATTATAGTCGGCGGGCTTGGCTTTTGCGTTTGGGGCGACATCGCCGACTGCAAATGCAATCCTAAAAAATTTCAGCTCAATACCAAAATAGTTTTGTTGGTGAGCGCGTTATTGCTCGTAATTTCGACGGGACTCTTTTTGCTTTTCGAATGGAACAATCCCGTTTATGCAAAATTCAATTTCGGCGAAAAGCTGCTCGCTTCGTTTTTTAACGCGGTTTCGCCGCGCACGGCGGGGTTCTTTTCTACTGCTCCGAGCGACCTTTCGGAAAGCGGAGACGTTCTCACAATTATATTAATGTTCATCGGCGGGAGCTCCGGCTCGACCGCGGGAGGCATAAAAGTAGGAACTATCGCCCTGATCATTATGGGTATGATTACCGTGTTCCGCGGCAGACGGGATATAAATATCGGTAAAAAACGTATAGAGTACTCCCTCCTTTCGCAAGCGCTGGCGATTTTTGCGGCATGCCTCATGCTCGTTATGCTGTCTTCTCTGGTAATCTGCGCGGTTGAACCGGACATTTCGGCAAAAAGCGCCATTTTCGAGTGCGTTTCGGCGTTGAGCACATCGGGCTTAAGTCTCGATTTAACTTCGGAACTGGGCGCCGCTTCTAAAATAATTCTTATGCTGTTAATGTACGCCGGAAGGGTTGGGATTCTTACCCTCGCCCTTGCTCTGGGCGAAAAGCATTCTTCCGCGGAAGTCCGCAACCCCGTAGATACGCTTATGATAGGTTGATGCGGTTGCGAAATTTTAAAGCAGGCAAATAATAATTTTATGCTGCGACGGAACACGAAAACATATCGAATAAGTTTCGCCGCGACGCGGAGAAACGTTTAAACGTTGGGGGAATCGGTAACCCTTAAATTCAAGGAGACAAATATGAAATCTGTTTTACTTATAGGTATGGGACAGTTCGGTCAAATTCTGGGCGAAAAACTTATAAATATGGGCGACGAGGTTATGATAGTCGACAAGGACGAAGACGTTATCAATCTGCTCGCCCCCAAATACACAGGCGCCGTAATAGCAAACTGTATGAATGCGGAAAGCCTTAAAACGCTGGATGTGCCCTCTTACGACGTTTGCGTAGTTACCATTGCGGACGACTTTCAGAGCTCGCTCGAAATAACTTCTTTATTAAAGGATATGGGCGCCAATTACGTAGTTTCTAAAGCAAATACGGATATTCAGCGCAAGTTTTTATTTCACGTCGGCGCGGACGAAGTTATATACCCCAACCGCGATATAGCGGAAAAACTGGCGGTTAAGATTAACTCGCAAAAAGTTTACGACTATATCGAACTCGACAACGAATTTTCTATTTTCGAAATCGCCGTACCGCATAAATGGGTCGGGAAAACCATTATGGAAATAAATCCCCGCGGGAAATACGACATAAATATTTTAACCATTAAAAAGGGCAACAAAATCATGCCGGCCCCCACCGCCGCCACCGAATTCGAAGACGGCGACAAAATGGTCGTTTTCGGCAATACGGAAAGAATTATGGCTTTTACAAACAAACAAAAGTAAAAAACTTTTTCTTACGCGCGGTTTTTGCGGTTTATACCGCGTAGACCCCGCAATATGCCCGAAATACCGCCTCTTATCGTGCGCTTGCGGCGCCGCGGCTAAAAGGTTTAACCATAATTTCGACAAAAACAGCCTATATTTAAGGATAAATCATTGAATTTGAAAAATTTCAAAAGAATTTTCGCGGAAACTTTCTTTCCAAACGACTTTACTTGCGACATATGCGGGGGTGAATCGTTCGGAAGCAACCTTTGCGCCGACTGCAAAAAGAGCGTTATTTTTAACGACGCGGCGGCTTGCCCCGTATGCGGAAGGCGTACCGTGCGTCCTGAAATCTGCCTTGAATGTAAAGCCGTAGTCCCCGCTTACAAAAAGGGCGTTTCTGCCCTCGTTTACGAAAACGGAGCGGTTATACTAATACAAAAATATAAGAACGGCGCAGCTTATTTAAAGGAATACTTTTCCGCTCTTATTTACGATAAACTTACCGAGTTTCCCTCTTTCGACGCAATCGTATACGTTCCCATGACAAAAAAAGCGCTGAAAAAACGCGGTTATAACCAGTCGCTTCTGCTTGCAAAATGCCTTTCCGAAAAACTAAACGCGCCGGTGATCAAGGACGCGCTTGAAAAGACAAAAGACACCGCGGAACAAAAGACGCTGACTCTCAAACAACGAGAGCAAAATTTGAAAGGTTGTTTTGCCGTTAAAAATCCGGAAGCCGTAAAAGATAAAATTCTGCTGTTGACAGACGACGTTTTGACCACCGGAACAACCGCAAACGTCTTAACCGGAAAGTTACTCGCCGCCGGAGCAAAAGCCGTTTATTTCGCCTCCGTCGCGGCGGTGGAATACAAAATAAAAAAAGAGGAAAACGCCTCCGATATAAAACCCGTAAGCAATAAAAAACGCGGCGGCAAAATTTAGCGCAAAAAATAAAATAAACCCGTTAAAATCGCTTGTTTTTTTCGGGTTTTATATATATAATAATTAAGTAAATCAGCGGGTTTATACAAATCCGTTTCATATTGGGGCGTCGCCAAGCGGTAAGGCAACGGACTCTGACTCCGTCATTCGGGTGTTCGAATCACTTCGCCCCAGCCACTAAAACGAGTAAAAATGCTTATTTTTGCCCGTTTTTTTATGTTTTATAAAATTTAGTCCCAATTCAGTCCCAACTTAAAAGCCGTTTGCATACCCGCCGATGTTTCGGCGGGCTTTTTATTGCTCCGGCAACCCGCACAGGACAAGGGAACGCGCGGAAACGGAGTCGCCTTGCGAGCGGGGGATCAAAACAAACTGTCCTATAACAGAGCCGTATGATTATAACATTCTATATAAAAGACCGCAGGACGGAGCAAAATTGCTCCGTCCTGCGGCTTTATAAAAGGACAAAATGCAGTGTATTCTTATTAACGGAGATAACTCTCCCTATTTGCTCCGCGCCATTGCGGAAAAATTATTGATGGATATCCGGCTGTATGGTGCCGTCCGTGCAAACGACCTCGAAATGCAATCCGTACGAGTCCGAATAAACGCTGTTCCATTCCGCCATCGTTCCGTCAAAGTCCACTCTTGAAAAATTAAAGCAGCTTTCGGCAAGCGAATATATTTTCAGATTATCATTCATTGAAATACTTACCGATTCTAATTTTTCACAATTTCCGAAAGGCTCACGCACATCCGTCATATGTTTTGGGAACACTACCGTTTGAAGCGAATCACAATAAATAAAACATTCTTCCAACATTAAACTATAATTATAATAGTCGTCTTTATCTTCCGGTGCTTCTTCAAAAATAACAGTCTCCAGCCGGGCGCAACTTCTGAACGCACCGGTACCTATAAAACTCACTTTATTGGAAATAGTAACCTTTCTGATACCGCTGTCATTAAATGCGTACGATGATATGCTGTTAATATTTGACGGAATAACAAATTCTTCAAAATTGCAACCTGCAAACGCAAAAAACTCGATTTTACGAATAAAATCACTTTCGGGTATAATGCTCGCATCGCAACCTGCAATAACAGCGCTCATTTGTACGTCGATTAAACAATTATTTTGAATACTGTATTTCCCGTTATTACTATAATCTCCGCTGGCAAATAAAATTGCCCGACAACCTCTTCCTCCGATATGCGTAGCGTGACCTATCAACTCAAGCTCGTTATTTAAAGTTATACTATTGTAATTTCCGAAATGACCGTATCCGTTATTGAAAGCGCCGTCCGCAATAGTAATGGTTCCGTATTTTACTACCATATCGGGAAGAGCGTCTCCGTACCCGTAAGTACTTTCGAATGAAATCAGATGTTTACCGATATAAAGTGCACTATAACCTTGTTGGAGGTCCCATTTTGATTTATCAAAAAAATATTCTGTTTCCCCGAATGCGGACTCTCTTATACTGATTGCTTTATCCGGCAACGTAATAGAGTTCAGCTTTTTACAATCCCAGAATGCTTGATAGTCAATATAATCTACAGAGTCGGGTATAATTATTTGGGTCAGCTCATTGCATTGAGCAAACGCTTCCGTTGAAATACCTGTTACAGTCGACGGAATGGTTATGCCCTTTATTGTAGACCGCGCAAAAGCTTTCGCGCCTATAATTTCAACCGACCCGTCATTCGTAATAACGCTGTTCACGCATCCCAGAATAAGATTTTTGTAAGAATCTATCAGACAGTTACCCTTTGCGCTGTAATTATTATTCCCTGCGGCGACCGTTATGCTTTCAAGCCCCGAACAATACTCAAAAGGACTAGTACCGTATCCGTATAAACTTGTAACGCTTGCAGGCAAATGCAAGGATTTGAGCGCCGCACAGTTTCCAAAAGCCTTATCGCCTATAGTTTCGAGCCCTTCGTTTAGTTCGAGAGATTGTATATTTTTGCAAGACGAAAACGCATAATCGCCTATCGATTTCACCGAAGAAGGAACAATTAACTTCTTTATTTCTTCCCGATTATAAAAAGCTCTTCCTCCTATCGCCGTTACGGTATACTCGTCGTTTTTGATAATTATTTTATCGGGGATTTCAAGCTCTTCGTCCGTAAGCTCCAAACCCGATTTATAACCTTTAATCGTACAGGTTTTTTCAGTTTCGTTAGGGTCGTAAATAAAGTTTTTCATTACAACCGCAACCGCGTCGCCGCGCTTCTGGCTGACCTTGAAACTGCTTCTTTTAGTCCCTATCTCATACCCTACGGTCATTATAGGTTTATTCGCATCCGGCTTGTTCACGGTGAATTTACTGTCGCCGCCTCCGTAATTCATAATCAAATTGAACGCTTCGTCGTCTTTAAACGACGGCAAATAAGTCAACTTTTGCGAAAGTTCCGCGTTGTTTTTAATAACTTTATAGTCGTACGAGCGGACTTCCTGCCCGTTCACGTCGCGCACGCCCATAGTCATTTCAACGTAATCGCTCTTTATTTTGGCGTCGGGATAAGCCCGCAAAACAAGGTCGTAAGCCTCCGCATTGCCGTTTGTGGTTATAAACGTACGCTCGCCTTCGAGATAGTAGCTTACGCTGTCTATAAAAATTTCGCCCTCTAAATAGTACTTGTCTCCGCTGCCCGTATATTCCACGTCGAGGGCTTCGAGATAGCGCATAATAAAATCTGCTTTTTCGCCGTTGGCGTAACGCCCCATAATCACCACGGCGTTGGGATATTTATCATTAGTTACGTCAGGCAAAGTGCACTCGCCCACCATATCTTCGGGCAAATCGAAAAACGTGCCGAAAGCTCCCATATAAGTGCCGAAGTTATCAATCTGCGTTTCGATATCCGGCTCCACAAACGCTTCTCTTGTATATCTTGAAGTCTTTGCCGCCGGCTCTTCGCTTTTATCTATTCCGAAGCACCCCAAAAGTTTAGCCGCCGAAACCGCGCCCACGGCATAGTCGTTGCCCAGCTCTTCCTCGCAGAGTATAGGTCCTACGGGAGGTATAGGGGGAGGAAGCACTCCGCCGAACGAACCGGAAGTAAACGGAATAATCGTCGCAACCGCAATCGTGCCCAAGACGAACGCGGAAGCTATCCCCGCAATTATTCTGTTCTTTTTAACGAGTGCCGACGTCCTGCCGCCGTTGTTCACGCTCGACGGTCCCATCGACGATTGCAGCCCAATCAGCCCCTCTGATTTTGCTTTGCTTATTATAAGTTTTCGGTTGTCGGGCACATTTTTGCCTTCTGCCGAAAGTTGTCTAATTAACTGTTCGTTATCCATATAATTCACCTCTACTGTTTATCCTCGAGCGCTTTACGCATTTTTTCGGTCGCACAGTTGAATTTATAAGTTACGGTCGAAACCGGCATACCCAGAATTTCAGAAATCTCCACGCGCTTGTATCCCTGTGCGGCAATTAGCATAAGAACGGCAAATTCGTCCTCCTGCAATATTTTCCGCGCAAGATCCGTTAAAAGCCCGTAGTCGTCGGTGCTCGCCGAACCGAACGTATGTAAATTCATCCGTTCGTCAACGTAAACCTCGCGGCCGCGTTTTTTCTTTAAATTCAGCGCTTCGTTCCTTGCAATTCTTGCAATCCATGCGGTCACGTTTGTACCGCGCTTAAACGACGACGCGTGTTTAATAACGTTTAAATACGCGGACTGCATAACGTCTTCAGCCAGCGAACGCTCCCGCAATACAGACAAAGCGATGTAATAGACCGTTTTGTAAGTCTGCTCGTAAATATATTCGAACGCCGACTGGTCGCCATCCGAAAGTTTTTTCAATTGTTTTTCTAATGTCACGGGCTCCTCCGCGAAGTTGTGGTAATTTGTCCTTTCGCCTATATAACAATCGAAAGAAAGATTTTGACAGTAAATTTTAAAATTTTTTTATAATTATTTTTAAAAACGGCAATTTTTCATTCGTTTAACTTCTTTTTAACAGTTTGGTCACATTGGGATAATATAATTTCAAAGCGCGAAACAAAGGCGGGAAATTTGTTTTAAATAAGCGTACGGACGAAGCCCGTGCGTATAAGCGGAACATAAACCGTTTGTAACGCGGTGAAACGGCGGGTTAAGATAGACTTGTAAAATATCGGGATACAATTTATGAAAACACTTATTCTCACTTGCGGCACGGGCGAAGGTCACAACAGCGCCGCAAAAGCTCTTGCCGAACGCATCGAATGCGGCGAGGAATTCTGCGCCGTGCGCGACCCACTTGAATTCAAAAGCGCAAAATCGGCAAAGCGCACCGCCGCGATATACAACGGCACGATAAAGCGCGCGCCCGCTCTTTTCGGTCTTGCATATCTTGCCGGAACGATTTACGACAGTACGGGGCTGACTTCACCCGTCTACCGCTCCGTTTCGAAATGCGCTGAAAAACTTAACGAATATATAATTAAAGAAAAGTTTGACAAGATAATCTGTACGCATCTGTTCGCAATGATGGCAGTAACCGCCGTGCGGCTCCGTTACGGTTTGAACGTGTCCTCTTACGGAGTTTTAACCGACTACACCGCCATACCTTTTTATCGGGAGACGGCGCTTGACGGATACTTTGTCGCAGACGGAAAAGTAAAAGACGAACTTTTAAAAAAGAAAATTCCGGAAAGTAAAATTTATATTACGGGTATCCCAGTCAAGAGCGGTTTCGGCAAGTCGGTTACAAAGAGCGAAGCAAAAGAAAAACTCGGATTGAATATAGACGGAAAAATTATCGCCGTGCTGTGCGGGGGCGTCGGCTGCGGAAAGATAATCAAAATATGCAAAAAGCTTGCGGTCGACAAAAACAAAACCGTTTACGTCTTCCCGGCGAAAAACGAAAAATTAAAGAAAAGGCTTGAAAACACCTTTAAAACAACCCCCTCCATAAATATTGTGGATTTTACGCCTGATATTTACCTGTATTTGAAGAGCGCGGACGTAGCTCTTTCGAAGGCGGGCGGACTGTCAAGCACGGAAGCGGCGGCTGCGAACGTCCCGCTGGTGCATCTTAAATCAATTCCGGGGTGCGAAACAGCCAACAGACGGTATTTTAAAAATAAAGGTATGGCGTTGTACGCGCGCTCGGCGGCCGGAGCAGTAAAAGCCGTTGAAAGAATTCTTGCGGACGGGCTTCTTTCCGAAAGTCTGAAAGAAGCGCAAAGGCGCACCGTGAACGCCTGCGCCGCCGAAGATATAATTAAAAAGGTAAACGGTGAATAAGTGGAAACGTTTTTGTGGTGTCTGTTCATATTCGGCGGGTTTCTGTCGGGGAGTGTTTTATACTCGAAAATAATAACTTCGGCGGTTCTGAAAAAAGACGTGTGCGAATTAAGTTCCGACGGCAACCCCGGAACGTTTAACACTTTTAAACACTGTGGCGTAAAATGGGGATTGTTATGTCTGTTTTTGGACTGTTTTAAGGGATTTTTACCCGTACACCTTGCCGCGCTGTTCCTCGACACGCAGTTCTGGGGGTTTACACTCGTTATTATCGCGCCGGTGCTGGGGCACGCCGCAGGGATTTTTAACGGTTTCCGCGGCGGCAAATGCATAGCGGTTTCGTTCGGAGTTTTATTTGGGCTTTTGCCCGTCTCTTACTCCTTTTTCTTTCTTGCAGTGCCGTATATTTTCTTTTCCGCACTCATAAAAATCAGACCCAACGGTTTGCGCAGCATAGTGGTTTTTATATTTTTCGGAATTATATCGGTAACCGTCGAAAGTATTTTGAAAATGCCGTGCGTGGCGGCAGGCTGCGGGCTGATTGCAGTCATTGCCGTAGTAAAACACGCCGTTAAAATTAAAGAGGAATGGCATGAATACAAATTTGCGGAGGATGAAGATGAAGAAGAAAAAGAAGCCTGACGGCGGCGCACCCGAGCTAACGCAAGAATTCGCGCCGCAGCCCGACGAATCCGCCCCGCAACCCGCGCCTGAAAAGAGGCTGAAAATTTTCGGCGTGGAATTTGTTTATTTATATCTTTCGGGCATAATTTTCGCCTTCGCGGGCTGGATTGCGGAAAACGCCGTAAAGGCCGTTACAGGCGGAGTTATCGACTCGCGCTTTCACGTTCTGCCGTTTATTTCTCCGTACGCTTTAATTCCGTTTGCCCTGCATATATGCTTTGGCGAAGCGGACGATATAGCTTTTTTCGGCAAAAGAATATTTAAAACCAAAACTCTCAAAACAAAGATACTTTCTAACGTTATTGTGTTCGGCGTAACCTGCTTTGCGGTGTTTTTAGGCGAGCTCGGCGTGGGGAATTTATGGGATAAATGCTTTGGAGTGCAACTGTGGAATTACTCTAACCTGCCTTTACAGGTAACGCAGTACGCGGGGCTTATTCCGTCTCTCGGATACGGCGCGGGAGCATATATTATTTTTAAATTCGCGCAGGGGCCGTTCCTCAAACTTATGCAAAAAAAGCAACCTTTCAAAGTTGCCAAAATAATAGACTGCACGCTGGGTGTGGCAATAGTTTTAGACACGCTCGCAATGGTTTTACAAATAATTATCCTTAACGAAGCGCCGCTGCTGTGGCAAATCAAATTATGGTGAGCGTCAAAGTTAAGCCCTCCTCTATCAAAAGAGGAGGGCTTTCAGCTTTTTATTTCAATTATGCGGCGGTACCGAAGTAAAGCTGTCCACGGTAACCTTTGCGGTAAACTCGAAATTCATTTCGCAATCTATTTGCATAAACGCAGCGACAAGTCCGTCGTCGGAGCTCGCTATCTTACCCTTATCGGCGAAGTGTGAAGAAACTTTAAAAGATTTTTCGTCAGCGCCGTGCGTTATAGTAAAGTTTTGCGCATTGAGATTGTTGGTGCTTCCTATGTCGCCGAACACCGTTCCGTACCAGTCTTTTGCGGTTACACCCGTCCATATGCCCGACTTTTGAGCGGGGTCAAACGGTTTATACTCCGGTTCGGTATAAGTTGAATTTACCGCTTTTTGATAATCTACGGCGTAAGTCGGGCGGGATATGTCCGCCTTGACGTGAGCGCCGAGCGCACAATCCGATTTTTTAAGCTCCGCCGCGATATAGTACGCGTTGGTCTTTGCTCCGTACATATTTGTGTGAGTGCCGTCTAGCCCCGCGCGGACGCCTTGCTTTGTAGAGGTAAACGCGTGATAATCGCAGGCGTTTTCGTACCCCACCGCCTCGTAGTCGGCTTTTGTTATTGCCGTTAGATCTATAACCTTAACGCCTTTCTCTTCCCCAAGTTCGCGCACGGCTTTAGCGTAGTCGCCGCCGGCATAATTGCCGTTTGACCCCGTAATATGTCCGTTTGAACCGCTGTAATCGTTTTTGTCGCTCACTCTCACTATAGGCGTGCAAAGCACGGGAGTAGCTCTCGCTTCTTCTGCAATTTTGACATAATAGTTATAAAGCACGTTTTTAAACGAAACGGGGCGACCCGCAAGCTGCGTATTATCGTCAACGGTCAAATTGGGGTTGGTATATCTGCCGTCTTCGCCCTTTTCGTCGTTGTGCCCGAATCCGATTAAAAGATAATCGCCAGCCTTTATTTCCGCTTTTAGAGTCTTATAATTCGCCTCCGTGGTAAAGCTGTAAGAACTTCTGCCGGACATTGCAAGGTTGTTTACTGAAGCGCCCGCGCCGAGGTCTAAAAATTCTTCAAGCTGCGTGCCGTACCCGTATCCGGGCAAGTAGTACGAATCCGTAAACGAACACGCCGTGGAATCTCCCACTATAAAAACGGTGGAGTTCGTCAAAGGAGTCGAAGCCGAAGAAAGTTTGGGGTCGTTTACCGTATAGGCTATCGCCGCGGCAACGCTGTCGGTATAGTTTGGACTGCCCGTCTTTGCCGTTACAAAGTAATAATAAGTTCCTGTTTGCGCGGGCTTTCCGTTTGAAATATCGAACGAAGTTCCCGTAAGCTCTACCGTTTTTCCGTTGCAGTCCTTCACCTCGTAACCCGACGCGTTGGGCACGGCTTCCCATTTTAAAATATCCCCGTCAAAAGTTAAAACGGGTTTTTCGATAACGGGCGCAGTAATCTTGATTTTTACCGTGTTCGATTTTCCGCTGACCTTATTTTTTGAAGAATTCACCGCAACCACCCAATAATCGTATTCTCCTATATCTTCGTGCTTCGGCGTATAGGTTAATTCGGTCTGCCGTTCGGAAGCGACGTGTTCCCGACCACCGGAAGAATAATAAACGCTATAACTTTCGGCGTTTTCCACGGCCTGCCACTTTAACACCCCGCTTTTGAGCCTAATTGCGGGCGCAACCAGAACAAGTTCCGTTCCGTCACCCGTTCCGTCGTCCACCTCGGGAGGCACCGTCGGCGGAGTTTCTTCTTTACAAGCCGTAAAAGCCGAAACGCAACCTAATGTGACGACAGCCGAAAGCGCCGCCGCCAAAAATCTTTTATTTCTCATCTCTTCCTCCATGCACACTGTTATTACATTTAGCGTTACGGACGTAGTCCGTAACGCAGAGAGCGCTCTCTGCGTGCAAAATATTATCGGCAATATTATAAATAATTGCAATAAATTTGTCAATATGCAGATTTTAAAACCGCTTGACAACCATTTTTTATTGTTATAAAATAGGTTTTCAGCCGCCGGGTTGTAAACCTTTCACCCCAACCGCGCCGTCAGGCCATTGCAGACGCGGCAGAAGGTGTTTTTTTTTGCATTTTACCAAAAGGTTTTAAAACTATGAAAATACGCAATCCTTTTAAAAATCTAACGGTTTTCGAGTGGTGTCTGTGGGCGTTTTCGCTTACGGCGATAGTTTCGTCGTTTTTGATTTCGCATTTTATTGCCGGTTACGACGACTACGCCAACCTTGCAGTTTCGCTCATAGGCGTAACGTCTTTGATTTTTGCGGCGCGCGGCGACGTTTTCGGTATGATGCTTATGATAGCGTTCAGCCTCATTTACGCGTTCGTCTCGTTTATGACAAAATATTACGGCGAAACGATAATTTACACCTGTATGCAACTGCCCTGCGCGATAACCTCGCTGGTAAGCTGGTTTCGCCACCCAAGCGAAAAGGGCACAGCGGAAGTAAAAGTAGGCAAATTTTCTAAAAAACACATATTTATTATGGTGCCGCTCGTGGCGGGCGTAACTTGCGCGTTCTATTTTATTTTGCGCGCGTTCGGCACAGCCAATCTTATACCCAGCACTATTTCGGTTGCGACGAGCCTTACGGCTCTGTATCTCATGATATTGCGCGTGCCCGCCTATGCGTTGGCGTTTATTTTAAACGATATTGTTTTAATAGTTTTATGGTCGTTGGCATGCGTAAATTCGTTGAGTTATCTTTCTCTCGCGGTGTGTTTTTCGATTTTTTTGATAAACGACACCTACACTTTTATTTGCTGGACCAAAAGAAAAAGGTTGCAGACGAGCGAAGCCGAAAGCGCCGCGCAACCGGACGTTAACCAAAATTAAAATAAGCCCCGCCCCGCGCCGATACCGGCGCGGGGCGGGGCTTTTAATACCGCTTTTAAATTTCTATCAAAAAACCCTTTTTTCGTAAAAGCTCTTCTATATTGTCCAGAATTTCTTCACTGTCGGCGGATACCGTATGATAATGGTAACCATCCGTAACGCTCATAAGCGGCTTCGAAGCGCCCGAAACGAGCGAGCGGAAAAGCTCTTCGACGTGCGTACGGTTATACAAATCCAACCGCGCGGAAATTCTGCCGTAAACACGGTGATTCACGAAAATATCCTCTATCCTTCCGCCCGCGTCGATTATGAGCGCGCCTTCGTCCACGAGCTCGTTCAAAGTATGGCGGCATTTAAACACGCGCGACGCCTGTATTTTTACGTTGAGAACGTAGCCGCGGTTCGTCGCCGTGACGTCGAATCCGTTCGCCCGCAAAATAGCGATGTCCTGCACTATAACCTGACGGGAAACTTCGAATTTTTCAGAGAGCGCATTCGCGGGAACGGGGCTGTCCGAATTACTTATAAAACTCAAAATTTCTCTTCTTCTTTCGCTCGCCTTCATTTTACTCCACCGGACGGAGATTTTTAAGCGACAAATCGAGTATGGGAGCGGAGTGAGTGAGCGCCCCGCTTGAAACGTAGTCTACCCCCGTAGAAATTATATTTTTAATATTATCTTTGGTCACGTTGCCGCTGCATTCGGTGAGTGCGCGCCCGCCGATAAGCGCAACCGCCTTTTTCATGACTTCGGGCGACATATTGTCCAGCATTATTATGTCCGCGCCCGCTTCGACCGCCTCGCGGCACTGTTCGAGAGTTTCGACCTCCACTTCTATTTTGCGCACGAATGAAGAATACTCTTTGGCAAGTTTAACCGCGCGGGCAATTCCACCCGCCGCGCCTATGTGGTTGTCTTTGAGCATAACCCCGTCGGAAAGATTAAAACGGTGATTGTGCCCGCCGCCGCACCTGACGGCGTATTTTTCGAATATACGCATATTGGGCGTAGTCTTTCTCGTATCCAGCAGTTTGGTGTCGCTACCCTTCAAAAGGTCGGAAACCTCGCGGGTATAAGTGGCTATTCCGCTCATTCGCTGCAAAAAGTTCAAAGCCGTGCGCTCGCCCTGCAACAACACGCGGATATCCCCCGTTAAGTCGGCAATATGCTGCGTTTTAGCCACTTTATCGCCGTCTTTTGCATAGAATTTTATCTGCGTGTTTTTATCTAAAATTTCAAACACGCGCGCAAACACACCTAACCCGCATATGACTCCGTCCTGCTTGCATATCAGCTCGACCGTTCCCTTTTTATATTGCGGCATAACGGCGTTGGTGCTTATGTCCTCCGTGGAAATATCCTCTTTAAGCGCGCTTTTAATAAGTTCGTCGACGTTCAACGCCAAAGTTACGGGGTCGGTCATGCTTTCGCCTCCTTGATTTTTTGTAAAATTAATTCTTTATATCCCCTCAAAACCGCCTTCGGGTCTGCAAATTCTTTAGAAACTACCGCATATTCGGGGGGCAATTCGGGCAAGGGCTTAATATTCGCCCCTATGTCTTCGGCGGCGCGCTGGGCAAACAGCAAACTTTCCAACAACGAATTGGAAGCCAACCTGTTGGCTCCGTGCACTCCGTTGCAACAAGTTTCTCCAACGGCGTAAAGGCGCGGCATCGTAGTTCTTCCGTCGAGTCCGCTCCTAACCCCGCCCATAAAATAGTGTTGCGCGGGCACCACCGGTATGCACTCGTTAAACGGATCGTAGCCCTCTTTGCGGCACCTTTCCACTATACTCGGAAAATGGCTCTTTATCTCTTCGGGGTCGATAGGGCGCATATCCAGCCAGACGTGTCGGGTTCCGTCGCGCTTCATAGTCTTTAATATTTCGGCGGTGACAACGTCTCGCGGCTGCAATTCGTCGCAAAACCTTTTAAAATTTTTATCGAGAAGATGCGCCCCCTCGCCGCGCACGGATTCCGAAATTAAAAAACAGCGCTCTCCCTCTTTGCCCGTATACAGCGTGGTGGGGTGAATCTGCACGTAATCCACATGATCGACCGCCACGCCGTGCTTGTAGCATACGGCGATACCGTCGCCCGTTAAAAGGCGGAAATTCGTAGAGTAGTCGAACACGCCGCCTATGCCGCCCGAAGCGAGCACCGTACAATCGGCAAAAACGTTTTTGACTTTACCCGATTTTTTGTCCAGCACTACGGCGCCGATACACTCGCCGTCCTTTTCGATTAAATCGAGCATAACGGTGTTGGGCAAAACGGTAACGTTTTCGAGGGTGGCAACCTTTTGCATAAGGCGCGAAGTTATCTCTTTCCCCGTGCAGTCCTTATGAAAGCAGATACGGTTTTTAGAGTGTCCGCCTTCACGCGTTACGGCAAGTTCGCCGTTTGAGTCGCGCGCGAATTCCACGCCCAAATCAATAAGCCCGTCTATAACCGCGGGCGAAGATTTGATCATACACTCCACCGCCGAAGGATTGTTTTCGCGGTGCCCCGCGTTCATCGTGTCTTCAAAATAGCTTTTAAAATCCTCTTCTCCCTGCATTCGGCAGATACCGCCCTGCGCGAGATAGCTGTCGCTCTCTTCCGGCTCGCCCTTGCATATTAAGAGTGTTTTTTTATCGCGTGGGAGATGCAGCGCGCAGTTAAGCCCCGCCACGCCCGCGCCCACTATCAAAACGTTATATCCGTCTTTCAAATTAAGCCTGCTTTTACCGTTTATTTTCGTTTAGTTTACACTAAAACTTTACACCTGTCAAGTCAACTGTAAAGAATTTTATTATTATATGCAAATACAATTAAAAGTTCCGCTCGTTGCCGAAGGTTAAACCTGTTACGGCGGGCGATTAACTGCACGCGCAAAACCGTATAATCGACAAAATAACAGCTTTTTAACGGTGTTAACGGCAGGGAGCACGTAATACATTAGAGCGTAAGGAGAAAATTATGAACGTTTCTGTTTTATTCGGGAAAAAAGTTATAAGTACTTCGGGAAAGTCCGGTTATATAATATCGGTAAACGGAGGCCTCGGGCGCGTGGAGTGCCTCGTTTGCGCCGACAACGACGAAAACGAGTTCATCGTTGATATCAAAAACGTTGTCAGTTTCGGTGAAAAAGTTATTTTCGAGGACAGGGAAAGCGCTATAAAGGCTGCCTGCCCTCTTTCGCTGGGCAGAGCGGGATTCGACGAAAAGGGAAAATATCTGGGCGAAGTATGCGACTACACCTTTAACGGCAACAAACTGTTAAGGGCAAAAATCGGTAAAAAAAGTTACCAAGCGGGCGACGTAGTCTGCGGCGACGCAGTAATAGTGAAGCAGAGAAAAAGACTTAAACAGGACGTTGTTAAAGACGGAAAAATAATATTTAAAAAGGGAACGCCGGTAACCGAAGAAATGCTTGCAAGCGCCGAACGGCAAGGCGAATACGTTCAGACTAATTTAAAATCCCTTTAACGCTTTGAATTGAAAACGCGCTCCGCGCCGATATACATCGGCGCGGAGCGCGGCGTTTTATTTATTTTATACGTTGTATTTTGCCATGAGCTTTAAAAGAGCGTTGAAATTTTCGTTTAAAATTTCGGCTTCGGTAGGGGTTAAATTGCCCTTTATCTGCAACACCGCCAGCGTATTTTTTAACTTTTCAAGCTCCTGCCTGTCTGTTTTAGATAAATTTTTAGACAGCAGTTTATCCGTAACCGCAACCGCGTGTTCGAGGCGCACCCCCGTTTTTGCCGCGGGAACGTTCTGCGCCGCAATTGCGTTTTTAATCCCCGAGGGCGCCACGGGCACGGGAGTTTCGGCAACCGCCGCGCGAGCGACGGCTGCGCGGCCTTCGGGCAATTTGGGGCGGGAAGTAAACGCGCACAGCACACCGTAAAGAATATAACCCGCAACCCAAAACAACACTGCGGTTATAATCGCCTCCGAAAGTTCCTTTTCCATTAGGAACATAGCCAGATTAACCCCTGTATATGCGTTAGTTAACGCAAGAAAAGGGCGTTTTGACAGAGTGCGGAAACGCTTTGAAGCCACGCAACACACTACCGCCAGAACGAATACCGCGAGATAAGACCCCCATACCGACCACACGAGCACGTAAAAGGGCAAACGCGTCAAAAACAAATAAATTTCATCTAAAAAAGTTGCGCACATATCAGCTTAATTATAGCCGTTAATTTATAAAAAGGGTGGCAACTATTGTCGAAATACCGCGGTTTTAAACGATTTTGAACGAGCTTTTCAAAAATATGTTTACTATAACCGCCTCTATCTCTTCTTCCCGTTTTTTCATAATAACCGAAACGGCTTTTTTATAGAGATTAAGTTGCTTATAATAGGTTGATTTGAGCTCCTCGTCGGACTTGTGCGAATATTTGTAATCTATAATCTTAATCTCTTTGCCGCCGTTTTTTTGCACGGCAAGCAAGTCTATTGCGCCCTGAACGAGAACACCGTCTTCCGCCGTAGCGGGCAAAATGTCTTTGGCGGGCAGTCTGCACAAAAACTCCCTCTCGCGGAACAGCTCAAACTTTTCCAACCCGCCGAAAACGGGCATATTCAAAATCGAGCTGATTTCTTCGGCGTCGAGAATTTTATACTGTTCCTCGGTAATGAGCCCTTCTTGCAAAAATCTTTCAAGCTCGCGCCCGACGCCCGCCTTGTCCTTAATTGAATAATCACATAATTCGAGGTATCTGTGATAGGCTATTCCCCTCTCCGTTCCCGTTTCGCCCTCTCCACCGAACAGGCGCTTCGGTCGATTGCGGGGTTCGTCGACTCCCATTTTTAAAATTGCCGAAGCCGAACTTTTAACCGGCAGATTTACGCTCTCGCCGTATGCGTACGGCAGAGCAAATTTACTCTCGATAAGATTTACGGCGTTTTCGTCAGCCGAAGCAATAAACGCGGATTTTACCTCGCCCGCGGTTTTGAGAGTGAAGGGCTCCCGTTCGCGGCAGGGGAATTTGCTCACGTCAAACAGATCCGCATAACACCTTGCGTCGGCGGCGGCAAGAAAATCGAAAGGCTTGACTTCTTCGCACATAATATGCAGGCGGCACATAGCTCTCGTGCAAGCCACATAAAAGAGATTGAGTTCGTTTTTAAGCTCTTCCGCATCCATACGGAGCTTTAAAAGACTGCGCAAAACAGTTTTTCCCGCAATCATATTCTCCACGTCGTAGCACTTTGGAGCGAACCCGTATTCTTCGTCGAAAGGTATTTCGCCGCAGTCGCCGCCTTTAAAAGTCTTGCATATGTCGGCTATTATGACCACGGGGAATTCGAGCCCTTTGGAGGCGTGCATAGACATGATTTTTATGCTGTCGCTCTGCGCGGGGGCGGGCGCGGAAACGCTGTAACCGCCCGCTTTTATCTTTTGAAGAAAAGCCGCAAGCGGGAGCGAAGCGCCCTCTCCGGCAAGTCGCAAAACGTTTTTGACTTTTTGCTCTCCGTCAACGCCGTACCCGCTCTCGAGTCCGTATTTGCCGAGCAGCTCGTCTATCAGTTCGCCTGCGCTTAAAATACCCGAAGCTTCGCGCAGTTCCCGCAATTTACTCCAAAATATATTGAGTTTATTGGAAATCGCGCCGGGGAGAACCGCATACTCTTCGCAACAACGGCGGAATGTTTTTCTTTCGCGAGGTCCCGTTTTTGCGCCGCCCAAAGAAGCGGGTTTTTTGGCATCCGCGGCTATGCGTATCTGCGCGAGCTCGTCCTCGCAAAATCCCCCCAAAGGAGATAACAGCGCGGCAATAAGCGGAAAATCCTGTTCGGAGTTGTCTATAAGCGACAGCACGTCGAGCATCTGCTTGACTTCAGGCAGGTTGCAAATATTGCTTTCCTGCGCGCCCGCAACCGCGTAGCCGCCGTCAACGAGAGCGCGCACAATCCCTTCGGCGGATTCGCCCCTGTTTTTTCTGGTTAAGATGCATATATCCCCCTGCGTAGTGGGGCGATACGTGCCCGTTTTTAAATCGAAGTGTTCTTTTTTAAGTTCTTCTTCCACAATGGCAAGCACGGCGAGCCCTTCGCGGGTGTGCGCGGTTTTTCTTCCGTCCTCCGTTACCGAATAAACTTTGAGTTCGCGTTCTTCCTCTTCGTCTTTGCCGAAAACTTCTATAACAGCCGAACCCGTGCCAACTGGATACAGTCCGCCGAACTTCATAACCGAAGTGTTTACGTAGTCTATCCCGCACGAGTCGCCCGTCATTATCCGCGAAAACAGCGAATTGACAAAACCGACAACTCCGTCCGTCGAACGGAAGTTGCTCGACAGCCGCAAAGCCTTGCCGCCCGAAGTTTCGAAACCCTTGAATTTTTGCGAGAAGAAAACCGATTTGCTGCCGCGGAAACCGTAAATTGCCTGCTTTACGTCGCCGACGAGAAAAGTTTCGCCCGTGAGCGCGGAAATAATTTCTTCCTGAACGGGATTGACGTCCTGATACTCGTCTACGAAAACGTACTTATAGCCCGAATTTATCTCTTTGCGCACTTCGCCGTCTTCTAAAAGTTTGAGCGTAAGGTGCTCCAAATCGTTGTAATCGAGTTTGTTTTCTTCGGATTTTATACGCGAATACGTCTCGTCGAACTGTAATAAGATTGAAGAGAATTCCGCGGCGGCGGCCCCGCTGTTCATAAACCGCTCGTATTCCGTCTGTTCGTCTGCAAATCCCGCGTAAAGCGCGTTATAGCGCTTGAGTATACCGTCTTTGAATTTTTTAAACTCCTCACCGGCAGGCTTATCTTCTTCGGCGTCGGAGGGTTTGCGGGTATATGTAAGGGGAGGTTTTTCGCCGAACGGCGAAGCAGTTGAAACAAACGTTAAAACGGCGGTCATCTCGTCGAAAATTTTGTTGTAAACTTCGGCTTTTTTCGTTACGGGGAACCCCGCCCTAAACTCTTCAATCGCACGGATGAGCCGCTCGTATTTCGGTTGCAACGCGCGCGAATAAGCCTCGCTTATCCCGTAGAACCCATCTCGGCAGTATAATTGCGGCGTTTTTTCGAGAACGTCCGCATACCTTGCGCACGACCTGACCTCCGTATGAGCCGACAGTACGAGCTTGCGCAAAGAGTTGTCGCTCCGCCTTTTCATAAAGCATTTTAAAAGATGACCGAATTCTTTCGAGCCTTCTTCGTAATTTTTATCGAACACTTCGTCCAGCGCGCGTTTTTTAAGCTCCTGCGCCGTAGCGTCGTCCGCGGAAATTATATCGAAATCCGAGTTGATTCCCAAAACGTAAAAATATTTGCGCAAAAGCCTTGCGCAGAACGAATGAATGGTGGAAATATCCGCAGAAGAAATTTCAGACAGCTGTAATTTGAGCCTTTCCTTTTCTTCTCCCGCGTTTTCAAGACGTGAAATTATAGCCGAACGCAACTTTTCTTTCATCTGCGCGGCGGCTTTTTTAGTAAAGGTCACGGCGAGCACGTCGTTGAGGTCGCACCCCGAAGCCACCGCGTCGACCAGCTTTTGAATCATTACGAAAGTTTTACCGCTGCCCGCCGACGCCGAAACTATTACCTTGCCTTTCGCCTCTATTGCGGCTGTCTGTTCTTGAGTGAGTTTCATACGCCGCTCTCCTTTTTAGCTATTTCCGCTATCTGCGAACATTTTACCGACCTGTTTTTACGCTCTTCTCCGTCCTTGCCGAGCGCCAGAGCGCAACTGCCGCCCGCAGAACAGAAACTGCAAGCGTTTTCGACGGGCGAAGGCGTAACGTTGCCGCCGAGCATCTCCCGCGCGCCGTTGTCGGCAACAAGGCGGGCGTAATTCAAAAAGTAAGGGAAATCTTCCGCAGGCATAGCGCTATCGAGCTTGCGTCCCTTATAATAGGCGTCTACGTAGCCGCTCTTTTCCTTGGGTTTTACCGTGACGTCGGAAGCCTCCACCACCTCGTCGCTTCCGTCCATAAATCCCTGCAATCTGAATGTGCCGTCCGGTTTTTCGCGGTAGTCCACAGCCGCGGGGAAATAGTAGGCGCCTGCCGCCCGTCTGCCCTTCGAAGCCGACAGCAGATACAGCGGCAACTGCAACCGCACGCCCGTATAGTATTTGTAGGGGGCGGGATCTATCGCGCCCGTTTTGTAATCCACAACGCGCACAAGGTCGCCGCTTTCGTCAACCCTGTCAATCCGCCCGTAAATTTTAACCCCGTCCGAAAGATAAACTTCCGCGGGGCTCTCCGCGGATAAGACCGTAAACGACGAGTTTTTGAGCTGCTCGTACATTCCCTGTGAAACCTTTACCGCCTCCGAAACGAGCGCTTCGGAAACGAATTCTCCGCTCTTGCTGTCCGCGAGAGAAGCATACGGCTGTACGGCGAGCTTTTCCCGTGCGAGCTCCTCCGCGCGAGCGGTTAAAACAGTCTCTTCATCTATGCCGTTCACTTCCTTTGCAAGGTCCTGCAACACCGCGTGAATAAAATTGCCCGTATCCACGGCGCGCACGGCGCCCTCTTCACGCTCCGCCGCTTTTAAGCCCTGCCTCACGAAACCGAGGTACGGGCAAAGAAAATACGTTTCCAGCGCGGTCGGCGAAAGGCTGTCCGATTTACCCAAATAAAGGCGTTTACCGCAGGATATGCCGCGTTTAACAGGTTTTTCAAGAGCCTCGCGCGCGTCTTTTTCAAAGCCCTTGCGTTTTAAAACTTCATAAACGGCGGAGGCCACTGCGGAGTTTGCATTTCTCCTCAAAAACTTTAACGCGGGCATCCTTTCGCTGCAATAATAAGCCGCCGCCTTGGGCGATGAGTACATTTTCGCGCTTTCCACAGGCTTGATTTTCGCGCCGTCCGCCCGCACGAAAGCCGCCTGCGCGTAAGCTATAATCTCGCTCGCCGCGCACTCCTCGCCCCCCAGTCTTGCGGGATAGGTAAGGTATAAACGTTTACCGAAGGCGCATGCGTTAAGCGCGCAGGTCTCCTTTCGACGGGCGTTTACCTGCCGTATCTTGGGGGATATGTTGAGGTTTACGGCTTCCAGGGCGGCTATTTCCCTGTCTGTCAAAAGCGAGGTGTCGGCGCTTGACGCGGGCACGTCGCCAGTGAGTCGGGCGGCAAAAACCACGTGAGACCCAGTGTTTGCCGTCTCGGACAAATCCCCTACGAAAACCGCGTCCGCTTTGGGAGGTATAAGCGAAACTTTCATTGCGGCAAACCCGCTTTTAAGTATCTTCAAAAACTCGTTTAAAGGAATATTTTCAGGCGCTATACTCTCCGCTTCGCTCAAAACGGAAAGAACGCTTTCATACGCGCGGGCGCTGAATTCCGCGGCAACGGGCTTTTCGTCGGCGTATGCCGCAACCTGTCTGTCGAGAGCGTCTTTTACGCCGAATTCCTCCAAAAGGCGCCTTACCCCCCCGCATATGCCGCCGTCAACGCTCTTTGAGCCCAAAAGCGACAACCCGTTTAAAAACGCGGACCGCACGCGTTCTATACTCTCGATATTATCCGAATCGGGTCTGGGAGCGCGCCTTACTCCGCCGCGATAATTCGCATAACGCAACAGATAGTTTCTAAATAAATCCTTGTCCCTTATATCAGCCGGAAAATACGGCGAAGCCACCACGCCGTCCACGTCAGTAAACGCGCACCCCGTGAGAATGCACGCTATATATCCCGTAACGAACGCACACAAAGGGTGTTCTGAAAGGGGACGCTGCCTGTCCGCGTAATACGGTATTTCAAAGCGCGAAAAAACGCGCGAGAGCGTGCGTTCGCCCTTTTCGGGGTCGGGAAGCATAACCGAAATTTTTGCATACCGCTCTCCGCCGGCAACGTGTTTTTTAATGCTTGCGGCAATGAATTCCATTTCTTCCTCTTCGTCGCACGCCTCGAAAACGGTGATTTTATCGGTGGGAACGGGTTTCACGTAAAAACTTTCGGGATTGAAAAGACTGCGGCGTAAAACTTCCGCCTCGTCGCAAAGCATGCCTCCCCGCACGAAACTCTGCGCCCCGCCGAACTCTTCGGCGGTTTTGCAAAATCCCGCCGCGGCTTCGTTTACGTAAATATCTTCGCTTCCACCGATAAAAAGCCCGTACACGCTTTCCGCAACGCCGAAACAAGCGCGCACGCACTCGCGCGCCATACACGTGAGAGTCTGAAATCCCAAAAACACAACCGCGCCGCCGCGGATTGCGGAACTCGATTCTATAACCTCGGGCAGTTGGCGCAAATATGCGTTTCTGTCCTGTTTGCCGGATTTTTTAAGATAATTCTGATATTCGGAATAGACGAGCGCCAAATCGCGGAGTTTGCCCCCGAGCAACCCGCCGCTTTCGCCCGCTTTGAATGCGTCCTCCGCGGTAACGCGCGAGGAATAGAGCAACGCTATGGTGTCGTATACCGTCTGTGCGGCGCCCGCCGCAGACAGTTTTTTAAACAGCGTGAGCTCGTTTTTGCGTTCTTCTATAATTTTGCGCACAGCCATTGCCGAGCCCTGCCCCGACAAAACATTATCGGGCTTGCCACGCTCCGAAGAGAGAAACCTCGCAAACGTATAAACGGAAGTGAGAAACGTCCCTCCAACCTCCGCGCAAACCGTGCGTTCGGCGGCGAGAGTGAGCCTGTCCTCGCAAAAAATTACCGTTTTCAGCCCCTTTTCTTCGTTATTTTTTACTATAATTTTCAGTTCTTCGAGCGCGGACGAAAGCGCCGTGCAGTTTACCGAGTAAATCATAAGTTCATTATATCATATTAAAAGGGGGTTTTTAAAGATTTTGACCGCAAAAGTTTTTACAATTTTATTTTTATATGTTATAATAGCTTAAAATTAATTGCTGATTTAAGGATTTTTATATGAAAAAACGCATAGGCATAGCGGCGGTCTGCCTTGCCGCTGGGTGTGCGGCTGTTCTTTCCGGTTGCGCCGGCGCAACGCAAAACGTGGCTTATTTGAGCTCTAACTGGTACGCAAACACGGCTTTCAAAAAATTTCAGCCCACTTTTATAAAGAACGACCCCGAATATAAAACAGGCGAAAAAGTTATTTATAATTTGAAATTCGACGGGTCCAAAGCCACCAATACAACCTATTCGGTAAACTACGGCGACGGCTCCTATACCACCGAATTCTATGCCGAAACGATTTCGAGAAATTCGGAACGTATCCACTCCGATTTCAAAGACGGCTACCCCGAAGGCGGTTTAACCGTTTATTACTATAAAACCGAACTCAAAACGGGCGCGGTTAAATTCAAAGTGGACAAAGAGGAAAAAATATTCGAAAACGGTTGCTCAAAAGTTACCGAAAGTTACTTCCTTTCGGTTGAGGACAGGCTGCGCCCCGTATATTCCAAACAGACTATAAACAGCGTAAGCCCCGCCGTCTTGCAGGCAACAAGCCTTGAAAGCTCTTACGTAGAGGAAAATTACGTCTACGAAACTTATTATTCTTACGACGGAAACGTAGCGTTAACGGTTACCGATAACGGCAAAGACAAAACAACCAAGCGTACGGACGGGCTCAACGGCTCGCAGAACACCCTGTTCGACATAGCTTATATCGACGTTGCGGTGCGCGCGTGCAAATTGAGCGCGAGCCTTTCGCAACAAATAAGCCTTTACACGCCCCATGCGGGAATAATCGACTACACGTTGAGCGGCGTCGCCCGCGCCCTGACCGAAACCGAAAATAAAGAAATTTCCGCCGAACTCAAAGACAACGGGCTTTACGTCCCCGAATTTACAGAGGGAGAAAACGGCGAAAAAGTAGAAAAAGGGCTGGCAACCGTCGCGGTGAGCGCAAACTACAACTCGCAACTTACGGGCGGTTCGCAGACGTTCTGGTTTGCGGCGATAGACAATGCGCGCAACAACACGGGGCGGGCTACTCTCGTAAAAACGGAAATTCCCGTTCCCTTCAACCTCGGCGCGATAACGTGCACTTTGAGCGACGTATTCTCAACGCTTTGGGACGGAAAAACAACCGCTTAACTTTTTAAGATAATTAACGCGCCCCGCGGCAAAAGCCGCGGGGCGCTTATTTTTTACGTTACCGTCTTATTTCGTATTCCTGATTCATCAGCTTGACAATTGATTCTTCGTCGTCCGTAATATTGAAATCTCCGTGCATAGTGTGCTTTATTACCGACGAAGCCACGGCGAAGTTGACCACGTCGTCGGGAGCCATTCCGCGCATTAAGGCGTAAATCATACCGCTTGCAAACGCGTCGCCGCCGCCGACTCTGTCCAAGATGTTAAACCTGAAAGTACGGCTTTCGTATGTCTCGCCGTTATACCACATAAATGCTTTAAGCGAATTTTCGCTGCCGGAATGGACGTAACGCACGTGCCTGCCTATCGCTTTGAAATTATAGCGTTTATGCAGTTCGCGGAATATTCTGTCCTGCTCTTTATACGTGGGATTCATAGACAGCCCGTCTTTAATGTCTTTACCGTTCTCGTCGCGCAGATTTATAGGTCTTTTGCGGCTTTTAGCGCATACATCACCAATTCGCGGCAGTTTGCGGAAAGCGCGGGAGTTATACCCGAAGTATGCAGCCACGTAAACCCCTTTAACTTTTCTTTGAAATCCACCTTTGAAAAGTCGTATTTGGCAAACGCGGAATTGTTCTTATTTTTTCGTAATTTGGCGGAGAGAGTCTCAAAAGCAATTCGCCCAGCGTAAAAACCTGACGTTTGAAGTCTCGTTCATAAATTTTCCCCCGAAAAAATCTTCTTATCGTATATATTATATCCCCCGTTTTGCGGTTTGTACATACCCGCGATAAAATTTAATTGCATTCCCGCGCGATTTTTGTTATAATACTCAAAATGATTACAAAAAGCGAGATTTTGCAATATGTAGAAAGTATAAACGGCGCCTGTTACGACTGCCCGTTCGAAGGCGACTTTTTTTCTACGGTGTTGCGCCTGAAAAAAAATAGAAAATGGTTCGGAATAATAATTCACGCTCCGGATAATTATTTTTTGAGGTACGGCGCTCCCGTGCCGCAGGATAAAACGGTTTTGTGCCTGAAATGCCCGCCCGACCTGCTCGATTTTTTATCGGCGCAGTATCCCGCGAAAATTTTATCCGCCTACCATATGAACAAAAAACACTGGATATCCGCCGTGCTCGGCTCGGATATACCGTTAGCGGACGTTAAGAAACTGATAGACGTAAGTTTTGAAATTACCGAAAAATCGAAATAAGGAGTGCAAATGAAAATAGCGATTAATACCGAGGCATTGGGCGAGGATTTGGATTTAACGCCTTTGGCGCGTTTGGGAGACTGTAAATTTTTCGGCGAAGTAACGCGCGAAGAGCTTTTTTCAATCTGTAAAGACGTCGACGCGCTGATAGTCAACAAACTCGAAGTGGACGCCGAACTGCTTGACAGATGCCCCGGCATAAAATACGTGGGTACATTTGCAACGGGCTACAACGTTGTGGATATAGAGGCGTGCCGCAAGCGGGGCGTAACCGTTTGCAACGCGCCGGACTACTCCACGCGCGCGGTAAGCCAACACACCTTTGCCCTGTTGCTTGCGCTTTACGGCAAAACGGGCGACTACTCCGCGTCGGTAAAGGCGGGCGACTGGATAAGGAGCAAAACTTTTTGTTACTTCCCGTACCCCACGCACGAAATTTACGGCAAAAAATTCGGCATATTCGGTTACGGCAACATAGGCAAAGCCGTTGCTAAAATTGCCGAAGCGTTCGGAGCCGAAGTGCTCGTCTGCACACGAACGCCGCGCACAGACTGCCCCTATAAAAACGTGAGTTTCGACGAGATGCTAAAAACCTGCGATATAATTTCTTTGCACTGCCCCCTCAACTCGGGCACGGCTAAAATTATCGACGAACGCGCGCTGGGGCTGATGAAAAAAGACGCCGTTTTAATCAACACCGCCCGAGGCGGACTCATAGACGAAAAAGCGCTGGCAAAGGCGCTTAAAGAAGGTAAAATCGCAGGGGCGGGTCTCGATACCGTAGACGGCGAACCTATGCGCGCCGACTGCCCCCTGTACGGAGCCGAAAACTGCATTATTACTCCCCATATAGCTTGGGTCGCGCACGAGACGCGCTCCCGCCTGATAGGCATAGTTGCCGCGAATATACAGGCTTATATAGACGGCAAACCGCAAAACGTAGTCTCTTAAAAAACAAACCCCGCCCCGCGCTTTTAGCGCGGGGCGGGGTTTTTATTTTTTATTAAGCCAATCCGAGAACGCCGAACAGGTTGTAGTTGCTGAACACAACCACCGCTACGAGCGACACGGTAGACATTATTTTAATAAGAATATCCAGCGAGGGTCCAACGGTGTCCTTTAACGGATCTCCGACGGTATCGCCGACAACCGAAGCGTCGTGCGCAAGAGAGCCTTTCTTTTCGCCCTCTACTCCGCCCGCTTCTATATACTTTTTAGCGTTATCCCACGCGCCGCCCGCATTGCCGCAGAACAGAGCGAGCATAATAGCCGTAACCGTCGCGCCCACAAGCACGCCCCCCACGAACATGGGTCCGAATATAAAGCCCGTGACAAGAGGGAACAGTATGCAGAATATGCAGGGCAAGCGCATCTCTTTCAAAGCCCCCTGCGAAGATATGGAAATACATGTTTTGTAGTCGGGCTTTTCGGTGCCTTCCAAAATGCCGGGAATTTCGTTAAACTGTCTGCGGACTTCTTCAACCATTTTGCGCGCCGCCTTTGCAACCGCCTCGATTAAGAGCCCCGAGAAGAAGAACGGCAAAGCCGCGCCGCAGAGCGCCCCGCAGAGAACAAGCGGGTTCATCATATTTAAAATCAAATCTTCAATTATATTAGTTTCGGTAAAGGCGAACAGGTAGCTTGTCATAAGCGAGAGCGCCGCAAACGCCGCCGAACCTATGGCAAAGCCCTTGCCTATCGCCGCAGTGGTGTTGCCGACGCTGTCGAGCTTATCCGTAATTTCGCGCACTTCGGGGTCGAGCTCGCTCATTTCCGCTATGCCGCCCGCATTGTCGGATATGGGGCCGTATGTATCTACCGATACGGTTGCCGCCACGAACGAAAGCATACCGAACGCCGCGCACGCTATGCCGTACATTCCCGCAAGCGCGTAAGAGCCGTAAATCGCCGCAACGAGCACTACTACGGGGAGCATGCAGCTTATCATACCGTTTGCAAGTCCTTGCGTTACGGTGAGAGCAGGTCCCTCTTTTGACGACTGCGAAATCTTTTTGGTGGGCTTGTAGTCGTAGCTTGTGTAATATTCTGAAATAACGCCTATTATTATGCCCGCGACAATACCGCACACGGCGGCAAGCCAAGGCGAAAACGCGCCGACTTTAAAGCCTATTCCGTTAGCCGTAAGCGCCGCTGCGGGTGCGTCTTTGAACATTGCCCAGCTTACCGCACAGCCTGCCCCTACCGTTATTATCGCCGAAATCCACGTAGCGACGTTCAGTTCCATGTGCACGTTTTTAGACAAACGCGGCTTGATAACTATGTAAGATATGCCTATTATGCAGGCGAGTAGCCCGCACCCCGCGAACACTATGGGGAACAGGAGCATTGCGTTCAAAAGATTTACGTCGCTTATCATGCTGTGCATAAACAGCTCGCTCGCAAGAATCACCGCGGAAAGAATAGCGCCGGCATAACTCTCCAAAAGGTCGCTGCCGAGCCCCGCAACGTCGCCGACGTTGTCGCCCACGTTATCCGCGATAGTAGCGGGATTACGGGGGTCGTCTTCGGGAATATGCGCCTCGGTTTTACCCACGAGGTCGGCGCCCATATCCGCGGCTTTGGTGTATATGCCTCCGCCCACGCGGTTGAACATTGCTATTATCGAACAGCCGAGCGCGTAACCGGAAAGCGTCATTGTAAAGTTGGTTTCAAGCCCTATAAAATTGTTGCGTGTAACGCCTTCGGTTACGTCTTTTATCTGCCCTGCGGCAAGTCCGAACACGCAAAAAACTATAACTATGCCCAAAAGCGCGAAGCCCGCAACGCACAAACCCATTACCGAGCCGCCCTTGAACGCAACTTTTAAAGTTTTACCCAAATCTTTGCTCGTACGGGCGGTATTTGTAACGCGCACGTTGGAATAGGTGGCTATTTTCATGCCGACCCAGCCTGCCGACGCGCTCATAACCGCGCCTATAATAAACGCTATGGCGGCCTGCCAGCTTATAACCACGAGCACTACCGCCGCTATAACCGAACCGATAATAGCCACGAGCTTATACTCGTATTTTATAAACGCATTGGCTCCTATGCGGATAGCGCCCGCGATATCGCCCATTTTTTCGGTCCCTTCTTCCAGCTTTTTAACGCAGAAGTAATTGAACACAGCGTAGGCGACTGCAAGCACTATGGCTATGCCCGCGATAATCAAAAGTAAATTTTGCATAATCTCCCCCTGTCTTTTTTATACGATATTATACTAACATAGCTTTTTGTGAATTGCAATACGCAATTTCAAAAAACGGCGGCATAATTTAATAAACTGCCCGACGGCTGTGCCGTCGGGCAGTTCGAATTTTTAATCTTTAAGCTCCGTTCACGCAGTATTGCAACGACATAGCATCCACGGCGCGTAAACTGTCATAGCCGCCATACATACTTATGCTAAACGCCTTAACCGCGCATTTAGGTAGATTTGAGCGAACGCAGATATTCGTCCATTGCATACGCCACGCGTTTAGAAGTTTCTACCGCCTCTACTACCGTTTTTGCGCCGCGCACCACGTCGCCCGAAGCAAAAAGCCCCGCGCGCCACGTCCATTGCTACGTTGCCCGCGCCGATGACTATCATACTTTCGCCGAGCTTATACACCTCGGGGCGTTCGAGAAAGTGTACGCCGTAGTGCACGTGACCCAGCGTTTCACCCTTTATATTCAGGGATATCGGCCAAGTAACGCCCGTACCTATAGAGATATCATTTCCGGTATGGGCGTATTTACGGGGCAACCCTGCCTACACAGCGGTTTTTTACAATTCAAACACCTTTTCCCTTCCGCAATTACGTTATGCCCCATAATAATTTCCCCCTTCAATATACTTCCAACGCTTGATTAATAAGGTTATTGCCTTTACGCGGAAATTTATTTAGTTAATTTTAACACGGCGTTTGCTCGTTCGCAAGGGGCAAATAAAAAATTACGCGTCTTTAAACGCGTAATTTCCGTTTATTTTTTAAGTTTTCCCTTCTTATCCAGAACAAACAGTATAATAACAAGCGCGCCGACCGCCGAAGATACCGACCCGCAGACTATAGGGATAACGTTTAAGTATGCGTAATTATCGCGTTTAACCACCCTCATTTTTTCAAGTATGACCGAATTCACTTTTACTGCGGACGCAGTTGTAAAAACCGCGCTTACGTAAGCGAAATTAGCCGCGCCGAACACAACGGTCTTTTGAAAAGAAACCCTGTCTATTACGTTACCGTTAACGTCGCGGGAACAAACGGTAAAATCAATCTCGTATTCGCCCGAATTCATGCTCAAAGATACGTAATAACGGATTATGCCGTCCTCTTTGGTAAAACTTTCAGAAACAATCGTATACGAAGTCGAGCAACCCGAAAAAACAGCGCAACAAAAAGCGCAAACAACGCAAAGCGCCACAAGAGCAAAACGTTTAAACCTATTCACCGCCGCCCACCTCCGGTTGAGTTTCTTTTGGTCTTTTATAAGAAAAAACCGCGCAAACCGCATAAAAAACAGTTAAAACCGCCGTAAACCCCGCCAGAACATAAAACAAAATCAAGCAGTCCGCTATCGCGTTATAATCTACAAGAGTTACCGCATATCTTTTAACAAGGTTACCGAACCCAAAACAGCACGCAAACACCGTCAGATTTAGCGCCGCATTTATTATCCTGAAAACGCCGTTCCGGCTTGCCGCGGCAAAAGCGCCGCACAGTCCCGCAACGCCCAGCATACACGCGAGCCCTGCCGCGGCTTGCTTTGCGTATAGTTGCGAAACAGAGTTACCGTCTTTAAACCCCCACGCATTCGCCGCCCGCGCTATAAGCAAAAAGAACGTCACCGCAACCGCGATTAAAGATATTCCCACCGCCACGCTGACAGCGTAAACGAGTACTTTTTTATAAATCTTCTCGTACATATTTATATTATATCACGCCGCCACGTCAAAAACAATACAAAAATTAAAATCCAAAAAAAACGCCCGCACTTTAAAAGCGCGGGCGCAAATGTTTTTTTATTGCTGTAAAGTCGCCGTGAATTTATTGGAATCGAAATCAACGTTCAAAGACTGCCCGTCGGCGGAAGGGGTAAACGTAATATTAGAAAAACTGTCTAACCTTACCATACAGCTGTAAGAGCCGTCTCCGTTGTCCGTCAAAGCCGTAGCCTCGCTTTCCTTTTTGTCTAATGTGACGCCTGACAACTTCCTTTCCTGAATAACGACTACCGTACCGGCGTCCCCGTCAATTTGGAACGTAAGCTCCATCACAAAAGGACTGCTTTGATAACTGCCGGCGTAAGTTCCCGATTGCAACCCGCCGACTTCCACCTTTTCTACAAGTACAACCAAATTAGTGCTGTTTGCGGTTATAATCAAAGTATGTTCGCTCCCCGCTTCGAATTCCTTTTCATAGCCTTCATGGAACTGTTCGGGCGTGGGCGGGAACAGCCAATAATCGGTTATGCCGTCAAGCACGCCGGATTTAATTTTGCTTTTAGACCCCTCATGCTCCCAATAAGCGGTTATCCTGTACTTGCCCTTCTCGGCAATATTAAAAGTAAAGTAACAGGGAACTTCCCTCTTCCATTCGTTTTTAAAAGTCGTTCCGACTTCCAACTCAACGGGTTTGTCTGCGGAAGCTCCGGGTTCAACGGGTTCGGGTACGGATTTAACTGTAAAGGTAACCGAAGTTTCTCCCTCTGCGGGTTTAACGGCTATGTGATTGAGATATCCGTATTTAAAGTCGTCAACAAGTTTTATAGGCTTGCCCGCAACCATATTCAGCTCGTCTTCTATCTGACCTTCTCTTCCCGTATCGATATTAACCCAAAAGAACTTCGTGCCTTCTGCAAAACCGCTGAATTCGAGCCATTCGTTCTTTATAACGTAAACGCTGAAATAGACGTATTTGAAAGTATTTACAACGCTCTCCGTATTTACTTCTCCGTTCGCCGAATAGTGTATATTGTTGACGTAGTCTTTTGCATAGCGCGCTTTTTCAAGCGTGTCCGCCGCGGCACTGCTCCACTCACCGCCCGTACGTGTAAACACGTTTATCGAGCCGACTTCTCCGTCCGTTTTGTTGATTTTGATTTTTACAAATTCGTAACCGTATGAGCCGCCTACGTCTTCTCTGACTTCGAGAGTGTAGCACTCGCCGTCAAAATCTACCGCTCTTGCAACATTTTCCGCATTGACCGCACCGAAACGGACAACGGGGACGTCTCCCGCCTCGGCTACTTTAAGCGAATAGCCGTAACCTATATAAGACTCCTCTTTTTCAAAGGGCATTGCAAGCGCCTGCAACGTTACTTTCGCGTCAAACGCTTTGTTTATAGCCGACAGCTTATGCGTGCCCGCCTCGAAATACAAATCCGTCTGCGAAGAGCCGTTTTCGTTCAATATCGCGGAACTGTTGATTCCGTCAAGCAGATAATTGAGGGTTGCTCCCTCCGTTCCGTCTTCGGGTTTAAGGCTCAACGTATATCTGCCCGTATGTAAAACTTCGAAAAATTCCGAATTTTCAACCTTTTTGTCAAAGGGCGCGTTATATTCCACGGGATAAACCTGCTTCCAGCCGGCGTAAATTACCGTATCCGAGGTTACCTTATCCGCATAAAAATTCCATAAGTTTTTGCACTCTTCGTCCTTATACCAACCGTTAAAAGCGTAATCTTCCGCCGTCGGGTCCGTCGCAGGCCTCGTTAAAAGCGCGCCGTGTTCCGCATTTACCTCGTCGGGCGCGGTGCCGTGTCCGAGCATATTGAAAGTAACGGTGTATTCTTTTATCGTCCACGAAGCATAGAGCGTTAAATCCGAATTAACTGTATCCTTTTCAAAATCCCATTTTTCCACGGGCTCCTCGCTCTTATACCAGCCGTTAAAAATATAGCCCGTTTCTCGGGGGTCTTCGGGTTTTTCTATTTTAGACCCTTCGGCTACCTCTGTGAGGGCCTGCGGCGCAACGCCGTGACCGAGCACGTCGAAAGTAACCGTGTACGAGTTTTTGGCGCAAGCGGCGGCAAACGCGGCCACACTTACGCACAGCGTAACGAATAAAGTTACTGTAAGCGTTTTTTTGATTTTCATACTCTGCTCCTTTGAAAGTTTAAACAGTTAATGTTATTTGTGCGCGTTATACACTAACGCGCACAAAAGCCCGCGGGCTTTTGTAAAAACTGATATTGTTTACAGTTTATTACGTTTTATAAAAAAAGTCAAGCAAATTATGTATTATTATAAAATATTTATGAATATTTTTAAAAATTTTCGCGCATAATTGAATATTTATAGGGCTTATATGCAACAAATTTTTATAGTTTATCGTCTGAACAAAAAAATACAGCCCGCTATACTTCGCTTACGAAGATAGCGGGCTTTTGTTTATATGCGAAAATTTCTATGACGGACGCCCTTTGCTCGGCGTTTTAATTTTAATACTTTTCGCGTTTTTGATAGGTTGTGTGCAAAAGTTCGTGCGCTTTGTGCGAGTTGGGTTCGCCGTAAAATTCTTTATAAAGAGTTTCTACGGCGGGCGTTTCGTGCGAACGGCGGACCTTTCTATCGCCGTCGTAATCGTACAACGCTTGCGCGCGCACGGCTTTCAAATCTATATTGTTGCGCACTTCGTCGTGAACGTAGGGCTGACCGCCTCCGTTTATACAGCCGCCGGGGCAAGCCATAATTTCTATAAAGGTATACTTTTTATCGCCTTTTTTCACTCTTTCTATGAGCTCGCGCGCGTTGTTGAGTCCGCTCGCAACCGCGACGTTTATTTTGGTTTTACCAACTTTGTATTCCGCTTCTTTTACGCCCTGCGTGCCGCGTACCTCTTTGAATTCGAGGGGCGCGCCGCTTCCGCCGAGCTTAACCGCCGCCGTGCGCAGAGCGGCTTCCATAACGCCGCCCGTCGCGCCGAAAATCGCGCCGGCTCCCGAAGCCTCGCCAAAGGGCGTGTCGTAAACGCCGTCGGGCAGGTTTGCAAAATCTATACCCGCTTCCTTTATCATTTTGGCAAGCTCGCGCGTGGTGAGCGCCGCGTCCGTATAATTGCCGAGTTCGGGGCGCGCCGCTTCGAACTTTTTAGCCGTACAGGGTATAACGGAAACTACGAACAAATCTTCCGGCTTTATACCGTTCTTTTCGCAATAATAGGTTTTAAGCGTTGCCGAGAACATCTCCTGCGGTGATTTGCAGGTGGAAAGGTTGGGAATAAGTTCGGGGAAATAATGTTCCGCAAACTTAATCCAACCGGGACAACAACTCGTAAACATGGGCGTAGGCGCACCGCTTTCAAGCCTTGACAACAGTTCGGTAGCCTCTTCCATTATTGTGAGGTCCGCCGTGATATCCATATTGAAACACTTAACGTCACCCAGCTGTTTTATTGCCGTGACCATTTTCCCCTCCACGTTGGTGCCCGCGGGCAAACCGAACGCTTCGCCGAGAGTCGCCCTTACCGAAGGTGCGGTATAGAACACCACTTTCTTTTCGGGGTTTACTATCGCTCCCCATACTTCCGCAACCGCGCTCTTTTCGTAAAGTGCGCCTACGGGACAAGCCACTACGCACTGTCCGCAGTTTACGCAGGGAGTGAAAGCGAGCGAAACGTCGTACGGCGAGCCGATAACCTTTGCATAGCCGCGGTTTTTGGGACCAATCGCGCCTATTGTCTGGCGTTCGCATGCAGCCACGCAACGGGTGCACATTATGCACTTGGAATTGTCCCGCACCACCGAAAGGGATATGTCGTCTATGGGTTTGAGGTCGTGGTCGGTGCCGAATTTATCCTCTTCGGCGTTATATTCGAGAGCGAGCTTTTGCAGTTCGCAGTTCATCGAGCGCACGCAACTCAAACACTTTTTCTTATGCGTAGAGAGTATGAGTTCTATAGTGGTTTTGCGGGATTTTCTCACGCGCGGGGTGTTGGTGCGCACTTCCATTCCTTCAGAAACAGGATAAACGCAAGCCGCCACAAGCCCCCTTGCCCCAGTCGCTTCAACAAGACAAAGTCGGCACGAACCCACGCACTGCACGTCTTTTAGATAGCAGAGGGTGGGAATTCTGACGTTGGCGAGCTTTGCCGCCTGTAATATAGTGGAGCCTTCCGGCACGCTCACGGGTATACCGTTAATTTTCAAATTTACCATAATATTGCGCCCTCCCGTTACTTCTTTATAATCGCGTTGAACTTACAATGCGCTATACACTGCCCGCACTTGATACACTTTGCGGTATCTATATCGTGCGAGCTCTTTACAACGCCCGTTATTGCGTTGGCAGGGCAGTTGCGGGCGCAGAGCGTACAGCCGCGGCACTTATCGGGCTCTATGTAATAGTTTAAAAGCGATTTACACACGCCCGCGGGGCACTTCTTTTCGTAAACGTGTTCTTTGTACTCTTCAGAAAAATGCTCCATTGCCGAAAGCACGGGGTTGGGAGCCGACTGTCCGAGAGCGCACAGCGAAGAAGATTTCATGTGTTCCGATATTTCTTTAATCTTGTCAAGGTCGGCGGGTTCGCCTTTGCCCGAACAGATTTTATCCAGCGTTTCCAAAAGCCTTTTGGTGCCTATACGGCAGGGAGTGCACTTGCCGCAACTTTCGTCGGCGGTAAATTCAAGATAGAACTTGGCTATGTCCACCATGCAAGTATCTTCATCCATTACGATAAGTCCGCCCGAACCCATCATGGAACCGATGGAAATAAGGTTATCGAAGTCCATTCCTATATCAATATATTTAGCGGGAATACAGCCGCCCGAAGGTCCGCCCGTTTGCGCCGCCTTAAAACTCTTTCCGTCCGGAATCCCGCCTCCGATATCGTAAACTATGGTTTTAAGCGGCGTGCCCATGGGAACTTCCACAAGTCCAACGTTATGAATTTTGCCGCCGAGCGCGAAAACTTTGGTTCCTTTACTGCGCTCCGTCCCTATCGAAGAGAACCAGTTAAACCCGTTAAGAAGTATGGGTGCGATATTAGCCCAGGTTTCAACGTTGTTCAAAACGGTGGGTTTTTTGAACAGTCCGCACTGTGCGGAAAACGGCGGGCGCGGACGGGGTTCGCCGCGGTGCCCTTCTATACTCTGCATAAGCGCGGTCTCTTCACCGCACACAAACGCGCCCGCGCCCAAACGCACGTGAATATCGAAGTCAAATCCGCTGCCCAAAATGTTTTTGCCTAAAAGTCCGTATTCGCGAGCCTGCTTTATGGCCAATTCAAGCCTTTCGACCGCAATCGGATACTCCGCGCGCACGTAAATATATCCTTCTTTCGCGCCGACAGCGTAGCCCGCAATGCTCATTGCCTCCAAAACGCAATGCGGATCGCCTTCCAGAACAGACCTGTCCATAAACGCGCCGGGGTCGCCCTCGTCCGCGTTACAACAAACATACTTGGGTTCGCCCTGCGCAAGGCGGGTAAATCTCCACTTGTTGCCCGTGGGGAAGCCCGCGCCGCCCCTGCCGCGCAAACCCGATTTTTGAATTTCTTCTATAACTCCGTCGGGAGTCATTTCGAAGAGCGCGCGGCACAGCGCCGAATAGTCTCCCGCGCCTATCGCCTCGTCTATGCTCTCGGCGGCAATAACGCCGCAATTGCGCAGAGCGATACGCATCTGGTGTTTATAAAAGGGAATTTCAGAAAAAGGAATAACCCCGCCGTCGGGCTGAACCGTTTCGGCGTAAAGCAGTTCTTTTACTGTCTGCCCGCCCTTAACAAGGTGCTTTTCGGCAACCGTTTTTGCATGTTCGGGGGTCATTTGCGAATAAAACGCGCCTTCGGGATAAACTATCATTATGGGTCCCAGCGCACACAAACCGAAACAACCCGTTTTAACAATCAAAACGTCGTCGATACCCAGCTCTTTCATCGACTTTTCAAGCTGTTCTATTACCTGCAACGAATGCGACGAAGTGCACCCCGTACCCCCGCAAACAAGCACCTGCTTGCGGTAACCCGTGCGTGCGGCAAGGCGTTCCGCCTGTTCGCGCACGATTCTTCTTACGTTTACTATTTCCGCATTTTTCGCGGCTATTTTTTTAAGTTGTTCAACCGTCATAATTCCCCCGTCAGTCCTGTATATACTTGTCGAGTATGCCCTTTACGTCGGCGGGTTTCAGTCTTCCGTAAACTTCTCCGTCGATTATCATAACGGGCGCAAGCCCGCACGCGCCTACGCAACGGCAACTTTCTATAGAAAACTTTTTATCCGGCGTACACTCGCCGCATTTTACGCGAAGCTCGTGCTCGATTGCTTCGAGAATCTTGTCCGACCCCTTTACATAACACGCCGTGCCGAGGCAAACGCTGATTTTATGCTTGCCCTTGGGCGAAAGCGAAAACTGCGAATAAAACGTAGCCACCCCGTAGACTTCGGCGAGCGGGATATTAAGCTCTTCGGCTATAACCGTTTGCACCTCGGCGGGCAAGTACCCGTAAATATTCTGCGCCTCATGCAATACGGGCATAAGCGCGCCGGGCACGCCGCGGTTTTCGTTTATGCAAGCCAACAGGCTTTGCATCTGCTCCTCGGTGCCCTCAAACAAATTTTGCGGCATAAGATCTCTCCTTTTAAATCGATAAAATCATACTTATTATAACAAAATTTATTTTTACATTGCAACAAATATGCACGGGGTTCGACAAAGTTTTTAAGTAAAATTTTACCTAATTGCAAAACGTCGTTTTTTTCGGTGCAAAAACCGCCCGTGCGCGGTATCGCGCACGGGCGGCATAATGCTTTATTTTTTACAAAATAGTTTTTAACCTTCTGCTACGGGAGGCTCTTCGGGCTCTTTCTCGGGTACTTTCCATTCCCCGTTCGCCCAATCCCATACGAGCTCGTCTTCCGTCTTTTTGACTATTTCATAGGTCTTGCTTGCCGAATCTGTATCCAGAACATAGTTAGCGTTGGGCGACACAAAGTCAGCCGTTGCCGTGTAACCCGTGCCGGGCTCGGTCTCCGCGCCCGTAACCGCAAGGGCTATGCACTGGTTGTCGGCGTCCACAAACCACGCCTCGGGAGCTATGGCTCCGCCCGTATAAACGAGCGAATCCGAACCCCACTCTACCGTAACCGTCTTTTTGGTTATCGCCACGTTTACGGTCTTGTCTTGCGCAGGTATTGTATAGTTCATATCCGCGGGCGAAACGGTAACGGTGTATTCTCCCGCGCCGACAACCGCGCCAACGGGATTGCCGTCCGCGTCGAGTATGGTATAAGAGAGATTTATTCCCTCCGCCGAGGTCGCAACGGGCATCTGCACTTTGCCGTTATAAACGTAAGTATAAACGCCGTCTTTGATCTTATCCGAATCGCTCCAGCTTAACGTAAGAGTCTTTGCGTTTACGGTAAACGTCTGCGTCAGAGAAACTTCCGAAAAATCGTAATTTGCGAAGATATCTTCCGCCGTGGCTATGTGCTGACCTGCCGCCGCCGCACCGCCGTTTACGGGAACTTCTACCATAGTTCCGTTCACGTCCTCGAATTTAGCTTCGGGGCAGATAAGCGAACCCGTATAATCCCACACAAAGTCGGTTTCGCTGCCGTCTTTGCCGTACCACTTCACGTCTACCGTCTTGGGCACAATGGTGAATTTTATATCGGGGTCTACGCTCTCGTCAAACTTATAGTTGCTCGCGTTGGGCAAGCCTGCGGTTGCAGTGTATTCGCCGACGTCCGCCGCCGCGCCCGTAACCGACAAAACGTCGCCTTCGGGTGTCTTTGCAACGGGCGAGTGAGGTTTTCCGCTGTAAGTCCACGCAAACACGGTTGCGCTTCCGTCAACACCCTCCCAGACTATTCCCGTTATCAGCTTGGGAGTAATTTCAAACGAATGCGTTCCCGCGTGCTCGCCGCTCGTGAACTTGAACGAGCAGTTTTCGGGCAGAACGGCAACAGCCTGATAATTTTTGCCCGCGTCCATACGCTCGCCGCGCACGGTCAGGGTCTGTTCGTCGCCGTTCCAGTCGGTATAAGTCGCCGTAGGAGCGAAGTAAGTATTTCCGTCGTACTCATAACTGAAATTATCGGGGTCTCCGCCGTTGCCCTTCCAATCAACCGAAATCGCAAAGGGAATAACGTTGAACTCGTGCTCCGCCTTATCCTTATGAGCCGAATCGGACAAATAATAGTTGTTGTCGTTGCAAACCGCCGTAGCCGTATAGGCGCCTACCGCCGTCTCTTCCCCGAGCACCGTTACGGTGACTCCGCTTTCGCTGGAATTGAACGAGGGCTTCTTCGCCGTGCCGTCGTACATAAAGTTAAAAGTTCCGTCGTCGTTGGCAACCCAGGTAATAGTTATTTTCTTGGGATTAATCTTGAATTCCGCGCTGCCGGTGGTGCCCGCCGCCGCATAGTTTTTGTTGAGGAAAACTATTTCCGATTCATGCGTTCCCGCCGTTGTGAACGCGGTGACCTTGTAGTCCGTGCCGAGCGTCAGAGTCACGGTGTTGCCGTCCGCGTCCGCAAACGCCGCTTCGGGCGCGTGTTCCGCTCCGTCGTAGGTCACCGTGGTTTTATCCCAGCTCACGGTAAGTTCCTGCGCCTTGATGGTGTATTTCAGGCTCATTCCCGCGGTAAGACCCGTTTCGTCGGTAACGTAAGCGATATATTCGCCCGCCTCCGTCGCGCCGCCCACTACGTTGAGATATACTTTATTATTGTCTGAATCCCAATAATACGCTTTGGGGGTCTGTTCTTTACCGTTATAAACAAACACGAGAGCGTCTCCGCTTTCCGTTCCTTCCCACATGATGGCGCGGATAGCGCTTGTTTCTATCGAGAACTCTTTGCTTGCGTTTTTGAGCACGAAGTTTGCGTTAGCCGAATCGGAGCTGTCGAGCGTGGCGTAAGCCGTGTGCACGCCTACCGCCGAGGTTGCGCCCGTCACGGTGAGAGAAACAGTCACGGAGCTGCCGTTAATAGTAACTGTGAGCGCCGCCGCGGGAGCATGAGCCGAACCGTCGGCAGTCCACTTGAAGTCGGTCGTGCTTCCGTCCTTGCCCGTCCAGACAACGTCGTCGGGGTCGAGCACGAGCTGTTTGATTTTAAAGCTCTGCGTTTCGCCGCTCGTAATTTTAAAGTTTCCGCCCGCCTTTGCAACCGCGACGTATTCGCCCGCGTTTACGTATTCGGTAATGGCTTCGAGCGTAACGGTAAGTCCGCCCGATCCGTTAGCCGTTGCAACGGGAGCGTGAGCCAGTCCGTCGTAAGTCCATTCGAAGTTGTTAGCCGCGCCGCCTACGCCCGCCCAGGTAACGGTAATTTCGCGCGGTCTTATTTCATACTCGCAATCCGCGTCGGATTCCGCAATATCGTAGTTGCAGGGCATTATGTACGCGTAATAAGTTCCCGCGTCCGTCCTTGCTCCGCCCGTTTTGAGAACTTCGTAAGTGGAAGCGTCGTCGGGGTCGTAAGTCTTGTCGGGAATAACGCGCCTTGCCTCGGGTGCGTGAGGCTGACCGTCGTAAGTCCAGTATTTAGCGCCCGTGTCGTCGTCGGTCTGCGCGGAAACGAATTCCCACACAATGGTTGCAACCGTAGTTTCGAGCTGTTTTTCCGTAACGTCGAACTCAAGCTGTAACGCGGTGCCCGCGAGCGCCGTCGACGAGTTGGAGTTACTTACAGCCGCCTGTGCCGTATACGTGCCGATATCCCAGTATCCGCTCGGGTTGAAACTGCCGATATAAGAAACCTTCATAGGCACTTCAACCGTTCGGGTAACGGTCGAACCGCTCTCGTCGGGGCCCTGCATGGTGGCAACGCCGTAAGCCGAAAGATTAGGTCCGGGTCTTCCGAACACCGAAATATACTGATAGCTCGGCTTGCCCGTAACGGGGGTATCGGAACCGTAGTTATACCACTTTACCGCCGTAATGGTGCTGTGCGCTATCTCATAATTCTCCGTTTCGCCCGTAAGCGTAAAGTTTTTGTTAAGTTCGGTATCTTTAAGAACCGCCGTAGCCGTGTAATTGCCCGTGTCGGTCTTTCCCGCAACGGTTATTTCCAGATCGGTAACGCCCGCAACTCCCGCAACGCTTGCCGTTGCCGTGGGCGCGTGCTCCTTACCGTCGTAAAGCCATTTGTAGCCGTTGGAAACCGAAACGCTGTCTTTATCGCCCGTCCATGCAACCGCAACCTGCTTTTTGCCAATGGTAAAGGGGTGCAAAATTTCGTCGTAGTTGCCGTTTTCGAAAACAGCCTTAACAACGTAGTTGCCCGCGTTCACGGGTAAATCGGCCGTGTACTTATCCGCCGTTCCGTCGCCCTTGTCAACGCCGTAAGTCAGCGTTACCGTCAAGGTTTCCGAAGAATCCGTATATGCGAATTGAGGCGCCTTGCCCTGTCCGTCGTAATCGGGGCCGGCAAAAGTCCAGCTTCCGTTTGCCGCCGAAGGCGTAATGGTATATTCGTAGTCGTAATATTCTATAGCTTTTCCGCTGTCGTCCGCAAGGCAGTAATTTGCGTTTGTAAGAGTCAGCCTCACAACGTACTTGCCCTGATTTGCGGGCGCAGTATTGCCTATAGAAACGCCGTTTTTAAAGTACTCGAACGCCGTACCCGCCGACAAATCGTTGCCGTCAATATCGTTTAATGTGACCGAAGGAGTATAATTGACCCCGTCATATGCGTGAGTATTCGCGCCCCAGGCGGGAGCAACCGCTTTTTTCTTTATTTCGAATTGCACGTTCGAGCTCGCCGCCGAAACAACGTAATTGCTGTCGGGGCTGGTTGCCGCCGCCGTGTAAACGTTCGCGCCCGTATGCGCCCCGCCCACGGTCACGTTAAGACTCAACGTTTTGTTGGTTATGTCTTTATATGTAGCTGTGGGCGCCTGCTCCTCGCCGTTATAGGTGAACTCGAGCCCGCTCCATACCGCCTCAACCGTCTTCGGCTTTATAACAAAAGTTTCATAGCGGTTTGCCGTGGGCGCAAGTTTGTAGTTGCCCGACGCCGAAAGTGAGCCGTAAACCGTGTAAGTCCCCGCGTTAACAGGGGTTATCGCACGCCCGCCAAAAGCGTAGTTGAGCAAAATGCTCACGCTTTCGCCCGCCAATACGCCCTCCGCCTCGGCGTAAACCGTCTTAACGGCGCCGTCGTATTCAGCCTCTAACTTGCCCCAGCGTATCTCGATATTGCGCTGTTCTATCTCGAACGAGCCCATAACCGAACCGCCGTAGTTGCCCGCTCCGCGCACAGTCACGCTTGCCGTGCCCGCATTGATATTTGCGGCATATTCAAGGGTGTAATCCTTATCCTTGACAAGTACCTTGCCGTCAAGCTCCACCTTTACTTCGGGCGTGTGCACCTTTCCGTTATATACCTCTTTGCCCTCAACAGTAACCGTCGCGCCCGAAATGCTCTTGGGCAAAATCTCGAACTCAATCACAGGATTGTTCAGCGTTGCGGCATTGTTAGCCGTAAAATAATACTTACCCGCCTCCGTCATAACCGTAACCGGTCTGCCTAAACTGTCAACACCCTTATTACCTCCAGCGCTGCAAGCTACCGTGAAGGCGTTCCCCGTATATTCTACGGAATAGTAAGAAGCCGTTTTGGGGATATTCACAGCCGAACTTCCGCTCCGTGTATAACTCCACTGCGCGTCCGTCTTTGCCGCCGCATTGGTGGTAGTAATAACCACCTCGTTAGAAGTAACGCTTACCGTTTTTCCGTTATCCGCAAAAAAGTACTTGCTTACGTCTCCGGCAGCGTTGCCCGCCGAAGTATATCCGCTCGTCACCGCCGTAGTACGACCGTCTTTTGCGGTAATTCCTACATAAGTAGCAGTTCTGTTGAGCTTACCCGTTATTTTAATTGTATGACCGGTAGGATACAAATAAAGATTTGACTTTGTTGTACCGTCTGTCAGCGTGTTGTCTTTAATCACTCCGCCGGCTAAATTAAATACAACTTTGGCTTGGTGAGCAATAACTCCGCCCGATCTCTCCGCTTTGTTTCCCGAAATCACGCCGCCGTTCATATTGAATGTTGTAGTATAAGAACTTCCGTTCAAATATACTCCGCCGCCGTGTCCGTAATCGCTCGATGAAGTAACTCCTGTGCAAATATTGTTTAAAATATTGCCGCCGTTCATAGTTATATTTGTATTGTTGCTTATATAAACTCCACCGCCGAAATGCGATGATTCATTAAATTGTATTTTTCCGCCGTTTATTTCACCTTTACTGAGTGCGCTATAATATAATCCGCCGCCGCGAGTAGCTTTATTATAAGAAATTTCACCGCCGTTTATCATCGCATGCGCATTACTTTCAACAATAACGGCACCTCCGCAAGAGTCTGTGGCATTCGCTATATTATGGCTGACAAGTCCGTCATTAAAAATTAATTTACTGCTGCCGCTGATTTTTATTGCTCCGCCATGCTTTGCCGCCATATTTTCGGTGATTTCGCCGCCGTTTATTTCAAGCGTTGCTGATGCCGCCGACTGGAAGCCTCCGCCTTGACCGCCCGCATAGTTGTTATGAATCTTACCCCCGTTTATAATTAATACAGCCGTATTATTATAAATAGCACCGCCATTCGAAGCCGCTTGATTGAACGACATTTCAATTTCGTTTATTACGACGCGGCTTCCCGTATGAATATATATTGCTCCGGCCTCTGCAACTGTAGCTTCATTATGCTTAACAACACCGCCGTTAAATTCTGCCGAACCTACAATAACAAACGCTCCGCCAAGTCCGTGTTCACTCGTGTTATTAGCAAAAGTTCCTCCGTTTACAATAATGCTTCCTCTTGACATTACTGCGGGTCCGCCACCGCCGAAAGAGTTATTGTCTATAAAATTACCGCCGTTAATTGTCAGATAACCAGTGCTACAAACAGCGCCGCCATAATCTTGCAGTGAATAAGCACCTCTTACCGCGCCCGATTCGTCGGCAGAACTGTCGTTTATTATGAGTGTGCCGTCATTATAAATAGCATTGCCTAAATCTATACCAACGTTTAAATTCCTGTCTAAAACGCGGCCGTTGAGGTCAAACACAATATTTGCGCCCGCAGGTATATAAAGCCCGCCGCGGCTGAACCCTACACCCTTGCCGAAAGAAGTTTTGTAATCTTTATCAGGCAAAGCCAGCCAATTATCCGTAAGAGTAAAAGCAACCTGCTTGCCGCCGTTATAAAGGCTCTCCTCTATAGCTGCGTTCCACTTATCCTGCAATTCCTTGTTTAAATCTGCAAAGCTGTTGCCTCCCGTGTTGCTCTCCGCCTTGGTCAAATTGAGGTGAATAGCAGGCCTTACGCCTAACATATTATTAGTCGACCGCATATTATAGTCGTTGCCCGAATTATCTAAAACATGAGCACCATAAGGAGTACCATATAATCCCGAACGCAACCAGGCACCCTGACCGCTTGCACCGGCAACGTTAAAAGTACTACTACGTTGCGATACAGTAGTTTCCCAAATTCCGTTTATTCTTTGATCACCTACTTCACTGCTCCCGGGCAACCAAACTTTATCGTTGCACCACTGATAATACAACGGGTCATTTTGTGAATTTTTAATATGCTCGCTATACCAATTATCGTTTACGTTGACAAGGTTTTCGTTTTGATTACGATAATTATTAACGTTTAATAATTGTTTTTGCTGCCATTCTACGCTACTGGGCGCGGCAAGATATTGCGCCAAATCGCCCTGCGCAAAAGTATAGAATTTAGAAGCCTGCGCCTCCGCCGCCGTTGCGGTTTTTGCAGTTACGGCAGAATCGGCTTGAACGACAGTTCCGCTCGCCGTATAATACTGCCCGCCGTTGCCGAGGGTTATTGCGCGGATATGACTTCCGCCGTAGTGGTTAGAGTGTTTGATATAACCAGAGTAACCGCCGTCTCCGGTATCGGAACGCCAACCGTCCGAGAACGAAGCGGCTTCTTCCGTATCCCTGTACCACAGAGTGGCGATAACGTCGCCCGTGGTTGTTTGAGAAACGTAAGTAACCGTCCAGTTAAACCCGCCGAATTGTACCGTTACGTCCCCCTGGTGGTTGTTTAACCTTGCAATATCCTGCGCGGTTATGTTTGCCCCGCCCGAAACCTTACTTTCGAGCGTGCTGTAATTTGCCGCGCCGAGCTGTGAATAGAGCTTATCGAGGTTGGGGCGATTGAATTTGTTTGCCGCGTCGTTATAAAGATCGCCAGCGCCGTCGTAACCCACGCTTGCAAACGCCTTTGTAAGATTGAGGTGCACCGCAGGCCGCACGCCGGCGTCGTCTTTAGAATGGGTTTCGACTACACCGTCACCGTTTGCATTTAACGCCATCAGTGATTGGCCATTACTATATGACCCTGTGCGCGACCAAGATTTACCCAAGGAAGAAGAACTTGCTTTCTGATTATTGCTAACAGACCAAATTCCTGTTTCAGCTAACGACGGCAACCAAACCTTATCGTAACCCCAATTTAAGTAATAAAAGTCTTTAATTGCCGCAACGCCGTGAGCAGCTTGATACCAAGAGCCTGTACCCTCGGTAGCAGGGACTTCTTTTAAGTTACAGTTCACATAACGGTAACCATCTACAAGTCCTCCCATTTGGTCTTGCTGCCAATCCATATAATTAGGCACGGTGAGATACTTTGATAAAGTACCATGCGCAAAATCATAAAATTGCGAGCCTTTAACGATGCTATCATCAGGCATTACTTTTGAAATATCGTTTTGAGAATTTACGTTAATAGAATTTCCGCTGTAATAAATACCGCCGTTACCTAATACAACCGAACGCAAATAAGAACCGCCGTAGTGGTTGGAATACGCATAATAATCCGCAGGCAAATCTTTAACATATCCGCCTATAGTGCGCCAACCGTTGGACATAGGAGCATTGATTTCCGTATCCGCATACCAGAGCGTGGCTATGATATTGCCGTTAACGTCCTCCGAAACATAAGTCACCGTCCACTTTTTACCGTTAAAGTTGACCAGAACGTCGTTATTGGAGTTGATAGTGCGCAGGTTTGCGGAGCTTAATTTATTATCCGTTGCACTGTTTAATTTTGAAACCAGGTCCGAATAACCGCCGCCCGCGCCCGTAATTTTTGAAGCGAGCCCGTTAAGAGTGGATTTATTAAACCCCTTTGATGTTTCGTTCCACAAATCGCCCGCAACGGTCGTTGTCCCCGCAGAGCTCATAGCGTTAACGGGCAAGCCGTAGCTTATCCCCGCGCCCGCAAGACTCACCGCCATAACCGCGCCGAGCAGGGCTAAAACTCCCCTTTTCAGTTTCTTCTGCTTTACGCACGCTCCGCCGCTTACGGTTTTACGCGCAAAAACTTTAGATAACTTTTTCATTTTTTTTACCTCTCTTATGAGATTTTGAATTATATACTGCATTTTGTTTGTTTATTGAATACAACCGCTTATGCGTTCGCCTTTTAACAGGCGAACGCCGTAATACGGTTAATAACAATTATTCGTTGCTTATATCCTCGTAGAAGCCGTCGTCGTCTTCCGCCATAGCGCGCTTACGCTTAACCACTACAACGATAACTATTATAAGGATAACCACAAGCGCCGCCGCACCGATAATCACATACATGAGCCAATCGGGCAAGCCGTTGTCAACAGTTATGTTTTCGCCCTTTATGGATACGGTCGCGTTGCCGTTGAGCATATCGATCTGATAGTTTCCGTTTTCTACCGTTACAAGCAGTGTGTGACCGCCTACGTCGATGAAGTTACCGCGCGCCGCAACTATTACGGTTACCGCCACGCCGTTATCTATTATCGTGTAAGAGGTGTATTCGTACTCACTGCCCGAAGCGCGTGTTTTGATATTTTCGAGTACGAGCGGATCAGCCGTTACAAAGCCGTAAACATTAGGCAACGGGAGTTTAAGCGTGCCGTCGTGGTCGAATTCGAGGTCGCCCCAGTCAACCGTCAGCTTTTTGGGAGTTATTACGTAGCGGTCGACGTTGGTGTCCTCCGCGCCGAACTCACTGTGATAGGTAACTAACAGCTGTGTGTTGGAGTTGGTGTTTGTCACGTCTATTTCTATCGTATATTTGCCCGCGTTGGTGGTTGCGCCAATGGTGCCGCCTCTGCCGTCGGAAACTTTTGCCGTCGCGTATTGCAGGAACCGCTCGTCGGAAATATTGATATTTATATATCCGCCTTTGAGCAGCTGTTCGGCAAGGTTTTCGGGCACGGGTTTACCGTATTCTATCTCATAATCCTTTACGAATTCAACGCGCACAACCTGACTTTCGGGGAGCATCAAAACAGTCCAGGTGCCGTAAAGAGTTTCGTGGTTGTCTATCTCTATATAATAGTTGATAGCGTAACAACCTACGTTGCGTATTCTTTCGCGGTAAGTCTGATAGTTATTCACTCCTGCGGTCATATCCGTGGGATCGGGAGGAGTCAGAAGCCCCGTGTCGATCGAACCGATATTGTGAACGCGGCTGTAATGAACGGTTACGTTTGCGGCGTTCTGGTTGCCTGCGTACTGAATAAATTTGTACTGCATTACTCCGTTGTCGTCCACAAAGGTATCGCCGAGTTTAATCTGAATTCCCTGACTCTGCGTGTCGAGCTCGCGTATGCTGGTGAATTCTTCGTCGGAATAAGCCTCGTTAGCTTTGGTAACCTTTATTTGCGCCTTGTTTATGGTGTAAACGCCCTTGTCGTCCGCGCCGTCTTCGCTCTGGAACACAACGTTATAGTTCGCGGAGAACGCCGCGCTGTCCCAACTGCCTTTTATGGGGTATGAGCCCGCGGGCATAAATCCGTTTACATACTTGGAGGGATTTAGCACGTCGCTGTCAAGCGCGATTTTCAAATCGTCGCCCGCGAGAGGCTGTAAGCTGTCGGTGCCGTACTTGTACGTAAGCGTTTTATACGCGTCGCCGAACGTGCTGACCTTATTCTCTATAACCGCAACGATTTCGCGCTTGTAAATCTCGTAAGAAATTTCCGCGTTTTTGAGCTGAACGTTGCCGTCCGCCTTTGCTATAACGTAGTAAGTTCCCGCGTTGACCGCCTTAAAGGCAGCGTCGGTAACCTCGGTATACACGCCGTTTGAATAGGTTGCGTAAACCACTTCCAAAGTTATGGGGTCGTTGGGGTTGCCGTCTATGTAGTAAGCAAAGGGCTTATACTCGCTACCGTCGTAGTATGCGCCGAGGTCGTCAAGGTCGCCGCTCCATATAACCGTCCTGTCCGCGGGGGTTACCGTAAGCGTACCGTTCTGCAACAGTACGTCGTAGTTGGGCAAAAGCTTGTCGAGTTCGGTCTGAACAAGGCCTATTACATACGTTCCGGGTTTACTGCGGTTGATATACGAGCATTTAAGCCAGCTCGCCTGTACCGCAAGCACGCCCAAAGAGGTTTCGTCCTCGGTTCCCGCAAAGCCGGTAAATACCGCCGTGTACGCGGGAGCGGGGTCGCCGTAAGTTACGGTCTTATCCTCCGCGGTTACCGTCAAAGACTTTTTGAGAATGTTGAAAGTCTGTTCTTCCTTCCCGCTCTCGAACTTGTAGTTAGCCGCCGCCGAGCCGCTCAAAATAAGTTTTATCTTGTACTCGCCCGCATCTTTAACCGTTCCGTCAGTAACAATAAGGCTCGTGCCCTTGTATATTTCGTAACGCATCGAAAGGTTGCCCTTATCCGCCGCATTTACGTTGTTGAGGTTGACCTGCGGCACGGGGCAATGATTTGCCGTGTCGTAAGTTACCTTTTTATTGTTCCATTCTGCCGACCAATGCCAGTTTACGGGAATTTCGCGCTGTGCTATTTCAAAAGTTTTAGTTGCGCCGTCCAGCACGTAATTTACGGGCGCGGTTCCGCGGAACGAAGCCGTAGCCTTATAATTTTGGCCCGCGTTTACCATTGCCCCCGCAACGTCGAGGGGAGCCTTTTGACCCGCCGCGTCGAGATAATATGCCGTGGGAGCCTGCGCCGCGCCGTTATAAACGAGCTTGTCGGTGCTCCATACGACCTCCACCTTGCGCGCCGTTACCACCACGCGCACTTTGCGCAGCGCTTCGGGCACGGTATAGTTGCCGTTTACGGGCGAAATTTCTATTATGTACTCGCCCACTTCCGTTATGGAAGAAACCTGCGCGCCCAACACGCCGTCCTTGAAAATATTGATTACGCTATTGAAAGCAAGGTTGTTCTGCGTGGTGGGTACGGGTAAAATTACGCCGCCGCTGTACTCGTAAGTGTAAACGTCGTAAGTGCCGTCGTTGGTTTTAACGGCGCCCGTTGCGTCCCACTTGAAGTTGAAATCGGTTACGCTTCTCTTCTCTATCTCGAAAGTACGGGTTACGTCCGCGTCTCTGTGGAAGTTATAGTTAGGGAAGGTATCAACCGCGCGGGCCGTATGACTGCCGCCTGCGTCGGTCATAGCGCCCGTAACCTGCACGGATACGGGGTTACCCTGCGCGTCGTTTATAACATTCCCGTCAACGTCGCATAAAACAGCCGTGGGAGCGTGGGGTTTGCCGTCGTAAGCCCACTTGAAGTTTGTTTCGCTTCCGTCTTTGCCTATCCACTTTACGTAAACTTCCGTTGCTCTGATGCTGAAATTGCAGGTTTCTCCGCTGGAAATTGTGTAGTTTCCGTCGCCCTGCGCCGCGGTAGCGGTATAGCTGCCCGCATTGATTTGCATGCCCGTAACCGAAAGTTCGGTATTCGTGCCCTGTATATACGCTTTGGGAGCGTGAGGTTTACCGTCGAAATTCCAATAGAAATTGTTGTCGGCATCCTTGCCCGCCGCGTCGGGTGCGCGCCATTCCACTACTATGGCAGCCTGCCTTATTTCGAAATTGCGCGTTCCCGTCTCGCCCGAAGCAAACACGCAGTTTGCGGGAGCGTCTACGCGGGCGGTGTACGCCGTGTTTCGCGCGTTGACTTCGCCGCCGTAAACGGTGAGACTGTTAACATTGCCGTCCCAATCGGTATAGGTAACCGAAGGTTTCTTTTCGGTTCCGTCGTAATTCCAGAACCAAACGTTCTTGTCCGTGTCCTCTGTTGCTCCGTTAAACGTCCACGTGAGCGTTATTTCGAAGGGAATAATTTCAAACTCTGCGTCAGCGCTGAAATCCAAGTTTGCGGAGATATCCTTTCCTCGCCACATAGCCGAAGCTATCTTCGCGGTTACGGTGTGTTTGCCAACCGTGGAAGCCGCGCCCGTATATGCAAAAGTAAAGGTTACCGCGTCTCCGTCGAGCGTAAACGTAGTTATCGAAAGTTCGGGCGCACGGTTCTGCGCGTTGTAAGTCCATTCATAAAGTCCGCTCACCGAGTTGAGGGTTGCGTCATTAAAGGTCCAGTCCTTGGGCTGAATGTTTAATTGAGTAGTAAGGTCAGCCTTGTTTACGGTAAACGCCGTTTTGCCGGTAGCCGCCGCTGCCTTATAGTTTTTGTTGGTGAAGCGTATTTCCGCCGTGTAGCTGCCCGCCTCGGAGTAGCCCGTTATCACGTAATCCGTTCCCAAAACCAAAGCATTGTTTTCATGGTCGAGGAAGGGGTTGCCGCTGCCGTCCTGCAAAGTAGCTGTGGGCGACTGTTCAAGACCGTTATAGGTTACGGAAGTATCGCTCCATACGACCGTTACCTCTTTGGCTTTGATTTCAAAGTTACACTGCGGGATTATGCCGCCGTAATCGAAGTCGTCGGTCACGTGCGCGGTGTAAACGCCCGCGTCGGTCATAGCGCCACGAACGTTCAAATTAACTCTGTCGGAACCGTTCATAAAGTACGCCGTGGGGCACTTGGGCGTGCCGTCGTAGTCGTAAACAAGCAGCGTTGCGCCGTTTGTAGAGGTATGACCCGCGCCGTCCTCCCAAATAATAGTGTTTACGGGCACGCGGACAATCTCGAACGAGCTCGAAGCCTGACCATTGATTATAAAGTTGGAATGAACGGAATTTTCGCTGTCGAGCACCGCATAAACGTTATGCGCGCCTATCTCTTTACTGCCGCCCGTCACAACGAGGTCTATTCTCAAATTGTTTAAAGGAGCAATGATTATGTACGCTTTGGGCGCGTGCACGGCGCCGTCGTAAATCCAATAGTGCCCGCCCGTCTGATTGGTGAGCGCGTTATCCGTAGCGTAATCCCAATGAATGAGCGAAGAGTTGAGTTTAAGTTTGTTTATGGTGTAATTCTGCGTTCCGCCCGAAGTTACTACAAAGTTTTTGCCCACTTCGGCAACCGCAGTATAACTGCCCGCATTTATTTCGCCCGAAACGGTTACGGGGCAGGCAAGCGACCCGTTGCCCGAAACTTTTGCATAGGGCTTCTGTTCCGTGCCGTTATAGTCGTAGCTGAAAGTCTGTGCCGCGTTGCTCTGTCCGTCTTGCCAGGTTATCGTAACCTCAACGGGCTTAATAACGTAATCAAACGTAAAGTCTGCGTCCGCAATGTTATATTTCGAGTTGGGCAAAAGTCTTGCGGTATAGTTTCCCGCGTCGGTTCCTCTGCCGTTTGCGCTCAACGCAAGTTCTTCGTAAGTGCCGTCGTCCTTCACGTACAGCGCGCGGGGGAACTGCTGCGTTCCGTTATAAGTGAACGCATATCCCGCCGTTATTTCGTCATAAGTGTTAGCGCCCGTGAACACTACCCACGTAACGTCTATATTTTCCTTTTCGCCGCTTACCGAACGGATAAAGAACGTTATCTGCGTTTCGTCCGTTGCTCCCTCGAACTCATAGTTCGCATAATCAGCCGCCGAAAGTTTTGCCTTGGCTTTATAGCCGTTAACTTCGTCCACAACCCACTCGTCCGCAAAGGTCTGCGAATAGGTTATGCTTTGCAGAGTTAAAATAACTCCCTGCGCGCCAGCCGCCGTCGCGGTAAATCCGGGTCCCTGAACGCCCGTAATCGTGCCGTGGTCATAACGGGGTGTGTCGCCCGTATTGTAGCTGTCGCCCTCTTTGTCCGTCCAAATTGCCGAAGTCAGAACTTTTTTATAAACTTTATAATTCTGCGACGCGTTCTCTTTGATGTAGAAGTTAAGGTTAAACGCGTCGTTGGGGTCTAAAACCGCCGTAGCCAGCGCCGAGCCTACGTTTGTCAGTCCGCCGTCCGTATCCGAACGCTTAACCGCAAGATTCGCGCCGAAAACTCCGTCGCGCCAGACCTGCACGTCGTCGATAACGGGCTTTAAGTTGTGAGCCGTTCCGTCGAACTCCCATTTGATAAATCCGTCGCCGTCAACCTCGGGGGTAGTAGCCGCCGAGTCGTCTTTCCATTTAACTGCAACGCCGAGCTTCGTTATTTCGAACTCCTGCGTTTCGCCTTTGAGAGTATAGTTCCCCTCCGCGTCCGTTATAACGAGGCGCGCCGAGTACTTACCCGCGTTTGCAGGCGCGGTTGCGGTATATGCGCCCACCGTGCCGTCCGAGCCTACGGGCGCATATTCAACCGTTTCGTTGAGGTTTGCCCCCGAAACGGGGTTAACAAGCTCAAACGAAGGGAACAAGCTCTTGCCCGTGAATTCCCAAACGAACTTACCCTCGTTCGCCGTGTTGCCCGTCCACTCTACCGAAATTTCAAGAGCGGCTATATTTATCTGGCAGGAATACTCGTCAGCTAAAACATAGTTGTAGCAGTTTGCGGGCAGACTCGCATAAGCCGTGTAAAGCCCTTTGTTTACGGGCGCCGAAGACAGTGCCGAAGCGCCTTGATTGTAGGATATTACGGGGTTAACGCTGTCAAAGGTCAAAAGCCCGCCAAGTTTTGCCCTCACCTCGCGGCCGCGCCCGTTATAGGTATACTCCGCCTCGTCTATCGCCTTTCCGTCCTCGTCCGTCCAGCTTATAGTCACCGTCAGAGGCTTGATATTGAACGAAGTCGCCGTACCCGAAAGAACTATGTTAGGGTCGTTAAGAGGCATTCCCGAATCGTTCAAAAGCTCTACGGTCACGCCGTAATGCCCCGCGTCCTTGGGCGCGTTTGCATTGGTGATTCCGCGGCAAACGTACGCATATCCCAGGGGCAATTTACCCGCCTGCTCGTGAGATACACCCTGCAACACAGCAACGGGCGTGTGCGCAAGTCCGTCGTAATTCCAATAATACCCGCCGTTTACAAGAGACGACGCGCCGTCGTAAGTCCACTTGACCGAAATATTTCTCACACGGATAGTGAAAGTGAAAGTCTCGTTCTCATAGTTGCCGGAAGCGTTATTAACTCCGAACTCGTATTTGTTTGCGTCTTTTATCGCGCCCGAGGGTTGCGTGCTCAACGTAATGCGGTTGCCGTTGTTGTCGAACGCGCCTATTATGTAGGTTTCGCCCGTGTAATCTATGGTAGTCTCTTCAAAATCCCGCCACGTAGCCCCGCCGTCAATCGAATATTTCCACGTAATCGCAATGGGCAAAATTTCGAATAATCCCGTAGGATTGAGATATTGGTCGTTAGTGTTGTTTATAACTACGGAATGACTTCCCACCGTGTTGAACGAACCCGAAGTAACCGTTGTGCTTCCGTTTAAAACACGATAATAATAGGTGGGACCGAACGGCACGCTGAAATAAGGCGTATCTAAATTAGACCAATTTGCATTGTCCGTAGAATACTGCCATAAAAGCGTTGTCTGCGCCGTACTCGCCGCAAGTTTCGCCTCGTTCCCTTCAAGGATTATTCCGTAACTACTGTTATCGGCGAAAAAGTAAGTTCCGGGGTGGTTGGTGCCGTTATTGGTCTTATATCCGGAAGTAAATACCCCCGGCGTAGCCATACTGATACCGATACGCGTGGTTACGCTGCTGTTTGAAAGCGCCCCTGTGATTTTAATACTATTAGTATCTGTAATATAAAGGTTATCTCCGTGTCCGTTAACGGTATTATCTGCTACAATACCCCCCGCAATGTTCAAAGTACATGCAGAGTGATAAGAAATGCCGCCGCCGTATGACCCGGCTGTATTATTTTTTATTATTCCGCCATTCAAATTAAAAACTGCCGCTGTTGCAGCAATACCGCCGCCATATGCAGTAGCTTTATTACCGGAAATAATTCCTGCATTTATTGTTAAAGACCCGATATTTGTCGGTGTATGAACTTCACCAAACCATATTCCTGCACCCATATCGGCTTCATTATCAATTATTTGTCCGCCATTCATAGTAAAATGCGAGTTGCTATATATCCACACTCCGCCGCCTTGGAAACTTGGCGCTTTATTGTTTTTAATAACCCCACCGTCAAATGTGCATGAAGAATTGGTGAATATTAAAACGCCGCCGCCCTTGCAAGCCTCGTTATTGGAAATTTCTCCGCCGGAAATATTGCCCGTCGAATTGCTGTGCAACATAATTCCGCCGCCTATAGGATAAGCAAATGCACCCGTAGCGCTCGAGTTCCCTGAAATCAAACCGCCGGACATTTTAAAGTTTGAATTATTGACGTATACGCCCGCGCCGCCGCTAGAAGTGGTGCCCTCCTCGTGCGTTACCGTATTGTTTGTAATTTTACCGTTTAATACCTCTAATTTTGAATTTATACTTACATAAACACCGCCGCCGTAAGTATAAGCCACGTTACCGGAAATTTCTGTTCCCGATATACTAGCCTCACTTTCATAAATCACCGATATCCCACCGCCATATCCGTTTGGCGCAGAGTTATTCATAATTTGTCCGCCGGTAAATTCAGCTTTTGCGCGAATAAGTCTTACGCCGCCCGAATTCCCGCCGGCTTTATTGTTCTTTATAACTGCAGTCCCACCAAAAGTCAATGAAGTCCTTATTTGCGCAGGGCTTAAACTACTTAAAGTTGCAATATATATGCCGCCGGCGTCTGCTTTTGCTTCGTTAAAAGATATCTCGCCGCCTGTTATAGTAACTTTATGCGAAGCATTCGCTTCGGCATAAACCCTTATTCCTCCGCACGAAACACCTGAATAGTTGTATGAAATCAATCCCCCCGTTATGTTCAGCTCGTTATCTATACCGACTTGATTGAAAGAAATTCCGCCGCCGCCGCTGGAAGCTTTGTTATACGTAATTTCTCCGCCCGAGATATTTACAACAGCCTTTTCTGTGGTATCTGAACCGCCAAGTGCAAGACCGCCCCCGTACATTGCCTGGTTATATGTTATAAGCCCCCCGAGGATATCAACTCGCCCGCGGGCAACGTATATGCCGCCGCCATGAAAACCCACGACGTTGTTACTGATTACACCGCCGGAAATCGTTAAAGTAGAATTCGCTGATGAAATCGCGCCGCCCGACGCCGCTTTGTTTCCGGATAATTTTCCGCTCGAAACTGTCAATGTACCGTTTATAACAGAAATTCCGCCGCCTTCGGTTGCATATCCGCCTGTAATAGTACCGGATTGCGTCGCGGTCGAATCGCATACTTCAAGTTCTCCGTTAACCAAAATTACTTGACCTTCCGTCAATTCGGAATTGAGCATCCTGTCAATAGAGTAACCGTTTAAATCGAGTTTAATATTTGCTCCCGTAGGAACAAACAATCTGCCTTTATCGAAACCCGCACCGCTGTCGTCGCCGAAAGAGGTCGTATAAGTGCTGTCGGGTTGCGCGTACCAATTGCAGGGCAGGCTGAAAGTAACCTGCTTGCCCGAATCCAAAGACTCTTGAACCGCACTGTTCCATAAAGCCGCAATATCTACCTCGGGCGCTTCCGTCAAACCTGCCGCTTTTGTTAAATTGAAGTGTATAGCAGGGCGAACAGCTTTAGTATTGGTAGCTCCGTAACCTTTTGTAGTACTTCCGTCATTGTCAATGTAATAGCACAAAACGGAGTCCAAAGTACCCGCCGAACGTACCCATGCAGTATCGCTGTCGTCGGTTCCTGCGGAAGAATTTATTCGCTGATCTCCCGATGTCTTCCAAAAACCGTTACCGCCAATTTCCGCAACTGACGGAAGCCAAACAAAATCCTCACCCCAAGCGGAATAAGCCGTTAAGCCGCTACCCTTGCCGGAGTAGTTCATTCCGTCGGCAAAAGAAAGCCCCTCTATCGAAAGCAAGCTGTTAGGGCAGTTTATACCCCAACCGTAAAGAGAATTTTCGCTGGGACCGGAAACCTGCCAAGGCACGTTTTTAGGCTGAACAAGAAAACCGGAATAAGAAGAAATAAAGCTTTTCCACTTTTCTGCTTGCGCACCCTCGTGATTTATGGAAATTAAACTTTCATCCGTAACAGCTAATGTCGTTTCTCCCGCAGTCGCACCAGTTGCCTGCGCATAAGGAGTGTTGTTAAGATATGAACGGATATAACTTGCGGAATAAAAATTACCTACGTATTTAAAATTTTTATTGCTTGTATACCACCCTGCGGAATACGGCGCGGTTTCCACACCGTCCCCAAGCCAAAGAGTTGCTATTAAATTCCCTTCGCTGTCTTTTGATATGTAAGTCAAATCCCAAAGCTGACCGCCGAAAGTAACAAGAGTATCCGCGCTCGCCGTGCGAATATCCGCGGCAGTTATAGCCCCGCCTTTCGTTTTAAGTTCGGTTTTTAAATCATTATAAGTAGCTTCGGACTTACCGGTAACAGCAGAATAAATACCGCTTAAAACGGTTTTATTTATCCTTGCATTATCTTTATCGTAAAGCTCTCCCGAAATCGTATTAGCTCTTTCGGTTTCCGCCGCCTGTACGGGCAGAGTGACCGCGCCCGCCGTGAGTGTGCACAAAAAACCCGCGCATAATCCGAGAATCGCAAAGAGCTTGCCCCTCTGCTTTCCGTTTTCAGCCTTAAAAGTTTTTTTGTTTTCCATTTTGTTACCTCACAAAAAAGTGTTGTTTTGAATAAACTGCAAATTGTCTTTGTTTTTTAAAAGTTACGCGCAAATACCACATTACACAAAAAAACGCGCGTCCCCGAAAAGACGCGCGTTAAAATAAGAGTAAAAAAAAGCGGTATCTTTTCAGATACCACAAAAGTTCACTTAAAAAAGCTATGCAAATAAAGTCGGCAAAAACCGCCCGTAAGAACGCAAGCCGTTTTTTATTTTTGCGATACGCAAAACAGCCCGCGAAACCCGACGACGGTATTTCCGCAAAAGTTGCAAATATATTCAAATGAAATAATGTGGTACTTGTAGTATAGCACCACTCATTTCGAAAAACAACCTTTTAAGCGGAAATTTTATGATTTTTTTCGGCAAAAAGCGTTACTTTTTTGCCCTGTTGAGGAATTTTTTGTTAATTTTGCATATATTTAGAGGGCAAAACCGCTTTTTCGCCCAAAAAGGGCGTTGTGGTGGAAAATAGGCGGGAAAGTACCGCCGCAAGTATAATGATAAGCGCGGAAACGCATATCCCAAAGGTGAAAACGAGATATATAGGATAGTCGGGAGGGGAATTTACAAGTCGCGAAATCTCCAACGCGCTTAAAGAAACGAGCACCGCGGGGCATAAAAATCTGGCCGAAAAGTTGAAAAGTTTCGCGGGGAGTTTTATTTTTTTAGAATAAGCGTTTATTTCGCGTATAAGCTCGGGGGTTTTATCAGAAAACGCGAGAATCAAACTTTCGGCAATGCCCAGCGCAAGAACGTTGTAAAAGTTTACGAAGTTGTCAGAAATCTCCACAATCAGCGGGGCCGCGGTGGTCGCAAAAACAACGCTTACGGCGCCGCCGACCAAACAAAGTTTTGTTACGAGAGGTTTTTTATTTTTGCCCCGCGCTTCGGAAAACGGCGAAACAAAGGCCTCGAGCATACTAACCGCCGACTGTACCGCCATCATTGCAAGCGAAAGATAAAATATAACGCCCGCCACCGCATTGAGGGCCACGTTCCCGCCGAACAGTGCCGTAAGCGCGGCGGGATACACCGCAAAAGCCGTGATTATACCCGAAGACCCTATTGCCCCCTGCAATCCGGTGCCGTACAAAGTGGTAAACAACACGACGGAAGCGAGCGCCGAAACCCCGAAGTCCGCCGCCGCAACGGCAAGCGAACAGCCGAATATATTCGCCCCCGCGGGCAGATAAGAACCGTAAACAGGCATTATCCCCACTACTATGGAGAGCGAAAAAAAGACCTGCCCGAGCGCGGTGAGCCACAAATCGGGACGGGAAAGACAAGAAAAATCGGGAATAAACAGCGCGGCGAGCGCCTCGCCAGAATTTTCGTATAACAACCCGCGCCCCGCCATCAGCGCGAGCAACGCCATAGGGATTATCACAGTAAAACGCGCGGCTTTCGCAAGCGAACCCGCGCCGCCTTTGAGACAAAAATACATTATCACCCACGCCGCCGCTATACACGCGAGCACAACGGGAGAAATTCCGTCTATAATCCCGTCGATGCGGGCGTGCAAAACCTTTGAAAAAAAGTAAGCGGATATTTCGGGCTGAGTCATTTGCGGAGCGTTGATCGCAAGGGGTGCAAAACTGCCCGCCGCGGCTATAATCCACCCCGCAAGCCCCGCATATATAATAGCCGTAAACACGGAATTGAGCCCCGAAGCCCAGCCCACCGCGCCGCCCAACGCTCGGAATTTTTTAACCGTGTTTGACATGCAGACGGGCGCGCCGCTCTTGTACTTTCTGCCCAGCGCAATTTCCGCGTTTAACAGAGGTAGTCCCAAAATTATCAGCGCGGCAAAGTATATTAAAAGAAACGCTCCGCCACCGTATTTTGCGCACAGCCCCGGAAAGCGCAACGCATTGCCCAGCCCCACCGCCGCGCCTATACTTGCAAGTATGAACCCGCTTTTAGATTTAAACTTGTCTTTGACCATATTTATATATATTAAACGGCCATTGCAATAATTCACGCGGGGGATATGCGGCGTGAGCACAAAAAACGCCGCGGAGCGCGATACCGTGCTCCGCGGCGGAGAAAATCATTTACTAAATTCAATTGCCCCGCACATATGCGCGGGTTAAACGCTTTATACCATGCTCGACAATATAGCGAGATTCGCCGCCACGTCTATATTGCGGACAATAAAGCCTTCCGGCACGGTTAAAAGCGCGGGAGCGAAATTGAGTATTTTTTTAACCCCGCACTCCGCAAGCAAATCCGCAACCCCCTGCGCATATGCCGCGGGAACGCATATAACGGCAAGTTTAACTGCATACTCCTCCACCCCGCGGGCAAGCTCTTCCATGCCCAAAACGGGTTTGCCGGCTATATCCCTGCCCGACTTTTCGGGGTCGTTATCAAACGCCGCAACCAGCTCGATTCCGTAATTCCCGAATCCGCCGTACGCCAAAAGCGCGCTGCCCAAACCGCCCGCGCCTATGATTACCGCATTCTTTTTATCGTTACAACCCAGATACTCTTCGAGGGCGGTTATAAGCTCGCCCAGCTTATAGCCGACGCGCGTTCTGCCCTGCGCGGAAGTAAAAGCAAGATCTTTGCGCACAAGCACTTCGCCCATATTCAAAGCGCGGGCTATTGCACCGGAAGAAATATAGCTCTCCGCGCCGTCAAGCGTCTTTAAATAGTTTAAATAAACGGGTAGCCTTTGCAAACTCGCAACCGAAATATCGCTCTTCATCTCTCCTCCTTGTCAAAACAGCAAAGCCGCCGCGCCATAGGCCCCCGCATGGTTGCCCAGCGTAGCGCAAACCACGGGCACGGGCGCATATTCGTTTCCGCCCATAATTTCCTCGTCAACGAGCTTTTGCAACGGAGCGGTGAGGCGCGTTCCCTGTGCCGCCACTCCGCCGCCCATCATTATCACCTGCGGGCGGAAGATATTGGCGAGGTTCGCCACCCCGCATGCAAGGTGTTTGAGATACCAGTCCACCACAGATTTAGCCGAACGGTCGCAATCCATATATTCGAACGCCGTTCTGCCGTCGGCCGTTTCGTAAGAATAGCCCTTCCACATTTCCGAAGCGGTGTCGTCCTCCATCACTTCGCGGGTCTTTGCGGTGAGAGCGCGCGCCGAGCAATAAACCTCGAAACAGCCTCTGCGTCCGCAGGTGCACTTTATGCCGCCGCGTTCTATTACCATGTGCCCTATTTCGGCGCCCGCGCCCTTGTTGCCTTCGAACAGCTTGCCGTCCAACACGATGCCACCGCCCACGCCAGTGCCCAAGGTTACTAAAATACTGTCTTTATAGCCCTTACCCGCGCCGAAGCGGACTTCGCCCAGCGCCGCCGCATTTGCGTCGTTGGCAACTTCAACCCTGATTTTGAGTTTTTCTTCGAGTAAATTTTTTAACGGATAGTTTTTCAAATCGAGATTTCCGGCAAAAACCACCGTTCCGTGCTCGCCGTCTATAAGCCCGGGACAGCATACGCCCGCCCCGGCAAGCGAAGAATAGACCAGCCCGCCAGCATGAACGAGTTTGTCGGCAAGCTCCACTATGCAGTCGGCAAGTTCTTCGCCGCACAGCGTGGGCACGTTATCTTCAACGAGAATTTTACCCTTTTTATCAATAATTATGCCCTTAACCGTGGTGCCGCCTACGTCTATCCCCATATAATAATTCATTTTATTACTTCCGATAAATATTTTAATATATTATACACTCCCCCCGCCAATCCGTCAAGAGGTAATGGATAATTATTTATTTAATGACAAAACCCCGCGCTCTTTCAAGCGCGGGGAAAAATCTTTTTATTTCGTGCCCGTAGAGCCGAAACCGCCCGTGCCGCGCACGGTATCGGTAAGCTCCTCCTGCTCGACGAACTCGGCGGGAACGTACGGCGCAAACACTATTTGCGCAACTCTTTCTCCCGCGGCAACCGTTTGCGGAGCATTGGTGTGGTTATGAAGCGCCACCATAATTTCACCGCGGTAGTCGCTGTCTATAACGCCGACTTTATTTGCGGGCGCAAGTCCGCGCTTGCACGCCAACCCGCTACGGGCGTAAATCAATCCAACTAACCCCGTGGGTATTTGCATGGCGAGCCCCGTGGGGATAAACGCCGTTTCGCCGGACTTTATTTCTATATCCTTATCCGTGCAGGCGTATAAGTCCGCACCGGCCGAATATTCACTTCCGTAAGTGGGGGTTTTTGCGTTTTTATCGAGCTTTTTTATTGCAACCTGTCTTCTGTCAAAATATGAATAAAACATAAAATCACCTATAACTCCTCGGTTTCGTCCCAAAGTATAATTTTGCCGCTTTCAAGCGTTTCGCGCACACGGATTATCCGCTGATTAGACGAGCCGCGGAACCGCAAATTCAAATCTTTGAGTTCTTCCACAAACCTGCCGTCCACCAATACGTCTATGCACGCAAGCATGCGCATAACGGTGCCCTTGTCGCCCTTTTTGCCCGAAAGCAAGTCCTTTTCGAAATCGTACCCCGTATAGCACCACACGGTTTTATCGGGATAAAGTTTTTTAATCTTTTCCAAAAACGGCGCGAGCGCAACTTGGTTTTCGGGCTCGAACGGATCGCCGCCCAAAAGCGTAAACCCCTTAATATATTGGGGTTTAAGGCTCTCGATAAGTCCGTTTTCAACTTCTTCGGTAAAAGGTTTACCGTAAGAAAAATCCCATGTTTCGGGGTTGAAACAGTTTTTGCAACGATTTCTGCACCCGCTGACGTACAGCGAAACCCTAACTCCGGGACCGTCCGCAACGTCGAACGGCTTTATAGTAGCGTAATTCATAAACTTCCGTTTTATCCTCTTATTGAACAGGATTGCCTTAAACGCGCGAAAATTGCGGTAATCGAGGCATATATGGGCGTCAACCTTAAAATTATAAGTGCAATACCCTTGATTTTATTTCCTTCGTTTTGCCTACGTTCCAAAAGTTTTCGCCCAGATATCCGCACGTGCGGCGCGTTACGTTCATCTTTCTCTGGTCCTTGTTGTGGCAAACGGGGCACTCCCACTCGTTGTCGTCGTTTATAATAATTTCACCGTCAAAGCCGCAAACGTGGCAATAATCCGACTTGGTGTTGAATTCCGCGTATTGAATATTATCGTAAATAAATTTGACCACGTCCTCTATCGCCGTGAGATTGTGGCGCATATTGGGGATTTCAACGTAAGATATAGCGCCGCCGGAAGAAATTTTCTGGAACTTGCTCTCGAATTTGAACTTTGAGAACGCGTCTATATTTTCGCGCACGTCAACATGGTAGCTGTTGGTATAATAACCCTTGTCCGTAACGTCTTTTATGGTGCCGAAGCGCTCCTGATCTATACGTGCGAAGCGGTAGCAAAGCGACTCCGCGGGCGTTCCGTAAAGTCCGAATCCCAGCCCCGTGTCCTTTTTCCATTTTTCGCAGTGGTCGCGGAGAGACTGCATTACTTTGAGCGCGAATTCCTGTCCTTCGGGAGTGGTGTGAGAAACCCCCTTAACAAGCTTTGTGAGCTCGTAGAGCCCTATATATCCCAAAGATATAGTGGAATAACCGTTCAAAAGGTACTTGTCTATCTTTTCTCCGGGTTGGAGTCTCGCTATTGCGCCGTACTGCCAATGCACGGGCGAAACGTCACTGGTAACGCCCATAAGCGCGTTGTGGCGGCACATCAGCGCGTCGTAGCAGAGTTGCAACCGTTCTTCCAAAATCTCCCAGAATTTTTTCTCGTCGCCCTTGGCGAGGATACCGCACTGCGGCAGATTTATGGAAACTACGCCCTGATTGAATCTGCCCTCGAACTTATAGTTGCCGTCCTCGTCCTTCCACGTCGAAAGGAACGACCGGCATCCCATGGGCGAGAAAACGTTGCCTTCGTAATGCTCGCGCATCTTCTTTGCGGAAATATAATCGGGATAAAGCCTTTTTGAAGAGCACTTTACCGCAAGGCGGGTGAGATAATCGTATTTGCCGCCCTTCAAACAGTTGTTCTCGTCTAAAACGTAAATAAGTTTAGGGAACGCGGGAGTAACGAAAACGCCCTTTTCGTTCTTTATTCCTTCGTAACGCTGTTTGAGAACCTCTTCGATTATCATAGCGTTCTCTTCGATATACTCGTCCTTTTCGTCAAGGAAAAGGAATAACGTTACGAACGGCGACTGTCCGTTGGTAGTCATCAGCGTGTTTATCTGATACTGAATAGTCTGCACGCCCGCCTTCAAAGCTTCTTTAACGCGCATATCCACAAAGTGCTTTTTTGTGGCGTCGTCGAGAGTCGCTCCGAACTCGCCGTCGCACTGCTCGACGTACTTGTCCCTCGTTCTTCTCAAATATTTGCCGAGATGCGCTATGTTTACCGACTGTCCGCCGTACTGCGACGAGGCGACCGAAGCTATAATCTGCGTGGTTATTGTGCAAGCCGTCTGAAAGGACTTGGGGCTCTCTATCATTTTGCCGTTCATAACAGTGCCGTTTTCGAGCATATCCTTGATGTTTATAAGGCAGCAATTGAAAATAGGCTGCAAAAAGTAGTCGGCGTCGTGGAAGTGAATGGCGCCTTCTTCGTGAGCCTTCGAAATATATTCGGGCAAAAGTATACGCTTGGTGAGGTCTTTCGAAACTTCGCCCGCGATAAGGTCGCGCTGGGTCGAAGCCGTGCGCGCGTTTTTATTGGAGTTCTCCTCCATAACGTCTTTATTCGAATTGCGGATAAGCGACAGAATGCTCTCGTCCGTAGTGTTTGCCTTACGAATAAGGGCGCGCTCGTAACGGTAAAGAATATAAGCCTTCATGAGCTGGTATTTCTGCAACTCCATCAGCTTTTCTTCCACCATATCCTGAATGTCCTCTACGAGAATACGCCTTCTGTGGCGGGACGCGATATCGTCTACAATGGCGTCTATCTGCTCGGCGGAAATCTGATCCTCGGGGTCAACCGCCGCGTTTGCTTTGCCTATGGCAACCGAAATTTTCTTTCTGTCGAAGTCGCAGGTAGTTCCGTCGCGCTTGATAACTTTCATATCCGTTCTCCTTTAGTGCAAGTAATGACAATACTATCACATATTTTGTGTTTTGTCAATAGCTTGCAATACAATATATTGTGTTTTTAGTATAAAAAATACTTATCGGTAAAAATTAAACGCCCTGCGCGGAACGGTTATCTCCGAATTGCGCGAGCGTTTTTCAGTATAATACTTTAAGTCAGCAAAGTCAAGAGTTGCGGCACAATATCTTGTGTAAAAAGCTATAAGTAATTTCTATATATAGAAAATTTGCAAAAGTTACCGTTCTCCCCGCAAAAATCAACCCAAAGCGCGGTTAACCGCCTTTTTCCAGCCGTTTAAAAGCGTCAACCGCTCGTTTTCGTCCATTGCGGGCGCAAAAATCTTCTCCGCGCAAACGTTTAAACGAATCTCCGCAAGGTCTTTCCAGTATCCCGAACGGAGCCCTGCAAGATACGCCGCCCCCAGAGCGGTGGTTTCCTGCACGCACGGCCGCACGATAGGGCAGTTTAAAATATCCGCCTGAAACTGCATCAAAAACGCGTTTTTGCACGCCCCTCCGTCAACCGCGAGCCGCGTAAGTTTTATACCCGCGTCGCGCTCCATTGCCGAAACGAGGTCGCTCACCTCGTACGCTATACCCTCGAGAGCGGCTCGCACGATATGCTCCTTGCGAGTGCCGCGGGTTATGCCCGTAATAATCCCCCGCGCCGAAGCGTCCCAATAAGGCGCGCCCAGTCCGGTGAAAGCGGGAATGACGTAAACCCCGCCGCTGTCTTTAACGGAAAGCGCCTGCCTTTCGCTGTCCTCCGCGGAAGATATTATCCCCATGCCGTCGCGCAACCACTGTACCGCCGCGCCGCCCACGAAAACGGAGCCCTCGAGCACGTAACACGGCTTCCCGTCCGCCGAAGCTCCTAACGTGGTAACGAGTCCGTTGTTGCTTTTAACCGCGCGGCGCCCCGTATTCATTAACAGGAAACATCCCGTGCCGTAAGTATTTTTTACTTCGCCCGCCTCGGTACACAGCTGACCGAACAGCGCCGACTGTTGGTCGCCGACCACCGCGCATACGGGAACGGACGTCCCGAAAAATCCCGCGTCCGTAAAACCGTAGCGGTGAGCCGAAGGATACACTTGCGGCAGCATGCTTTCGGGAACGTCGAAGAGGCGCAAAAGATCTTTATCCCATTTTAACGTATGTATATTAAAGAGCATGGTTCTGCTCGCGTTCGTGTAGTCGGTTGCGAAAATTTTACCCTTTGAAAGGTGCCACAGCAAAAACGTATCTACCGTACCGAAGGCAAGTTCTCCCCGCTCGGCGCGCGCCCTCGCTCCGTCGACGTTATCTAAAATCCATTTTATTTTTGTCGCCGAAAAATACGCGTCGGGCACCAACCCAGTCTTGTTATAAATTTTTTCGGCAAAGCCGTCGCGCTTCAATTTTTCGCAAAAATCCGCCGTGCGCCTGCACTGCCACACTATTGCGTTGCATACGGGTTTACCCGTTCTTTTATCCCATACGAGCGTGGTTTCGCGCTGATTGGTTATTCCTATAGCGGAAATATCCTCCGCGGCTATGCCCGCCCGAACGAGGACCTCGCCCGTAACAGCCACCGTAGACCCCAGAATATCCTGCGGAGAATGCTCTACCCAGCCCGCTACGGGATAGATTTGCGCAAACTCCTGTTGCGCCTGCGCCACGGGCTTGCCTCTCTTGTCGAAAACTATCGCCCGCGTACTCGTAGTGCCCTGATCTATTGCAAGAACGTATTTCATAAATCCTCCCCGCTCGGTCCGCCGCATAAAATTACGCTTACATTATAACACACGGTTATTTTTTTAACAAGTGGGATATTTTTAAAATTTAAGTTAATAATATTGGTATGAAAATTAAACACGACAGCGACAAGATTATACAAGAGGTATTCGATAAATGCGCCAGCGCTAACGAAGTTACGGGCATGTTCCAACGCATACACATCGACCCCGAAGAAATCGCCCTGTTCCACAAAATGTACAACGAACTCGACGACTGACCCCATAAACAGAGGCTCTGTAAAGCGTTATTGCAAAAAAACGTTTTTAATAGTTATCCAAGCGATATTAAAAAGCTCTCCGGCAAAGCGCACTTCCCATAGGGAATTAAAAACAAATAACGATAAAGAACTCTCGAACAAATTGTTTGAGAGTTCTTTCTGCTTGTAATTTAGTAAGTTAAATTGAAATTTTTTCAACCGCTCGTCATTGCGAGGGAGCAACGCGACCGCGGCAATCCAGACATTAAGGCATTTCTCTTCTAGATTGCTTCACTTCGTTCGCAATGACGATTAAAATGCAAATGAAATTTATTGATTTCTTCTTCTATGCCATTCATTCCAAAAAGCAATATATCCGTTGCGGTCTATTTTGTCATCTGGAATTTTTTTGGGGGAACAGGATTTATAAAATGCTTCAACTTTATCTGCGAACTTAAAAACTTCTTGCTTGTACTTGTTAATTGAAATATTTTCTCTTGTACCATCTTCTAACTCCAAAATGACAGTATCCCCGTCATGAATAACAGACCAATCTATTCCGTTATCACATCCAGCAATTACTACATTATCCAATGTGTCATTAGGGAACATAGAAAAACCGCAACAAGGCAATAGCTGATTATCGGTGTTAATAATATGATTTTCAGTTAATGTTTTTAATAAATAAAGTGCAGTTGCACTTATTGTAGCATCATATTCAAGTTTCTTTTCTCCAATATGAACCACAGCGTGACCATGCAAACATAAATCTTCCGTTTCATCAATTTTGTCACTCCATTTGAAATTTGTGGCATTTATTGAAAAACCCATAATTTTCTCCACTAAATTATTGTTTATTACTCTATTATTATACAACAATTAAATGAACAAGTAAAGCAAAAGCGCACTCGCCTTGCTTGCAAGGTATAGTGCGCTATATTTATATTCTGTTCTTGTGGTAAAATTCCCTATGGGAACTACGGTAATACCCGAGAGCTTTTTTACACGTCAGTTAGAACGGCAACTTGAAATTACGGTTATTTTTTTATATCGGTTTTTAATAATCGAACAACCGACCTCGCAATTAGTCGCGATTTTTTACTTTTACCCCGCATATATACGGCGTTTAATTGCCGTTTGTCTGCGTTTCCGCTTTATTCTTGCCGTCTTTTCTTTTGGATATTATACAACACGTCACGTCCGTCGCCACGCAAATAACGGCTTCGATTAACAACATATACAATAATATGAGATCGGTCTGCCAAACCTCGAGTTCGGCAACGAATATTATTACGGGCGAAATTATCAGGCTTAACAGAGCCAAAGAATAACCTAACAAATGTAAAGCATACATGGGAGCTATTACTCCGTAATCTTTAACGCTGTAATACTTGCCCCCCTTCATACCCATTCCCCTGAACATAAACGCAAACGTGTTTACTTTGATTTTGGGAAAATACTCGGGATTGATCCCCGTTTTAAATTGCATTGCCGGCGGCAATAAAAACATAAGCGCCACCATTAAAATAATGAGAAAAACATACAAAACCGTCATTTACTTGTCTCCGTATATACGCCCGTAAACGTACTCCGCAAATTGCTTTGCAACGTTCACGCCCGTAACTTTTTCTATACCGCCGAAAAACGCGTTGGAATTCACCTCGCATAAAACGTAACCGTCTTTGCCCTGCAAAATATCTATTCCGCAGTAGTCCAGCCCCAAAGACGAAGCAATTACCCCGCACATATCTTCAAGTTTCGGGTCCGCCGCATAAATTTCGCCCGTTCCACCCGCTGCAAGGTTAGAACGGAAATCCCCGTTCGAACGCCTTTGCATTGCGGCGACGGTGCGCCCGCCTATAACTATAACCCTTATATCCCGCCCCGCGCTCTCCGCAATAAACTTCTGAAAGAGGTGCGGCATAATCTTAACCCTTTCGGCAACGGCTTCGAGCTCCGCTCTGTTATCGGCCTTGTAAACGCCTTTGCCGAGCGAGCCGTAACATTCTTTTACTATAACGGGATAGCCGAGTTTTTGCTCCACGTCGTCGATAACGAAAGGCTTAACCCCTTCTTCCGGCGAATAACAAAGTTTACCCGCAACGGTTTGCGGCATGGCTATCCCCTTGCCGGCAAGCGCGAGATGCGTGAGCATTTTATCGTCGCATACCTCCACCGCCGCGCGGGAATTAAACAGCCGCAACCCCGAATTTTCAAGCATCGCCGCGGTATATTTGTCTTTATCGAGGTATATACAAAAATCGTACTCCCCCGAATATCCCGCGATTTCGCCGTTTTTTTCTATATACGTGCCCAAATCGTTGGGTCGGATATCGGCGTTTACCCCAAGGCGCGAAAATTCCGCTTTTAGCCGCTCCGCCTGATTTAGCGAGGCGGGCAATTTCGAATATGCGTTAACTAAAACGAGTGCGCGTTTCATTTTCTTTTAAGATAATTTTTATAGGCCCTTTTGTCGGGCTCGCCGTTCTTTATAATAAAGTTTACCCTGCCGCCCTTTTTATTATCCGCGGAATAATAAACTTCTTCGAATCTTATCCCGCGACCGTAAAGTCGTAAAAACGTAGAAGACAGAACGTCCGCTATTTCGGAAAACGCCGCCGAGCGTTTTGCCGCCGACAGCTTGCCGAAAGGCGAAAAATCGAAAACTGTTTTCTCTTTAAAATTGTTCACCTTTACTTCCGCAGACCGCGCCGAAACTTTTACGACAAACCCCAAAGAAGTTTTTTCGGGGCGCATGAGCTCGGCGTTTTCTATAAAGGTTCGCCTCACGCATTCGGTTAGCGCCCTGTCGAACTCGCCGCCGAATTTAAGGTTGCAATAAGCAGCTCCCGCCGCCGCGGGAATTCCCGCCAACGGCGCGGCAATCATAGCGGACAGCTTCAAAGATACAACCCGCAAGCCTCGCCCACGGCGAAACAAACTATAAAATAAATTATAGCCGCCGCGCATACCGCGGCGCAAATGTAACTCGCCGCCTCTCCACGCTTCAATTTTTTTAATTTTTCGCCGTCAAGCTCCATAACTCTATTTTAATCCTCTTTACTCTCTTCCGTCAAGCCCTTTTTACCTTTTTTACGGTATTTGACGCATTCGGTGAGCAAATACTCGATTTGTCCGTTCACCGAACGGAACTCGTCGTTTGCCCAGCGTTCGAGTTCGGCATAAAGTTTATCGGAAATCCTTAAAGGGATTTGTTTTTTATTCTGTTTTTCCATTTTACGCTCCCTTTAAGCAAGCGCTCCGCTTGACCGCAGCGCTTTTTATTTGCGTTTAAATTTCTCAAACGTTGCCGTCATATCCCGCAAACGGCGCGAGATTTTCGGGCTTTTCCAAAGTAAAATCAAAAATTCTCCCGCAGGACGTGCACGAGTACGCGTACATTTTAGAGTATTTGGGAAATAATTTATGCTCTTGCACGCGCGGCAACACTATAACTTTGTCGCGCCCGCAGAACGTCACCTTAAGCGTCTGCGAGCTTCCGCATTGGGGGCACCTTGTCATATTAAACCTCTCAATATATAGACCCGCTGTTGACTATGGGTTGCGCGTCACGGTTTCCGCAGAGAACCACCAGAAGGTTAGAAACCATCTGCGCCTTCCTCTCGTCGTCAAGCTCAACAATATTGTTGTCCGCAAGTTTTTTGAGCGCCATGTCCACCATAGAAACCGCACCGTCCACTATCTTTTGTCTTGCGGCGATTATAGCCGAAGCCTGTTGTCTTTGCAGCATCGCCGCGGCTATTTCGGGCGCATATGCAAGGTTGTTTATTCTCGCGTCCATAATTTCTATGCCCGCCATTTCCATACGGTTTTGAAGTTCGGCTTTTAAAACGTCGGCAATCTCCTGCGAAGAACCGCGCAAGCTCTTTTCGTCGCCGTTTTCGCTCACGTCGTAGGGGTATTGTCTTGCCACCTGTCTTATCGCGCTGTCGCACTGCGTGGATATAAACGCAAAATAATTATCAACGGCAAATACAGCTTTTGCCGTGTCTTTGATTCTCCATATTACTACAACGCTTATTTCTATGGGGTTACCCTCTTCGTCGTTGACCTTCTGCTTGTCGTTGTTTAAACTCAACGCCTTTAACGAAAGTTTTCTGCCCAACTTTGCGGGATTTACCGCCGAGCAGAAAGGATTTACAAAGAAAAATCCGTCGCTTTTGAGCGTTCCGTAATATTTACCGAACAAAGTAAACACGCACGCTTCGTTAGGCGCAATGATTTTAAACCCGCCCACACACAAAAAGCCTGCAATAATAAGCACCGCGCCTATAACCGAAAGCGCGAAATATGCGGGTTGTTCGGGATTTTCGTCGCCGCCGACGAGTACAAAGCCAGCTATTGCAAGAGCGATACCTCCTGCGATAAGAACTATAACCGCAATCAGCATAGCCCAGCCGTTTATACCTTTGATTTCTTTTTCTTTGATTTCAGCGTTCATTTTTCATACCTCGAAAATGATTTTATTGTGATATCGATTTGATATCACCGAAATTATATAACGAATTATCCGTTTTGTCAACGAAAATATTGAATTTTTCTCTAAAAAGCGTTATAATCGCGTTATGAAACTGCAAATCGAACTTGTACCGGACAGTTGCTGGTATTCGAATTTAAGAAGTATTCTCACCCCCGCGCAATGGAACGCGGTAAGAAAGTCCGCCTACGCCAAAGCTAACGGAAAGTGCATGATCTGCGGCGCGCCGACGTCTCGGCTCGAAGCCCACGAACGGTGGAGCTATAACGAAGACGCGCAAATCCAAAAACTCGAAGACGTGATTGCCGTGTGTAAAAACTGCCACGAAGTAATCCACATAGGGCGCACCCAGCTCACGGGGAAAGGACGCGAGGCGGAAGAGCATTTTATGAAAGTAAACGGCTGTACTTACGCCGAATACCGCAAGGCTTTGGGCGAAGCCAACGCCGACCACGCCCGTCGCAACAAAGTACCGGAGTGGAAATTAGATATTTCTGTGCTTTTGGATATTTTAAAATAATACAGAGCCCGCCGCACTTTTTAAGCGCGGCGGGCTTAAAATTTTATTTCTTTTTATCTTTTGCGGCTTTTCCGTCCGCAGTGTCTTCCCGCGGCTCCCCAGCATCATCTTCCCCGTTAAGTTCGGCAAGCATTTTCAAAAGCTCCGCGTCGGTCATTTCTTCACTCGTCTTTGCAAGCCGCCCGTATGCAAGCTTATCGTGATGAATTGTCATATTCCCTCCAAACTAATTTGAAATTCAGGCAAGCCTGAAAAGGTTATTTTATTTTAACGTGTCCTTTATCGCTTCCACTGTTCTCGGCGTGGAATGCGCTCGCGGGCGTTTTAGTTCTTCGACGGCATTGGGAGCGTCGTACATAGGAAGCCCCAAATCGCGCTTAACTTCGGCGATATATGCCGTGTGGACTTTGAAGCCGTAAGTCTTTTCGAGCTAGTCTTGCATTTTTTTATAGGTTACTTTCCCTTTCGGCTTGCGTTCTTCGGCACGCTCTTTGATTTTCTTCAACGAAAATTGTCCCTCACTCTCCCCAAATTCCACATCGATGTTGATATGTCCGTCGGGTTTTTTGTGGGAAAGAACGACCAGCGTCTCGACATTGAGATTCTCTTCACACAAAAATTTTCTTACTTCTTCCCCATTTCGGTAGATAGGAAAGTTAAATTCTATCCACTTTAAAGGCGATTTGTTCTCCCAATGCGGGTTGAGCTGAATTTCTTTTATCAGATAAGTTAAAAGGTTTTTCTGCTCGTCCTCATCTATTATATCAAAAAGCTCGGAAAAGTTCAATAGAATTTTGTAGATGTTCTCCAACGTTATTGCCTCTTCTTCCATTGCTTTTTTACGAAGGTTGGCATCGGCAATCAGCTCTTCTATCTCGGCAATAGTTTCGTACATTCCGTCAAGGCGCAAATTCATATCGTGCAACTTTCTTTCACGGAACTTTGCATCAAAAGGCAACGTATCTATTTCTTTTTCCAATCTTGCCTTATTCAGTTCAATCTCGTTGAGCCTATTTTCAAAATTCCTTATTTCCTTGTCGATATCGTCATTCTTGCCGATACTTCCGATTCTATCTTTAATCGCCTTAGCAAAATATTTTTCGCTTACGATTTCCTTTACGGCTTCTATCACAAGTGGTTCGATTACACTCTTCTTCAAGTCCGCCTTATAATCGCAGAATTTTCCCCTGTCGTGTTTATTTCGTCCACAAACGTAATAGCCGACTTCTTTATAAGTTCCGTCCCTTTTCGTCCAACAATGGCGGTTGGCATACATCGGACCGTTGCACACGGGACATTTTAATAAACCCGTTAATAAGTGCATTCTGTCCTTGCCGTATTTTGAAGCAAACTTCTTGCCCGTTGACTGCCTTTTCTCTTGCGCTTTATTCCAAACTTCTTCACTCACAAGCGGTTCGTGCAAGCCGTCAACCGTAATGTAGTCGGTAGCGTTTATTCGCCTATATTCGTTCTTCTTTCCTTTGATTTTTTCAAGCGTCCTCCTGCCGTAAGCGATTTTACCGCAATACACGGGATTTTCTAAAATCAGATTTATGAAATGCGCACTCCATTCTTCAATCATTCTGTCCGTGCGCACAACCTTTTTTATCCCCTGCAAGTTCAGATATTTAGCTATGCCTGAATACCCTATTGTTGTGTTTACATACTTGTCATAGATGAGGCGGACCAACTCCGCCTCATCTTCGTTTATGTAAAGTTTGTTGTCTTTCAAAGAATAGCCGTACGGTGCAGGTCCGCCATTCCACAAACCTTGACGGGCCTTTTCTCTTCGCCCGTTCATAGTCTGTTCAAGAATGTTCTCTCTTTCGATTTCTGCAACGGCAGACAACACGGATATGAGCAACTTACCACTTGTCTGCGATGAATCAATCCCTTCTTCAATGCAAATCAGGTTTACATCATAAGTTTGAATTAACTCTAACGAATTTAGTATATCTGCCGCATTCCTACCAAAACGGGAAAGTTTATAAACAAGAATATAATCCACGCCTTGTCCGCTCTCTATATCGGATAGCATTTTCTTGAAAGCGGGACGTCCCTCTATCGACTTGCCCGATTTGCCTGCATCTTCATAGTAATCTACTATCTGCATTTCTTCCCGCTCGGCAAATTTCTTCAAGCAGTTTTTCTGCGCTTCAAGACTGTACCCCTCTACTTGCATTTCGGTACTTACTCTTGAATACAAGAAGCATCTTCTACCTTCTCTGTTCATTTACTTCCTCCGTTTCGGTTGCCGTATCCTTTAATACGCTTTGCCCGTACTTCTGAATTAGTTGCGCCATCATATCAATAAATGCATTAAAATTTTCTTTTTCTTTATTGTTGTTTTGGTTAGTAATCAAGTATCCTTATTCGGATGTGCTGTCGGAATTATTCCGCATCCTTATAGCTTTGAATACTATGTTCTCTCTCCATCGCGTGTTCCTCCTTCTGCGATAAAATTTCAACTACTCGGTTTTCTTTTTATCGATTCCCTCAAAACCGAAAAAATCATCGTAGCCGTCCATTATCTTCGCAAGGTCGGTGTTTTGCTCTGCCGCCTGCTCAATGAGCGCGTTATATCCTGCTTCTATCAGTTGTACCTTTGTGTAGCCGTATCTTTTCAAAAACTTATTTATCTCTTCGGCTTTCTCTCTCAGCACACTCGTTCCCCATACCATACACTTAGCCTTTCTCTCAGCCTTGTGCTTCTCTTCGTAACGCTTGTCCTTTGCCTTTCTGTTGTTTTTCATAACAAACCTCCGTGAAAATAACTTGTCGTATTTATACGATTATGTATATCTTACCACTTTCAGATTGTAGAGTCAAGCATTTTACGAATATTAATACGACTGCATCTTGTACTAATCGTCGTCCATAGCGTTTAGCATATCAATCTCATATTTCATAAGACAAGTCGGCGTATCTCGCATCGCACCGCTATCAAACTTTTCTGCTGGTATAGGCTTACCTTTTAATTCAGAACTCCCATTTGAAAAAAGTCTAACATTTTGGGTACATTTCAAAGTGGGTTTCCCACTTGTTCATTTTCGCCTTGCGAAAAGTCCAAAGTACATAATGGTGTACTTTGCTTTACCTGCTTCCAATCCATACGGATAATGGTGCAGTTTGTCTCTCGTTTGATTGCCGTTTGCTTACCTGATTTAATTTGCAATTAATACCTCCGTTTATTTATTTTGCACAAGCATTTATAGACAGCTTGCAAGTCTTATTAACAGCGCATAAGCACCACCTCCTTAAAATATCTCTCTACTAAACCAAGCACACTTTTCTTAAAAAGTTCGGGGTCTAACGTAAAATTCCCTTCACTTAACCAAGCACACTTATAACTAAAAATACAACCACTTAGCCAAAAATTTCATCAAATTTTAATTTTTAGCGCACGAAAAAGGAATTAAATTTAATATATTCGCCTTCAAACTTGCACTTTTATTATCATCGACTCCATCTACATAACAAATATCGTACCCACGATATAACAACAAAAATTTATTGTGCATTACCGCATTTCTTAATTCTTTTAAGGCAATAGAATTTTCTTTTAAATGCTTTCCGTTAGGAAATCCGCACAAAGACCGTATTTCTTTTGGAAGCCGTTGGCATTGAATTAACAATGACGAAAAATCAATGTGTTCTAATGCATCATTCAAATTATTACCATATGCTTTAAGCTGTTCACGCAGATCTTTTATCCAAAATCTTTGCTTGACATCAAGTATATAACTATCAAGAATCACTGCTCGATAGAATTCTTCTAAATATGAAATATACTTAAACAAAGTATATCTAATTCGTTTGTCATACCGATATGTAGAAGCAACTTTTTCGTACTCTATACTATTAGACGTACTCCAATTAAGCAATCTATCTTTAATCAATAAGTGCTTTTCGACACCTTTTGATTTTAAAGATTTTTCGGCTCTAATTTTATCCTCATCACTGATAATAAGATTTTGATAAAACACCTCTTCTCGTTTTGTCGTACTCATCTGTAAAACTCATTTAATGTTTCAAGAAAGATCGAAAAAGACTTAACGCCATCGCTATCACTTAAATGCCTGTTTTTATTCTTTAGATAACGTTCCTTAAATTTCATCCAATAACCCTTTTCTTTTACAGCTTTAAATTTTTCTAAATAATTTTCAGATTGCTTAACTTGATTCCAAATATATCTATCTGTTCTCTTGTCGTGTGTTAATCTATAAAAATATCCATCATCACCCTCAACAATTATAGCCACATCAAAAGAGCATTCCAATCGGTTATTCCTAATTATCTTTACGGTAACGACAGATGTAGAATCACTGACATGTTTATATCCCGAAACATATTTATTCAAAACTTTATTAAATCTTGCGACAAAAATATCCTTGATTTGTTTTGGATTATCCAACAATCCTTTCTTGTCTTTTTGTAAAATTATATTATAATCTAAGTCAAAGCACTCATTGCTGTTTTGTGTAACAAGCCTTTTGTCTCCGCTACCGATAAGTCTTATATCGAAAGTAAAATAATCTCTGACCTCGTCTTGTACAGCGTGAAGAATTTCCATACACCACGATTCGAGTTCTTTAACTTCACTTTGATTAGCAAATCTATATGCCATTGTAAAACCTCTTAAATTATCTCAAAATGCTTTAATGTTTCTTTTATAGCCTCTGCCATTTTCGGCGTAGGGTGCGCTCTTGGTCTTTTTAATTCTTCGACTGCATTGGGTGCGTCGTACATAGGCAAGCCTAAATCACGTTTGACTTCGGCTATGTAAGCCGTGTGGACTTTGAAGCCGTAAGTCTTTTCAATGTAGTCTTGAATTTTCTTGTAAGTTACTTTCTCTTTCGGCTTGCGCTCTTCTGCACGTTTAGCAACTTCTTTTAAAGATACCTGCCCTTCCTCTTCGCCGAACTCAACTTTTACGTTGATATGTCCATCTGGCTTTTTGTGGGAAAGAACAACCAACGTTTCGCACCATTTGGTTTGGGGGAACATATCGAACGGAATAACCGTTTTTATTTCATAGCCCCCCGAACTTACGCCCGTTTTTACAAGAGCGCCGTCCCGCTCTTCAAGCGTTCCCAAAAGCACGCCCAAATCTCGGGCGAGAGTTGCGGGATTACAGGATATTAAAATGATTTTATCCGCCCCCGACGTTGCGGCGGCTTTTACCGCGCTGCGCTCCATTCCCTTGCGCGGCGGGTCACATACGATAATCCTCTTTCTGCCGGCTGTTTTTTCGAGCACGCGCGATATTTCTTCTTCAACCTTTCCGCAAACGTTAAACATCTTGCCTTGCAATCCGTTTGCCTCTTTAAGCCCGTCCGCGCAACGCGAAGCCTCCTCCACGATTTCTACGCCGTAAGCCTCGGCGCACTTGTTTGCAAGCATCGCGGTGAGCAATCCGCCTCCGCTGTATAAATCGAGCGCGACCGCGTCGGCGTCGGCTTCTTCCAAAACCTTGGCGTAAAGTTTTTCGCGCACGTCGTCGTTTACCTGCACGAACGTATTCGCGCCGGCACGGTATTTTATACCCTGTTCTTCTGCTTCGAAAACGCCGTTACCCCTGCATATATGCCACTCTTTCGAAAAAACGGCGTTGCCCTGCGTCGCGTTTACGTTAATCAAAAAAGTAAAATCTTTAAAGTGCTTTTCAAGCTCTTTTATTAAAAAGTCCGCGTTGATTCTCTTGGTTACTACAAGCGCAAAAATAAATTTCCCGCCTATTTCCCTTACCGCAATCCTGCGCAAAATTCCCTTTTGAGAGACTTCGTCGTAAGCAGGGACACCGCACTCCGCCGAAAACTTTTCAACCGAGGCAATCAGTTTTTTTGCCCATTCCGCCTGAATAAGACAATCTGTTATCGGCACGATTCTGTGACTGCGCACCCCGTAAAACCCGCAAACGGTCTTTCCGTCGGCAACGCCTATCGGCAGAGTGAGTTTGTTGCGATACCTGTACTGCTTATCGCACCCGACGGCGGGTTCCACGTCCGCGTCTATGCCGCCTATTTTTAAAAGCGCGTTTTTTACCAGACCGCGTTTGAATTCGAGTTGCGCCGCGTAATCCATGTGTTGCAACGCGCACCCTCCGCACTTGCCGAATACGGGGCAGGGCGGATTGACGCGGCAATATGCCGTAGTTTCCAGCTTTTCTATCTTGCCGTAAGCCACGTTCCCGCCGACTTTCAAAGCCTTGAATTGCACCCTTTCTCCAACAAGACAAAAGGGCACGAACGCAGTCGTGCCGTCACATTTAATTATCCCCTCGCCCTCGGTGCCCAAGCCCTCGACGAGTCCTTTATAAATACCGTTCTTTTGCATAATTTTAACCGCACCCGTCGCACGCCGCCCCGCATAAGCCGCCCAAACAGCCCTCGCAACAACACTCCGCGCAGAACGACCCCATCTCCTGATTGTCGACGGAGTTCTTCTTTTCGCCGCCTTTCATTTTGTCTTCGCCGCTTTGCGCCCGATATTCCAGATTATTTAGCGCGTTTATGTAAGTTCCGTTTTCCGGCTCCGATTTAACGGCTATTTCAAGCTGTTTGCGCGCTTCGTTCAGCCAGTTCTTTTTAATATAAATACGCGACTGCACATAGTGCCATCTTGCGTTTTTTTCGTCTATTCCGTCCAAAACGGATTGAGCCGCTTCAAGCTCGTCCCGCTCCGCAAGCTCTTCCGCGCGGTCAAGTCCTTGTTTTTCCCCACCTAAAGAGTTCTCTTCCATAACCCAGAATTCACTTTATTATTCTATGCACCAGTATGTTTATGCCTATCTGCAATTTGAATATAAGATAGTCGTAAACAAAGCATATTGCCGACCCTAACGTAAAAATAAACAAATAAATATAATCGTTGATTATTTTATAAAGTTCTTCAGAAAAGAGGGTTCCCCCCAGCACCCCGCCGTAAATCAAATGGTAAGACGCGATAAGCATACAATCGAACCAGATTATTTTTACGACCAGTGCAATCCACCTGTTGACCTTATACCTTATTTGAAGCGCGTTTGCCAGCGGGTGCAAGCCGAAAAATACAGCAAAAGGCACCAGCTTCCAAAATTGCGCCGCCGCGCCCAGAACCACGGCGAGTATGCACGTACCTATATAGGCGAGAAATCCGCCTTTGAAAAACTGTTTCGAAAGCGGCACCATAAGCGCGGCGACTCCGATAACGTAGCCCGTAGCCACAAGGTAATCGGACAATATCCCAAGGGCAAGCGCCCCCGACGCCGCGGCGCAGGCTATACCCGACAGAGCAAGCTCAAACGCCTTCGAATTCCTGTTTTTGCCCATATCGCCTTAACGGCAGCAACCGCTGCAAAGGCAGTTTATGCACATATTCAAATAACAGCACTCTATGCAGTTGGCGCAAAAGTTCCCGCCCATCTGGCTTTCGGACGGTTCCGAACTCATAGTCTGCCCTTCGTAGGTCTGCTGTTTCTGCCCGTTTTGCTGGCCTGCGTCGTAATTTATTTTTTCGTTAAGTTTGCGATAGGTCTCTTTGTAGTTCGTATTTTCGGGGTCGAGCTGAATTGCTATTTCAAGCTGCTTTTTACTCTCGTTTATCCAGTTTTTGCGGTAAAAAACAACGCTCTGCAAATAGTGCCACTGCGCACCCCTTTCGTTAAAGGAATCGAGAACGCGTTGCGCCTCGTTGAAATTGCCTTCCTTTAAATACTGCTCGACGCGCCCGAACATGTCGCCGCCTTCGTCCATCGTCGAGGCCTCGCCTATCTCGCTCATCAAATCGTTATACGCCGTTTCTATACGGGTGAGCATACGGGCGGCGTTGTTGCCCACTTCGCCGTCTTTAAAGCGCTCTTCGAGATATCTTTCCCGCAAGTTCTCGTATGCGGTTTTAATTTCGTCGACGGTTGCGTTTTCGCCCAAGCCGAGTATTTCAAGATTTTTTTTGTTCATTTTCTGCTCCTTTGCAATTTTTGCGGCAGTCTCCGTAAAAGAGCGACCGCGTTTTAAGGGGTATACCGCGCAAAATAATATTGTCGGTCAAATCGTGATTAAAGTTGAATTTTATATTGGCAAGACATTCGCGCATATCGGCAAAAAGGCTGTCGAAAACAAATTCCATTTCCTTTTTCCCCTTTTCTACCGCGGCGCGTTTGCAATCCTCTTTATACGCGTTATATAAAACGTTATACCGCCCTTTTTTTACGTCTTTATCATAATCGTCGAGCGCGTCTGCAAGATAAACCCATTTACCCAGCGCGTAAAAAAGTTTTTTTGTATAAGCGGTTGAAAATCCGCCTAAAAGATAATCCGAAAGCTCCGCCATCATTTCGGCGGTCGGCTCGCAAGCCTCGTCAATAACCGCGCAAGCCGCCTTTTCAAGCTCCGCCTGCCGTCCGGTCTGCCGCGAAATTATTTCAGCCACCGCGGGGTGCTTTTTCAACACTCTTTTATAGCCTTTTTTATAAAGGTGGCGCAAAATGCCCTTTTTGTCTCCATCCGCCTTATCGTCGCACAGCTTAAAGTAGGCGAGCGCGGTATTAACGCAACCTATTGCAACCGTACTTTCGTCAGGCACCGCTACGGGGCGCTTTTTTATAAGATGAAGCGCGCAACGCGCCCTTTCTATTTTTACGTCTTCGCCTTTTATATTATGAATGAGCGCCGAAGTGAACGCCATATCGTAAGACAGCGCCGTTCTTGCGCGTTGTCCGCACCCTTCGCCTATACCTTTGCACAGTCCGCAATAAAGGGCTTTGTATAAAGTTTCGTCCTTTTTGAAAAGGAACGGCGTATCGGGAGAAATATATCCGAACATAACCCGCCCCGCTTAAAGCTGGTAAAAACCTATTTTTTTATAAACTTTGTTCAAAGTTTTCGCCGCCGCCCGTGAGGCGCGTTCCGCTCCGATTTTGAGCGCCGAGTTGACGTAATCTTTATCGGCAAGCAGTTTTGCCTGCTCTTTTTGAATGGGCGCGAGCCCGTCGGCAACCGTTTCGCCCACGGCGAGCTTAAAATCGCCGTAGCCCTTGCCCGCGAACTCCGCCTCCGCCTCTTTTATACTCTTACCGTTAAACGCGCAGTAAATTTCCAAAAGATTAGAAACTCCCGCCTTGTTTTCGGGGTCGTATCTGACTTCGTTGCCGCTGTCTGTAACGGCGCGTTTGAACTTGCGTATTACGGTATCCCTGTCGTCGTTTAAGAATATCGAGCCGTTGGGGTTTTCGCACGATTTAGACATTTTCTTTTCCGGATTCTGCAAATCGCCGATTTTTGCGCCGAGTTTGGAATAAAGCGCTTCCGGCACTACGAAAGTAGGCGAATACGCGTTATTAAAACGTTGCGCGATGTCCCTCGCAATCTCGAGGTGTTGCCTTTGGTCTTTCCCCACAGGCACAATGTCGGTCTGATATAAAAGAATATCCGCCGCCATCAAAACGGGATAATCCATCAATCCCATATTTATATTGTCGGCGTGGCGCGCGCTCTTGTCTTTAAACTGGGTCATGCGCTCCATCTCGCCTACGTAAGTGAACGTGTTCAGCGCCCAGCAAAGCTCCGCGTGAGCGGGTACGTGCGACTGCACGTACAAAACGCTCTTTTCGGGGTCTACGCCGCACGCAAGAAACAGCGCGGCGAGCTCCAAAGTGCGCCTGCGCAGTTCCGCGGGGTCCTGCCTGACCGTCACGGCGTGCATGTTTGCTATGGCGAAATAAGAATTATATTCTTCCTGCAGAGAACGCCAGGAACGGAGCGTACTAATATAGTTGCCTATGGTCAGGTTGTTGGTAGGCTGAATGCCCGAATACAGCGTTTTTTTCTTTTCTTCCATATTCTGCCTCAAAATATAAAATCTTACTCACTTATCATAACACACAAAGTCGTAAAATGCAAAGTTTTTTTGCGTTTTAATCTCTAATCACAATCTTTTGCGCTTTTTATCACAGTTTTGACATAAAATAAGATTTTTATTTGGTTTTAATAAATACAGCCCCCGCGCGGCGTATTGCCGCGCGGGGGCTGTCAACTTACTTTTTAAAATTCAGTTTTCTTCTTCTATGGTGATTTTGAATTTTTGCCCGTTATATAGCTTTAATATCAGGCAGGATTCACTCTCGGCAATTTCCGCCTCGAACAGGTCCTTTATTCCAACCGTAATTTCGTTTAAAATAGTCCGCCCGTCCACGCGGGCTTCGTTTTTTGCGGAGTTTTCCGCATCGATCATTTCTTTGGTTTTCATATGCGTCTTCCCTTGTATGATTTCCCTTTGCGGTACAACCATTATACAATATCCCGCCGCAGTTTTAAAAGCGGAAATAAGCGCCTTTCGCTTGCAAATTTTCGCTTATTTTATCGTAAAACGTCGAATTGTGTCGAAACCCGTATTTTAACGGCGAACCGCCCCGTTTTACTTTATGAATTCGAGGATTTCGCCAAACAGCTTTTTGCCGTCGCACGTTTTAGTGAAACGGGGAGTTTTGTCTTTAAGCTCTTTAAGGCATTTGGGCACAGCCATAGCCGTGGCGGCATGCAATCTCTTTATTCCTTTAAAACTGTCCTTTACGTCGTTGCCCGTCACCGCATACAACACGTCCTGCGGAAACTTATAAGGGTTCGCGGTAGAAACTATAACCATCTTCGTTTCGTCTTTTTTATGCTTTTCAAACCAGTCTACCGCCACTTTCATAGCGCAACCCGTATGCGTGTCCATCGTATAGCCTACGTCTATAAACACGTCGTACATCGCCTCTACACACCCCTCTTCGTCGGCGTAACCGCCGTCGAAAATTTGTTGAACTTTTTCAAGTTCCCCCGCGGATATGGCGTACTTTCCGCTAATTTTAAGGTCGTTCATTCGGCTCGCGGTGAGCTTGCAATCCCGCCCCGATACTTCGAAAATCAGTCTTTCGAGGTTTGAGGAAACAAGTATGTCCATAGAGGGCGAAGTGGTCTTTATAAACTCGCGGTGCAAATCGTATACGCCCGTTGCAAAAAAATCCGTCAAAACGTTGTTCGAGTTGGAAGCGCAGTGAAGTCTGCGGACGGGCAACCCCATGCGCTTGGCGTAATACGCGGCGAGGATATTGCCGAAGTTGCCCGTAGGCACGGTGAAATCTATCTCCTCTCCCATTTCTATCTGGTCGGAAGAAACGAGGTCGAGGTACGCGGAGAAATAATACGCTATCTGCGGGGCGAGCCTGCCGAAGTTTATGGAATTAGCCGAGGACAATACAACGTTCTTTTCTTTGAGCTGCGCGGCGCAGTCCTCGCTTGAAAAAATCTCTTTGACGGCAGTCTGGCAATCGTCGAAATTGCCCTTAACCGCCACCACGTTTACGTTTGAGCCGTCTTGCGTGCACATCTGCAACTTCTGCATTTTAGATACGCCGTCGTTCGGATAGAACACCATAATTTTAACGCCTTCGGCGTCCTTAAATCCTTCCAACGCGGCTTTGCCGGTATCGCCCGAAGTCGCCACAAGAATCAAAATATTCTCTTTAATGCCGCATATGTCGCACCCTTTTCTCAAAAGGTAGGGCAAAAGCGTGAGCGCCATATCTTTGAACGCGCACGTCGGTCCGTGCCACAATTCGAGCATATACACCCCGTCGTCAAGGCGCACGAGCGGAGCGGGGTCGTCCCCTTCGAATTTCGAATACGCCGCCGTGCACGCGTTTAACAGCCCGTCCTTGTCGTACTCGTCAAGATAGGAATACAGCACTTCCGTCGCGCGCTCGGCGTAATTCATTTCAAGCATTGATTCGAGCTTTTCCCGTGTAAACGCAGGGAATTTTTCCGGAACGTAAAGGCCTCCGTTTTCCGAAAGCCCCGCCACTATGGCACGGGCTCCGGTAACCTTTTCGCCCCCTCGCGTACTTATAAAGTTCATAATATACTCCTCCTCGCGCCTGCAACGCGCCGCCCGAGGACTGGCGCGCCTTAATCGGTTTAAAATAAAAAACGGCGGCGCAAAATAACCGCGCGCCGCCGAAAAAAAACTTAAATTAAAGGTATTTTTTAACGAAATCGGGGAGATCCGCCCCGTCGCAGCTGCACGTCAAAGTAATAGTTATATTGTTTTCCGAAGAAATTTTGTCAAGCATATAGAATATGCCGGCAAGTTCGTTTACGCCCTTGCCCGTCATACGGGAAACCCCGTCTATGTAAATATACTCGTGGTCGCTGTTGCAAGCCGCAACGCCCTTAACAAAGCCGCAAAGCGCCTCTTCGCCGGCAACGTTCCAGTCGGTAACGTCTATAAAGCGGACGGCGCGATCCACGTCGTACATACATCTCTTGTTATCGGTAATAAATACGCTCAAACCTTTTGCGTCGGCAACGTCTTTGTTTGCCGCTTCTATAAGCTGTTTTGTCTTGCCGGTACCCTTTGAGCCATAAATAATTTTGATCATTGAACTCCTCCTGATAAAGTATTATACTTACCGTTTATTATATTTTATCAGTTTTTTTACGGAATATCAATAGGTTTATGCGAAATTTTCAAAAAATTTAAAAGTAATATGGGCTAACAATGACGGCGGCGCCGCAATCCGCGTTATTTCACTTCCTTTGCAAACTCCGCTATTCTTTCGAGTCCGTCGAGCATATCCGCGGTTGAAAGCGCGTAAGAAAGCCTGACCGCGTCGTCGTCGCCGAAGCATACTCCGGGGGTAATCGCCACCTGCTTGTGTTCGAGAAGCAAATCGGCAACGTCCATACTGCCGTTTATTTTAACGCCCTTATAGCTCTTTCCGTAAAGTTTGTCGCACAGCAACATAACGTAAAACGCGCCGTCCGGCTTAACGTAATCGAGCCCCAGCGGCTTCATCGAGTCGAGCTTTTCAAGCATCTTTTCCCTGCGCTTGCCGAACGCCGAAATCATTTCTTTCATCGATTTGTCGTCGCCCTCCAATGCCGCGAGAGTCGCGTACTGCGTCATAGTGTTCACGTTTGACGTGGAATGACTCTGAAACGACGAAATCGCCTTTGCAACGGCGGGCGGGCACGCCAGATACCCGAGCCTCCAACCCGTCATGGCGTAGCTCTTGGAAACGCCGTTAATAACTATCGTCAAATCCTTCATTTCCTGCGAGCACTGCGCAATCGAAAAGTGCGTTTCTCCGCCGTAAATCAATTTTTCGTAAATTTCGTCGGCGAGCACCACTATATTGTGCTTTACGCACACTTCCGCAATGGCGCGGATTTCCTTCTCCGTATAAACCGCTCCCGTAGGATTGCAGGGGCTGTTGAATATGAGCATTTTAGTCTGCGGACGGATAGCCGCCTCAACCTGCGCCGCAGTTATTTTATAGCCGTGGCGCGGAGTTGCGTATATGTATTCGGGCACCCCCCCGCAAGATTTGACCACTTCGGGATAAGTCAGCCAGTAGGGCTTTGGTATCAGCACCTCGTCTCCGGGATTAATTGTTGCGAAAATGGCGTTAAAAATCGAGTGCTTCGCACCGTTTGAAATTATTATCTGCGACGGGTCGTAGTCAAGATTATTGTCAACTTTCAGCTTTTTTACAACCGCTTTTTTCAAAGCGGGCAGCCCCGAAGCCGCAACGTATTTAGTATAACCCTTGTCCAACGCGTCTTTCGCCGCCTTGCAAATGTGTTCGGGGGTGTTGAAATCGGGTTCGCCTACGCCGAAGTTTATCACTTTTATTCCCGCCGCTTTCAGCTCGTTGGCTTTTGCGGAAATTGCGAGCGTCATAGATGGCGCTATAGTCGAAATCCTGCGCGAAACTTCTATCATTTATATTTTTCCTCGTTTTTAGTATTACCTTTCAATTATAGCGGATAACCCGCCGTTTTGCAAATATTTGATATAAATATTTTTACCTCTTCCCCCGCGCGGAACCCTCGCCGCAATAATGTTAACCGCGGGCGCCTTTACAAACGCCCGCGGATTATCGCTATAATATAAATCTCGATTTATTTCGTGCCGAAAAGTCTGTCTCCCGCGTCGCCGAGTCCGGGGAGAATATACCCGTTTTCGTTGAGCTTGCGGTCGAGTGTGGAAACGTAGACGGGGATATCGGGGTGAGCTTCGGCTACCTTTTTTACGCCCTCCGGCGCGCCGATTATCGCCATAAACTTAATTTTTTTACATCCGCGTTTTTTAAGCGCGGCAAGCGCGTCGCACGCCGACCCGCCCGTTGCGAGCATAGGGTCCACCAAAAACACCGTTTTGTTCTCTATGCCGTCGGGGAGCTTGCAATAATACTCCTGCGGTTCGAGCGTTTGCTCGTCGCGGTACATGCCTATGTGCCCGACGCGCGCCGTAGGAAACACCTTATGCACGCCGTTCACCATTCCCAGCCCCGCGCGCAAAATGGGCACTATAGCAACGCTCTCTTCCGGCACGCGGTACTGCACGGTTTTTTCAAGCGGGGTTTCCACCTCCACCGCGACGAGTTCGACGTCGCGCATGCTCTCGTACGTCATCATCGTCGTTATTTCTTCGATAAGCTCGCGAAACTCTTTCATCCCCGTCTTTTTGTCGCGCAAAATAGAAACTTTGTGTTTAATCAGCGGGTGATCGAACACGAATACGTTTTTATAATCCTTCATCATTTGTTTCCCTCCGTATTTTCTTCCGCCGCAGGAAGAGCGTTTTCCTTTGAAACGGCTTCGTCTATGGTGATTTGTTCGCCCTTACCCTCTTTCTTTTTGCCCTTAATATTTACGAGCAGGTTGGTGAGTATACCCAAAATGAGCGCGCACGCGACTTCGGTAACAACCACGGGACCGAAGCTCAACGTCATACCGCCGACGCCCGCAATCAAAATAACGGAAACCACGAACAGGTTACGGTTGTCGTTAAGGTCCACGCCCTGCACCATTTTAAGCCCCGAAACGGCGATAAACCCGTACAGCGCCACACAAACGCCGCCCATTACGCACGAGGGGATTGTCGCAAGCAACGTAATGAATGGAGCGAAGAACGAGCACAGCACCGCCATACCCGCGGTTACGAGAATGGTTATTACAGAAGCGTTGCCCGATATCGCCACGCAACCCACCGATTCGCCGTACGTGGTGTTGGGGCAACCGCCGAACACCGCGCCCGCCATAGAACCGACGCCGTCGCCGAGAAGCGTTCTCGAAAGACCGGGGTCTTTTAAAAGGTCTGTTTCTATTATGGACGAAATATTTTTATGGTCTGCTATGTGCTCCGCAAATACCACGAACGCTACGGGGATATACGCCACTGCGATAGTGCCGATATACGCGCCTATCGAGCCCGCTTTACCCGCGGCAAAATCGCCGTTGAACAGTTGAACGAACGCATACTGCTCCCAGAACTTCCAGTTCATATTTTTAAAGAGTTCGAAGTTTATAACCTTCAACGCGTTGCAGTTTGCCGCGTAGCCTATGCCCGTAAACGCCGCCGCGGTGACGTAACCCGCCGCAATACCTATGACGAACGGAATCATTTTCATAAGCTTTTTGCCGTATACCGAGCAAACTATCGTAACCGCGAGAGTTATCAGCCCGCACACAAGCGCAACGTAGGGCGAACAGAGCATCTGCGTACCGTTGACGAGAACGGTTATGTCAACGCCTTCGGAATTTGTTATTACCTGTTCGATAACGACGCCGACGGAAAGATTCCCCTTCATGAGGTCGCCCACGGCGTTGCCCGCAAGCGAAAGCCCGATTATGGCAACGGTGGGTCCTATTACAACGGCGGGCATAATTTTATCTATCCATTTAACCCCCGCAAACCTAACTATTACCGATATTATAACGTATATCAGTCCCGCGAACACAGCGCCGATAATCAGCCCCAAATATCCCAGCGACATAGAAACGCCGCCACCGAACGCCGCGAACATACTGCCCAAAAACGCAAACGAACTGCCGAGAAACACGGGGCTCTTGAATTTCGTAAACAACAGGTAGACGAACGTTCCCACGCCCGCGCCGAAAAGCGCCGAAGACGTGTACATCGTATACCCCGTGGTATTTTGCACTACCATAGGCACCGCTATGGTTGCGGCAAGTATGGCTAAAAGCTGCTGCAACGCGAACAATATAAGCCTGCCGGGCTTTGGTCTGTCCTTAACGCCGTAAATCATTTGCATAATCTATCCTCTCTTCTTTGGAATTTTTACCGTTTGATATTATAACACACGCCGCGACAAAATGCAATAGCGGGCGCGAAAATCCCGCGAAGCAATTTTAAAAATTAAAGTTGTTGATTTGTCAACAAATTTACTTGACATTCGCCGCTGTTTTTAATATTATGGCAATGTCAAAAACCAACGATTCGGAGTAATTTCATATGATTAAAATACTTGTCGACTCCGCGTCGGACGTCACCACGGAAGAGGCGGCGGAACTCGGCGCGGAAATTATCCCCATGACGGTGCGGTTCGGAAACGAAGAGTTTTCGGACGGAGTAAACATAACCAAAACGCAGTTTTTCGAGCGGCTGGTCGAGAGCGCGGAGCTCCCCCAGACAAGCCAGATAAACGAAAACCGCTGGGAAGAAAAGTTCGAAGCCCTAACCGCCGACGGCAGCGAAGTTATCGCCATAACAATTTCTTCCGGACTGTCCGGCACTTATAACTGTGCGGCTCGCGCCGCGAAAAAATTCGGCGGCAAAGTTTACGTCGTTGACAGTTTAAACGCGAGCATAGGTGAAAGAATACTCTTTTTTCACGCGCTGGAACTCGTTAAACGCGGCATATCAGCGGAGCAAACGGTAAAAGAACTTAACGAAAAAAAGAAAAACATTCAGGTTCTGGCGGCGTTGGATACGCTTAAATATCTCAAAAAAGGCGGGCGAATATCTTCGGTAGCGGCGTTTACGGGCGAACTGCTGTCAATTAAACCCGTAATATGCATAAAGGGCGGCGAAGTAAAACCCGCGGGCAAGGCAATGGGTTCCAAAAAGAGCAACAATCTTTTGATTCAGCTCGTACAAAAGTGCGGAGGAATAGACTTTAAAATGCCGTTCACCGTGGGATATTCGGGACTCAACGACGTTTATCTGCAAAAATATTTAAAGGACAGCGAGGCGCTCTGGAAAAACGAAACCGACGTTGTGCCCGTTTGCCTTATAGGCAGCACCATAGGCACGCACATAGGACCGGGAGCGGTTGCCGTAGCGTTCTTTTCTAAAAATTGAGAGGTATATTATGAATAACAATCTGCTTACGCAAATGATTTACCGAATAATTTTCTGCGTGCTTTCGGGGCTGGCGTGCGTTCTCACGCTGGGATATTTTACCCAAGTAACCGGCACGGACAACTTCACCTTTTCCGACGATTTCTGGCTGTTTTATACCAATCTTTCAAACTATCTGTGCTTCGGCGTGGGCGTAGCCTTATGCGCGGCAACGGTCAAAAAAGTCAAAAGCGGGCAAACTCGCGGTTTTGTTTCTTGCTGCGGCACGCTCAAATTCTGCGCGGCGCTCATGATTCTCGTCACCTTCCTCGTTTACTCCGCTCTGCTCGGCGACGTCGGCTCCATGTCGTTCTGGAACGCTTTGGGCAACCTAACCTATCACGTAGCCGTGCCCGTGCTGTTTATAGTGGACTGGGCGCTGTTCACCGAGCACAAAACGGTTAAAATTTCACACCCCATAATTTCGTGGGTTATTCCCCTCTGCTACGTTGCGTACATACTTATTTACGGCGCGATATATGCGGCGGTAACGGGCGAAAGCTTCGGTTACCCTTACTTCTTTTTGAACGTAAACGAACTCGGCTACGGCGGCGTATGCGTGTGGGTAGTTATTCTTTTGGCGGTGTTCGCCGTTTTGAGCTACCTTATGTTCGTATACGACAAATTGGTAAAAGACGAAAACGGCAAATGGAAACTGGATTTTCACGGAGTCAAATTCAGATAAATTTTAAAACAACGCTTCGATACTGCGCAATATAACCTCGATAAAATACCTGTTAATTCGTTTCGGGCAGAAATAAGCGTAAGCCCTACGCTTATTTCTGCCCCTTGCTTTTTCAATTTCGATATGCTATAATGGCTGCACGATAAACAGGCATTTACGGCAGAAACAATAATGAAAAAGAAAGTTGATTTCAAAAAACTTATTACCTTTACAAATGTGTTATCTATTATATTGATAATCATATATTTATTAGATTGCTATTTGCCGTTACCCGAAGGATACACAGGGTATACATCCTGGAATAGCGATAGCTCATCTGTGTTAAATTATATTTTCGGAAGTTGCGGAGGATTACTTTCAAATTATTTGGCTATGGGCGCAGTAGTCGATCCAAGCGGAACTCAAATTTACAGGCATTTTACCCAAATGCTTTTACACGGCGGAATTTTGCATTTAATTGCTAATCTTGTCGGATTGTATTTTATAGGCAATTATACCGAAAGGCGTTTCGGTTGGTGGATGACCGCCGTGTTGTTCTTTTTGGTGGGATTTATAGAAAGTTTTATTACCGACCCGCTGTACCTTGCAATGGCACCCGATCAGGCGGATAAGATTGCCTCTACAATAAGTGTGGGCGCGTCGGGCGGAGTATACGGACTAATGGGCGCGAGTCTTGCGGCAATATTTTTCGATTTGAAAAGCTTTAAACAAATAGGCACGCCTACAATCATAGTATCGGCGATATACGGTGTGCTTACAACCTACGTTGTAAGCTTTGGTTGGACGACGGTTTGCCATAACGTAGCGTTGATTTTGGGGTTAATTATAGGCGCCGCTATTATTCTACCGTTCTTTTTATTGAAAAAAGGGAAGTTTGCACCGGCAATGCAATTATCCGAACAATCAGAAGCAGACCCTCAAGATGCAAAAAACAATAATTTATAAGTTCATAATATAAATTTCAATTTATCTTTCCGTTAATGTATAATTAAAAGCTCCAGAACATTCCGTTCGGGAGCTTTTTCATTGCCGTTATCAATTTTTATTTTGTTTAATCTGCCGAAAGCGTTACGCCAAAGACTTTTTCAACCTTTTCTTCGGCGTCTGTCTCTCCCTCTATTTTAGATACAATCAATTTGCAAGCATAATCTATAATGACGTCGAGGTTGGAATCTACGCTGTTGAGCTTTCTTATTATAGGATAATATTTATGTAAATTATCGTAACCGAACACGGTTACGCCGTCCGTCGCCCCCGCCTCTTCGAGCAGCAGCAACAGCGCTATCGCAAAAGAATCGGAAAAGCAAAATACGAAATCGAATTTGCCTTTTATAATTTTTTCGCACGCAAGCGCCGCCATTTGTTCGGGTCTGTCGCAATGCAACGCCTCGTATTCGCCGCCCGCCGCCTTGATGGCGTCTACAAAGCCCGCCGCGCGCCTGTCGCTCGTTTCCGAAAGGCTGTCCGAAGCATACAGGGCTTTTTTATACCCGTTATTTAAAAAGTATTCGCCTACGAGCCCACCGCCGAGGTAATCGTCTGTGAACACGCAATCTATGCCTTTCGCCTTGGTGTTTATTCCCACCAGCACGAAGGGTATGCCCATATTTCTGAAAAACGCCGCCGCGGACTCGGTAGGTTCCACAAACGAAACGACTCCGCAATACTTGTTTATCATCAACTCTTTTACGTCGTCGATCTCGAGCACGGTTTTAGAGCAGAAAAACAGCTGACTTAAATATTCGGTTTTCCTTATCGCTTCAAAAATTTTATAACACGCGATCGAAAAATACGGGTTATGAAAGCTGTTGAAAACAACGACTATCATATTACTCGTTTTCCGCTTTAAATTAATAGCGATGTTATTGGGAATATAACCGAGTTCGTCGGCCTTTTCTCTTACGCTTTTTTTCGTTTCTTCGGAAATATCGGCGCTGTCCCTCAACGCCTTCGATACCGCCATTTTGGTTATACCCAAAGCGTCGGCTATGTCCTGGTAAGTTACGAATTTAGCTTTGGATCTGTTTGCCATTGCACTTCACCTTAACGCTTTTGCATAATTTTAACATAAATTCATAAATTTATCAACTGTTATAGATGACGCACGGTCAATTTATTTCGTAAGGCACCAATTGCATGCGCTCCGCGCCCGCGGGGTCGTTCGGCGCGTGATACACAAGGTAATTTTTATTGTCTTTGCAAAATACCATTCCGTGCCCGCCGTCGTTATAGTTTATCGGCGCCGATTCGTGCTCCCACGGACCGAAAAGCGATTTGCTTCTGCAAACACCCATAGCGTACCCCTTCTCCGAAAAACTCGACCAAATCATATTGTATTTGCCGTTATGCTTTACCACAAAGGGTCCGTCGGTAACGTAATTGTTTTCGCCGATGGGGCGAGTCCATTTTACCGTACTTGCCGAAAACAGCTTCACAGGTTCCGACGCCGCCTCTTTGAGGTCGGGCGTGAGTTGCATAATGTATATTTCGCCGTCCACTATTTCAAGCCATTCACGGCAGAATATCATATAAGGAACGCCGTTTTCCACAAACAAAGTTCCGTCGAGGCACTCCCAATCGTTAGGCGTAACCGGATATTCGGAAAGAGGTTTATACTCGCCGTCGGGCGTATCCGAAACAAAAATCTGCGTTCCGCGCGTGTGCGTATCGCTTTTAAGCGTTCCGAACAGATAATATTTCCCTTTGTAAGGGTGCATTTCGGGCGCCCAGAAGTCTTTCGTCGCCCAAAAGTCGCCGTCCGGCTCGAATAAAATAACCGGCTCCCCGAATGTTTTCAAATCTTTGCTCTTATGACAGACGAACGCGGGGCGCTCTCCGCCGCATACCGTACGCGAAGAATATAAATAATAATATCCGCCTTCATAGTAGACGTAAGGATCTCTCACGTTCAAATTTTCAAGTAAAATCATTTTAATCTCTCAAAATCAAAATTCCACAACTTCTTTCAGCAATTTTAAGTACACTTCGTACCCTTTTTTAGAGGGGTGAATGTTGTCCGTGCTTACGTAAACGTCGGGGTCGGCGTTAAATACGGCGGGAGAATCGAGGTAATTGAAAGTCGGGTGCTTGCCGGCAAACTCGTTTTTTATCTTCTCCGTTACCGCCTGACTGTAAGCGTTTTTGCCGCCCTGATCGCCGTTTCTGTTCTCTATCCCGAAATAATATACGGGGGTTTGAGGATATTCCACCATTATCATTTCGAGAAACGCCGTTATTCTTGCGTAATACTGGTCTACCGTAAGGGTTATCGTGTTATCGTTAATATCGTTTGTTCCTATATGGATAACTATGTTTTTAGGCTCCCATACTTTTATGAGTCTCTCGCGCGCGGCATACCAGTGTGACGTTTGCGAACCGGAAATCCCCACCGATACGCAATTCAAGTCCTCGAAATCGGAATAAAAAGACGTCCAGCAATTTTTTTCGTCAAAGAACGAATCGCCTACGAACAACGTGGGATTTTTAACGTTGGCAAACCGTATACGGCGCTCTTCTTCGCGGGTAAGCACTTCCGTATTGTATCTGAACTCCTGCGAATCTTTTATAACCACTTCGAACTCTACCTCCTGTCCGTTTATCGTCTGCGCATAAACCTGCGTTTCGCCGACCTTAAGTCCGTTAACGTATCCGTCTTCTATAGTGCACACGCTATCGTCGACTATGTCGTAATACAAATCGAGCCCGTCCACGGCTTTACCGTCTATTTTGGTTTCAACCTTCACGGGATTATAACCGTAATACTGATACACGTTAGAAATCGTCAGCGTGCCTTCCGTTGCGGTGTTGCCGCCTCCGTTTTCATCGCCGCCCTGATTTCCGCCGTTCTCACCCGCGCCGCCCGTACAACCGGCGGCAAACAGACATAACGCCGCGCATAAAACCGCAAAAAATTTTTTCATATATACCTCCGAAAATTGTCCGTTTTAAACTTCTTCCAATACCGCGAGAAAAGTCGTAAACTCTTCGAGCCACATCGTTAAATTCAAACCGATGCCCATATAATAATCTCCGCGGTGAACTTTACCGTCCAGAGAGTTAGAATAATTCTTATCCGCGTCAAGCCCTTTCAGACGGATAAAACGGTATCTGTTGTTCTCTTTCAGCACGTTGGCAAAAAGCACGAGAGCCTTTTTCTTATCCTTCGATACACTCATCATACAGGCGTAATTACCCTCGAAAGGAGACGCAAGCCTGTACAAATCGCCGTTTTGTATTACGTCGCGGTGATACTTTTTATAAATTTCGTTCACCGCCTTTACTTCTTTCCTCTCGCCGTCGTCCAGCAGACAGGGATTCATTTCTATTCCGTACGTCCCGAAGAGCGCTATACGCCCCTTTGACGTATATGAAGTTATGGGATTTTTAGAAATATGCGAGCCCATTGCGGAGAGCGGATACGCGTACGAAGTACCGTACTGAATAAACAGCCTTTGCACGGGGTCCGTCTCGTCGCTCGTCCATATTTGAGGGTTGTAGTAGAGCATGCCCAAATCGAATCTGCCCCCGCCCGAAGCGCACCCCTCGAAAAACACTTTGGGATACTTTTTCTGCAATCTGTCCAAAAGCGAATACGTGCCGAGTATCAGCCTGTGATAAACTTCGCCGTAAGGCGTTTCGGAGCCGGTAATTTCGCCTATATTCCTGTTATGATCCCATTTTATGTAATCGATATCGTACTCGTCGAGGACGGCGGACATGCGTTCGAACAACTCGTCCACCACCTCTTTGCGCGAGGTGTCTATAACCAGCTGGTGGCGCGAAAGAGTTCTTTCGTAATTCCCGTCGCCGAGCGCGTAATTTTTATGCGCCCTGTAAAGATCGCTGTCGGGGTTGATCATTTCCGGCTCGAACCATATGCCGAACTTCATATTCAGGCTGTGACACCTGTCTATAACTTTTTTGAGATCTATTTTATAGTCCGCTACGAACCAATCCCCCAAAGAAGACAAATCCGTGTCACGCTTACCGAACCAGCCGTCGTCCAGAACGAAGAGTTCCGCGCCTATTTCCGCGGCGTTTTCGGCGTATGCGAGAATAGACGAAGTGTCGAAATCGAGATAACACCCCTCCCAGGAGTTAAACAAAACGGGGCGCGCCGCTTTCGCGTTTTCGTATTTAATCAGATTGTCCCTGACGAGGTCGTGCATGGAACGGGATATACCGTTAAGCCCCTCGTCCGAATACACAAGCACTCCCTCCGGGACTTCGAATTTTTCTCCGCTCTTTAATAAAAAGCAAAAATCTTCGTCGTTGATTCCTAAAAGCACCCGAGTTCTGTGCCATTTATCAACGTTGGCGCTCAAAGTAAAATTACCGCTGTACACAAACGAAAAGGCGTACGCTTCGCCGAAATCCTCCGTCGCGTGCTTATCGCAGAGTATCGCAAAAGGATTCTGCTCGTGCGAGCTCCTGCCCATATTCGATTCTACGACGAATCTGCCGTTGGAAAGCGGCTTTCTCTCTAAAAACCTTTCCGTGCACCAGTCGCCGTAAAAGTGTATCAAATCGAAATCCGCGCGCGGCAAATCCAGCCCGAGCGAATACGCTCTTTTCAGCGAAATTTCCGTTTTACCCGCGTTTTCCACAACCGCGTTGCGCACTATAACGCCGAGGTCGCCCAAAAGGCTGTAAGATAAAACGAGCTTTTCTTCGCCGTATACGTCTTTTAAAGTTATTTCCAATGTTTCGGCGTTACCGCCGTGAGTCGAGGGCAAAGTCGAAAGTTCGGGCTTACCCTTATAAATTCTATGCCGTTCGTAAACGAACGCCGTAGCGGTAATTCCGCCGCTTTTTTCAACTACAAACTGCGCGCCCGCCTTGTCGATAAGCCCGTGCGAAGAAACCTCCGCCATCGAACGGTCGTTATAATAGCAGTCCTCGTAAATTTTTTCGTCGCCGTCCTGCGTCAGATAGGTTTTAGACCAGTCCCAGCCGAGGTCTGTCGAGCTCAAATCGGTTTCGCCGATTTTTTTGCCGAAATAAAGGTGTTGCAAAACGCCCTTTTTATTGACGAAAAAAACGTAAGAAAGTTTTGCGTTTTCTAAACGGAATACCGAATTTTTCCTGTCGAAAGTAATAGCCATAAATAAAACCGTTTTCTCACCTTACCCCCTCCTTTCGGAGGGGGAGGAGATGGAGAAAAAGCATTAACGCACGCCGCCGCGCGACACCGCGCCGCGGCGTGCCTGATAAGTGAATTAAATGTCAGATACCGTGATATTGCTTACAGTTCCCGCCGCGGTAGTTCCGCTGAACGAAATCTGCATATCGTTTGCATACGAATCGTAATTCCATGAAGCCACCGTTGCATTACCGTCTATAATTATGGTGTAACCGGTGCTTCTTCTTTCGATTACTACGTGATGCGTTCCCGTTGTCATATCTATTTCCGTCGGCATATTCGTTTTTGCGCTCGTTCCCACGTCCATATTGCCGCCGAAACTGAATCCGTTAAAGCCGAACCAGGATTTGCCTATGAGGAACGCTCTCGAATTCAAATATTGTCCTGCGCCGCAATCGCGCAAAAGCATACCGAGCATACCGGAATCGTCCGCGCCGAAACTGTCAAATTTCACGTCGAATTCAACTTTGGTATCTTTGCCGCCGGCTAATTTATAACCCGCGCCGTTGGCCATGGCAACGTAATCTTTTATTACGTGCTTGTTCCCGTCGATACTGTTGAGGTTTGCATTTTTGAACTGTATATCGCCGTTATCCTTTATCTCTACTACGTTGGAATCGAAAGAAGCGAACTTTTTATCGCCGTCATTCAGCCCGAGTTTAGCATCGATTACCGACGACTCCGTGGTCGCATATATGCCGGTAACGGTTCCGTGAACTTCGAGAAGTCTGATTACGGGAGAAGTATCTGTGCCGTTGTAAATCGCGTCGTTGGCGTCCAGATAAACGAGCACGCCGTTCACAAAGTAGTAATAGTCGTTACCGTCTCTGACAAGACCGAGCTTTATGGAATTGTTTCTTACAGTCGAAGCAAGTCCTTTCCAATGGTGAACCTGCGAATCGTTGGCTAACCCGCCCCAATCGTCTATTCCGTCTTTGATTATAATGGGTCTGTTGGCGGCGTCCGGCGAAGAAGAGAGAATTATACTTCTTACGCCGTCCGAGTCCTCCGCTTTATTTCCGAGCCCGATACCCGCCCAAACGAAATTCTTGTAATTGGTTATACTTACGGTTGCTTCCGCATAATACCGTTGCCCCCGCACGTTTTTAAATACCGCTACGTAATCTTTACCGTCGGGGGACTCTCCCACCGTGGCAATCGAGGGCGTATCGCTTGCAAGCCCCGAATAATTCCACATATCGGACTGATAGGTGTGGTCTATTACAATGTCGTTGATATTGAGGGTTATAGTATCGGTAAGTTCGCTGTCTTCGTCTTTTACCGTTATGGTAACGTTGCCCGTCGCCTTCGCGGTCACAAGACCGGTTTCCGACACCGTCGCCTTATCTTCGTCCGAACTCAAATACGAAACGGAGTGTCCCGCGGGATAAGAGAACTGATGAGTTATCTGCAAAGTGCCCGTTAAATACATCTCCGAAGATTCGTTCGTAATTTCGAGCGAAAGAGGATTGACTATGTGGAACGTAGCGCTCGCGGTAATCGAGGAGTCGGTAGCGCTCGTAACCGTTATGGTAACGTCGCCCGTGGCTTTCGCGGTAATCAACCCCGTGTCCGAAACGGTTGCCTTGGAAGGGTCGGAACTCTCGAATTTAACGGAATGCCCCGCGTCGTAAGTGAATTTATAGCCGAGCTGCTCCGTTTTGCCCGTCTCGATATAGAGCATAGTGTTGGTTATTTTAAGTTTGAGCGCCGTTATAACTTCGAGCTCGAACGTGTCGAAAATATCGCCGTTGACCGCGTCTCTCACCGTTATGGTAACTTTTCCGTCCGCAACGGGAGAAACGACTCCGTTTGCGTTTACGGTCGCAATGTTGTTATTTGAACTTTCGAACACTACGGTATGCGCCGTATCTTTCGAGAACTCATAACGCACGGTTATGGTTTCGTTGGGCCAGAGTTCCGTTTCGGTGTTGAGTATTTTGAGCGTCGCGGGTTCTTCCACGGTGATTTTCTTGGTCGCCTTAACCGTAACGCCGTCCACCGTAGCCGTTGCCACTATAAGCGCTTCGCCGTGCGTAAGAGCCGTAACGAGCCCCGAAGCGGAAACCGTAACAACCGAAGGATTGAGCGAAACGTAAGTCACCTGCGCTGTGCTTGCATTTGAGAAAATAGCCTCGAGCTGAAGAGTGTCTTTTACTTCGAGCGAAGATTTCGCCGTGGTGATAGACAGAGTGTTGAGCATATCCGCATTAGAAACGTTTGATTCGTACTTGAAGTTGGTTACGTGCGCCGAAGCGTATTCGCCGGAAACCCATATGATATACGAACCGATATAATCCGTTTCCGCCACGGCGACGTCGCCCTTCTTGCCGGTATCGAGCATATATTCCTCGCCGTCAACGTAAATGCGGAAATAAGACTTCTGCGCGTCGGCGTCTACCGTTCTGGTAATTTTTATATGGTGTTTAGCCGCCGCGTCCGTAAAGATAGGCTGCGATGTCTCGAACCACTTTGCAAGCGAGCTGCCCGCCGCGCCCTCGGGATAGTTCCACTGGAAGAACCTGCTTATAACCGAAGAGCCGTCGCCCTTGCTGTCCGCGCCCTTCGCTACGCCTATTCCCAGCGTGTCGACTATATCCGCGCTGTCATATCTTGTAAGGTTTACCGAAAGCCCCTTATAGCGCTGACCCGAACCGCCGAACACAAGGGAGTCCACGTCGAACTCAATCTCGAAGCTGTTCATCAGAATAGCCTTGTCGCCTATGGAGTGAACCTGATGGTCTTTAGAAAAACAGTCTTTGTTCTTAAAGGTGAATTCCGCGTCGTTCACGTATTCCGCGTTATTGTTCACAGCGTAGAACGATTTGTCGCAAGCCGCTATTTTTGCGTCTATTTGAGCCGCGTCCGTAACAAGCTTATAATCTACCGCTTTAACCGCCATATCCATAGTGACTATAAACGGTATAGTTGCCTCGTTGTTGTATTTTGTAAAGTAATCGAAATAATAAAGTTCGTCGTTGAGGAAATAGTAATAATCGTTGCCGTCGCGCAACATGCCTATTTTAAGGTCTTCGCCGAGCTTTATGGAGTTGAGATCTCTCGCGCCCCACGTCTGCGACCTCGTTGTTATCGCGCCCCACGAATTGGGATTATCCCTCACTATAAACTTATTGAAATTGTTAGCCGTATTGCCCGAATAGTGGTGCGAATAAGTAAAGTATCTCGCGTCGTTGTCGGCAAGCCCCGCGCCGAGTCCGAAGCCCTGCCAGTCCCAGGCGTTGGCCGTTTCCGCCCACTCGGTAAAAGTCGCCTCCACGTAGAACCTCGTGCCTCTGTAATTGGCGAAATACGCGGTGTTTATTTTCTCCTTTGCCATATTTTCGGTCTGCGCGACTATATAGGCGTCGGTTTCGGAATCCTGATGTGAAAAATCCCAGTTTGCACCCATTTTCGTATTGAACACGCCTTCTCTCACGTTAAGAGTTACGCTGTCCTTTTTTGTATCGTCCGCTTTTGAAGTTGCGGTTACGGTAACGTTGCCTTTCTTCTTAAAGGTTACCACGCCGTCCTCCGACACGCTCGCAACCGAATCGTCCGACGACGTCCAATTGACCGCAAGGCTCGCGTTATCCGGCGTAACGTTTACGCCGAGTTGCGCGGTTTCGCCCACCCAACCGGTATTGTCCTCCGGCGCGCCCGTCAAAGTAAGCGTTTCGGGAGCGACCGCGGGTTCGACTTTGACCTTTATGGTAGCCGAACATTTTTCGTCTATATCGAGCGCAGCTTTAATCGTAGCCTCGCCTTCCGAAACGCCCGTAACCACTCCTCTGTCCGATACCGTTGCGATATCCGGATTGAGCGAGGACCACGTAACGTCTTTTTGGTTGGTACCCGTAACCTGTGTGCGGAGCGTAAGCGTCCTCGACACCTGAATGGTCGTAGACCCTATCGCCGTGATTTTCATCGTATACTGGCTCTGCTCGTCGCCCGTATTGCCGCCTTGATTCCCGCCGTCGTCTACATTGCAGGCGACCAGTCCGCCCGCGGCGAAAGCCATAGACGAAACGGTGAGCGCAAGCAACATGATTTTGAGTTTTTTCATTTATTTCCTCCTTATTTTCCATACCGAATTTGTTTTTCGGTTAAATTCCCTTTTTAAACAGAACGTTCTGTTCGCTGATATCGTCGAACAGATGGATTTTCGACGTATCGATTTTTACTTTAAGCGTTTTATGCGCCTCAACGGGGGTCTGCGATTTTATAATCAGTTGTCCCGCGCCGCCGTTTGCGTAAACAATAAATTCCGAACCGAGAACTTCGACTATTCCAGAATTCACTTCAACGGTGTTTTCTCCGTCCTTATCGGTTATAATGAGATTTTCGGGGCGGATACCGAGCTTCATTTTATGCCTTCCGCAAAGTGCGGCGCCGTAACCCTCTTCCATATCTTTAAGCGTTTGCACGTAACCGTCTTTGCTTTCCGCAACCTGCTTTTTCAAAAAGGCGAACTTCTTTTTAAACTTATCCGCAATACTCTCTTTTTTGGGCTTTTCCAAAACCGCGCTCTTTTTATTGAGCTCGCTCTTGTACGCGCCGAGCGGCAAAACGTAGTTGCGCAGCGTGGCCGCGTCCGCCGTTTCCGCCGTTTGAAGAATTTCGCGCACTTCACGCAATTTCGCGCTCATAAACGTATCGTGCGCGAGCTTTATTTCTTCGGTAAGCTTTATTTTCAACCCGTCGCCGAGATACAGCGTTCCGTTTTCGTATTCGCAGTCGAGCACGTTCATGGGCGGCGTGCCTATAAACGTAGCCACGAATAGCGTAGCGGGGTTATGGTATATTTCCAGAGGCGCGCCCGTCTGCTGAACGAACCCCTTGTTCATAACGACTATTTTCGTCGCCATGGTCATAGCCTCCGTCTGGTCGTGCGTAACGTAAATGGTCGTAGCTCCCACTTCCTCGTGTATGCGCACTATTTCGCTGCGCATCTGCACGCGGAGCTTCGCGTCGAGGTTAGACAGCGGTTCGTCCATCAAAAACAGCTTCGCGTTTCTCACAATCGCCCTGCCGAGCGCAACCCTCTGCATCTGCCCGCCCGAAAGCTGTTTGGGCTTTCTGTCGAGATATTGCCCGAGGTCTAAAATATCCGCCGCTTTGAACACCCTTTCTTCTATTTCTTTTTTGTCGGTCTTTCTTATTTTCAGCCCGAACGCTATATTGTCGTAAACGTTGAGTTGCGGATAAAGCGCGTAGTTCTGGAAAACCATAGCTATATCCCTGTCTTTACTGGGGAGATAATTTGAAAGCACTCCGTCTATATACAGCTCGCCCGCCGAAATTTCTTCAAGCCCCGCAATCATTCTCAAAGTGGTGGATTTACCGCAGCCGGAAGGCCCTACCAGAGCGACGAAATCGTGCTTATCCACTTCGAGGTTGAAATCGTAAACCGCCTGAACGTTGTTTTGATAAACTTTGTCTATATGTTTGAGTGAAATGAAACTCGAAACGTTGTCGTTGACTATTTTTTTATTGCTTTCTTTATAAATTTTTCTTGCTTCTTGCAAATCAAGCTGTTCACCGCTCATTTGTCAGGCTCCTATCTCTTTATCCCCGTATTTGCCACGCCTTCTATAATTTTCGACTGCGCGACGAGGTAAACTATGAAAATCGGGATCATTGCTATTACGGCGCTTGCGAACGCGAGGGTCATAGACTCCGCAGATTCAGAGTTATCCGAAATAACTTTAAGCCCGTACGCAAGCGTCCACGTGGTTCTCGGGGCGGCGCCTATAATAAGCTGCGCCCACTGAACGTCGTTCCATGCCGCCATAAATCCGAAAAGCCCCTGCACGAACAGCGCGGATTTACCCAAAGGCAAAACTACTTTAAAGAAAATACCTATATTGCTCGCGCCGTCCATACGCGCGTTTTCTATCAGGTCTTTGGGTATGCTCAAAAAGAACTGCCTTATAAGGAACACGCCGTAAACCCCGCCGAACGAAGGGACTATCAACCCCAGAAGCGATTTATACAGCCCCAAAAGGTTCATGTTTATGAGCTGGGGAGTAGTGGAAACTATTCCGGGAATTACCATAGTGGCAATCAAAAACCCGAATATCTTATTGCTGTATTTAAAATCGAGAAACACGAACGCGTAAGCCGCAAACGAGGCGATTAAAAGGTACACCAGCGTTCCGCCCAACGAAACGACCAACGAATTCAAAAGCCAGTTCCATATGGGGAAATACTCGTTCGCGTGCGACTCCACATAATGCGTTTTACTGAAAAGTTCTTTATAGCCGTCCCAGGTAAACGCCGCGGGCGAAGTGGGAAAGAGCGACTCGGGGTGACCCGTGAGGTCGTTATACGTTCTTACCGAGCCCAGAACGCCGTACACAAGCGGCAAAAGAAACAACAGCGAAACTGAAAGCAGAATGATAAAGGCAATTATTTTACTGAGATTTTTTCCAATCCACGAACGCCGAAACACGCTTGTTGCCTCCTTTTCTTTCTTTGGTCACAATCATCTGCACCGCCGTAATCGCCGCTATTATGAACCCGAGAATTATGCCCATCGCCGCAACGTAGCCGTAAGACCGGCTGCTGCCGAGCAACATATTCTGTATGCGGAACACCGCCGTCATAACCGCGTCCTGATCCGGCGTGTTCGACAGCAAGATATAGTTCTGCCCGTAAAGATTCATATATCCGCAAAGCGAAGTGAAGATGCACATTACAAGCTGGGGTTTGATACCCGGCAACGTCACGTAAACAAACCTTTTCCACCAAGAGGCGCCGTCTATTCCCGAAGCCTCGTAAAGACTTTTATCCACGTTTTCGAGCCCCGCGCAAAAGATTATGAAATTACCGCCTATGCCGCCCCAGATACAGAAGAGCCCGACCATAAACCACGCGGTGTTCGTTTGACCGAACCAGTCCACCGAAATATCGAACAGCGCGTTTACAAATCCGTTATGATACGCGAACATTCTCAAAAGTATCAGACCCGTCGCCGTAAGAGGGAATATTCCGGGCAGATATATGCACGCCCTGAAAATTTTGTAGCCGGGGGGTTTTAAATTTATAAGCATCGCCAGCGCGAGCGGAATAATTATGCAAAGCGGAACTATTATGAGCGCGAAGCGTATCGTGTACCACACGCTCGACCAAAAGTCCTTAATCATTACGGGGTTAGTAAACACCGTGTTGAAGTTGGCGAAGCCCACGAACTGCGCGGGATATACCGAACCGCTCGTAAACGACGACATCGACATAACTATTCCGAGAACGAGCGGGAACGCGAAAAACATAATAAAACAGATAAAATACGGTCCGAAAAAAAACGCGAGCGATCCCGCTTTTCTTGCCCTGTTATTGAATTTTTCACGTTTGAAAGCGTATTCCTGCAAGGTTGTTTTCCTTACCGTTTTCATACGGTTTACCTCCCGCCTTTCGGCTCGCACGGTTTTTTATACATAAAGGTCTATATAGTTGACGCAGTCGTCGTATTTTTGCCTTAATATGCTCTTTATCGTAGAATTTTTGAATTGGCTCGACATCGCCTGCTGAACGCACTCTTTAAAATATTTGTCCACGTAAGAATAGTTCGGAGTGGACGTAATTACGATATAATCGTCGCAACTGCCCCACTTGCTTATATAGCTTGCGTATGCAGCGTCTCCGCGGTAGTCGCTTGAATTTTCAACCGATTTGAGCGAGGGCAGATGTCCGCGCTTTGCCCAGTCCACGCCCGCGTTGTTTACCATCCAGTCGGCAAACACCATAGCGGCGCACTGCTTCGTTCTCGAAGTCACGGTTTCCATAAGCATAAAGGCGTGACCTTCGCCCTTAACCTTTCCTGCGTAATCTTTAGAATTATCCTTTGCAAACAGATTGCCCAGCGACATAGTGTCTATATTCGCCGATCCGCCGTCTGCCGAAAGAAGCCTGCCGTACTCCGTGAGGTCGTTAGCGTATTCCCAAGGTCCCAACAGCTTGAAAATGCTGTCTCCCCTTCTCATGGGCGCGTTGCCCACGTCGTACTCCGAGCCGTATTCCTTTGTAAGCGCGTACTTGTTTTCGGAGGTTTCCGAAGGCATTACGAAATCTCTCAAAACCTGCAAGCCTTCTGCCGCCTGGTCCGAATTCCACGCGGGTTTGCCGTCTGCGGCAACAAACGTTGCGCCGTTCTGCGCCGCCGCGGTGTAGCCGAGGAACTCGTGCACCCACATGTCGCCGTAGGCTATGGGGAAAGGTTCGTAAGTTACCGACTGGGGCGCCTTTCTCCACTCGGTAGCGGGAATTCCGGAAGAATTTTCACCTCTTATCCAAAGGTTGCCCGCCTTTGCAAGGTCCATAGCCTGCTCGCAGACAGCGACGAGCTCCTTATAATTGGTAGGAACCGAAAGCCCGTTCTTTTCGAGTATGTCCGCGCGGTAAACAACCATTGCGGAGTGAACGTCCTGCGGCAATCCGTAAAGATTTTCCCCTACGGAAGCGGCGTTAAGAAGCGCCTCCACATAATCGCTTTTATCAAGAGTTATCCCCGCCTTTTCCATATAGGGTTCGATAGGGAGCAACCAGCCCTTATCCACGTATTCGCCCGCCCTGCTTCCGTGAGAGAAGAAAATGTCCGGCGCGTTCGCTCTGTCGAATTGCATCGTCGTGGTTATAAGCGTTTCAAGGTCGTATCTCGACGTGTGCGTAGCCGTCACGTGTATCAATCCGTTATAAAGCTCGTTGAATTTAGCTATAATGGAATCCTGCACGTCCGCGTCGTCGCCCGTAGTAACCGACCACATTTTGAGCTCCACGTTTTCATAAACTATTTCGCCGCCGTCGTCAAACACGAGATCGCCGTCGTCCAACGGACCGTCGGGGATATTACCGCCGCCGTCTCCGCCGATACAGCCGGTAAAAAATACGGGAACAAGCAACCCTGTCAACGCGCAACAAAGCGCCTTTGTTAATTTCATACAATTTCCTCCTTAAGGAATTTTTAAATCAATTAGAAGTTTTTGTTGCTTTCCGTTTGTTTACGGAAAGCAACAGCCCCGCGGGGCTGTAAATTTATTAGGTTGTCTTAATTTATTTTTTTACTACCCAAGGGCTGTCCTGCTCTTCGAGTCCGGCAACTTTGCCCTCAACGTAGGGCATACCGTTTTCGTCCCAAAGAAGTTTGTCTATAAACAGCGAGCGCTCGTCGGAGTGTTCGCCAAGACCGTAAAACCCGTGATAGAGTATCCACCATTCACCCTTCGCGTCCTGAAACACCGCGTTGTGTCCCGTGCCCGCGACTTCCTCGCTCGGTCCCACAACAAGGTCGCCGTAGCTGTCCACCGCAAGAGTTTTACCCTCGCCGTCCACATAAGGACCGAACAGGCTTTGAGACTTGCCTACCTTCACGTTATAGGTGGAGTTCATTCCGTCGAGGCAAGTTCCCTGCGAGCCGAAAAAGTAGTACCACCCGTTCCTTTTGATAATATACGAACCTTCGTAATTAATGTCTATGTTCATTCCGCCGTTATTCGTATTGTCGGCAATTATATAAGTAATATGTTCTTTTAAATCCGCGCCTGCATAAAAAGGTTCGAGTCCGTCGTCCGTAAGTTGCGTGCAACCTATCCCGAAAAACGACCCCCAAATCATATAAACGCCGTCGTCCTCCACCACCACTTTGGGGTCTATACCGTTGCGCACCCCCGATTCATTTTGATCGAGAACTTTGCCGTAGTGCGTCCACGGTCCGTACGGAGTGTCGCTCGTTGCCACGCCTATTCCGGGGTTATCGTCGCCCCACGCGGAAACGGAGTAATAATAATTGTATTTGTCGCCTATTTTTACTACCGAAGGCGCCCATATTCCCGAATTTGCCGAGCCCCAGTTGCCGGCGTCGGGGTGCCCCGCAAACACGCTGCCGCACCACGTCCACTCCAAACAGTCCGCGCTCTTGAATATCGGCCCTCTGTCGAAAGTCATTCCTTTGTCGCCCATTTCACACTCGCAGTTAGTGGGATACATATAAAAGTAACCGTCGTCGGCGAGAATAATATCGGGATCCGCGGTAGTAACGAAGTACTCCGTGCCGTCCTGTTTTAAAATTTTGAGGGGATTGCTGAAACGCGAACGCGTATACTCCACAGGCACGGGGTCGTTGCCGTCGTTATTCCCGTTGTCCCCGTCGTTATCGCCCGAGCCGAAACAGCCCGTAATACAGAACACCGGCAACAACAATACAGCTAAAAACCGTTTTTTCATCAATCGTTTTCCTCCAAAGCGTTTATATAAGGTCCGGGAAGAACTTCGTGATTGGAAGCATGATTATCCTTCACGTAAGGCGTCAGGGTATCCGTCCAGTGAAGCTTATCCAGATACAGCACGCGCCAGTCCGCCGCCGAAGCCGCCTGCGTATCGTAACCGTGATACAGCATCCACACGGCGCCCGCGTCGTCCTCCACGAGGCACATATGCCCTACGCCCATTGCGCCGGACATAGACGGAGTTATAACGTAATCGCCTCTGTTGGGCCCCATCATATTCCTGCCGCGCGAATCCACGTACGGCCCCGCTATGTTGTCGGAAGTAGCCACCACCACGTGATAGGTGGATTTCAGCCCGCTCAACGTCGAGCCCGTGGAAAGGAAAAGGTAATACTTGCCGTTGCGCTTCAAAATAATCGACGCCTCGTAGTTTTCCATTTCGTATCTCTCATAACCTGCGAGCGCCACTTTATTTTCTTTTTGATACTCCAACCCGCCCTTTAAAGACAAACCGTCGGTTTCGAGTTCGACGAGAGTAATCAATCCGCCGTAAGAACCGAAAACCATATACAGCCTGCCTTCGTCCCAAAGAACGTGCGGGTCTATGGAGTTAACCACTCCTATTTCGCCGGAGTTGAAAAGTTTGCCGTAGTGCGTCCACGGTCCGTACGGAGTACTCGAACGGGCCACGCCTATCCCGATTTCGGGGTTATCGTAATTCCCGACGGAAAAAGAGTAATAATAATTGTACCCGTCGCCCACCTTAACTACGGTAGGAGCCCACACGCCGGGCTTGTTGCCGCCCACGGGAGAAACCCACTCGGGAGTGTAATTTTCGAAAACGTCGGCGGTATAAACCCAGTTTACGCAATCGGGCGATTTGAAAACGGGTCCACGCTTAAACGTTCTGCCCATAACTTCGTCGTTTAAAAACACTTCCGTCTGGGTGCAGTAAAGATAGAAAAACCCGTCGTCACCCTTAATTACGTAGGGGTCGGCGGTATACACGGGCGTTTTTTCACCGTTGTGCAATGGATAAATAGGATTGGAATAATCGTTGTTTTTCGCAACTTTTTCTTCGGGAGTAACTACGGGAGGATTTTCACCTTCGCCCGAATTACCCCCGTTGTTCCCGCCGCCGTCCGTGCACGCGGCGAAAACAAAGCAAAAGCACGCGCTCAAAAGAGTCAGAAACAAACTGTTAATTTTTAACATTTTCCTGAATTTTGTCATAAATCTCCCGCTTTTTGCCGAAAAATACATAATTAACTCAACTATATCGGTAAAGTTAAACCAAGTATAGCATACTATATCGGTAAAGTCAATACCCGCCTAAAAATAATTTAAAAAAATTTTATCACAAAAGGCAATGATTTGTTCGTCTCTTTCAGTTTGAGTTATATTTGACCAAATATTTCGCGACAAACGCTTTAAAATGACAAAAAAATTAATATAATTAACAATTTTCAGCATTAAAAAACCAATTCGCACACCGCCCCCCCCCGCAAAACAAAAAACAACCCTCGAATTATCAAAGGTTGCCAGATGGCAGAAGAAGCCGTAAATCCGGAAGCTAATTCGGTGGAAATAAAAATTGATTTTGTTGATGTTGTGCTCGGACCGATGAAAATCAAGAACGCGGACTTGTATATCACAGGCAGTAATTCTAAAACGCTCTCGACGGATATCTTAACGCGTTTCCGTGGCGGGAGAGATAAAATTCGCGTCAATTCACTCCCTTTGCGGAATTTTATTCGGCTGACAAAAGCGATAAACATGACACTTGTTCACCTCATTTTGCAAACAATAAAAAAACCTGTGATTTTTTCAAATCACAGGTTCACTGTGTCTGCCGACAATTATGCAACTCATTTCCGAGCATAAATTTCAAGCGCTCTTTCGGTAATCTCGCTTTTGTATCTGTCAATATCGATATAACCTTTACCTTTTTTATCGTACTTCAAATGTATGGTCGGCAACTCTATATTGAGCAATGCGTCGAGGAGCGGAACCGAATTTTTAAAATCCACAAGGAGCTTACCCGTCGCGTACCCGTTGGCTTTTTGGTATTCGTGCAGTTCTATCAGTGCACCTGCATCATTGGGGAGCGCGATATTTTCGACTTCTTCGCCGTATAAAAAGCGTGCAAAATTGTAAAGTCCCAAAGCAAAAAACGGGAACTGTTTGGTAAATTTATTTTCGCCGAATTCATTCGAGCGGCGCTTGCCTTTGCATATATTATCCAACTCTACGGAAAACCTATCGAAATCTTTATCGACCAAACTCAAAAGACAGTTTACAACCGCCTTTCCCTCGATTGTAGTTTTAGACTCGGAGTAACGCCTACCGGTATCGACCGCTTCCGCTCGCCACGCTTCCTCGCCGTAGTACAAATACATTACCAGATTTATCAGCCAACCTCTGCCGATTTTACTCTGTACGTTTTCCTTCGGGAAAAAACGCTCTATATCGTCGAAACGGTTAGCCGACAGCAACACGGACAATAGGTCCCAATCCGTTGACATCATAGTGAGCCGTTCCAGCGTGGTAACGGTATACAGCGTATCGTCAAGATAACGCATGTCGTCTTCCTGTAACGCAAGCATTGCGCCGAGATACAGAAGATTATAGTCGTCGCCGCCGAGCAGTCTGAGCCACATCTCGATCTGATATTCTTCGGGTTTGTTGAAGAAATCTATATTGCGCCCGATTTGTTCGCGTATAAAGCTATCCATATCATAATAGAAATATGCTTTATCCACAATATCATAATAAAGACCAACCAAATTATCCTTTTGCGCTTTTGTCATCAAGCTGTGTTTTCTCCATTGCCTATCATATAATTTTACCCACACCGCTTTGCACAGGGGGTTTTGGTGCACCCGGCGAGGCTCGAACTCACAACATCGGCGTCGGAGGCCGAAGTTTTATCCAGTTAGACTACGGGTGCATATTGTTTTCGCGGAGATCTTGTAAACTATGCGCTAGGGTGTAATTTTGGTTGTAAATTTTTTATGCATTGTGGTTTTGCCCCGAAAAAATTACCTACACCCACAACATATAGTAAATTTTCCGGGAAATGCCAACATAGCCGTGAAAAGTCGGAGGTCATGATTTTATCCAATTAGACTACGGACTCTTATTATATTATTTTGAAAGAATTAGTCTTACCGTCGTAAGCATACCCCGCCGCTTCCGCTCTGGAAACCACGTCGTCGCAAACCAGCCCCTCCTCTTCGCACAGTTCTTCGAGCGAAGGGTATAAATCGCGCAACTTCGTATTCAGAACCGAAATCAAAATGTAATCGTCGGCAGGTAAAATCATACCCGTATTATACCACAATTCAAAATATTTGCAAATATTAATGGGGCGTGCTATAATATTTTTATATTTTTGCGAGGTAAATTATGGCGAAAACCGTAGTTGTGGGAATGAGCGGCGGCGTAGATTCTTCGGTAGCCGCCTATCTTTTAAAGGAACAGGGTTACAACGTAATAGGATTGTTCATGATGAACTGGGAGGAAAGCTCCCCCAACGGCGCATGCAGTGCGGACGAAGACTTTGCCGACGTTCGCAGGGTTTGCGGCGCCCTTTCGATTCCGTATTACAGCGTGAATTTCGCCAAAGAATATCTCGACCGGGTATTTTCGCACTTTCTTTCGGAGTACAAGGCAGGCAGAACGCCCAACCCCGACGTCCTCTGCAACCGCGAAATCAAATTCGGTCCCTTCCGCGACTATGCGCTCGGACTCGGAGCCGATTATATAGCCACGGGGCACTACTGCGGAATCGACCACTCAAACGGCAAACACCGCCTTAAAAAAGCGCTCGACTCGGGCAAGGACCAAACCTATTTTTTAAATCAGGTGCGGGAATATCAGCTGAATAACGTAATTTTCCCCCTCGCGGACATGCCCAAAGACGAGGTGCGCGCCATTGCGGAAAAAACCGGACTCGCTACCGCCAAAAAGAAAGATTCCACGGGAATTTGCTTTATAGGCGAACGCAATTTCCGCAAATTTTTGAGCGAATATCTGCCCGCAAAACCGGGAAAAATAATTACTCTCGACGGCGAAGAGGTAGGCGAGCACGCGGGGCTCATGTATTATACTTTGGGGCAACGCAAAGGGCTCGACCTCGGCGGCAAACGCGGCGAGGAAGGGCGTTGGTTCGTAGTCAAAAAAGATTTGAAAAACAACGTGTTATATGTTTCGCACGGGGACGAAACCCCGCTCTATTCGAAGGCGTGCTTTGTTTCGGGACTTAATTGGATAGCGCATATGCCGCAAACAACGCAAAAACTGACGGCAAAATTCCGTTACCGCCAACCCGAGCAAAGCGTTTGCGTAACGCTTAAAAACGGCGGCGCGCTGGTAGAATTCGCAGAACCTCAACGCGCCGTAACCGAAGGTCAATACGCCGTGTTTTACGACGACCTTTACTGCCTCGGCGGGGGCGTTATAGAAGAGGTTTATTATTAAAATCCCGTCGCGAACTAAATTCAATTAAAGAACGGCGGCGCGGGCAAAATGCCCGCGCCGCCTATTATTTGCCGTATGCGCAACTTATAAAATCATAAATTCTTCATTCCGTCCTCGCGGAACTGTTTTACGTACATATTATAGTAGTGTCCGCGCATGGCAAGCAGTTCTTTATGATTGCCGCGTTCTATTATTTTACCGTCCGATACCACAAGAATCACGTCGGCGTTTTTTACCGTGGAAAGTCGGTGCGCTATAATAAAGCAGGTTCGCCCGCTCATCAGCTTTTCAACGGCGTCCTGCACGAGTTTTTCCGTAAGTGTATCTATAGAGGAAGTCGCCTCGTCCAGAATAAACAGCGAGGGGTCGGCAAGTATCGCCCGCGCGAAAGATAAAAGCTGCTTTTCCCCTGCGGAAAGCGTTCCTCCTCCCTCTCCCACGTGCGAATCGAGTCCGTTTTCGAGTTTTTCTATAACTTTATCCGCGTTCACGCTCTTTACCGCGGCTAAAAGCTCCTCTTCGGTCGCGTCCTCTTTACCGTAAAGCAAGTTTTCCCTCACCGTGCCCGAAAACAAATGCGGCGACTGCAAAACGTAGCCTATATTTGCGTGCAACCAGCCGCAAGAGCGCTCGCGCACGTCTTTGCCGTCTATCAGAATTCTGCCCGAAGTCGGCTCGTAAAATCTGCAAAGTAAATTGACGAGGGTTGACTTCCCCGCTCCCGTCTCGCCCACGATAGCCACCGAAGAACCGCGTTTAACCTTTAAATTAAAGTTTTCCAGAACGTAGCCGCCTCCGTCGGGATATCTGAAACTGACGTTTTCAAATTCCACGTCGCCATCGATTTTTTCCCAGTTTTCACGCTTATGGTCGAAACCGTCGCCGTACTTTTCAACTATTTCCGGAGCGTCCGGCGCGCCGTCCTCGTTCAAAAGCGCGGTAATTCTTTCAAGGTTTACTTTAACCGAAATCAAATCCGCTATGGCTCCCGTAGCCCACTGCACGGGCGCCACCATGCCCTGCGCATACGTCATAAACACGCTCAAAGTGCCTATGCCTATAACCTGCTCCGCCGTAATTATTCCGCCGTACCACAAAACCGCGGCAAGCGCTGCCGACGACGCGAAAGTTATCAACGAAAAGAACAACGAGCGGTAATGCACCAGCTGCACGCTCTTTTTTTTGATTTCCGCGGTATTGCGGAAAAAGTCTTTGTCCAGCCTGTTTTCTATCGCGAGCGATTTAGTCGTGGGCGCGCCCGTTATGCCCTCGTTAAATCCTGCGGTTATGCGGGCGTTTATTTCGCGCTCTTTTCTGTTGAGCTTTATAAGCTTGCGCTGGAACAGCGCCGTAGCCAGCGTTATAAGCGGCACCACCGCGAGCACGCACAGCGCCAAATACGCGTTTATCGAAAACATCACGCACACCGCGCCCGCCACGTAGACGATATGCCTTAACCCGTGGTTTCCGTCCCACACAACTATGCCGCCTATCTTCTCCGAGTCGCTCATAACCCTCGCATGCAACGCGCCCACGCTGTTGGCGTTGAAATAAGATACGGGCAAAGTTTGCAGTTTATTAAAGGTTGCCCTGCGCATATCCCTCAACAAATACATTTCAAGGTTCATACCCGACCGCGTTTCAATATATTGCAGAGCGGTCGAAGCGAGAATAAGCGCCGAATAAGCAAGAATAAACCAACCAATCCCTTCGGCGGTGTTTTTTGCGATATATTCGTCTATCGCGTAGCTTTGAAACAGCGGCGTCACAACGCTCACCGCGCTTATCAAAAGCTCGCTCGCAAACATCACCGCAATCAAAACTTTATGTGTTTTCAAAAATCCCCAAAGCGTGTTTAAGGGGCTTCGTTTTTTTACTTCGGTCATTCTTCGCCCCCTTTCAGCTCCTCGGGCAAAGCCGTTTGCAACGCGTGTATCTTCGCAAATATCCCGCCCCGCTCTATCAGCTCGGCCGAAGTCCCGCTTTCTGCGATTTTACCGTTATCCAAAACTATTATATTGTCCGCGTCCGCAACGGTGCTCACTCTGTGCGAAATTATTATTACCGTCACCCCGCCGAACCGCTCTTTCAAATTGGCGCGGACGGAAAGGTCCGTTTCCGCGTCCACCGCGGAGAGCGAATCGTCGAAAACGAGCACGGGCGTTTCGCGCATCAGCGCGCGGGCTATGGCTATCCTCTGCCTTTGTCCGCCCGAAAGCGTTACGCCCCGTTCTCCGACTTCGGTTTCGTAGCCCTTTTCAAAAGCCTCTATATTTCCGTGCACGCACGCGACTTTCGCCGCCTCGCGTATTTTTTCGGGCGACGGGTCGGCGGCTGCAATCGCAATATTTTCTCCAACGGTACGCGAATATACGTAACCGTCCTGCATAACCAGCCCTATATTCCCCCGCAACGTCGAAAGCGGAATATCCTTTATATTTCTCCCGCCTATAAAAATCTCGCCCGAGTCCGGAGCATAAAGCCCCGCAATCAGGCTTGCCACGGTCGATTTGCCGCATCCGGTAGCCCCCGTTATGCCCAGCACCGAACCCTGCGGCACGGTAAAACTCAAATTATTCAAAACGGGCTTGCCTGAGCCGTAAGAAAAACTCACGTTTTCAAAACGGATATCGCCGTAAATTTTCCCCTCGTACTCCCCGCAGTTTTCCGAAGAAACGCGCATAACCTCGCATATTCTGCCCAGCGCAACCCCCGCGCGCGACATATTCGATATTATCCTGCCCAGTTCGCGCAGCGGCGTTATCAGCATCGCGTTATATGACACAAACGCCACGAGCTCGCCCGCGGTCAGCTTTCCGTCAAGGCACAAAAATACGCCCGCAACTATTAAAACAAGCAGTTGCAACATATTCAAAAATTCGGTCGACGCCCAATACAGCGCGGTAACTTTGCCCGTCTTTACCCAAAGCCCCGTATAATAGGAATTTTCCCGTTCGAACTTGTCCCTCTCGTAACGCTCTCGCCCGAACGCCCGCACTACCCGAACGCCCGTCAAATTTTCTTGCGCGCAGGCGGAAAGAACTCCCTCTTGTTCGTCGCACGCTTTAAATCTCTTATGCATAACGGCGCGCACCGCAACCGAAACGACGGTAATAACTGCCGACAGCGCCATAGAAATCCCTGCAAGTCCCGCGTTTAAGATAAACATAAACACTATCGAAACCGCCATGGTTATGAATATGCGGAAGAGCGAAACCATCTGATTGGAAATAAAGTTAGAAAGGTTCCACACATCCGAAGTGCACCGCTGTATTACGTCGCCCGTGCTCGTCATGGTTGCCCGTTCGAGCGGGAGTCTCTGCACGTGCGAAAACAACCCGTCGCGCATATTCTTTACAAGCGTCTGGTTCGCATAGCCGTTCAGGCAATTGTTCGCATAAGAAAACAGCGCGTTCAAAAGCGCGAAAACGGCAACCGCCGCGGCGGGTATCCACAAATTGCTTTTAAACGTCTCCACTCCGCCTAAAGCGTCGGCTATAACTTTGAACCCGCCCGAAGCAGGCTCGTCGCCCAAAACGCTGTCCACGGTAAAACTTATTACAAGCGGCACAACGGTAGTGCACAGCGTGCATATTACGTTAGCGACAATAGCCGCGCAAAACGCCGTAATACTCCCCTTTAAAAAGGTGAGAAGCACGCTCTTATTAGATTTTGCTTTTACCATAACCGGCATAAAATCAATCCTTTAACAAAACGGCTGCTTTATAAATTTCGGACTTGGGCGCTCCCCTGTCCTTTGCAACTTGCTTTATGGCCTGCTTTTTATCCGTTCCCCCCGCAATATAGTGCAATAAATGCTGTTCAACGGTTAGTTCGTTCAGCTCGTTGAAAGGCTTCGCCCCCTCGACCACAAGCACGTATTCGCCCCTCTTTTCGCCGTTCAGCCCTTCCGAAAGATTGAAAGAAACCGCTTCCTCGTGTATTTTGGTTATCTCCCTAACGGCGCACGCGCGCCTTTCGCCGAAAACGCTGTAAATGGCGCATATATCGCGGTCTACGTCCTGCGGAGCAACATGAAACACCGTAGTCATATCCAGATTTTTGTACCTTTCGAGAAGTTCCCTCTTCTCTCCCGCCTTATCCGGCAAAAAGCCTATAAAGGCAAATCTCCCCGCAGGCAAAGCGGAAAGTACCAAAGCGGACAACGCGGCGTTAGCCCCCGGTATTACGGTATAGCTCTCTCCCGCCGCTTTTAACGCTTCGCAAACGACATTCCCCGGATCCGATATTACGGGCATGCCCGCGTCGGAGACAACGGCAACGCTTTTGCCCGCGCGCGACTCTCCCAAAATCTTTTCGGCCGCTTCGCGCTCGTTGAATTTATGGCAAGAGCGCAACGGCTTTTTTATTTCGTACGCGTTCAAAAGTTTTATCGAGTGGCGCGTATCCTCGCAAAAAATCACGTCGGCTTCGCGCAACGCTTCTATGGCGCGCAAAGAAATATCCTTTAAGTTCCCTATCGGCGTGGCAACAAAATAAACCATCTTATTATTCACCTATACCTATCGCTTCGTAAAGTTTTTTATAAGCGCCGCCTTTTGCCAAAAGTTCGTTGTGCGTGCCGCGCTCCTCAACGCCGTCCGCGGTTATGACTATTATTTCGTCGGCGTTTTTTACAGTGGTCAATCTGTGCGCCACCACCAGCGTAGTTCTGCCCTCGCTCAATTCGCGCAGAGAATTCTGTATCGCCGTTTCCGTAGCGTTGTCGAGCGCGGAAGTCGCCTCGTCGAGAATGAGCACGGGCGGATTTTTCAAAAACGCCCTCGCTATCGAAACGCGCTGTTTCTGCCCGCCGGAGAGCTTTACTCCCCTTTCGCCCACGTTCGTTTCGTAGCCCTGCGGCAACGTCTCTATATATTCGTGAATATTCGCCCTTTTAGCCGCCGCTATTATCTCTTCGTCCGAAGCCTCGAAGTTTCCGTAAGCGATATTTTCTTTAACGGTGCCGTTAAACAAAAAAACGTCCTGCTGAACCAGCCCTATGTTTTTACGTAGCGCCGCCCTGTTCAAATCGCGGATATCCAACCCGTCTATCGTGATTTTTCCCTCGTCAATCTCATAAAAGCGGGGTATAAGATGGCAAATAGTCGTTTTGCCCCCGCCCGAGGGTCCCACAAGAGCAACGGTTTTGCCCGCCGGAATTTTCATGGAAAAGTTTTTTATTACTTTTGCCGCGCCCTCTTCGTTTTTATAGCCGAAAGTCACGTTTAAGAACTCTATTTCTCCCTTTACGTTTTCGGGCGATACCGCGTCCGCCCTCTCCGCTTCCTCCGGCTCGTCCATTATGTCGCAAAACCGTCTGAACCCCGTCATACCGTCCTGAATCCGCTCGTAAATATCCACAAGCGTGCGAATGGGAGTTATCAAAGTGGTAATATAGAGCACAAATGCGGTGAATTCGCCCGCGTTGATGATATCGTAATAGAAAAACAACCCGCCCGCAAGCAATACGGCAAAATAGAGGAAGTCCATAAAAAACTTCATCAGAGAATGGAACTGCCCCATCGCCTTAAACTGCCCGCTCTTTGCCTTTACGAACGCCCGGTTGCCCTCTTCGAACTTCTCGCTCTCGTGTTCGCTCGCGGTATACGAGCGGGAAACCCTGACGCCGGAAACCGCGCTCTCTATATCGGCGTTTATTTCGCCCTGAACTACGCGAACCGCACGCGACGTGCGTTTGAGTCTCGTTCGCATCAGCGTGGCTATCAGCACTATAAACGGCACGAACGCAAAAGTAATCAGCGCAAGCCATACGTTTATGGTGCACAGCATAATAAAGGCGCCTATCAGGGTGACAAGCGATAAAAAAACGTCCTCGGGACCGTGATGCGCGAGTTCGGAAATTTCGAACAGGTCGTTAGTCATACGGCTCATAATCACGCCCGTCTTGTTTTCGTCAAAGTATGTAAACGGAAGTTTTTGCAAGTGCCCGAAAAGCTCCCTGCGCATATCCGCCTGCATTCTCACGCCCACCACGTGCCCCCAATATTGCAAAACGTAGTTTAAAAAGGCCTTTATTATATAGAGGGCAAGCAAAAAACCGCATCCGGCAAGCACGTAAAAAAGCAACTTGTTGGGCACGTAGTTATTAATGATTTCTTTGGTTATATACGGATAAAAGAGGTTGAACGCAGAAATTAAAAAAGCGCAGAACATATCTGTAAAAAACAGCTTTTTATGCGGCTTGTAATACCTGACAAACCGTCTTATATAACCGCCTTTGTTCATAATTAAAACCCTTTAATCACTTCTTCGCCGAGCGATTCGCACAACTTTGCGCAAAGTTTTACCGTAGAATAAAAATCGTCTTCCGCGGCTATGCAGTTGCCCGAATGTATATAGCGCACGGGCAGTCCCGCTACTATAACGGGAGTGCCGCCGTTTGCCGAAACAATATAAGCCCCGTTGTTGCCGCCGCCCGAACGCACGGCGAACTGAATTTTAACGCCCGCCTTTTCCGCAACTTCGGCGGCGAATTTATTGAACCTCGGCGTGCATATAACCGTTGCGTCCACGTGGCGCAACATAATCCCACCGTGCAAGGCGTCCTGCACCATATACGGGGGAGCGGACGTGTCGTCGGCGGGACAACCCTCTATACAGATAGCTGCGTCCGCTTTAACGCGGTGCATCACGGCTTTGATTCCGCGGTCGCCAACCTCTTCCTGCGAGGAAATTACCCCCGCTATATCCACGTTTAACGGCGTTTTTTCAAGTTCTTTTATTACCTTTAAAAGCGCGGCTACGCCCAGTCTGTCGTCAAACGCTTTGCCGAAAAACAGCCCGCGCGGCTTGTCGTACTCGAACTCGGTTGCGGGTACCGCCGGCGCGCCTACTTCCACGCCGCAATTTTGCGCTTCTTCCGCGCTCGTTGCACCCACGTCTATAAACATACTGCTTACCGCAAGCGGCGCGTTACGCTGTTCCGCAGACATGAGATGAGGCGGCTGCGCACCGATTACCCCCGTAATATAGCCCGTTTTCGTGCGGACCTTAACCTTTAACCCCGGCAAACTCTTTTCATTCCAATACCCGATAGTAACAAAACGCAGTGTGCCGTCGGGCTTAATCGCCTGCACCATAAAACCGACCTCGTCGGAGTGCGCGTCAAGCATAACCACGGGGCGGTTGCCCTTGTTGTACTTCGGATAAATATACAGGTTGCGCATACTGTCCTCTTCGAACGTTGCCGCACCCTTTAAATATTCGCGCGCAATTAAAAGAACTTCGTCCTCGAATCCCGAAGTTCCGGCGCAATTGCTCAATTTTCTTATTAAAGAAATATCGTCCATAAATTACCTCATTTTTCGTTTATAAGTACGGGCATAACGTCCACGCCCTCTTTGCCGCCCTTTACAGCCTCTACGGCTACAAGATAGGGCTTTGCCCCCTGCGAGCCCGCCACAAACTGTATTCTCTTGGGTTCGAGCCCGCGTTTTTTTAAAACGTACAACAACTCGGCGCTCCTGTCGGCGCGCTGTAAAACGGCAAATCTTCCGCCGAATTTAAGGCAACGGAAAGCCGCCTCCGCGATTTCGGTCAAAGTAAGCGTTATCTCTTTGCGGCAAACCGCCTTTTCGTAAATTTCGTTTTCGAACCCGCCCTTTTCGTAAGGCGGGTTGCACAAAATAAGCGAAAACTTATCGTTATATTCCCTTCCGATATCCTGCAAGCGCGTGACGACCACTTTACATTCAAAACCGTTGAGCTCCGCCGTGCGTCGCGACATATCGGCAAGTTGTTCTTGCATTTCGAACAGCGTCAGGGAAGATATATTTTTATTAAGACACGCGAAATGAAACCCCACCACCCCGCTGCCGGAGCAAAAATCCGCAACGTCGTCTTTGAACTTCGCGCGGGCGAATCGGGATAAAATTATACTGTCGGATGTAAACCTGTACAGCCCCGTGTTCTGAATGATTTTTTTATCCTCGAAAAACTCTTCTAAAACCTCGTTTTCTCGCAGCATATAAAAAAATTACCCTATTTTGCAAAGTAAAACGGCGGGCAAAAACCCGCCGTTTCTTGTTAAGATTATTCCGCTTTGATTGCGCCGGTAGGGCAAACGTCCTCGCAAGCGCCGCAATCGATGCAGACGTCGGGGTCAACCACGTACTTATCCGGACCTTCGGAAATAGCCTCTACGGGGCAGGTTCCCGCGCAAGCTCCGCAGCTTACGCACTCGTCGCTGATTGAATGTGCCATAAAAATCCTCCGTTTTTATAGGTTTGTCTCTGCATTATAACACAAAGTTTTTAACGTGTAAAGGGGTTAGCCGCAATTTTTTTAAATTACTCGGCGTCATTATCTTTTTCGGCTTCCGTCGTTTCTTTGGGGCGGCGGAATTTGAGCTGCTCCACATCGTAATCGTTAAACGTAACGCTGTCTTTTTGCTTGTCCTCGATGCGCACGCGCACCTTCATTTTGAGCATATCGATATTGACAACCGTTCCTTTACCGTCCGGCGTACCCACTTCCGAGCCGAGTTTGGGCACTCTGCGGCACGCGTCGGCATAATAATCGTTCTCGTATTCCAAACAGCACATAAGTCTGCCGCATAACCCCGAAATCTTTTGCGGGTTTAACGAAAGCCCCTGATTTTTCGCCATTTTTATAGATACTTTTTTAATATTGGGCATGCAGCTCGAACAGCAGCACTCCCGCCCGCAGGGCGCTATGCCGCCCATCAGCTTAATTTCGTCGCGGATACCCACCTGCCGCAATTCTATGCGCATATGGAACACGGAAGAAAGCTCTTTTACGAGCTCGCGGAAATCCACGCGCTGGGGCGAAGAATAATAAAATATCGCTTTTGAACCGTCGAACGCAAATTCGCAGTCGATAAGTTTCATATCGAGGTTGAACTTTTCTATTTTTTCCCGAACGGTCTTAAAGGCTCCCGCCCTTCTTTCCACAGCCTTGCGGTGCATCTCTTCGTCGCGGGGCGAAGCCGCGCGGATAACCGGCTTTAAGGGCGAAGTAAGTTTTTCTTCGGGCATTTCCGTACGCCCCAACGCCACGGTCGCGTACTCCGTACCTCGCGCCGTTTCCACCACGACGCCCTTGCCCACTTCGTATTTGCCTCTGCCGGGAGCAAAATAATAGACCTTCCCCCCCGGTTTGAATGTTACGCCGATAATTTCAGCCATTTTTCGTTCTCCCCGACCACCTCTGTAAGGAAGTCGTATAATAGCCCTTGGAACACCGCGTTAAAACGCACGTCGGCAAACGCCGAGTTGAGTTTTTCAAGAGCGAATATCAGCGCGGGTTTGGTCAAAGGAAGTTTTTCCTCTCCCCCCAGCGCCGAAAAGTACAGCCTTTGCATCTCGCACAAAAGCTCGTTTTTATATTTTGTGTCGCCGTATTTTATCGCCAATACGCCTACTTCGCCGATTTTCGTAACCGAGCACAACTCCCTCGCCGCGGCGGAAATTTCTTCGAACCACCCGCCCTCGGCAAGATTTTCGGCAACGCCCAAAATCCCGTTCGAACTCTTCGCCGCCGAAGCGTTTATTTGTTTACTGCCCTTCCTTTCGAGCGCGGCAAAAATCTGCTCTTCGGCAAAAGGCGGAACGCTCAAAAGCTTCACGCGCGACTTAACCGTATCCAGAACGGGCGCAAGAGAAGTCGTCCCCAAAAGGAAATGGACGCCCGCAAGCGGCTCTTCAAGCGTTTTTAAAAGTTTGTTCTGCAACAACGGCGAAGCCTGCTCGAACCCGCTTATAAGATACAGCTTTTTTCTTCCCTCCACGGGTTTCATTGCGCAGTCCTCCAAAAGCTCCGCAACCGCGTCGGCGGTAAGTTTTTTGCCCTCTTCGGGGTATATCTTCAAATCGGTGTGGCTCGCGTTCAAAATTCTCTGCCCCGCAACGCTCCCCCTTTCCGCACCGAAAAACGCCAACGCAAAAATTTTCAGCGCCTCGCGCATGTTCTTCCCGTCGGGAAAGTCAAGCATATACGCGTGCGAAAGCCTGTCCGCCTCCGCGTCGCCCGCAAAAATTTTATATGCGGCAGTTTCCTTTATCAGCAGTTCCAACCTATTACACCAGATTTTTTTCTATAAATAAATTTCTTATCTTTTCCGCGGTTTCGAATTTACTGCCAAGGCAGTCGACGGCGCATATGTCGGGGTGTTTCGCCTGTAACGCCTTGTATCCCGCGTATACTTTTTTATGGAATTCCAGCCCCAGCTGTTCCATTCTGTCGTTTTCGTCCGCGCCGTGCTTTCTTTCAAACGCCTTTTCCGGCGGAATATCGAGAAAAACGGTCATATACGGGGGGTAATTCTCCGTTGCGAAAGAATTTATGCCCGCTACGAATTCCTCGCCCAGCCCGCGCGCAAAGCCCTGATAGGCGAGCGACGAATATATATACCTGTCGCAAATCACCAGCTTACCGGCGTCGAGCGCGGGAATAACCGTCTCTTTAAGGTGCTGCACCCGCGCAGCCGCGTACAAAAGCGCCTCGCACTCCGCGCACATAGCCGTGTTTTTTCCGTTTAAAATAATCTTGCGGATTTCTTCCGAAATCTCGCTTCCTCCCGGTTCGCGCGTAACTGTAAAGCTCGCGCCGCGCTCGGTTAAAAACTCCGTCAAAAGACGCAACTGCGTGCTCTTGCCCGAGCCCTCGCATCCCTCGAACGCTATCAGCTTGCCTTTCATTTTACCACCACCCTGATTTTTCCGTTTTCGAGCCCGTAAACGTTTTTTGCCGAGGCGAGTATAGCCAGCGCCTCATCGGTAATAATTTCCCCCGCGGCAATTACCGGTATGCACGGCGGCGCAATACCCGCGTTTTGCGCGCACATTTTGCCCGAAGCCTTATCGAGCGGCACGGCGGCGCTCTTTTGCCTGAACGCATAAAGATAACTGAACGTTCTCTGCAAAGGCGGGAGCTTCGGCTTTTTGCCGTAACGCTTTTTGAGTTTTTTACCGTTTAAAACCGCATTGAGCGCGGCAGAAAGTCTGTTAAGATCCGCCGCCGTATTCATAGGCGAAAGATAAAACAAAACGTAACGCCCGTCCGAAAGCTCGGCGTATATCCCCTTTTTTTCAAGGAGCGCGGCCACGTCGTCCGAGTCCGCCCCAAAAGATTCGCAGTCGAGCGCGAGTTTGTATTTGTCCGCCGAAGGATAAAACTTAAACGGGCATTTTTCCCTGAAAGCCTCTATAGCCGCAAGAGAATCAGCGGTTACTTTGGGGTTGTTTTTCAAATATTTGACGCCGTATTCAACCGAAGCCGCCACGGGGAAGCTCGGCGAGGTAGAACCGAGGAGCGAAAGCCCCGCAAAAAGATCGGGAACAAGCTCTTCGCAATTGGCAGAAACTACCGCGCCCTGCGTTAAAACGGGCAACGTCTTGTGCGCGCCGTCCACCCACATATCGGCGTAAACTCCCGCATATCCCGCACTCTGCGGTAAAAAAGCGAGGTGCGCGCCATGCGCGCCGTCCACCGCAAGATAGCGACGGTATTTCTTTAAAATCTCCGAATATTCTTTTAGCGGCGCTACGTTCCCGTAATAATCGGGCGACAGCGCAACCATGCCCGCTATGGTGTTGTCGTTTGCGAGCAGTTCTTCTATTTCCGTCGGGTCGGGCGGCAACATCACGCCGTCTTTATCCCCGCCCTGTACGGTCACCGGCTCCAGATTGAACAACCTGCACGCGTTCCAAACGCTCTGGTGGCTGTTCCGCGGTATAATTATCTTCGAGCCGCGCCCCGAAAGCGCGTAAACCATTGCAAGCACGCCCGAGGTAGACCCGCCCGTGAGTATGCGGCTGAACTTCGCGCCCAGAATTGCCGCAATTTCTTCCTGCGCCTTTACGGCGACTCCCGACGGGCAAAACAGGTTTCCCGAATAGGAAAGCTCGGTCACGTCCAAAGGCGCAACCGCAAACTTCGCCTTAAAATCCCCTCTTGCCTTATGCCCCGGCATGTGGAAAGATTTATCCGTTCTGGCGTGACTTTTAAGTTGTTCGTATATCAAATACCGGTACATTTTTTATTTTTTGACAAACTTACTCTGCGTTTATACGCTTCAACGCTTCGGTTTCATGGTAGGGAAGAGCAAAACGTCCCTTATCGTTGCGCTGTCGGTCAACAGCATTACCAGCCTGTCCACGCCGAAACCGAGTCCGCCCGTAGGGGGCAACCCGTATTCGAGCGCGGTCACGAACTCCTCGTCGACCTGTGCGTTGCAGTTCTTTTCCTGCGCGCGCTTTGCTTCAACCTGCTTTATAAATCTCTGCTTCTGGTCTATGGGGTCGTTGAGTTCCGAAAAGGCGTTTCCGAATTCGTGAGCGCAAATAAAGTATTCGAATCTCTGCGTAAAAGCGGGGTCGTCCTCCTTGCGCTTTGCAAGGGGGGAGTTCTCCACGGGATAATCGTATATAAACGTGGGCTGAACGAGCTTGTCCTCTACAAACGCGTCGAAAAGCGCTATTAAAACGTGACCTTTTGTAGCCGATTCGCCCTCTTCCACCTGCACACCCAGCTTTTTGGCGCAGGCGCGGGCATCTTCGTCCGACTTCCATTTATCGTAATCGGCGCCGGAGTACTTTTTAACGGCCTCTTTCATGGTCATTCTCGTCCACTTGCCGCCGAGGTGAATTTCCGTTCCCTGATAAACAACGGTCGAGGAGCCGCAAACTTTTTCGGCTACGTGCGCGTACATCTTTTCGACTATATTCATCATATCGAAATAATCGAGGTACGCCGCGTACATTTCTATCGTGGTGAACTCGGGGTTATGGAATGCGTCCATTCCCTCGTTACGGAAAATTCTGCCCACCTCGTAAACCCTTTCGAAACCGCCGACGATAAGTCTTTTGAGGTAAAGTTCGGTTTCGATTCTCAAATACATATCTATATCGAGCGCGTTGTGGCGGGTTTTAAAGGGACGGGCCGACGCACCTATTTCTATCGTGTTCAAAACGGGGGTGTCGACTTCGAGGAAGCCCTCGCCGTCAAGATATCCGCGTATAGCCGAAAGCACCGCCGAACGCTTTACAAACGTCTTTTTGACGTCGGGATTGACAATAAGATCGAGCTCGCGCTGTCTGTAACGTATATCGGTGTCTTTAAGTCCGTGCTGTTTTTCGGGCAACGGCAAAAGGCATTTTGTAAGCATCTCTATTTTTGTGCAGTGAACCGAAACTTCGCCCGTCTGCGTCTTGAAAACCCAGCCCGTAACGGAGATTATATCCCCCAGGTCGTAGTCCTTTTTAAACGAAGCGTAATCCTCTTCGCCCACGTCGTCGCGGCGAACGTAAATCTGTATGAGCCCTTCGTCGTCCTGCAAATGACAAAAAGACGCCTTGCCCATAATTCTGCGCGACATAAGTCTGCCCGCGATTTTAACCTCTTTGCCGTCGAGCGAGTCGTAGTTGTTTCTTATATATTCCGAACGTGCGGAAACTTCGCACTTAACCTTTGCAAAAGGGTTTTTCCCCTCGTCACAAAGTTTTTGCAGTTTTTCGCGGCGTATACGCGCCTGTTCGGCAAGGTTTGCCGCCTCTTCTTCGGCGGTAAGCTGCGTTTCTTTCTCTGCCATAATTTTATCCTTAACCTATTTTAACTATTTTTAGCGCGTAATCCGAACCGTCGGGGCACTTTACCGTGGCGATTTCCCCAACCTTTTTCTTTAAAAGCGCGGCGCCTACGGGCGACTCTACGGAAACCTTTCCCGCCATTACGTCCACTTCGGTAACGGAGGTTATCGTGTAGGTCTGCTCTTCTTCCATATCTTCGTCGTAAACGGTAACAACGCTTCCCAGATGCACGTAAGTGTTGTCGGTTTCCTCTTTACGGATATCGGCGTTTTTGAGTTTATACTCTATTTCGGCTATTTTACCCTCGTTGGAGCGCTGTTCTTCCCTTGCGGCGTCATACTCCGCGTTTTCCGACAAGTCCCCGTGACTGCGCGCTTCCGCTATTCTTTCAATAATTTCCGGACGCTTGGTTTTAACAAGATAATCAAGCTCCTTTTTGAGGTCGTCGTAATTTTTTTGCGTCATTACTATAAGTTCCGACATTTAAAAACTCCTTAAAAAATTGTTGTTTGTCTGATAAAAATAAGTAAAAGTGATTCCGCTTTTTAGCGAAATCACGTTTTTGTCCACACTATTATATAATCGGGGGCCGGGTTTGTCAACCTTTTTCACCGATGAACGCCTGTATGCGCCTGACCGCCTCCGAAAGCTGTTTCATAGAAGCCGCATAGCTCGCCCGCACGAAATTTTTGCCCGCCGCACCGAACGCAACGCCGGGGACCACCGCCACCTTTTGCTCCTTTAAAAGTTTTTCGGCAAACTCTTCCCCGTCCATACCAGTGGAGGCGACGCTCGCAAAAACGTAAAACGCCCCGCGCGGCATAAAGCACTCCAACCCCATGGAATTGAGAGCGCCGGCAAGAAACGAGCCGCGCCGATTGTATTCTTCGCGCATTTCTTCAACGGAAGCGAACCCGTCGGAAAACCCCTCTTTAAGCGCCGCAACCGCCGCGCGCTGACTCGGTTGAGGAGCGCACAAAACGGTGTACTGGTGTATTTTGAGCATTGCCGCGTCTATCTCTTCGGGGGCGCAAACAAAACCCACGCGCCAGCCCGTCATTGCAAACGATTTGGAAAAGCCCCCAATATATACCGTTCTTTCGCGCATTTGCGGTATCGCCGCTATTGAAAAATGAGCGCCGGTGTAAGTAAGTTCGGCGTATATTTCGTCGGATATAACCAAGAGGTCGCGGTTCTCTATTATCGGCGCTATGGCGCGGAGTTGTTCCTCCGTCATAATTCCGCCGGTGGGGTTGTTGGGGTAAGCCAGAATAACCGCCTTTGTTCTGGGCGTAACCGCGCGCTCTATAATTTCCGGCGTGACGACAAACCCGTTTTCGGCAGTGCACGCCAAAGGCACGGGAGTACCGCCCGCAAGCGTTATAATCGGCGCGTAAGAAACGTAACAGGGCTCGGGCACCAGTATTTCGTCGCCCTCTTCGCATGTGGCGCGCAACGCCAAATCTATGGCCTCGCTCGCACCCACCGTTACTATTGTTCTGTCCGCGGGGTATTCCGCGTTAAAGCGTTCTTTCAAATAACGGGATATGAGTTCGCGCAGTTCGGGCAATCCTCTGTTGCCCGTATATTGCGTATATCCCCGCCTCAACGAGCGTATAGCGGCGTCGCGCACGTTCCACGGCGTGATAAAATCGGGCTCGCCCACTCCGAGCGAAACCGCACCTTCCATCGTCGAAACGAGGTCGAAAAATTTTCTTATACCGCTGGGCTGTAACGCCTCCGCTCTCTTGTTTACGAATTTTCTCATAAAGTTATTTAAATTATATACGGAGCGTCACGGCTGAACGCTTATCCTTTTGCCGCCGTCCGGCTCGCGCGTTTCGGCGCCTTCGACCTTATATTTTTTTAGTATAAAGTGGGTGGCGGTTGAAATTACGCTCTCGAAAGTGGAGATCTTTTCCGAAACAAACCGTGAAATTTCTTTTAAAGATTTCCCCCTCACAACGACCGCCAAATCATAAGCCCCGCTCATAAGATAGAGGCTCTGAACTTCGGGGTGTGAACTAACCTCTTCCGCTATGGCGTCGAAGCCGTGCCCGCGCTGGGGAGTAACCTTTACCTCTATCAGCGCCTCAACGTAGTCCTCGTCCACGCCGTCCGCGTTTATAATGGCGGTATATTTTACTATTACACCGCGCTCTTCAAGGGCCGACACCCTGCGCTTTGCTTCGTCTTCACCGATACCCAGCGCCGAAGCAATCTGTTTTACGGTAATCCTCGCGTCCTCCGTTAAAAGCGCGATAATTTCTTTATCTTTTTTATCCATTATATTGTTCCCCGTTCCCGCGCAGCAGCGGCGGACGTTTTCTTTATATTATACGTTTTTATTGGACAAAAGTCAATTTTTAAAATATAATAATTATATGTTCAGAATTTGGGCGAAAGTCGTAAAAGGCGAAAAAATCATAAAACAAATTACTTACGAGCGGGAAGGCAAATTCGCCTATTCCGATTTTTGGAAATACGTTTCGGACGTCTGCGAAGAGCTCGATATAGCCACGCCGATAGTTTTGAAAACGCACATTTTCAACTACGCGAAATTCCGCACGGTAAAATTTTTGCCGCGCGACTTTACCGAAAAGCCCGACTTCGATAAACTAATCGTTGACAATATTACGTAGTTGTGAATAATTAATACTCGCGGCGCAAATACTTTTTTTATGAAAGCCACGTGCTACCTTTGCGTTGCAAACCTCATTATTCTCGCCATATGCGGGGGGATATTCGCCTTTACGGGATTCGACCTGATAAAATTTTTATCTTTCGGCAACACTGTTATCTACCGCAGTTTTCTTGCTAACGGCGCGGTTTCCGCGTTGTTCACCGTTTACTCGCTGATTGTGTTTAAACCTTTTAAAGGGTTAAAATAAAAAAGTCCGCCGCGGCAATTTGCCGCGGCGGTTTTCTATTATTTATTTTATGCGTTTTTTGCAATCTCTCCGTCAGTACAGTAAACCGTATAATCGCCCGTGCCTTCGTCCCATTGATAATACTTTTTAACGGCGTTCCACTGCTCCTTAGTGCCGTTGAAAATTATCTTTTCGAGACTCCCGCAACCGTTAAAAGCGTTTGTGCCTATAATCGTGGTTTCGGGATTGTTGAAAGTGACCGTTTCCAGATGGTAACAGCCTGAAAAGACTCCCGCCTCTATGCTTTCGAGCGACTGCGGCAACACCACCTCGTAAACGCTTAAATCATTGAACGCATACTGCTCGAAGCCGGTAAGGCTTTCCGGCAAAATTATTTTATCGATGCGTATCGACGCGTTTGTAAAAGCGCGCCTCTTTATACTTAAAACCGGCTTGCCGTTATATTCCGCGGGTATTATAAGCGTATCGTTCCGCAACGTTGCCGTGCCTATGCCCGCAACGGCGTAGCCGCCTTCCGTTTCAACGTATTCGAGCGCCTGCGTATAGGCGAACCCGCACTCGCAGGCTCCGTTAGCTATATTATGGTTTGCAACTCCGCCTTTTTCCTGCTCGTGCCCGCAAACCGCGGGGTGCCAGTGCGTTTTAAGGTCGAAATCCCACGCTTCTTCGTTAAAAAGGTGTACGTGCTCCCTCTCGTAATAACAGTCCACGCAAACGTCCTCCGAGAACTCGTGCTGCGCGTAGTCGCTCTTTTCGTCGTGTCCGCAATTCGCGGGATACCAATGATGCGTTTCGTCATACGCGTATTCGTTTGAAAAAGTATGATTATGTCCGACAAGTCCGGGTATGCAACCCGCCGTTAAAACGCAACTGCACGCAACCGCCGCGGCGGCTGCAAAAACAAACTTCTTTTTCATTTTCTCATCTCCTTGAAAAAATTTAAAGCAATTAAGATTTTTACCTCCGTGCGGCGTACGCCGCACGGAGGGCAATATTGCCCTCCGAAAAATCCTTGTTTATTTATATATTTATTATAGCACACCGCGCTTTCTTTGTCAATATTTCAGGCACGCGCATTATTTATGCGACTGTTTTAAGTGCCCTCTATTTTAAGAGTCGCGCCCGTATCCGCATCCTGATACATAACCCAAAACCCCTTGAAATCCCCGTCTTCCGCAGGGATAAAAGAAGAAGTCTCCCGCATACTTTCAGGCGGAATCTTACCGTCATAAGAGGGCACGCCGTAACAGATATACTCGGCTTTACCCCCAGAATATATTACGCCGAATACGTAAAAGCCGTTTTCTCCGTAAGAAATTTTAACCCACTTCGAGCCTTCTATAAGATTTTCCAGAGCTTCCGCGCGGGGGTATTCTTTTAACAGCTTTTCTATTTCTCCCTTCATTCTACCGTAAAAATCGCCGCCCGCGAGCCCATTACCCCCGTGATATGCGCCGTTTACGCCGCTTTTTTTATCTTTGACAGCGCTAATAGCCTCTTCATTTTTATCAGATTTTTCCCCGCTTTTTTCTTCTGCTTTATCCTCGCGTACAGCACCGCCGCCCTCATCAGTTTCAAATTCATAATAATTTTCCTCCGCTATCGCTTCGTCTTCGTACGCCTGCGCCTCCTGCGAGACAGCCGTGCCTTTACTCTTTTTATTTGCGTTATTTGCGGCGTGGAGGTTTTCTGTTTTTTCCACTTCCGCCTTTATACCCAGCGCCTCGCCCCTGAAATTTCCGCAAACGGCGGAGGCGACGGGGTACACGCCGCCGTTGATAAAACAGACGAGAGCGGCAAACCCCGCGTCTGTGTTAAGTTCGCTTTCACCTTCGAAATCGCCGTTTTCGACAATTACAGTATGGCGCCCGTCGGACAGTGCGGTAATATACCGCCCCTCGGTGAGCGGAGCGAAATTTATGTAAGATATTTCTATTTTGAGATGCGAACCGTAGCGTTCAGCCTTTACGAGCCCCGAGAGACTCCCGCCGTCCGAAGAAAATCCGTCTTTAAGTCCGCGGATTACGGCGATGTTTTTGGTGTACCCCATAAGCTTCCTTCTTTGATACGGGCGCGCGCAAAAAGCGCGTTTTACCATATGCCGAGTTTTATTATATTCATAATATATTAACGAAAATTATATAAATATGTAATATAACGCCGAAAAGGCGCGTTTATTTAAAAAATCCGTATATCAATTAATTTGCTTTTTTTTGCTTATTATACTATAATATTATACGTAAGAGTTTTGATTTTTTAAGGAGTAAAATTATGGCTTTGACTAAAAACAAAAAAGTTCTCGAATTCGTTGAAGAGAGCGCGGCTTTAGGTCTGCCCGATAAAATCGTTTGGATAGACGGCGGAGCCGAACAGATTAAAGCGCTCAAAGAAGAGGCGGTTAAAACGGGCGAGCTTATAAAGCTCAACCAAAATCTTTTGCCTGACTGCTATCTTCACCGCACGAAGGTAAACGACGTTGCGCGCGTAGAGGACAGAACGTTCATATGCACTAAAAACAAAGAGGACGCCGGCCCCATCAATTACTGGATGGATCCCAAACAGGCTTACGAGCTTGCAAACGAGATTGCGCGCGGCTCTATGAAAGGCAGAACCATGTACGTTATCCCCTATTCCATGGGCGTAGTGGGCAGTCCTTTCGCTAAAATAGGTATCGAAGTCACCGACTCCATTTACGTAGTTTTGAACATGGCTATAATGACCCGAGTGGGAGTTCAGTGCCTTAAAGCTTTAGGTAAAGACGGCGACTTTATAAAGGGTTTTCATGCAAAGTGCAACGTAGACGCAGAAAAGAGATACATTATGCACTTCCCCGAAGACAACACCATAATATCGGTGAATTCGGCGTACGGCGGCAACGTATTGCTCGGCAAAAAGTGCTTTGCTTTGCGCATAGCTTCTTACCTCGGCAAAAACGAGGGCTGGATGGCGGAACATATGCTTATTTTGGGCGTAACCTTCCCCGACGGCGAAAAGAAGTACGTGGCGGCTGCGTTCCCTTCCGCTTGCGGCAAAACCAACCTTGCAATGCTTATACCCCCCAAACACTACCTTGAAAAAGGCTATAAGGTAGAGTGCGTGGGCGACGATATCGCATGGATAAGAGTGGGCGAAGACGGCAGACTTTGGGCTGTTAACCCCGAAAACGGATTCTTCGGCGTTGCTCCCGGCACTAACGAACACTCCAACTACAACGCGCTTCAATCAACCAAGCGCGGAACCATTTTCACCAACGTGGCGCTCAATACCGACGATATGACCGTTTGGTGGGAAGGACTTTCCAAAGAACTGCCCGAGCACTGCATCGACTGGACGGGCAAGCCCTGGAATCCCGAAAAATTCGATAAAAAAGACAAATCGACCTGCGCGGCGCACCCCAACAGCCGTTTCACCGCTCCCGCGGTAAACTGCCCGTGCGTTTCGCCCGATTTCAACTCCAAAAAGGGCGTTCCCCTTTCGGCTATTATATTCGGCGGAAGAAGAGCTTCCACCACTCCCCTCGTTTACGAAGCGCGCGACTGGAACCACGGCGTGTTTATAGGCTCGGCAATGTCATCCGAAACAACCGCGGCGGCGGCGGGCGCAGTAGGCGTTCTCCGTCACGACCCCATGGCTATGAAGCCTTTCACCGGCTATCATATGGGCGATTATTTCGCACACTGGATAGAGATGGGCAAAAAGGTTAAAAATCCTCCCAAGATTTTCAACGTAAACTGGTTCCGCACCGATAAAGACGGCAACTTTATGTGGCCCGGATTCGGCGACAATATGCGCGTTCTCGAATGGATTTTGAAGCGTTGCGACGGCGCCGCGGACGCGGAAGAAACGGCTATAGGTTACGTTCCCAAGGCTGAAGATATCGACATCACCGACCTCGACTACGAAATCTGCGAAGGAAAGAAATTCGGTTTGGAAGAGCTTAAAGAAATCCTTACCGTCGACAAGGCTAAATGGTATGCCGAAGCGGAAGAAATCGAGGGATATTATAACGGTACGGTTAAAGACAGAATCCCCGGCGAATTGTGGCACTGCCTTGCGACTTTGAAAGACAACTGCAAAGACGCAAAGCCCGCGGCAAAAGCGGCGGAGCCTGCGGCAGAAGGCGAAGAGGTTAAAAAGCCCGCCGCAACGAAAACTGCGACGGCGAAAAAGACTTCCACGACGAAAAAAGCAACTGCCAAAAAAGCGTAAATAAAAAATTTGTTCGTCAGATAAACGGCGTAAAAAAAGGTTATCCTGTAAGGATAACCTTTTTTATTTAATCTTCTGTTTGACTTTCGACAGGTTTTGGAGGAACGTTTTCGCTAATAAACACTCTCACGCCCTTTTTTTGCAGTTTATAGATTGCAAAATATAACAAACTTCCCAGTCCGAAAATCCACAAACCCTCGGTGGCGCACATACTGCCGAACATAAACCAGTATGCGAGAGTCGCGGTTTCGTAACCGCACAAATCGCCGCAAAGGAATACGATTATAACGGGAATTATAAACGCGTTTACCAGAACGGGGCAAATGCCGCCCGCAATAACCTTTAACACATGATTTTTTATCAACCTTCCCGCGCCGTAAGTCAAGAGCGCGGAAACGAGCGTTGCAAGTCCGCCTATGGGCACGTCGTACATAATAAACGGCGAGCCGAGATTGGCGAGCATACAGCCAATCCAGAGCGCGGGCACCGCTTCGGGAAAGAACAGCGGCAAAATTGTCAATGCTTCCGCCGGACGGATCTGTACGAAACCGTTATAGGCGATTGCGCCGAAGGCGTAGGTGAGCGCGACGTACAGCGCGGCGATTATTCCCGCGCGGCAAATTCGCTTGGTGGTAAAAAAGTTTTTCATTTGATTTTTCGCAAATTCCAGCTTAAAAAAAGGCTATCCTATGAGGATAACCTTTTAAAAATTTGCTTCTCCTCGGTTTTTTTATTGATGTGTTTAGCCGAAAACCATCTATTAATTTCACGCAGGCAAGGCACATATAAACGCGCCGCCGTCGTGTTATTACCATTATTCTTCGTCTTTCTTTTCGGGAGTTTCTTCCTTTTTAGCTTCCTTTTGGCTGTTGCCGAGGAAAGTTCCGAAATAAATCTCCTTTTTGCCGCGTTTTGCGCCGCCCGAAGGTCTTACGCCCCTGTCTGAACGGTTGCCCGAACGCTCGGCGCGGTCTCTTCCTCCGCTTCTTCTTTCGCCGCGGTTATCGCGGTCTCTGCGATCTCTGCGGCCGTCTTTTCTTCTTTCGCCGTATCTTACGCCCCTGTCGTAAGGTTTTGCGTTGTTGGGAATTACGGCAACGTATCTGACGGGTTCTCTGCCCTCCGACACGGTTTTAACCTCTTCGTTATCCATCAAAGCCGCGTGAATCACCCTCCTCTCATACGGAGTCATGGGCTCTAAAAGCATCTTTCTGCCCGTTTCAACTGCGGTTTTAGCAAGTTTTTGCGCAAGTTCGCGCAGGGTCTGTTCGCGTTGAGCGCGATAGTTTTCGCAGTCTACGACTACTTTTCTGTATTCGTCTCTGCCGATATTGGCAACGGCGCCGGCAAGGCACTGAATAGCGTCTAAAACGTCTCCGCGCTTGCCTATAACTCTCGCCGACGAAGGCGTTTTTATATTGATGTTGAGCGTTTCCGCATCGGAAACTACTTCGCTTTCAGCCTCGACGCCTATAACTTTGAGCAAGCCGTCGATAAACGAAGTGGTTCTCGAACAGCCGTCGTTTTTGGGTATTATTTTAACCTGCGCTTTAACCGTACCTATACCGAAAAGTCCTTTTTTACCTTCTTCGATAATTTCATAATCAACTTCATCGAGGGTAAGTCCCATAGTTTTCAATCCCTCGTCGAGCGCTTCGTCTACGCTTTTTGCCGTAAATACGTTTTTTTCTTCCATTATTTTAACCTCTTTGCCTTATCCGACGGTTTTTTCGGTTTTTTATTGAATATTGCGTCACCCTTCTTTTCGAAGCTGACTGCAACCGCTTTGTTAATGATCAACGTGGATATAAGGCCGTATAGCGTGTTTATAATCATGTATACGGAGAACGCCGCGGAGTAGAAAAACGAGAACACACCGAACATAATGGGCATTATAATCATCATCCACTTATTTGTTTTGGCCGCCGAGCCGTCCACCGAACTCAATTCGTTCGCCGCTTTTTGCGTGCGCATAGTAATAAACTGTTGCAAGAACATGAGACCTATCGCAAGCACTATGAGAACGAAATAGCCGTTATAAGTATTCTTTTCTTCGGTAAGATTAAAAGTTACTTCGTTATAATCCGCCTCATAAGTGGCGCTTGCTCCCGAACCCATTGCGCGCGCTACGGAAGAGCGGAAACTCTCGAAATCGGGCACCTTTTTATTGAGCATAGAATCGGGATACCACATGTTCCCTATCCACGCGAATTCGGTTGCCGTTTTATTTTCCGCATACCACTTAACTACGGCTTCGCGGGCGTTTAACTGGACGTATTCCGTCACCACTTCCCACTTTGCGTTTTCGTCTTTATTGTCGAAAGCCGCCGCGTCGAAGGTTTTGGGGGCGGGGTTGCCCTTTTCGTCAACGTCGTCTTTATGCGCTTCGTTATAATACTTTTCGTAATGCGACTTGAATTTATCGAATTTAACCTTATAGCAGTTATCTGAACCTACAAGAAAGTGTGATTCTTCGGGATCGTTTTCGAAAGTTTCAACGTAAATTTCGACGCTCGCGTTATAAGCGTTGACCATTTCGTTATAATTACGCAACGTAGCGTAGTTGGAGTAAGTTGAAAACGACGAGAAAACTACCATGAACACTACAAGCGAAACGATCATAGGCAGGCACGCGCCCAAAGGATTGTAACCGTGCGCCTTTTGCAGCTCGTTCACCTTTTGCTGGTACATGTTTTTATCGTTTGCGTACTGCTTTTGGAGCTTTTCCATCTGCGGACGCATTCTTTCCATTAAAAGAGACTGCTTTTTAGTCTTTATTCTCGAATAGATATCGAGAGGAAGAACGAGCGTTTTTAAGCACAGCGTAAATACGATGACGCCCAAAGCGACGGCACCGTAAAAGCCCGAAAACAAATCGAAAATCCAACTGATAATGTTGCCTATCCAGTCGAGATTAATCGAAGTAATCGGTTCGACTCCGAACGAGTTTACTATGCTCGATGTTGCAAGTGTGTTAAAAAAATTCATAAACGTTCCGTTTAATCAACGTATCAGATTGCCGCGGGCGGTAACTGAAATTTTAATATAATTTACGTTAAGGCTTATATTACCCAGCGCAGACGGAAATATTTTTCCGGCGCGGGGTCGTAACCGCCTTTTGAGAGCGGGTTACAACGTAAAATCCGCCAAGCGCCTAAAATTATTCCCAAAATAACGCCTTTATTGTTTATTGCGCGCTTTGTGTATTCCGAACAGGTAGGCTCGTAAAGACAGGTATGGCGCGAAAGGTTTTTTTGATAAAACACGATAAGCCTCATAAAAAGGGCTTTAAACACGGGCTTTAGATATTTGCGCCTGAATTTTTTAAGCCTTTTTGGCATTCGTTCACCTTTTTTATACAGATTTTAAGGCTCTTTACGTACGCCGCGTAAGAATAGTCTCCGCCGACCTTCGGAACGAGTATCACCGAAACAGGTCTGCAAAACAGGGAGGCGCATTCGTAAAAACTTGCCCGAAGCAACCTCTTTATTCTGTTTCTCTGCACGGCGCAACCGTGCTTTTTTGATACGGCAAGCCCCATAGAAAGCTTGTCCGAAGGTAAATACAATAACGTAATATCAGGGGAAAATACCTTTTTCCCCTTTGTAAATAACTTTTGAAAACGGGTGTTTTTTTTGATTTTAAGGTATTTCACCCAAGTTCACCGTTTAAGCGGACAGCTTTTTTCTGCCTTTGTTTCTTCTTCTTTTCAAAACGTTTCTTCCCGCGGTGGAAGCCATTCTCTTTCTGAAGCCGTGAACCTTGCTTCTCTGTCTTTTCTTGGGCTGATAAGTCCTCTTCATAAAAATTCTCCTTGTATTTTAAAGGTATATTATAAGCGATATTACTTATTATATAAATATTTTTAACGCAAGTCAAGTAATTTTATTTTTCGTTCGCTAATTTTAACCTGCGCCGCCCGTTCTTACGGGAAGTATCAAATAGAGCCTGTCCTTGTTGTTTTGATTGCGGCAGATAAACGGCTGAACGCTGTTGTTGAAATAGAGGGTTATTTTTTCCTCGTTCAAAGCGTTGACGGCGTCTATTATGAACTTTGAATTCATTGCTATTTTAACGTCTTTGCCTTCTATAACTGCTTTTACCGGTTCCTGAACGTTTCCTATTTCCGACGCGGAAGAAATTTCTATTTTATCTCCGCCGATATCGAAAATAATCAGGCTGTTTTTGTCGTTTCTTACTAAAATAGCCGCTCTTTCGATGCTCGCTTTAAGAGCGTCTTTTTCTACCGTAACTTCGGTAATGAAAGATTTGGGAATAATATTCTCTTTTTTAATGAAATCCCCGCCGTAAAGTCTGGAAGTGAGCACAGTGTTGCCCGCAGCCACCAAAATCATACCGCGCTGAACGAAAATTTCGGTTTCTTCGTCGCTTTCCGGTATCATTTTTTCTATCTCGCTCAAAGTACGGGCTGGACATATAATTTCCATATTGCCCGTAGAAGAAATTACTTTTCCGTTGATGGTTGCAAGGCGGAAACCGTCGAGAGAGGTAACGCAGACGTCTTCGCCGTTAATAACTATCTGACAACCTTTTAAAATAGGGCGCGAATCGTCGGTTGCACAGCAAAACGAAGTGGAACGGATAAAATCCTTTAAATCCGACGTTTTTATTTTAAAACTGTTTTCGTTTATTTCGGTATCGATACGGGGAAAATCGTCCGCCGAAAGAACTTGCATGTTAGTCTGGCTGTCGGCGTAAATTATATCCATTTTTTTACCCTCGGAATAAAGGGTTATCTGTACTCCTTCGAGTTTTTTGATAAAGTCGGCAAAATATTTGCCCGGAACGCAGAGTTCGCCTTCTTCGTAAATTTCCGCCTTTATGGTTTTGAGTATCGAAATTTCGCCGTCGGTAGCCGAAAGCGTTAAAGAATCGTTTTTAGCGTTGAGTTTTATACATTCTAATACGGGTACAGTGGTTTTAGACGAGCACGCTTTGACTACTTTAAGCACTGCATCGGATAAATCTATACCTTCGCAAACACATTTCATAACTGTTTTCTCCCGTTTGATTTTATTATATTTACTTATTTAAAAAAATTAATTGGTAGTATTTATTAGTAGGCAATGTTGAATTGTGTATAAGTTAACAAAACCTTTTATATTTTAACAAATAAACGCCGAAAAAGCAACTTAATGAGTGACTTTTCCGCTATTTGGAATGTGAATTTTTTTGTAGGTAAATTGTGGAATTTTATTGCGTTTTGTTTATGATTTTTTTTTGCGTTTTGAAAAAAACGGATAAATTTTATTGAATTTGCCGTTATTAACAGCTTTTTTGTGGATTGTGGATAAAAAAGCTGTTGAAAAAAATTATTTTTTAAGTTATAATTTTTTGTATGGATAAGTGTTTTGAATTGCTTGAATCGAAAAAAGAAAAATTTGAATTGTTCAGAGAACTTTTGATTGAATATAACGAAAAATGTAATTTAACGTCTATTATTGATGATAAAGAAGTTTTTATCAAACATTTTTACGACAGTATTGCGCCAAGCGCTTACTTTAAAGAGGGAGCGGAAGTTGCAGAAATAGGATCGGGAGGAGGGTTTCCTTCTGTTCCTTTAATGATAGCAAGGGAAGATTTGAGTTTTACTTTAATAGAAAGTACGGGTAAAAAGTGCGTTTTTTTGCGGCAGGTTGTGGATAAATTAAAACTGAATTGTAAAAACGTGCTGAATATCCGCGCAGAAGACGGAGCTGTTGATAACTCTTTGAGGGAAAAATTCGACGCGGTGACTGCAAGAGCCGTTGCAAAACTTGCTACACTTGCGGAATACTGTTTACCTTACGTTAAAGTCGGGGGTGTATTTATAGCGTATAAGAGCGAGAGCGAAGATTTGAACGAAGCGGAAAACGCTATTAAAATACTGGGTGGAAAAACGCAGGAAATTTTTAGTTACGAACTGCCTTACGGTATGGGAAAGAGACGTGCGGTTATAATAAAAAAAGTTTGCGCCACCCCTTTAAAGTATCCTCGCGGTAACGGAAAAGAGAGAAAAAATCCCCTTTAAAAATTATTTGCGCCTTATATTTTTTAGAGGTGCAGATTTAATTGCGCCGAAGAAAATGCAGGGGCGCGGCACTATAAAGAAAAAAGAGAAGAGTCAGACCTCTTCTCTTTTTTTCGTTCACTCGGATCTTATATTTTTCATAAGGTAAAAAGCAATAAGAAAGAATAATAAACCGTTAGGGCGGCTCTCGTTGCAACAGCACGGGCTATGAATAATTTCGGGGTCGCTTCTCGGTTCGTGCAAATAAATACCCATTACTTTATAATACGGATTTTAATTTAATTTTGTTACCGCGAAATCAAAGCTTCGTAACTTTCCTCAACGCCGCAGTTTTTAAGGTTTTCGAGAATAAACGTGACTATTCCCTCCGAAATAATTTCCGACATTTTGTATATAATATTCAGACGGGTGGATGAAAAAAGCGAATAGTTGAAAACGGAATGTTCCGCCACGATTCCCATGACCGAAACGTCGCCCACTTTGGAAAGTTTTTTGTTTGCTCCGCTCCCAGGTTTTATTGCCCTTTTGGCGAGCTTTATAAGACCGATATCGCCGGCAAGGCCGACGGCGGCGTCTACGGCTATAATAGGACTTTCGGGATGAGTCGACCTCAAAAATTCGTTCATATATTTTACTTCGTGTGCGGTAATGGGTTTGGAAAGAGTTCCGTAGACGTAACAGTCAAGTCCGCGCAGTTTTTCTTTTATTTTCGTTCCGGTCACGGGGCCGAGGCTGTCTCCAACGGAAAGATCGCTCCCGATACATAAAATTACGGGCATACGGAAAGTAGGCAGCAATTTTTTGAGCGAAAGGCAAATTCCTTCCTGCGCCATAGCGTTATATAAATTGAAAGAGTAGTCCATAAATTAAAACCTCTGCACGATTATTGACCCTTATAGGATTAATTATAATATTATTTTAAAAAATAAGTTACCGAACGGGTTTGAACTTTTTATCCACATATTAACAACTTATTAACAATTGAATTCGGCGCAAAATTGAACATGCGGCGCATTTTATCCACAAAAAAGACACAAAATAATGGATGTGGGAGATAATACGTAAAAATTTGACTTAAATTTCAAATTTTTATCCACACGTTTTAGTAATTTTAAGCTATTTTAAGCAAATTTTATCCCCAAACAGTAAAAATTATCCACAATTGGCAAAATTTAAGCGTTATATGTTCCACGTGAAACACTGAAACGGTAAAAAAATTTGGTTGAAAGTTTCACATGAAACATTTTTTGATATAAAAATGTATATAGCGCATACTAATTTTTAGCTATTTTTTACAGTTTTTGAGAAATCCGACTCGCAAATAGTCGGTGAAAATAAGTTAAAAATTGAGTGATATATAACAATTTTTATTAATAAATACTTGTAATATATTTCCATTTATGTTAAAATAATTTTAAATTCAATAAAAAGACTTTTTAAGGAGTTGCATCTTGAGTAAAAAAGGTAAAATTATACTCTGGTCTGTTATCCTTGTGCTTGTTGCGGCGGTGGCGATTATTTTAATTACCACCAGCTTAAACGGTGGCGCAAGAGATATCAGCATAAGCAAGTTTAAGGAATACGCCAACAATGCGGAACTAATTCGCAAAGACGGCAAACTCAAAGAGGGCGTGACCGCGGCAGATATCGAAGCAAAGGGTTATAAACTCGACGCCAACGGATACGTAGTCAACGAAGTAAACGGTAAAGACGTGCGCGTAGTGGTTTTTTGCCAGATTAATACCGACGCCTATCAGTTCAGCGGCTATGTTTGGGAAGGTGACCTTGAAACGGGTAAAGCAATAAGGCGCTATATTTCTTACGGTCCGTCGTTATACGGCGCAGACAGTCTTGATTCGGAAACAGTCACGGCTTGGGAATCTTACGGTATAGAGCTTTTTCAGTCCAATCCTAACGCAGGAAACTGGGTTTCTACGCTGTTTACGGTTCTTTCGCTTGTAGCTGTGTGCGTAGTGTTCTTCCTTATAATACGTTCGTCAATGGGTGGCGGCGGCAAAATGATGTCGTTCGCAAAGACAAAAGCCCGTGTAACGACCAATATAAAGGTGCGCTTTACCGACGTGGCGGGCGCCGAAGAAGAAAAGGTGGAACTTGCCGAAGTGGTAGAGTTTTTGCGCCAGCCGAAAAAGTTTTCCGATTTGGGGGCGCGTATTCCAAAGGGCGTATTGCTTGTAGGGCCTCCCGGAACGGGTAAAACGCTGTTTGCAAAAGCTGTAGCCGGCGAAGCGGGCGTTCCGTTCTTCTCCGTTTCCGGTTCCGACTTCGTAGAAATGTACGTTGGCGTGGGTGCTTCGCGCGTACGCGACTTATTTGATATGGCGAAGAAAAACCAGCCCTGCATAATATTTATAGATGAAATAGACGCCGTAGGTCGTCACCGCGGAGCAGGTCTCGGCGGCGGCAACGACGAAAGAGAGCAGACGTTAAACCAGATTCTCGTTCAGATGGACGGCTTCGAGTCTAACGAGGGAGTAATAGTAATGGCGGCAACTAACCGCGCCGACATTCTCGACCCCGCGCTTATGCGTCCCGGTCGTTTTGACAGACAGATTTTTGTAAATCTTCCCGACGTCAAGGGCAGGGAACAGATATTAAAAGTACACGCACGCAATAAACCTATTTCTCCCGACGTCAATTTTAAGACCGTTGCGAGAATTACGGCGGGCTTCTCCGGTGCGGACCTTGCAAACCTTTTAAACGAGGCCGCCATACTTGCGGCAAGGGCTAATAAAAAGTTTATAGGCAATACCGAGCTTTATGAGGGCGTAAACAAAGTTTTGATGGGACCCCAGAAGAAGAGCAGGGTTGTTACCGAGAGCGACAAGAGAATTACCGCTTATCACGAGGCGGGTCACGCGATTCTTGCAAAACTCTGCCCCGAGTGCGATCCCGTTCAGGAAGTTTCCATTATTCCCCGCGGCAATGCGGCGGGCTATACAATGACGAGACCCGACAACGACGACGCGCATATGACTAAAAACAAGATTATAGATTTTATCTGTATGGCTTTGGGCGGACGCGTTGCCGAAGAGTTGGTTATAAAAGACATAACTACGGGGGCGTCTAACGACCTTGAACGCGTTACGGAAATGGCTAAACGCATGGTTACCGAGTGGGGTATGAGCGAAAAGCTGGGACTTATGACTTACGGGTCCAATTCGCAGACGGTATTTTTGGGTAAGGATATGGAAACCCACAACGCGTACAGCGACGATACCGCAAAACTCATAGACGACGAAATGCACGCTATTATAGAAGCCGCGCACGCGCGTGCGGTTAAGCTCCTTACGGAACACCGCTCCGTGCTCGACAATATGGCCCGTATCCTTATCGAACGCGAAACGATCTATTCCGACGAAGTGGATATGCTTATGGAAGGAAAGAGCCACGTTGAAGTTTTGAAGTTTATGGACGAACAGGATAAAAAGCACGCGGAGAATCCTTTTAAGAAATTCGAAAACGAAGAAAATTCAGAAGAAGTGATTTCCGGCGGGGCAGATTCCGATACCGGCGACAAACCCGACGAAAACAAAGAAATCAAAGAAAACACCGAAGAGAAATAATGTTTCCCGTGAAACGTGAGGAAAAAAAGTTAGTGTTATGGGCAAAATAATTTCGTTTACCAATAAAAAAGGCGGCGTGGGCAAGACTACCACCGCGATAAATATGGCGGCATATTGCGCCGACTTCGGTAAAAAGGTGCTTCTCGTCGATATAGACTCGCAGGGAAACGCTACTACCGGTTTGGGTTTTTCTAAAAGCGCCCTTAAAAAATCGGTTTATAACGTGCTTATCGAAGAGGACGCCGCCGAAAACAATATTCTGCCCACGCAGGTTAAACTTCTGGACATTCTCCCCGCCAACGTTGATTTGACGGGGGCGGAAGTCGACCTCGTTTACAAGCGGAACAGAGAAAAGATTTTAAAAACGGCTCTGGATAAAATTCGCGATCAATACGATTACATATTCATCGATTGCCCTCCGTCTTTGGGACTTTTGACCATAAACGCGTGGGCGGCCTCGGACAGTATAGTTATTCCGTTGCAAAGCGAGTATTACGCTCTCGAGGGCGTGAGCCAGCTCATGAATACCATAGCTATGGTCAGACAACATCTCAATCCGCGTTTGCAGGTTGAAGGGGTGGTTATTACTATGTACGACGGGCGGGCTTTGATTGCAAAGCAGATAACGGCGGAGATTAAAAAGTTTTTTAAAAATAAGCTTTATGAAATTATTATTCCGCGCAACGTACGCCTTGCCGAAGCTCCCAGCCACGGCGTGCCCATAATTCTGCACGACCCGAAGTGCGTGGGGGCAAGGGCGTATAAGGCACTCACGGAAGAGTTTTTATCCAAACAAGTATAAAGCGAGAGGTTAACATATGGCAAAGGGATTAGGAAAGGGCTTGAGCGAGCTTTTCGAAGACACGGAAGCCGCTTACGAAAGAGTGTACGAGAAGAGGAGCGCGTTCGACTATACCGAAGAGGAGAGAAAGAATGCCGAGGATATGCCGCTCAATAAAATTTCGGCAAACCCCAACCAGCCGCGTAAAAACTTTGACGAGCAGGCTTTAAAAGAGCTTTCCGACTCGATAAGAAAACACGGCGTAATTATGCCGATAGTCGTAAACGACAACAAAGACGGCACTTATATGATTATAGCGGGCGAACGCCGTTTCCGCGCGACGAAACTGGCGGGGCTCAATTCTATACCCGTAGTAATCCGCAACTATTCCGCCCGTGAAATCAAAGAAATTTCGCTTATAGAAAATCTTCAAAGAGAGGACCTGAATCCCATAGAAGCGGCGACGGCAATGAAGCAGCTGATGGTGGATTATAAGCTCACGCAGGACGAACTTGCGGAAAGAATAGGCAAATCACGCCCCGCAATAGCCAACACGTTGCGGCTTTTGAATCTCTGCCCCGAAGTTATAGAACTCGTGGCGGAAGGGAAGCTTTCGGCAGGTCACGCAAGGACCATTGTTCCGTTGCCCGCGGAGGATCAGCAGACGTTTGCAAGGGAAGCGATTAAGAGTCAGGTATCGGTGCGCGAGCTTGAAAAGAAGGTGCGCGCCTACAATACGCCCCCGGAAGTGCTTGAAGAGCGCAAAAAGAAAAAGAGGGCGCTCGCTTCGATAGAGCTCAAACAACTGGTAGAGAGAATGAGGTTCGCGTTCCGGACGAAGGTAAGCCTTATAGGTACGGACAAAAAGGGAAGAATTTATATAGATTATTATTCCCGCGACGATCTGGATCGCATAGCGGAAATTCTCGATATCATAGATAAGCAATAAACGTTGAAACAAAAAGCGGTTTGCAAATATGCAAACCGCTTTTTAATTTTACAGATTGTTTTTATAGTCCGCGCCCCATTCATACATAGCGTCGAGGACGGGTTTTAACGTCTTGCCTAACGGAGACAAGGAATAAACTACGCGCGGGGGGATTTCCGCAAAAACTTCCCTTTCTATAATCCCGTCGCGTTCGAGCGCCCGCAAATCGTCGGTTAAAACCTTTTTACTGATAGCGGGAATAGTCTTGATAAAGTCGGTGAACCGCTGGTCGCCTTTGTAAAGCAGATTTCGGATAATAAGCAGTTTCCACTTGTTGCCTATAAGTTGTACGGTGGTGGCGACGGGACACTCCGGCAGTTCTTCTTTTGTCAGCATGGGCGGGCTCCTTTTTGGTGTTTGCGGTCATTATAGCACGGAGAGGGCGAAAAATCAACGGTTCAAAAAAGAAACCTGGTAACCTTTTTATTATCGGGTAATAAAAAAGTAACTCTCTTGTATTGTTTTGCCGAATTTGTTAAAGTTGGGGCGTAAACAAAAACAGGAGGTTTTTATGGACAAATTCAATAAAATCAGCGTAGGAGAGGAGGCGCGTTGCGAACTGCACGACAAGCTCAATCTTACGGGTGCGGAAGTCAGCGTTAACGCGTTGCCCAAAGGAGGAAGCGTTCCGTTTGTTCATTGTCACAAGCAGAACGAAGAAATTTATGCTATTTTAGAAGGAGCGGGAAAAGCCGTTATAGACGGTGAAACGGTTGATTTAAAAGCGGGCGACTGGATACGCGTTTCCCCGTCGGCTAAAAGGCAGTTTTTCGCTTCGGATAATTCCGCGTTGAAATATATTTGTATTCAGGTAAAAGAAAATTCTTTGCAAGGCTACACTATGACCGACGCGGTTGTGTAATTATCCTTTTTTAACACATAATAGTCGTAATACTTTGTTCCGTCATGACCGATAAGCGGCTCGTGCGAGAGCGTAAAGCCGGTATCCGTCAAAGCTTTTATGCGTTCGACTGCCGACGGAATGGCTTTTGTTGCGACGATATCACAGCCGAACAAATCAAACGACGGCACGGAGATTAATGACAATATGCTGTATATCTCCGTCGCCTTTTCGTAGTCGCTACGTAAGTCGAGCCGAAGTAATCCGCAGTTCGTAAAGTAGTCTTTTTCTTCGCGGTGAAATTCTTCAATTGTGCCTATCGCTTCGCCGGATTTTTTGTCAACTATGCCAAACCTTACAAACCAGCCGTTGTCGTAAGCCTGCTTCCAGAAGTCCAACGCTTGTTTCATGCGCGCTTTCGTGGTGTAATAAAAATCGTCGCCGTGACAGTTATCGCTATTAAACAACGGTACCGCTTTAACGTCGCTGTAAACTTTCAGCAAATTGTCCAAATCCGCGTCGAGCACGGGGCGCAAAATATATTTGTCGTTTTCAAGTGTTGGAAACGTCTTGTAAATATTCATAAAATCACCCTTAAAATAAATTACCGCTTATTGTGCAGTTATTATATCATATCGGAAGTAAAAAAACAAACGATGTAATGATATACGGCTGTAAGCAGTATAACGAGTCCACTCCGATAAAATTAAAAAGGCGCTGCTTAATGCCGCGCCTGATTTTTGCATTTATGCGTAGAATTATTTTTGATTAAAGCAACGCTCTGCCTTGAGCGGTTCCTATAACGGTGAACACTTCGCGTTCTTCGCCCGTTTTGGCGTCTACGTAAACGTAGTAGTCGTTTCCGTCAAAGCTGCCGAAGAATTCGTAGCAAAGCACTTCTTCGCCGTCAACGGGGATTACGCACAGTCTCGAAGTTTCGATATCCAGCCCTCCGTGGAGTTTGGATTTTGCCTCGATTTTGGAGATAGAGGGAGCGGAAGGTTCGCGTTCGATATGGTTTAAAACATAGCTCAAACCTTCCATACCGGTAACTATACCGCGCTCTTCGCAAACTTTAACCTTTATTATATCGGAGTAGAAGATTACGTCGTCCTCTTCGTATGCGAAATTGAGGTTGCAAGTGGTTCCGTTTTCGCTGGTCCATACGGCTTTCATGTCGTCGTAACCGAGCGCGTCGAGGAAGTCTTCGGCAATGTCTATACATCTCTCTACGGAAAAATTCTTATCGGCGCAAGCCTTGTAGCTGTTGAATTCGATAACTTTTCCGCCCTTTTTGGAGAGTTGCGCGCTCATGTCGCCGTCGTTGGTGGTCAAAGTCAGGTTGTAACAAACGAGTTGCTCGGCAACCGTTTCGCCCGTGCACTTGACGTCGGTGAGTTTGTAGTCTTTGAAATATTCTCTTGCGAGCTCTTCCGCGCGGGAAGCGGTTATTTCGGTGAGCCCTTCGAGATTTTTAGCCGTTACCTTTTCGATATTTTCGGCAAAGGGGCCGTCGTGGATTTCTTTGGGTGTTTCGACGGGATTGTTCTGAATCGTGTCGAAAGAAGAGTATACGAGCGAATCCGTCTTTCCGTTCATTGCGGCGAGCATATCCTTTTCGGTGCAGTTTGCGCAGAGGTCGTTTATAATCTGTTTAAGCTCTTTATTGGTCTTATACATGTGCTCGATGGTTGCAACCTGACTGTCGGTGAGCCTTTTGCCGCTCGCAACGGAGTAAAGCATAGACTGCGCGCTGTCGCCCATCTTGTTTACGAACGAAGTCATGTTCTGCGTGAGCTGCGTGTCTATGGGCAGTCTTTCGAGAACGACTTCGGCCATTTCGCTTTCTACCGCTATTTCGGAAAGCAGGCGAACCTGTTCGTTTTTGGAGTTGGAAACGCGCGCTTTCGAAAGGTTGGTGTCAAGGTTGTCTACTATCGAGTTGAGTTCGTAAAGGCTTTCGGTGTGGAATGCCGCGGATTCCGCCTGCATACCGTTCATGTTGAGCCAGCCGAAAGTGAGCATTGTGCCGAGAGCGAGGGTAGTTACGCCCAGCGAAATTACCGCCGCAAGCCAGCCTCCGAAGCCGGGCGCGTGTCTCTTTTCGTTTTCACGCGCGCGCTTTTCGGCGCGGACCTTCAAACGGTGTTCGCGTTTTGCTCTCTTATCGGCAAGCGCCGCCTCGCGTTTTGCAACGCGCGCCTGCGCCTTTGCCGCGCGGGTTTCCTTTATGCGTTTAATGCGCGCTTCTTTTGTTTCGTGCTTTAACATATCGCGTCTTTCGCGTCTTTTTTCTTTGCGCTCGGCCTTAGCCTGCTTCATAGCGGCGATTCGGTCAAGCCTTTTCTGTTTGGCTTCGAGTTTCTTTTCAAGGCGTTTTTGTTTCTTTTCGGCGCGGATTTTAGCCATTGCAAGTTTTTTCTGTTCGCGCACTTCCTTTCTTTTACGTCTTTTTTCGCTCATCTGCTTTACGGGTCTTTGTTTTTTAACGTGCTTTTTACCCTTTTCCGTTTTTACGGATTTAACGGGTTTAACCTGCTTTTCTTCGGCGCCGCTTTTGACTGCGTTATCCTTTTTGGCGGGAGTTTTGCGCGTCTGCTTCACGGGCGTTGTTTTCTTTTGCGAATTTGCGGCGGGGGATTTGCGGGCAAGCTTTTCGGCTTTTTCCGTTCCGCTCGAAACTTCTTTTTTACTCATTTATCTAATCCTCCTAAATTGCAAAAATGTGTTTGCCTATCGTGGTTACGGTCTTGCGGCTGAAAATCCAGCTGCTTGTGGCAACGGCGGGGTTGTAGTAGTAAAGGCACCCGTAAGTGGGGTCCCAGCCGTTCATGGCGTCCTGCGCCGCGTTCATTGCCGTCTGGTCGGGCGAGAGGTTGATCTGCCCGTCGGATACGGCCGTAAACGCGCCTTTCTGGTAAATTACGCCCGAAATGGTGTTGGGGAAGCTCGAAGAGCCAACGCGGTTTAAAATGACCGCGCCAACCGCAACCTGACCGGTGTAGCTTTCGCCGCGGGCTTCCGCGTAAATGCACTTTGCCAAAAGGTACAAATCCGAGTTGGTGTAGTTTGAACTCTGCGTTCCCTTGTTGCCCTGATTTTCAAGAGCTTTTACGCTGTCGTTCATGCCCAGAGCGGCGTAAGTCGCTTTGCCGGCAACGCCGTCCGCTTTAAGTCCGTTTTTGCGCTGGAAATATTTAACGGCTTCAACCGTCTGGGGTCCGTAAACGCCGTCTACCGAACCTTTGTAATATCCCCATTGTTTTAAACGCCTCTGTAATTCTTTTACTTCGCCGCCCTTTGCGCCCTGCCGCAGAACGGCGGTCTGAACGTAGGGGTCGGAAAAGCTGTTTTCGCTTGTATGTCCCGTCAGGTCGAATATGGCGCCCGTAGTACACACGGCGGCAAGCGCGATCGTAGCGGCGCCTATTCTTAATGCTTTTTTCATTTTTCCTCCTTGCTTCACCGTGCGGTGAGCGTTTTAAATATGTGTTGCGCGGTTTCCCGCTCTGCAAATATTATGTATAATCGCAAAAATTCTATTCGGAAGAAAAAATTCTTTAATAATAAAAATAAAAATCTTCCGCACCGTTCGGCGGAAGATTTTACCGTATAACCGTAAATTCGTTTAGCGGTTACTTTAATATTTTATAGAAACAAACAAAAAGTGCAGATCTGTACGACCGCACAGGGGGAAGGTGTTTTACTTATTCATAAATTTCTGAATTATTTCGTATATAGCGGAGCGGTATTCTACGTTCGTGGTTGCGGAAGTGAAGCAGAGCGGGGGATATATCACGCACCACCAGTTATCTCCTTTGCCCGTTCCCAGTTCTATTATCAAAGCGTCGTAAATTCCCTGTTCGAGCGTAAGTTCGCCGTATATCCTTGTGGGGAAGGACTCTTCTCGCACGCTTGCCCGCGAAGTATAATTAAAGCCGTTTTCCCGCAGGGTGCGGTCGCAGACCTCTTCGAGTTCGGGCAGAATTCCGCCTATCACTTTCATGGCTGCGGGTTTGTCCACGCACTTCGCAACGTAGGGTGTTATGTACTTTACAACTTCGTCTTTGACCTTATATTTTATTGTTTGGTCGACTTCGGAGTTGGAATTGGCGCGCACGTGAATACGCAGATAGTCCTTGTTTTCGCCTGCGGCAAACTGCTGACCGCCGAAGCCTATAATAGCCGCCGCGGAAAGTAAAACCAATATAAAGAGCGCCGTTACAATCTTTTTCATAAATCACCTCGTTCAAACGGCGATGGAGCACCGTTTTGCGTTAACGGTTTTTTTATTGACCGCGGTGATAAAATATATACGGTAATTATAAAAAAATTTAAACTCTTTTGTTTTTTGAAAATAAAAATGACGGGGCGATTTTTATTTGCACTAAAAAATGCAGACGGACATACAATATATTGTGTGCCGTTGCACATACTTAAACTACGCCGCAAAAATTTTAGTTAAATTTATTTTTTTCTTAAAAAACGCTTGATTTTTCATTTTATATTTGTTATATTAATTAAGCGTTTGGGAGCTTAGCTCAGTTGGGAGAGCAACTGCCCTACAAGCAGTGGGTCACAGGTTCGAGCCCTGTAGCTCCCACCAAACGAAAATAGTGCGGCAAATATGCGGGAGTGGCTCAGTGGTAGAGCGTCACCTTGCCAAGGTGAATGTCGCGGGTTCGAATCTCGTCTCCCGCTCCAACATTGTCCGCACTATTTTTTTATAAGGCGTCATAGCCAAGCGGTAAGGCAAGGGTCTGCAAAACCCTGATTCCCCGGTTCAAATCCGGGTGGCGCCTCCAAAAATTGAAAAGCGAGCGGATTTTAATATCCGCTCGCTTTTCAATTAATTTTATTTAAAAATTATTTCTTTCGTTTAAACCAATTTAAAATCGTGTCGTTTGCTTTTTTATTGAATACTACGAGTTTGTCCCATGCAAATTCCGTTACGAAATTTATCAATAGAGTTATTACCGTAACTACTATTCCCAAATCGGGGCCCCAAAGCCTTTCCAACTCGTTTCCTCCAAACGCAAGGGGAATAACTATAATGCAGTTATATAAAATAACCAGCGCCATAGCGAGCTTTATATTATGCGCTTCTTTAAATGTGAATTTGCGGTTGAAAGTAAAGTTCCATATGACCGAAAGCGTTAGACCGATTATGTAGGCAATCCAGTAATAGTCTATCAGCCAGCCCGTCCATTGATGCAGGGTTGTAGTTGTAAGGAGCTGTATAACGCCGGCGGAAGCGGAAAACGCGGTAAATTTTAAAAATTGTAAAAACTGCTGTTTTTTTGTCATTTTTACGGGCGTTTCGGGATTGGTAGCGATATCGGTTTCGTCTGTCGTCGCAGTGCTTGCGGTAAGATCGCTGTCGGCGTCGCCTTTTTCTGTAACGGGCGCGGCGGATTCTTTTTCTTCCGCGTCGGCTGATAAAAGTTGATTTTCCTCCATAAAGACCTCTTTTCGATAAAGTACCGTTAAATTGTAACTGAAAAAACGGGACGTGTCAATAATTTTGTCCCCGTGTCATGCTTGACATTTTTTCTTGCGTTTGATAAAATAAAAAACACATTTGACTTATAAACGGCAAATGTGTAATAATTAAATCAATGCCCGAGTGGTGGAATAGGCAGACGCAAGGGACTTAAAATTTTTGGCAGAAAATAATTAACAGAAAATTAACATAAAAACTGAAAACTTAACAAAAACGCATGCTTGTGTGGCGGAATAGGCAGACGCAAGGGACTTAAAATCCCTCGCTGTAACAGGCGTATCGGTTCAAGTCCGATCACAAGCACCATAGAAGTTGGTCTATAAGTCTTCTGACTTATAGACCGCTTTTTTCGCATTTTTGGGCAAAAACGGCAAAAAATGACCGTTTTCGGGTCAAAAAGGGCAAAAACCGCTCGTGTAAGTTTGTAAAATTTACGCGGGCGGTCTTTTTTTATGCCAAAAATAGCAAGGGGATTTTAGTTCAACAAAGCTCTGCAAAGCTGACCTATATCCCCCTTGTTGTCAGACTTGAATGTGTTTGAATGTTGAAAATGTCCTAAAATTCGTACATTACACTATTTACAAGGCTGCCATTTTCTGGTATAATATAATAGCAAAATACTAAAAAGGAGGTGTCTATATGTTTGGATTAAGACGGCATAAGCCGTACATTACAAAAGAAGGCTATGTCCAAAAGTACAAGCCGAGAAGTTCCGAAGCCCGTGAAGACGGTTATGTGGCTGTCCATCGTGATGTCGCAAGCAGAAAAATTGGCAGACCTTTGCGCGCCAATGAAGTAGTACATCACCGTGACGGGAATAAGCTCAACAATCGTCCTAGCAACTTGCAAGTAATGACGCGCAAACAGCATTGGCGTGTCCACCACCCTAAAAATATATGATTATATAATAGGTATAAGAAATGAACGGGTCGAATTCAAGAAAAATAAAGCTCTTAAAAATATGGGATATACTTACGCAGCATACCGATGAGTCGCACCCTATGTCTACGCCTGTACTGATACAAAAACTTGCGGAATATGGAATTGAAGTAGACCGCAAGATTTTATACAGCGATATAAAACTGCTGAATGATTTCGGTTATGAAGTTATGTGTCAACGCTCTTCCAGCAACGAATACTATGTGGCTGACCGCAAATTTGACATACCTGAGATACATATATTGATGGATGCGGTCAAAGCCGCTGGTTTTATTACGGAAAAGAAAACTGACGAGTTGGTAAATAAAATAGCCCAGCTTGCAGGTAGCCAACGTGCTGAGGTGCTGACGCGGAATGTCGTGGAATTTAATACGACGAAAAGCGTCAACGAAAACATTTATTATTCGGTGTACGAGATAGCGTCGGCAATCGAAGAAGAGAAAAAGATAACTTTCACCTATTTTGACTATGATACGAAACGGCGGAAGGTTTATCGTAAGAAAAAGAGCGACCCGAGCCAAAATAGGAAATACACCGTCAATCCGCTTGCGACAGTCTTCTCAAACGACAATTACTATTTGATTTGCTATGACGATTGGTTTGGCAATCTCTCACATTATCGTGTTGACCGTATGGACGAAGTAACCATGCGGGATATACCTCTCTCGGATGCGGCGCAATCCAAGAAAGGCGATATCGTAAAGCACAAACAGCAACTATTCGGTATGTTTGGCGGGGAAACAGAGAAGGTTTCGTTTGAAGCCGATAAGGGGTTATTAGACGTTGTATTTGATTTTTTCAAATCGAATTTATGTGTCAGCGAAACGGCGGACAATAAAATCGTATTTACCGCTGACGTGCAGGTTAGTAAGCCGTTTATTGCGTGGTGCTGTTCCTTTGGAACAGGAATGAAAGTAACCGCCCCTCAATCGGTTATGGCGACGGTTAAAGAATACCTAGCGGAAACGATGGGACAGTATTGAAAAGGTTATTATGAAGAACATATTAGAAATGAAATTTAGTGATGCGATGATGTATGTTCGCAAAAAGTGTAAAGGCTGTAGCTCACGGTCGATACTTGCTGCAAGAACAAAAATATCATCCTGGCAAATTGCAGCGTTTGAAAAAGGCGAGATCCTGCCTACATTAAAAGAGCTTGCTCTTATTTGTGAAGAATTGGACAGCCTGCAACTCAAGGAAATAGGTGAGCGTGAAATAGAGTATAAAAGAACACATCCCGACGTTAAAATCTGTTTTGCGGATAATACAACGTGCTGGAAATGCGGGCAGAAGATGTGTTCCGTTTATGGGTTAATAGACGGAAGTCCTATGTCGCCAGATTTTTTCAGTGACAGCATGCTAAAAATATCCAGAGAAAAAGGCGTGCTACTCGAAGACCGTGTAAGCGGGGTAACGGGCGAAACTCATTTGGTAAATGTTTGCCCTCATTGTGGCGCATTTATCGGAGAATTCTATTTGCATGATTTATGGTATGGCGAAACCGAAACCATACAGGTGGATGATGTGGCGGAATTTATACGAGAGAGAGAATAAATGACAATTTTTATTGAAGTATTATCAACGATGTGGCAAGTTGTATGGGGCTTGCTGTCGGGAATTGGTAAAGCGGTGTTTGATAATTTGCCTGCTTTATTAGAGCTGAAAAAAATTATGGGCTACTTTACACCGTTGGGAATGATTGCTCTCTATATCGGTGTGCCGACGATTGTCGTAAGTATGGCTTACAAACTCGTCAAAAAGTTTTTGCGCAGCAGATAAATGTGCTGGGCAGAACTTTGCTTCCTTTGACTTTTGTGTGAAAATTTTATATAATATTATCTGGCGGCGAGGTTGCCGTGGTTGAAACAGGAGATAAGCTATGAATAAAAAACAGCTTGCGTCTACAATTTGGGAATCAGCAAACAAAATGCGTTCTAAAATCGAGGCTAACGAATATAAGGATTATATCCTCGGTTTTATGTTTTATAAGTTTCTTTCATATAAGGAAGTAGAACGACTTACTAAAGTTGACGGCTGGGCAGTTGAAGACCTGCCGTACCTTTCCGAAGAACACGCCGATGCGGTTTCTCATTGCCAAGCTAACCTCGGATATTTTATTGCATACGACAATTTATTCTCCACTTGGCTGAGCAAGGGGAAGGATTTTGATGTTTCCAACGTCAGAGATGCATT
>CAJTUK010000005.1 GCA_910579525.1 uncultured Christensenella sp. | reverse complement strand
AGAACTGTTTAAAACAACTGTCAAATAATATCCGTTTGGACTATCTTCAAGACTGTCGAGCGCTTTTTGAAAATCACTATCAACATATTCCGCCGTCGGGTCGCTCAAATATTTGCCGTTTTCCTTATCAAACCACATTGCGGTAAGATATGGCAGGTCTGACTTTTGATAATTCCGCACAGTTATTCTTGAAGAAACAAGTGGTTTCTCTATTAGCATTTTAAAAGTTCCCCGCTAAATTTCTGTTTATAGCACAATCATAATAGCATATCAGAATCTAAAAAACAAGCTGCCTATAATAGTGTAGATCACTACATTTATTGCGTTTTACTGCATAAGTTTCGTTTACTGTGCGCGGCTTTCATCCACAAAGTAAATATAGAAAAAGGCGTAGCTTCAGCCACGCCTGATTTTCTTTCGCCCGCGACTTACTTAAAATTCCCTATGAAAGCTACAATAAAACCGCGGGGGCTCGCTTTTTACTATGTCAACGTCTTTTAATAAACACTTTCAGCGCGCCGCCCTCTTTTTCCATGTTACCGCCGCAAAGGCAGTTCACTATATACATACCCCTCCCGCTCTCCGCAAAAGCGTCGGGCAAAGTGGGGCTCAAATCAACGCAGTCAACTCCGCTCGCGGCAACGGTTATCTCTATACCGCCGCCCGTAAGCCTGCCGGAAAATACAGCCTCTTCTCCGCTGTGGATTATAACGTTGGTTATCAGCTCGCAAGATACAAGGCGCGAGGCAAAAACGTCCTCCTCGCCCACACTGTTGGCTCGCAAAAAGTCTGCAAACTCCTTCAAATTTTCATTCATCTTGCGTAAGTCGCTCACTTTAAAACTTACCGTCATTGCAGCGCTTCCTTGAGTTTTTCGACTATTTTCCTCTCCGCGCGGGATACGAACATCTGGCTCACACCAAGTATTTTACCCGTTTCCGTCTGCGACTTGCCCTCCAAAAACCGGAGAGTAACCACCTTCTTTTCGGTAGGGTTCAGCTTATCTATCTCCGCTCGCAAAGACTCTCTGTCGTCGAATTCTTCATAAAAATCCCTGTCGGAAGCAAGCACTTCCTGCAAGGGTGCGTCGGTCTCTCCGTCGCCGGACTGCACTCTGGAATCAAGACTCACGGGCGAACGGCACTCGAGCGCCTCTATTACGAGTTCCTCCGATATATTCAGCTTTTCGGCAATCTGCTTCACCGTCGGAGCCGTTCCGTTTTCTTTAAAAAATTCGTTCTTCGCCTCCCTGACCCGAGCGGCAACAGAGTAAATACGGCGCGGCACCCGCACCGAGCGCGAATAATCGCGGAAATAATTTTTAATCATTCCCGTCATCGTGGGGGTTATGTACGTGGTAAAACGGTTGCCCAAAGCAGGGTCGAATTTATCAACGCCTGAAATGAGCGCTTCCGAAGCAACCTGCAAAAGGTCGTCGTACTCCACTCCCCGCCCCGAAAACTTCTTCGCAAGAATTTCGGCTATATAAAAATATTCCTCGACGAGCCTGTTCCTTATCTCAACGTTTCCCGTCTCGCGCAACTCGCGGAACAGCTTGTCGGCTTCTTCGTTACTAATCATACTTCCAGCGTCAGTTTGGTTATAATTTCGCCCCGTCTCTCTATCTCGCACCCGCCTACCAGCGCGGAAATAAGCGCAAGCGAAAGCTCGTTTTCTCCCTCTTCGGGTTTTCCGCCGAATCCCTCCACGCAAGCGGTAAACTTTTCACCGCCGCCGAATGTCACTTCGACTTCGTCAAACCCGCAATTTTTGAGTATTATAGCGCTCTCCGTAACGCAGACCTTAAAGTCCTCCAAAGCGTCCACGTCCAGCCCGTGCACGCTGCACGCCGCGCCGCACACAAGCCGGAGCGCGGTCATATATTCGCTGTCGGCAAGGTGAAATTTTACCTTAAACTCTTTCATGACCTTATCTCCATTATAGTATCCAGCGAGCAAATCTCAAACAGTTTTTTCACGTTGGGGCGCACCCCTTCCAACACCATAGCGTGCCCGTCGGCTTTGAGCTTTTTTAAAATTTTAACAAACGTCCCCAAAGTGGTGCTGTCTATAAAGGTAAGTGCGGCGCAGTCGAAAACAACGTCCTTTTTGTCGTGTTCGTAAGCCGCAGCAACGTGCGCGTAAAAATCCTCGCTCGTAGCGCTGTCTATCTCGCCCGAAAGCGAAAATATGAGTTTTTCGTCAGCCGACAATAATTTAACCTGCTGCATAAAATAATAATCCTTAAATGTACTTATATTTATATATAACCCCGTTTCGTTTCAAAAAAACGGTTTATAAACATTTTATACCCCTTTCCGCTCAAAGTCAAGCCCCCGTCCTTTCACTCAACGTTCATTTGCCCGCAATTGACAGCGCGGCGCGTTTATGATAAAATAATATAAATATATAGGCGGCGCCCCAAAAACGGAGCGCGTTCGGGAGAAAACTATTGGATTTTAAAGAAGCTGATTTGATAATAAAACACTCGCACAAAATTTCCTCTCTGGCAAAACTCACCAAACAAAACAACAACATCGAACCCTTTATGTATGAAAAGTTCGACGTCAAAAGGGGTCTGCGCGACGCCGACGGCAAGGGAGTGCTGTGCGGACTTACCGAAATTTCTGAAGTTACCAGCTGGAAAACGCAAGGCGGCAAACGCGTGCCGTGCAGGGGCGAGCTTTATTACCGCGGCTACGACGTTAAAGACCTTGTAAAAAACACCGTCGAAGAAAACAGATTCGGCTTCGAAGAAACGGCGTTTTTACTGCTCTTCGGCAAACTTCCCACAAAAACCGAACTCGGCGAATTCTGCGAAATCCTATCCGAGTTTCGCGTTCTTCCCCGCAATTTCGTCCGCGACGTAATAATGAAGCAGCCCTCCAAAGACGCCATGAATATGCTTGCCCGGTGCGTTCTCAACCTCTACGGCTACGACCCCGACCCAGACAACGTCTCCCTTTCAAACGTCTTGCGGCAATGCCTCGCGCTCATAGCGCAGTTGCCTATGCTTGCGGCGTACTCCTACCGCGCCTACCGGTACTATAACACCGACGACGGCTCGCTGGTAATACATAAACCCGTCTCCGAATATTCGGCGGCGCAAAACATTTTGCACGTTTTAAGAAAAGACAGCGCCTTTTCAGACCTCGAAGCAAAGGTTTTAGACGTCGCGCTCATTCTCCACGCCGACCACGGCGGCGGCAATGCGTCAACTTTCACAACCCACCTCGCAACGTCTACGGGCACCGATACGTATTCATCCACTGCGGCGTCTCTCGGTTCGTTAAAGGGTCCAAAGCACGGCGGTGCCAACCTCAAAGTTATGCACATGCTCCAAAACGTCAAAGAAAACGTTAAAACCTCGTCGCGCGGCGCGGTATACGACTACGTTGAAAAAATAATAGACAAAAAGGCGTTCGATAAAACGGGGCTTGTCTACGGTTTGGGTCACGCGGTTTACACTCTTTCGGACCCGCGCGCGGAAGTTTTGAAGCTGTACGCAGGCAAACTCGCGGAAGCGAAAGGGCTCACCGCCGAATTCGAACTTTATAACACCGTGGCGGAAGCCGCCTCCGAAATAACCTGTCAAAAGAAAAATTTAAACAAACCGCTAACTCCCAACGTAGACTTTTATTCGGGCTTCGTGTACTCGATGCTCAACATACCCGACGCGCTCTATACCCCTCTTTTCGCAATTGCGCGCATAGCGGGCTGGTCGGCGCACCGTATGGAAGAACTCGTTTGCGGCGGCAAAATAATCCGCCCCGCCTACGAATGCGTGCAGGACAGGCGCGCCTACGTCCCCATAAACGAAAGATAACTCAAAAAACACAATCCCCCCGCCTTCGGCTATACAGCCGAAGGCGGGGGGATTTTTTCCGCTTTCACCTAACGCCGCCCCTAAACTCCTCGCCGCAAAAATTCACCACGTCGGGTTCAAAGCGCTTTCGAACGTCCTGCCGTCTAAATAACTTAAAACCCCGCCGGTCTTAAAAGTCAAAAACTTCGCAACGAGCTGTTGCCTCGAAAGCTTGCGCTCCTTATTGAGCGCCCCGTCGCCGTATTTCCCGTCGCCCAGCACGGGGCAACCTATAAAAGCAAGGTGCGCGCGTATCTGGTGCGTCTTGCCCGTATGCAGAGTAACTTTAACCAAAGCAAGCCCGCCGCGCCTCGCCTCAACGCGGTATTCGGTTACAATCTTAACGCTTCCCTTTACTTCCCCGCCGAAAATCTTCACTTCCGAAGCCGACGGGTCTTTTTTCAGATAAGCCGTCAACACGGCGGAATTATCCTTAAAACCGTCCTTGCAAACGGCATAATAAACTTTTTCAACCTTCCTGTTCTTAAACGCGGCTAAAAGCTCCCTTTCCGCCTCCGCGTTCTTCGCAAAAACCAAAAGTCCCTGCGTGTTCCTGTCCAGACGGTGGCAAGCGTAATAATTCCCCTTCTCGCAAAGTTCGCATAAAAGCCCCTCGCTCGTCACGCCCGAAAACTTGTCCGCAATCAAAACGTTCCCGTCCTCAAAAACTACCGAGTGGCTCGGCTTGCTCTCCTGCGCGGGAGTCGTATAAAAAACGACCTCGTCGCCCGCTTTGAGTTTTACGTTAGCGTTCACCCGCACGCCGTTTACTTTTATATCCTTTCCGCGCAACAGCGCGGAAAGGCAAAACGAACCCTGCGGATACACGCTCCCCGCAAAGTCCTTTAAATTGCAGTTTTCTTTTACCGTAAAATTTTTCATATCCAAAACAACGCAAGGTGCGCGATATACCCGCCCAAAAATGCGACCGACAGCTGAAACGCAACGCACTTCAACGTAAATTTTAACCCCGTTTCCTTAACCGAAGCCGAAAATGCGGAAACGCACGCGGGGCAATACAGCATAAACGTGCATACCGCCACCGCCGACGCAAGCGAGAGCCCCGCACCCGACGGCATCAGAAGCGCTATCGAAGCGGCAACGTTCTCCTTTGCGATAAACCCGCACAAAACCGCGTAAGCCACCCGCCAGTCGCTTATCCCCATAGGATAAAACAGCGGCAGTATCAGTCGGCTGAACGCCGCAAGCATGCTGTCGTCCGCGGAAACGTACTCAAACGTAAACGAATAGTGAGAAAGCGCCCAGCTTGCCACGCAAAACAGCGTCACTATTCCCGCCACCTTTATTATAAAACTTTTCAAAGAAAAACACAACTTAACCAGCACGGTTTTGATTTTCGGCAAAGTTATGGGCGCAACTTCGGATAACAGTCCCTCGCCGCCCCCCTTTACGCAGAGCGACGCCAGGAGCGCGGAAGCAACCCCCGCAAAATAAAAGCAGGTCACCGCGGGGAAGGGGTTTTTAAAAAACGGCGATAAAAACGTCAAAAACACGGGCAGTTTCGCGCCGCAGGGCACAAACGGCAAAATCGCAATCGTCCTCTTCTGCGCCCCCGCGGTCGAATATCCGCGCGTGGTGAGTATGGCAGCGGCGGTGCACCCGAAGCCGGAAACGAGCGAAAACGCCGCCCGCCCGGATAAATTCGTCTTTTCGAAAATTCCGTCCGTAGCAAAAGCCAGAGCCGAAGTTACTCCGCTCTCGTCCAAAAACGCCAAAAACAGATATAGTACGGCTATCTGCGGTATGAAAGAAATAACGCTGCCGGCGCCGCCCAAAACCCCTTCCGAAAGCAGTGAAACAGCGGCTTCATTGCTCATCTTCGAGGTAATAAACGCGCCAAAGCTCTCTATCAGCCCTTCGACAAGTCCCTTTAAATAAGCCCCCGGCATAAGCGGGTGAAAGGCCAAAAAGAACATTGCGATTACGGAAACTATAAAAAAGAACAGCGCGAAAAAGCGGTTATAAAACAGTCTGTCCGCCTTCGATACTTTTAAATTCCCGCCCGAATACGCTTCGGCGAGAGTGCACGCGCCGCCCTGCGGCTTTTTAAAATTCCCCTCCGCAATATGCTTTTTCAGCTTTTGGGGCGGGCAATCCAGAACGGGCACCCCGAGGTATCGGGCGAGTTTTTCGGTATCCACCCTGCCGCCGCGCCTTTTCAAGTTTGCGCACTTGGTCAAATAAACAACCGTGTTTGCGCCCGACCCTATAATTTGCCGCGTGAGGTTAAGGCTGTTTTCCAGCGTAAGCGCGTCCACCACGTTTATTACGAGGTCCGCGGACTTAATGCTTTCAACGGCGGATTTTTCCTCCATAGAATAGGTTTTAAACGCATAAGCGCCGGGTACGTCCTCGTATAAAATTCCTCCGCACGCCTTCTGTGCGGGCGCGGTAGTCACCCCGTGAAAGTTCCCCGTGCGCAAATTGCTTTTTGTCAGCGCGTTAAAAAGCGTGGTCTTGCCCGCGTTAGGGTTGCCCGCAAGCACCACCCTTTTAAGGTTCGCCGCGCTTTCTTTTTTTCGCCGCCCTATAAAAAAACGACTCTTCGCGCGCTCCCCGTTCAAGGCGCCACCTCTATTTTCTGCGCCAGCGATTTCCTCAACCCCACGCGCACCGCCCCGCACGAAATCAACACGCTGCTTTTAAGCAGTGAAAAACTAATCACTTCTATTTTGCCGCCCACGGCAACGCCCAACGAATTCAGCCTCTCCAAAGCGCTGCCGTCGAGGTCGATTCTCGTTATTTCGGCAGTCTGTCCCATTTCAAGATCAAAAACCTTCATAAAGTTAATTTATGAAGCCGCACCGCAAATAATGTTGAATTTTGCCGCGTTTTGTAATCTTAATCTTCCGTTTGCTTATCGAATAAAACTTCCTCTATGCGGTTCAGCTGTTCGTGCATTTGTCTTATCACCTTTTCAACGGGTTTAACGAATTTCTCTTTCTCGCTTTCAACCTTTTCCCATAGCCCGCAACTTTCGGATAACGATTTTTTTACAAAAGATTTTCCACTGTTTTCACAAGCGCAAGTTCCGCTGCAAACATTCAGAAAACGCAAGTTGTATTTAACGTAATAACTTTTAAAATATTTGCAGTTATCGCAACAGTGCTTTTCTTCTTTCATAATTTACTCCTATGTAAAACGTTTCACTAATAAATTAATTATACCTCTATAAAAAGATAAAAATATCCACTTTATGTATAATTGCGTTTTTATAGAAAAATTATAAAAATCCGCCCCCGCGGGCATATGCCCGCGGGGGCGGTCTAATAAATCACACAATTTACTTTTTAACAAGCGTAAGAGTAACCTTTTCGCCGTTTACGTTCTGCTCGCGGGTAAATCCCTGCGGCAAGCCGTTCGCAACCTTTTCGGCGAGTACGTCGGCGGCAAACTTCGCCTCGTTTAACACGGCAAGCGCCCTGCCTTCCGCAACGTAATACACCTCTATCCTGTCGGTAACCTCGAATCCCGCTTCCTTTCTCATATTCTGTATTTTGGAAACGAGCTCTCTCTCGCATCCCTCTTTCAAAAGCTCTTCGGTAAGTTCGCAGTTGAGCGCAACGGTTATCCCCCTGTCCTCCGCCGCAACGAACCCTTCTTCGCTCTGCGGGAATATCTGCAAATCCTCTAATAAAAGCGTTACGCCTAATTCCTTTATCTCGTAACAACCTCCGTTTTTAACGGCGTTGACTACTTCCTTGCCGTCGCACTCCGCCAAAAATTTGCTTATAGCGCCGAGTTGCTTGCCGTATTTGGGTCCCAGCGTTTTGAGCTGGGGCTTTAATTTATAGCTCAAAAACTTTTCGGCATCGTCGGCTTTTTTAAGTTTTTTAACGTTGAGCTCGTCTAATATTATCGCCGTCTCTTCCTTTGAAAGTTTAACCTCTTTATCGGTAACAACGTACATTTCAGAAAGTGGCTGACGGTTTTTCAGGTTGCCGGCGTTGCGCGCCGCGCGCCCTAAAATCACTATGTCCGTAACCTCGTCCATAGCCGCTTCGAGCTGTTTGTCTATATACTTTTTATCGCTCTCGGGGAAGGCGCAAAGGTGCACCGATACGGGCGCGTTTTTATAGAAAGCGGGCACGAGATTGTTGTAAATCATCTCTGCGATAAATGGCGTAAACGGCGCGGTCAGCTTCGAAAGCGTTACTAAAACGGTATAAAGCGTGGTATACGCCGCGATTTTATCCTCGGTCATATCGGCGCCCCAGTATCTGTCGCGGCAACGGCGCACGTACCAGTTGGAAAGCAGGTCCGAAAAGTCCTGCAACGCCCTCGCGCTCTCGCATATTTCGTATTTTTCAAGTCCCTCGTCGATAAAACGGGTAAGCGAATTGAGCTTTGACAAAATCCACTTGTCCATCAACGAAAGCCTGCACTTCTTCAAATCGTACTTCGAAGGGTCGTATTGGTCTATTTCGGCGTAGAGCGTAAAAAACGCATACGTATTCCACAACGTGCCTATATACTTGCGTTGCGTTTCCGAAACAGTCTCCTCCGAAAACCTCGAAGGTATCCACGGCGCAGAGGACGAATAAAAATACCATCTTACGGCGTCCGCGCCCTGCTTATCGAGAACCGACCAAGGGTCAACCACGTTGCCCTTATGTTTAGACATCTTTATTCCGTTTTTGTCGTTGACGTGCCCTAACACTATGCAGTTTTTAAAGGGCGCTTTACCGAATAGTATGGTGTTTATGACAAGCAGTGTATAAAACCACCCGCGCGTCTGGTCCACCGCCTCCGATATAAAGTCCGCGGGGAACGTTCTTTCGAAAGTCTCTTTGTTCTCAAACGGATAATGATACTGCGCGAAGGGCATCGACCCCGAATCGAACCAGCAGTCTATAACCTCGGGCGTGCGTTTCATCTTTCCGCCGCAACGGGGACACTTGCATACAAGCCCGTCAAGATAGGGGCGGTGCAGTTCTATATCCGCGTTTTTATCGAGCCCGCATTTTTCTTTAAGCTCTTCCTTGCTTCCAATAACCTCGATTTCGCCGCAGTCGGGGCAAACCCATACGGGCAAGGGCGTTCCCCAGTATCTGTCGCGCGACAGACCCCAGTCTATTACGTTTTCAAGGAAGTTGCCCATTCTTCCGTCTTTTATATTTTCGGGCATCCAGTTGACCGAGCGGTTTGCCGCGATTATATCGCTTTTGACCTTCGTAACCTCTATAAACCAGCTCGACCTCGCATAATACAAAAGGGGCGTATCGCACCGCCAGCAGTGCGGATAATCGTGCTCGTAAGGCAAAACCTTGAACAGCGTTCCCTCTTTTTCCAGCCTGTCCAAAATAGCTTTGTCTGCTTTTTTTGCAAAAATTCCGTTTAAACTCTCAAATCTTTCGTCAAAACAGCCGCGCTCGTTAACAAGCTGAACTACGGGCAAGCCGTACTTTTTACCCACCTTATAGTCGTCCTCGCCGAACGCGGGAGCTATGTGAACCACGCCCGTGCCGTCGCCCATGGTAACGTATCCGTCGCAAACAACGTAGTGCGCCTTAACCGCCGAACTCGCAGGCGAAATACGCTTTATTTCCGCCGTGGTCTCGGGGAAAAGAGGTTCGTATTCCAGCCCCTCCCAATCCTTTCCGCGCTTTTTTGCAACTACCTTATATTCTTCGAAAAATTTCCCCGCAAGCGCTTCGGCAAGTATATAATTTACGCCTTCCGCCGCTATTTCAACGTAAGGTTCGTCGGGGTTCATGCACAGCGCCACGTTAGAGGGCAAAGTCCAAGGCGTCGTGGTCCACGCCAGAATATAGCGGTTTTTCGCGCCCTTAATCTTAAAGCGCGCCACCGCGGAATTCTCTTTTACGAGCTTATATCCCTGCGCCACCTCGTGAGAAGAAAGCGCCGTTCCGCACCTCGGGCAATAGGGTACGATTTTGTGCCCCTTATACAAAAGCCCCTTTTCGTGCATGCGCTTCAACGCCCACCATTCCGACTCTATATATTTGTCGTCGTAAGTCACGTAAGGGTTGTCCATATCCGCCCAGTAACCCACGCGGTCGCTCATTTTCTCCCACTCGGACTTGTATTTCCAAACGGACAGCTTACACTGCTTGATAAACGGCTCTATGCCGTAACTTTCTATCTGCTGTTTGCCGTCAAGTCCCAAAAGTTTTTCTACTTCCAGCTCAACCGGCAAACCGTGGGTATCCCAGCCCGCCTTTCTCAAAACGTGCCTGCCCTTCATAGTGCGGTAACGCGGAATCAAATCTTTCATAGACCGCGTCAAAACGTGCCCCACGTGCGGCTTGCCGTTCGCCGTGGGGGGACCGTCGTAAAAAGAAAACTCTTCCCCGCCCTCGTTCTTTTCTACGGATTTTTCAAAAATTCCGTTCTCTTTCCAAAACTCTATAACCTCTTTTTCCCTTTGGATAAAATCGAGCGAAGTGTCAACCTTCTTGTACATAACGTTCTCCTTGTATAAAATAAAGGGCGCCCGTTGCCGGACACCCGAAAGTGCTTATAACCACCGAAACAAACTGTCATTTGCCATATTTTATAACGGAATATGAACCCGTATTTTCTTACTCGCCGCGGCTTTGGGAAAATAAGCTCGAAGGTGATAACCTTTTAAGCCGCCTACTCCCTCGCACCGAACGGAAGCTCTCTGAAAAACGGTAATTTAAAAGGTGTTGTCCTTTTCTTCGCCTTTAAATTAAGTTAATTATATATATTTTATTATCTTTTGTAAAGTAAATTAAACGTTAAATTAAGGGTATCTGCGCCTGCGCGTTGAGCTCCATAGACGCAAAATTGCCCGCGAGATACTGCACCAGCCCTTCCGCCGCTATCATTGCGGCGTTGTCCGTGCAAAATCTTTTTTCCGGCAAAACCAATTTCAAACCGCGCTTTTCGCACTCGCCGGCAAGCTTTTCGCGCAAATAGCCGTTGGCTATTACTCCGCCGCCCGCCGCAACCGTATCAACGCCGAGCTTTGCGGCGCACTCAACCGTCTTATTTACCAATGGGTCGACCGCCGCGCACTGAAACGAACGGGCAACGTCCGCGGGATTATATTCTTCTTTACGCTGTTTCGCGGTATGGCAGTAATTTATAACCGCAGTTTTAAGTCCGCTGTAAGAAAATTGCAACCTCTGCGAATTCTTAACCGTGCATTTTGGGAGCGGCACGCGGTTTTCGCCCGACTTTGCAAGCCTTTCCACGTTTACCCCGCCGGGGTATTCCAACCCAAGCACGCGCGCCACTTTATCGAACGCCTCGCCCGCCGCGTCGTCGCAGGTGCCGCCCAAAAAAGAAAACTTCGTATAGCTCTCCGTTTGTAAAACCGCAGTATGCCCGCCGCTTGCGAGCAGAGTTATAAACGGCGGTTTCAACTCGGGGTCGGCAAGATAAGCCGCCGCAAGATGTCCGCGGATATGGTTGACGGCAATAAGCGGAATATTCAACGCGTACGCCAAAGATTTCGCAAAAGACAACCCCACGAGCAGCGCGCCCAAAAGTCCCGCGCCGTAAGTCACCGCAACCGCGTCCAGCTCTTTAAGCGTTATCCCCGCTTCGTCAACGGCACGTTTAACAGCCTCGTCAACCGCCTCGGTATGCGCGCGAGAAGCTATTTCCGGCACTACTCCGCCGTACTTCGCCTGTTCGGTCGCGGAAGAAATAATTACGCTCGATAAAAGAGTCCTTCCGCGGATAACGGCGGCGGCAGTTTCGTCGCAACTCGATTCTATCCCCAAAATCACGGGATTTTCTTTTATTCTCTTATCGGGATTGTACATAATAAAAATTTAAATTGCGCGGGCAAAAACTGCGCAAATATGAGCAAATAAGGAAACCGCGGCTTTTCAAGGGGAGCGTACACAGACGTACGCGACCCGAAGAAAAACGTAAGGTTGACGCAGTATTGCGAAGTATATACGCTGTTTTTTAAACGGTTTTTTTGAGGTAATCGATAATAAACCCCTGAATATCCCCGTCCATAACGCCTTGAATATTTGTGTTTTCAAAACCCGTGCGGTGGTCTTTGGCAAGGGTATAGGGGCAAAAAACGTAGCTTCTTATCTGACTGCCCCACTCTATTTTCTTTATTTCGCCCTTCAACTCCGCGTCGGCGGCTTCGCGCTCGGCTATCTGCCGCTCAACCAGCTTCGCGCGCAGATACTCGAACGCCATCGCCTTGTTCTGGAGCTGGCTTCTCTCGTTCTGGCACGTTACCACTATGCCCGTGGGGAAGTGCGTTATACGTATAGCCGTTTCGGTCTTGTTTACCTTTTGTCCGCCCGCGCCCGAAGAGCGGTAAACGTCTATCCTTATATCTTCGTCTTTAATTTCAACGGAGTTGTCATCGTCCACTTCCGGCATAACTTCCAGCGAAGCAAACGACGTATGACGGCGCTTGTTACTGTCGAAGGGAGATATGCGCACAAGCCTGTGCACGCCCTTTTCCGCCTTTAAAAATCCGTAAGCGTTTTCTCCGTCCACTTTAAAAGATACGGATTTAAGCCCCGCCTCGTCTCCGTCCTCGAAGTCGAGCTCGGTAACTTTAAAACCCTGCTGCTCGCAGTAGCGGCAATACATACGGTAGAGCATAGACGTCCAGTCGCACGCCTCGGTGCCGCCCGCGCCCGCGTGCAGATTCAAAATAGCGTTGTTTGCGTCATACTTGCCCTTTAACAGAGCGCGTATGCGCATGTTTTCTATATCCTCTTCGGCCGTAGAAATCATTCCCTCGAGTTCCGGAATAAGGCTCTCGTCGTCGGCTTCTTCGATTAAATCGATAAAAGCGTAAGCGTCTGCAAGCGCGTTTTCGCCCTTTTTATAAGAGCTAATTTTCCCCTCTACCGCGGAAATCTCACGTCCGATTTTTTTGGACTTTTCCAAATCCTGCCATACTTCGGGCCTTTCCTGCTCGGCTTTCAGTTCTTCGAGCCGCCCGCCGAGGTTATCTATATCGAGCGCGTATTTCGCCTCGGCAAGGGTGTCGCCGAGGGCTTTTAATTTTAATCTGTAATCGTCTGCTTTAAACATAAACGTTCCGTTTGCGCGCTTTACCGTGCAATTATGCAGACTGTGTTAAGCGCGCTTATCTGATTATTGAGGACGCCGATATCGCAACGTCGTTAGGTTTTATCCGTTACCGACGTATTTTTACGAGTACCGGTTACGAGAGCTTTCCGCAACAGTTTTTATACTTCTTACCCGAACCGCAAGGGCAGGGGTCGTTTCTGCCTATCTTCGAATTTTTAGCGTTAACTTTGGGGAGTTGCTTTCCGCCGATATTCGTAGCCAAATCCTTGGGAGGCTCCGGAGCGTCGCCTATCGCGGGGCCGCTCTCGCGGGCGGGCGCTTCGGGCTGTTTTTCGGGTTCGGCGGGCGCGGGTTGCGCGTTCTTTTCAGCCTCTTCCCTCTCCTTTATACGCTGTTGCATCATTTCCTGCGCGCGAGCCGCAACCGCGGGATTTACGGGAGCCACGTTGCGCGGTCTCTGGGGCGCTACGGGAACGCCGTTCTGCACGCGCACTATCTGCCCCTTCAAAAGGCGGGAAATAGTCGTGGTCTGAATACGGTCAATCATTTCGTCGAACATTTCGTAACCTTCCTGCTTGTAGGCGATTACAGGGTCCTGCTGGGCGTATCCGCGCAAACCTATGCCCTTGCGGAGCTGATCCATCGCGTCTATGTGATCTATCCAGTTTTTATCTACGCCGCGCAAAAGTTCGTTTCTTTCAACCTGACGATAGTCAACCTGCCCGTCGGTCATTTCGGAAATGTTTACGATCTTTTGTTCGTAAGCTTTTATAACTTCCTTCGAAATTTTACTGATTGCCTTTTGATAATCCCAGCGCTCGAGCATTTCGCGGGTTATGACAAACTCGCACTCGTCGGGATAAACGCGCTGGCGCAAAGCGTTGTTAAGCGCTTCCTCGTCCCACTTTTCGGGCATAGCCGCGGTGTCTACCGTTTCGCCTACGACCTTTTCGATATAATCGGGGATATATTTTAACATCTGCTCGTGCACGTCGGCGCCGCGCAAAACGTTGAGCCTTTCGCCGTAAATGGTTTTACGCTGTTCGTTCATTACTTCGTCGTATTGGAGCGTGTGCTTTCTTATACCGAAGTTTCTGCCCTCTATCGCCTTTTGCGCGTTCTCTACGCTGCGGGTGAGCATTTTGGATTGAAGACACTGATCCTCGTCTATTTTGAACACCGAATAGAGCTGCTTCATTCTCTCGCCGCCGAACCTCTTTGCAAGGTCGTCTTCGAGCGATATGAAGAATACGGAAGCGCCGGGGTCGCCCTGACGTCCGCTTCGTCCGCGGAGCTGGTTGTCGATACGGCGGCTTTCGTGCCTTTCGGTGCCGAGTATGCAAAGCCCGCCCGCTTCTATAACCTCTTTCTTTTCGGCGTCTGTTTCCTTTTTATATCCGTCGTAGAGCTCGGCGTAGCGTTTGCGAGCGACCTGCTCTTCCTCTGAAAATTCTCTGTCCGCATAAGAGATTGCAACCTCCACCATTTCGTGGTCGTAACCCTCTTCGCGCATGCGCTTTTTAGCGAGATATTCGGGGTTGCCGCCAAGCAGAATATCCGTTCCGCGCCCCGCCATGTTGGTGGCTATGGTCACGGCGTTAAGTCTGCCCGCCTGCGCGACTATTTCCGCTTCGCGTTCGTGATTTTTTGCGTTGAGTATGTTGTGCTTAATTCCGTTTCTTCTCAAAAGTCGGGAAATTTCTTCCGACCTCTCTACCGTAACGGTACCTATAAGAATAGGCTGACCCTTTGCGTGGCGCTCCACTACTTCGTTTACGATAGCTTTCTTTTTGCCCTCTACCGTGGAATAAATCATATCCGCATAGTCCACGCGCTGAACGGGTCTGTTGGTGGGAATAGGCACGACGTCGAGTGAATAAATAGTTCTGAACTCGTCCTCTTCCGTCATAGCGGTACCGGTCATGCCGGCAAGTTTTTTGTAAAGGCGGAAATAGTTCTGGAAGGTAACGGTTGCGTGGGTCTTGTTTTCGTCTTTGACCTTAACGTGTTCCTTTGCCTCTATAGCCTGATGAAGTCCGTCGGAATAACGTCTGCCGTTGAGGACGCGTCCCGTGAATTCGTCTACAATAAGAATTTCGCCGTCGGGCGAAACGATGTATTCCTCGCCGTTATGGAACAGCTCGTGCGCCTTTAAAGCCTGCTGTATATGGTGGTTTAAATCGGCGTTTTCTATATCGCCGAGGTTGCGTATGTTAAAGAAGCGTTCCGCCTTTTCCGCGCCCTTTTCGGTTATGGTAACGGACTTGTCCTTACGGTCTATTATATAGTCCCAGTTTTCCATTGCTTCAAGGATTTTTTCAAGCCTTTCGGCAGCGGCGCGGGCTTCTTCGCTATCCTTCTTTTTCTTGGAAGGCGCGTTCTTTTCCGCGTCCTTTTTATCGTCGTCGAAACCGCCGTTCAAAGTGCGCACGAACTTATCGACGTCCTCGTAAAGTTTGGAGCTTTCTCCACCCCTGCCCGAGATTATGAGGGGGGTTCTCGCCTCGTCTATCAAAATGGAGTCGACCTCGTCGATTATGCAATAGTTGAGTTCGCGCTGAACCATTGCGGGAATCGAAGTTTTGAGGTTATCTCGCAGATAATCGAAGCCGAGTTCGTTGTTGGTTGCGTAAATAACGTCGCACTTATACGCTTTCTGTTTTTCCGCGTCGTCCATTCCGGGAACTACTACGCCCACGGTCAGCCCCATAAACTTATGGACTTTACCCATCCACTCGGCGTCGCGCTTTGCAAGGTAATCGTTTACCGTCACTATGTGCACACCCTTGCCCGTAAGCGCGTTGAGATATGCGGGCAGAGTTGAAACGAGGGTTTTACCTTCACCCGTTTTCATTTCCGCAATACGGCCCTGATGCAGGCATATACCGCCGACTATCTGCACGTGGAAGTGCTTCATTTTGAGCACGCGCCAGCTCGCCTCCCTGAACGCCGCGAACGCGTCGAACATAATATCGTCGAGCGTTTCGCCTTTTTCAAGCCGTTCTTTCAGAACGCGGGTCTGGTCTTTGAGCTCTTTGTCGTCCATTGCGGAATACTTGTCTTCGAGAGCTTCCACTTTGTTGGCAAGTTTATTGAGCTTTTTGAGTGCGCTTCTCGAATCCGCTCCGAGAATATATTTGATGAGTCCCATAATTAAATCCTTGAAATTATAATCGTCTTTTTTAATTGTACTATAAAACGTGAAATAAGTAAAATTTTTTAGGTAATTTTTTACAATTTAGAATTAAAAAAATTGACCGAATTTGACTTTTAAGCCTTTTTTTACCCTATATCTATTTATAAACGCATTTTTCGCATAATAAACCCCCGACGGCTTAAAGCCGTCGGGGGAGCCCGTTTACGCGTTTATATCTGTAAAAGAAAACTTTTCCACGTCGAAAAGTCCCGCGTCCGTTATTTTGAGTTTGGGAATCACCGCGAGCGAAAGAAACGCGAGAGACATAAACGCCTCGAAATCCCTTTTTACGCCCATTGCGTGAGCGCGCTCTATGAGGGCGCGGCTGTCGCGCTGTAAGCTTTCCGCGTCGCGCGAGGACATTAACCCCGCAATATCCAGCGTTAACGAGTGCGTTTCGCCGGTTTTTTTGTCAACTATTACCATGCCGCCGCCTATCTCTTTTAAGCGGTTTGCCGCCTTTGCCATACTCTCGTTATCGTCGCCGAGCAGAATTATATTGTGCGAATCGTGAGCTATGGTTATGCCCATCGCCCCGCCTTTAAAGCCGTAGCCCTTGAAAAGCGCCCTGCCTATATTGCCCGTGAGCTTATGCCTTTCAACGACGTTGAGTTTCAACAAATCCGTTCCTTCGAGATCAACGTCGCCGTTTTTGCTTTCCACTTCTACTATCTCGCAACCGGTGACCACGCCGCCGGGCTCTATGGTCATCGCCTTCGCCTTTTTGCCATTAAGTTTTAATATAAAATCCTTTGCCTTTATTTCGTTAAGGCGCACCGTATTGAGAACGCTTTCCGGCAGATAGCGTTTTGAGGTATCGAACAGCGGTTTGCCGTTTAACGCCACTTCTTCGCCGTCCTTTATTACGTGTTTGGCGTTGAAATTTTTGAGATTGTCCACGGCTACGAGGTCGGCTGTATAGAATGGCGCAATCGCCCCCTTCCATTTGAGCCCGTAACACTCGGCGCAGTTTAAAGTGGCGCATATTACCGCGGTAACGGGGTCCAACCCGCCCGCAACGAGCTTGCGCAAGGCGTCGTCGAGGTGCCCCTTTTCCTTTAAATCGGCTGCGTGCCTATCGTCGGTACACAGTATAAAACGACGCATATTCGCGGACGTAATATATTTTGCATTGCCGAGGTTCTGCGTAGAAGAGCCGTGACGGATATGCACGTACATACCTTTTGAAATCTTTTCTTCTATCTCCTCTTTGGTTACGCACTCGTGGTCGGTGGATATGCCGCCGCAGAGGTATGCGTTGAGCTCGTAGCCGTATACGGCGGGAGCGTGGCCGTCTATAATCCTGCCTTCCGCATGGGCGGATTCGAGTTTTTTGATTACGTCGGGGTCGCAAAAGATTACGCCGGGATAATTCATAAACTCGCCCAACCCGTATATATATTCGTATTTAATATACTTTTGAATGTCTGCTCCGTTGAGCGTCGCACCGCTCGTTTCGAAAGGTGTTGCGGGCACGCAAGAGGGAAGCTGTATTTTTACGTCAAGCGGAACGCTTTGAGACGCTTTTGCGATATATTCGCAACCCGCCATACCGCAAACGTTGGTTATTTCGTGCGGGTCGGCTATTATCGTAGTGGTGCCGCGGGGGACTATCAAAGAGGCGAACTCTTCCGGCGAGAGCTGCGAGCTCTCTATATGCACGTGTCCGTCGATATATCCGGGAAGCACGGTAAGCCCTTTGCAGTCTATTTCTTTTTTTCCGCAATATTCGCCTACGCCGACTATTTTACCGCCTGTTATACCTATATCTCCATTTTTAACGGTTGCGGTAAAAACGTCGATATACTCCGCGTTTTTTAACACCAAATCGCACTTTTCCGCCCGCCTTGCGGCGAGAATATATTTTTCGAGCATAATTTCCTCCGTAAATATAACGTAAGGATATTATAACACAGCCCGCCCGCTTTTTCAAGCGGGCGGGCCGAATAAAGTCATTTTTTGTTTTTTCCGTGTTCGATAACGTCTCCAACGCAACCGATTGCGAAGCAAGCGACACCCCCCGCCGCCACTATTACCCAGTAAGGGTGCCACAAAGAAGTGAAAACACCGACGAACAGATAGGCGATTACGGAAGAAAGAATTATAACTCCGCATATGTTACCCGTGTAAGGATTCTCACCTTTCGCGCGCTTTTTTTCTCGCTTTAAGGGGTTGCACATATCGAATATACACCCTATTATGCCGCAGATAAGCGGACAGACTGCCGAAATTATCCAATAAGGATGCCACAGCGAAGTAAACACACCGACCAACAGATACGAGATAAATCCGAGCGTTACGATCAAGCCGCAGAGCGCGCCGCAGATTTTGTCGCCGAGCGTTGCGCTCTCTTCTTTGCCTCGCGTAAACATATGGTTTTTTATATAGTCGGGCGAGGGAAACTCCGCGCTTTCGCCGCCGATAGAATTATGTTCCCGCTTTCTTTCACCGTTTAAAAGTTCGTCTACGGTCACGCCGAAAATCTTTGAAAGCGGAACGAGGAGCGAGGTTTCGGGCATGGCTTCGCCCGTTTCCCATTTAGACACAGCTTTGTTCGTAACACCCAGTTCCTGCGCGAGTTGAGCCTGCGTAATACCCTTTTCTTTACGCAAAGCGTATAAAAAGTCGCCGAAATTATTCATTTTACATCTCCGTTTTTGCACGTTTACGGTTTGATTTTAACACGTTTTCACACAATTTCACAATAGAATAAAGTCGAATTGCGGTAGAATCGGTTAAAAAACACAAAAAAAACCGCCGCTTTGAAAGCGGCGGCAGAAGTTGATTTGAATTAATGAGTGAGTAAGAACGTTGCGAGGAAGAACACCGCGATAATCCAAGTAACAACGGATATGCTCTTAACTTTGCCAGTGCAGACTCTCACGATTACGCTCGAAATAATTCCTATACCGATACCGTAAGAAATTTCGTAACCGAACGCCATAACCGCCACGGTGAGGAAAGCGGGAAGAGCTTTCGCGGGGTCGGTCCACTCGATTTTGGTAACCGTTGACATCATCAATACGCCAACCCAGATAAGAGCGGTTGCGGTAGCCGCTTTGGGTATGTATTGAGCTATGGGCGAAAGGAACATTGCAACGAGGAAACATACGCCGGTTATGAGCGCGGTGAAGCCCGTTTTGCCGCCGACCGCAACGCCTGCGGAGGATTCCACGAAAGTGGTTACGGTGGAAGTTCCCGCCATTGCGCCAACCGAGGTTGCAATAGCGTCGGCAAGCATGCAACGGTTCATATTCATGGGGTTGCCCTCTTTATCGAGGAGCCCGCCTTTGGAGCAAGCGCCGTAGAGAGTGCCCAGAGTATCGAACATATCGAGCATACAGAGCGAAAGCGCGGAAGTTATCAAAAGAAGAACGAGCGAACCTGCGTTGTTGCCCTCTATACCGAGATAATGGCTGAAATTGAAACCTTCGTAGAATACTTTGCCCGCAGACTCGACGCCCCAGGATTTGAACGCTTCGAAGGGATTTGTAATTCCCGCAATGGAGGCGAAAATTTCTTTACAACCTTCGTTGCCTGCCGCAAAGCCGATACCTGCGATTATGTAGTAGAGCGCGGTAGAACCGAGTATTCCCCAAAGGATTGCGCCCTTTATATTCTTTTTGGAAAGGACGGCTATTGCGATAACGCCGATAATAGCCACCAACGCGGGGAGCATGCCCACTACGTTACCCGCCACTACGTCTGCGAATACGCTGGGATTTACGGGAGCGTGAAGTTTTAATATATTGAAAGAAACGAGACCTACGAGCGTGGAGTTATCGTTAACTATAACGCCCGCGTTCTGCAAACCGATAAACGCGATAAATAAGCCGAGTCCTACGTTTATGGCCTTTCTTACTTCGTCGGGAATAGCGGTAAAGATGTATTTTCTTAAACCGGTTGCGGTGAGAATAACGAAAATCACACCGTCCAAAAGAGTGAAGACCATTGCGTTGGGATAGGTGAGTCCGCTTGTGCAGAGGTTGAACACGACGAACGCGTTTACGCCCATACCCGAAGCCTGCGCGAGCGGCATTTTTGCAAGGAACGCCATAAGCATGGTTCCCACTATCGCGCCGAGCGCCGTAGCAATGTACATCGAATTAAACGACAGTCCGCCGATAATTTGTTCGCCCGAATCCGCATCGACAGACGTGAATATTGCCGGATTTACCAAAAGAATGTAAACCATAGCCATAAACGTGGTGAGTCCTGCGATAATTTCGATTTTAAAGCTCGACTTCGCCTTTGTTATTCCGAAGAAATTGTCAACTTTGCCCAAAAAACCCTTGTGAGGGGACTCGACTGCCGCCTCCGCAACTCCGTCAGCCGCGGGAGCTTGTCCTTCAACCGAATTGTCGAGCGTGGAAACGGGTTCTTCTACGGGTTGGGTTTCGGGAATCTGCTCTTTCTCTTCACTCATTAAAGTGACCTCCAAAAAAATTTTATTTTAAGCGAATACGTCAACCTTTAACGCAACCGTTTGCCGTTAAAACGGCAAACAGCCCCATGGGGCTGTATCGTTTTCACTTGTTTATCACAATTATATCACGCATACGAAAAAACGGCAAACGTTTGAATTGCGTTTGCCGAAATTTGTCGATTATTTTTTAAAGAATTGTTTAAGGTTTGAGCGGATTGTTTTTGATTTGCGGAAGAGTCGATAGATGTTTCGGCAAGCTCAACATGACAAGGTGGTGTTAAATAACGGAGAAGCGAGCAGAACGAGGAGCGCGAGCATTTACCGCAGCGAGCGTACTTATTTGTACGTGAGCAAGGAAAGCGGAGCGCGACAAAGTTATGCGAAGCTTATACGTTATTTTATAAGGTTTGTGCGCATTGCGTTGAGCACCGCAATTACCATAACCCCAACATCCGCGATAACGGCGGCGAAAAGCGGGAACCCCGCGAGCGACACGCTCAAAGCCATGACGGCGAGTTTTACGATAAGCGAGCCTGCTATGTTCTCTTTTACGAGTCTGCGCGTGAATCTGGCAATTTTTCTGCCCTGCGGCAGGAGCTTTAAATTATCGGAGACGAGCACGATATCGCTTGCTTCGATAGCCGCGTCCGAGCCGACTTTGCCCATGGAAACGGCACAGTCCGCTTCACACATTACGGGAGCGTCGTTTATGCCGTCGCCGCAATAGAGAAGTTTACCCTCTTTTTTGAGATTTTTTGCTTCTTCGAGCTTGCCGTCGGGCAACAGCCCCGCTTTAAACGAATCTATTCCCGCCCTTTGAGCGACCGCTCGGGCGCGCGCTTCGTTGTCGCCCGTGAGCATTACGGTACGGGATATGCCCGACTTTTTGAGCTCCGCCACGGCTTCCGCCGCGCCGTCTTTAATTTTATCGTCTATTTCCGCAACCCCGATATATTCGCCGCCGAGCGCCGCGTACACGAGTGTGGAAAGACTGTTTTTGCGTTCGAATTTTACCCCGTTTTCTTCTAAAAACGAAGCGTTACCGCAGAGCAGAACTTCACCGTTAAGAAGGCATTCAACTCCCTTGCCCGCTATCTCCCGAGCGGAGGTTACCTCCTGCGTTTCGATTCCCGAAAAGGCGCGCGCCACGGGGTGGGAAGAATATTTTTCCGCCGAGGCGATGAGTTTTAACGCGCGCTCCGAAGAACACGATGAAACTTCGAACGTGCCTTCCGTTATGGTGCCCGTTTTGTCGAAGGCGGCGACCGAGGCGAGAGCGAGTTCGTCTAAACAGGTTGAGCCCTTTACGAGTATGCCCGATTTTGCGCATCTGCCGATTCCGCCGAAATATGATAACGGCACGGAAATAACCAGCGCGCACGGGCAGGATATTACGAGGAAATTGAGCGCTTTGTATATCCAGTCGCGATACGTTTCCCACCCGAAAGCCCCGTAAACGGCGCATATTACCGTGGGAACGAGCGCCGCGACTATTACTGCGGCGAGGCACACCGCGGGGGTGTAGTACTTTGCGAATTTGGTTATAAACTTTTCCGGTTTGGATTTTTTTGCGGTGGAGTTTTCGACCAGTTCGAGGATTTTAGCAACCGCGGAATTTTTATATTCGCGTATAACTTCCGCTTCGAGCACGCCCGAAAGGTTTATGCCGCCGGACAGAGCCTCGTCCCCCTCCTTTACGTCGCGGGGGAGGGGTTCGCCGTTTAAACTCTTCATATCGAGCGAGCTTTGACCCCGCACTATGCGGCAGTCAACGGGGATTTTTTCGCCCGCCTTTATCAATATTATGTCGCCCGTTTTAAGTTCAGCGGGAGATATTACGCGCTGTTCGCCGCCGACAAGCAGAGTTGCGGAGTCGGCCTTTAAATCCATTAATTTGGCTATCGATTTGCGCGACGACCCCACGGCTACGCCTTGCAGAAGCTCGCCGAGCTGATACAGGAGCATTACCGCAACGCCTTCCGCAAGCCCGTCGCCCGCGAATATGCCGAGAAGTATTGCGCCGAGCGAGGCGACCGTCATTAAAAAGTTTTCGTCGAAAATTTTGCCCTTGACAATATTTTTTGCGGTGTTTATAAGCACGGGGTGACCGACCGCTATATAGGCGATTGCAAAAAATACGTACGAGAGTATGCGCAGGGCAAGACTGCTTTGAGTGAGCCCCATGAGTTCGAGCACGAGCACGGGTATAAAGAACGCCGCGCCCAAGGCAAGACAGACTATGTCCTTTAAACGTTCGCGGAATATCCCCTTACTTTTCGGCGTTTCGGAAACGATTTTTACGTCTTCGAAGTGGGTTATGCAATATATTGCCTTTTCACGCGATTCGCCCGTGGCGTTGAGAATTATTTGCCCGTTTACGAAGTCTACCGTGGCGGAGACTCCCTCCGTTTTGTTGAGCTCTTCTTCGAGTTCGCGCGCGCAGTTGGCGCAACAAAGCCCGGTTATTTTTATCTTTTCGCCGTTAGCGCAGATATCGGGTTTGGGAGCATCTTCGACAACTTTTACTTCTTCGAAGTTATTGCAGACCTGTTTGACGGTTTGAAGGACCCGGTCAGAACAATCGGCTATGACCTTTTGAGCCATGAAATCGACCGTAGCGCTTTTGACCCCCTCTATTTTGTTGAGCTCTTCTTCGAGTTCGCGCGCGCAGTTGGCGCAATCGAGCCCCGTTATTTTAAAACTATTCATTGCAGTTGAGGTGCTCCTTTGAAAGTTCTATCATTGCGGATACGTGCCCGTCGGAAATGGAATACAGGATTTTTTTTCCGCTACGGCGGCACTTTACTATTTTGTTGTCTTTTAAAGTTTTAAGCTGGTGAGAAACGGCGCTCTGGTTGCCGCCGACCGCCTGCGTTACGTGCTCGACGCACAGCTCGCCGCTTTGCAGTGCGAGCAGTATTTTGAGGCGCGAAGGCTCTGAAAGCGCTTTGAACCTTGCGCATAAAATTTGAGTTTCTTCTTCCGAAGGCATGTTTTCGAGTGCGGATTTTATCCTTGCTTCGTGTAATATTTTTTCTTCGCAGTCGTGCATGGCTGTCTCCTTTTTATTTTAGTGATTTACCGCTGTTGTAAAAAAGACAATGCGGGTGAAAATCAGGGAGTGTTTAATATGAATATATATTCATATGATAATAAGATATTACTACGGGGCGCGGAAGATGTCAAGCGTTTTTAGAAAAATTTTTAAAAAAAGCCCTTCCGAGCGAAAAGGCATAAAAAATACCGCGGACAAATCCGCGGTTCCCATAGGGAATAAAAACTAAATTTTTAAGAGTTGCACTTTCAAGCGATGACAAAAGGCTCTCGGACATTTCGTTCGAGAGCCTTTTACTACAAACTATTTAGAAAGATAAATTGAAATTTAAAGTTCCTTTTTCATACAGACAGAATCTTCCATATCAGCGTATTGCCCATAATTAGGTATAACTTTATAACCAATTTTCCTATATAAAGCCATTGCCGCTACAAGCGGCTCGCCAGACTCTAATATAAAATACTTATATCCTTTTTCGCTTGCTCGTTCTTCAAGCATTTTCATAAGGTTATACGATATTCCACGTCTACGGTATTTTTCTTTTACAAATACACGCTTTACCTCGGCATTTTCATCATCATATTTCTTAAAACTTGCACTACCTACGGGCACATTTCCATCATAGGCAATTACTACATTATGTATATCTTCCAATTTGTTATACTGAATGTATTCGGCTCTATTTTCTTCTCCGCCTACAAGTTCATTTAAAAACTTATCTAATTCATGGCATAACTCAACAAAATCTTTATTACAACCATCTGTGTATTCAAATCTCATAGCCTATTTGCTCCGCTAAATTACTGTTTATCGTACAATCATTATATCACGAAAAATAAAAGAGCGCAACCCATTGAATTTTGCGGGTTATATAAAGCATATCTATATCTCAATTGGCTACAAGCAGCTTAATTCGCCCACGAAAAAGGCACAGCTTAACGCTATGCCTAAATCTTTTTATTTGCGCTCTATTAAATTCCTTATGGGGAATGCGGTAAGCCGCGGTATTTTGCTTTATAGATTATTGTTTTTTGCTCTTTTTGGGTTTGGAAGTTTCGATTTCGTCCAAATCGCCCTTGTTTTTGGGTTTGATTACGAGCAGGAGAATTATTCCCACAAGCGAAGCGCCGGCTATGCAAAGGAGAATTATGGAGACCATATTATCCTGAACCCACGTGTCTTCACCTTCGAGAGCGGCAACCTTGGGCGCGGAGGCTATACCCATATATGCTTCCGCTTTTTGCGAACCGCTGTTACCCTTGCCGGTTACTTCGCACTTGATTAAGTAATAGGTGTTTTCGTCCTGCGGAACGAACGAGAGCGAGGAATTGTTCCACTGATAGTCGTTATACTTTTCGTATACGTCGGTGCCCTCTTGCAATCCGGACGAGGGATAGATATAGGTGAACCACTTTCTGCCGTTTTCGCTGTCGGACAGGAGAGTGTCTTTCTTTTCCATAAACTCGCTGTAAGTCAGGGTCTGTTTATGCTCGGCGTAATAGCGCTCGCTGTCGAAAACGTAGAGGCTGTAGTTGGTGTTGTAGGAAACGCCGTTAATTTCGAACGAGTCGGGCGTAAACGTACTGCCCACGTATGCGGTTGACTGCTCTTTGGGAGCCTCGATTGAGATTTCGGTGGTGGCTACGGTGAACTCGAACCAAGGGAGATAATCTTTAAGATCTTCGTCGTCGTACATCGTCCAGATTTCGCCCGTGCCGAACTCTTGCTTTTTGCCGTCCTTATCGAAGTAGTACATTTTATTGCTCTGCGCGTCGGTAGCGTAAACGGTGAAAACGTACTTGCCGTCTTTGTTGAGGGGTATCGAGAGCGCGTTATAGGATTTGTTGGATTCCTGCTGACGGCTGTCGCTTATATAATAAATATTGAAAATGAGGTCTTCGTATTCGGTTGCGTTGTCGCCGAAGAGAGATTTTGCAGAGGGAAGATAGAAATAGTTTTTGTTGCCCGCCTTTAAATCCGCCGCGGCTTTGTCTACTTCCGCCTGATAGTCCCGCACCTTCTTTTCCCAGTCGCCCGTTAAAACGGAAGTACCTTTTGCGGGGTCGGCAGAGGTTGAAGGAGAAGTTTTTTGAGTGTGGCTGTAATAAGCGCCCTCTTTATCGGTTGCGACCGCGATATACTTGCTGCCGTTGACCGTTACCGAGTACTTGTCCTCTACGTACCAGTCGAGCATTACGTAAGTCGATTCGCCGCCCGTGGAGGTTGTGTCGGTGAGTTTTAAAAGAACTTTGACCGCCGCGGTTACGTCCATATCCTTATCGAATACCGATTTGTCGTATTCGGGCAGGGCTTTGTCGGGGTCGGGGATATAGTGTCCGACGTGGGGGTCCATTTTCTGGTCGTCGCTGTCTTTTACTATGCGGAAGAGTTTTTCCTGCTTGTAGTCGTCCGCTTTGAAATCCGTTTTCGACGCCTGATCTTTGGTGAGCATGAAATACGAAGTTTCGAGACTGGGCGACGAAGTTACCACGTCGATAACGGTATAGTTGAAGCTGATTTCTTTATTGTGACCGATAAACGTTACGCCTTTGTCGAGGCAGAGCACGGGGGGCGTGTCGTCGCTGATTACGCCGCTGCGGAAGTGATTTTCTACCTTGGAGGGAGCTTCTTTGAGTTTGAAACTCTGACCGTTGAGGCTGTACATAATCATTCTGGCGTAGGAAACCGCCTCGTTCTCCTCTCCGTCTTCCTCTTTGGGGAATTCCGCCGAGAAAGATATGGGGGTTACGGGAGTCGTGGTGGACGAAGAATAGCGCGCGTAGGTGCCGCCGACGTTTTTGAATTCGCCTGTGGCGGATTTTCCTTCGGTTGCGACCCGAACGGCGAACGTGCCGCCGTCGTTCTTTTGTGTGAATTCTATTTTTATGTTGTCCGCGCCGACCGTTTGGGGATTAGCGGGGAACTCCGCCTCCTTATCGTCGGTTATGAGGACGTTGAGATCGGTTCCGTTGTCGGCGGGAGCGAAAATTATATAGTTTACGCTCTTGCCGTCTTTGGTTTGGGAATATTGCTGGCTTTCGAAAGTTATGATAAAGCGCTCGAAGTCGAGTTTGTTATCTTCGTTGGCTTCGAAGCCGATTGTGGTGTTGAAGAGCCCTTCCTCCTTTTCGGGCGAGACCGAAGCGGCGTCTTCGGCGGGTTTTTCAGACGCGTCGTAATACCACTGGTAGGCGAGGTTCTTTCTGAAATTGATGGTGTCGTTATCCGATTTGAGAACGAACATCGTGTAGTAGTCGTTTACCGCGGGTTCGCCCTCCGCGGGGGTTTTGACCACCTCGTGCGACCAGATTTCGGCGTTAGCCGCAGTTGTGAACACGGTGGAACCGCTGACCGTTACCGAACGCTCCGCTTTGGCGAAGTTGAGCCCGAAGAACGTGCCGACGGCGACTGCCGCCGCCGCGCCGAGGGAAATTATGGGGATTAATTTTGATTTAACCGATTTCATATCTGTTTCCGTTTGCGCGCATATGCGCGGAATTATAATTTTGTTTATACCCGATTATTTTACTATATAACGGAAAGGTTGTCAAACGGTTTTAAACGGCGAAAAGAAATTAACGCAAAAATTAAAGTGAAAATTCCTTTACTTTTATACCCCGTTATGATATCATAGGCGTGCAAATTAGAGGAGCGGACGGGCAAAAGTACCCGCGTTTGAGGGATTTGAAGGCAATCCCGCAGAAAAACGCGGCGAAAGGGCGCCTCCGCCGAGATTCGGAAGAGCCTTTGTTCCGCGTCGGGCGCACGGGTTAAGACCTTTGCGACTGTCACTTGTGAGTGTCGCGCTAATTGCCACGTTTGTTACGGCAGTGCGGCGCACTGTCTTTTTATTTTGCTTTAAACACGCGTGAAAGCGGCGCGATGAGTGACGGAACATAATTATAAAGGAGATTTTTATGAAAAAATATAACGTTGGAGTTATCGGCGCCACCGGTATGGTAGGACAGAGGTTTTTATTGCTTTTGGAAAACCACCCCCTTTTCGAGGTCGTTTGCCTTGCGGCAAGCGCGGCTTCTGCCGGAAAAAAATATAAAGACGCCGTTAAAAAATGGCATATGAATGCGCCCATGCCCGAAAAATTTGCCGATAAGGTAGTTTTTGACGCGGCGGCGGATATGAAAGAAATTGCCGCAAAGGTTGATTTTTGTTTTTGCGCAGTGAATATGAAAAAGGACGAAATCAAGGAACTCGAATACGCGTATGCAAAGCTCGAATGCCCGATAGTTTCTAACAACTCCGCGCACCGCTTTACGGACGACGTTCCTATGATTATCCCCGAAGTGAACGCCGAGCACCTTTCGGTCATAGACGCGCAAAGAAAGAGACTTGGCACAAAACGCGGATTTATTGCGGTTAAGAGCAACTGTTCGCTTCAATCTTACGTACCGCTTTTGCACCCTTTGAAAAAGTTCGGAATAAAGGAAGTCGCCGTGTGCACATATCAGGCGATATCCGGCGCGGGCAAGACGTTTGAGACTATGCCCGAGATATGCGACAACGTTATTCCTTTTATAGGCGACGAGGAAGAAAAGAGCGAAAAAGAGCCTTTGAAAATATGGGGCGAAGTAAAGGACGGAAAAATAAAGCCCGCCTCCGCTCCTTTGATTACCGCGCAGTGTTTGCGCGTGCCCGTATCGGACGGACATACGGCGGCGTGCTTCGTTAAATTCGAACGCAAGCCCGAAAAAGATGAGATTTTAAAGGCTTGGAATGAATTTTACGGCGAGCCGCAGATTTTGGGACTCCCCTCCGCTCCCAAAAAATTTATTCACTATTTCGAAGAAAACGACAGGCCGCAACCCAAACTCGACCGCAGCACCGAAAACGGAATGGCGGTTTGCGCGGGGAGACTGCGCGAGGACAACGCGTTTGACTGGAAGTTTATAGGTTTTTCTCACAATACGTTGCGCGGAGCGGCGGGCGGCGCGGTGCTTCTTGCCGAACTGCTGGCTAAAAAGGGATATTTCGGCTGACGAACCAAACGCACGGAAAACGCTTAATATGGTATGAGGTAAAAATTTTATGGTAAACTTTTGTAACGGCATACTCACCGCTATGATTACGCCCTTTACGGAGAGCGGCGTAAACCTGCCCGAACTCGGGAAGATGATTGACTATCAGATAGACGGCGGCACGGACGCTCTGGTGATTTTAGGCACCACGGGCGAACCCGCGACCATGACCGAGGACGAAAAAACAGAAGTTATTAAATTCGCCGTAAAGCATGCGGCGGGGCGTATCAAAATAATAGTCGGTACGGGCAGCAACGACACGGCGAAGGCCGTAGCCTCTTCTATCCGCGCGGAAAAGTTGGGCGCGGACGGTATTCTCGCCGTTACCCCCTACTACAACAAGTGCACGCAGAAGGGACTTCTGGAATATTATAAGGCGATTTGCAACGCCGTGAAAATACCCGTTATAGCTTATAACGTGCCTTCGCGCACGGCCGTGAATATTTTGCCCGAAACAGCCGAAAAGCTGGCGGATATTCCCAACATGGCGGGAATAAAAGAGGCGAGCGGAAACATGGCGCAGGTTTGCGAAACCATGCGGCGCATACGCGGAAAAATGGATTTGTATTCCGGCGAGGACTTTTTGAACCTGCCCATGCTTGCCATAGGCGGGGCGGGGCTTATTTCGGTTACTTCGAACATTGCGCCCGCACTGGTTAAAAAGATGTATTCTCTGGTTAAAGAAAACAGGCTGGACGAGGCGAACGCCGTGCAGGACTTTTTGTTACCGTTGGAGGACGCCTGCTTTTTGGAAGTTAACCCCATACCCATAAAAGCGGCATACAATATGCTGGGCTTCGACGCGGGAACGCCGCGCGCGCCCCTGACGGAGCTCGAAGAGCAAAACAAAGCCATATTGGCGGGGGAAATTAAAAAAGCGGGGTTGAAAGGCATATGATAAAGGCACTTATTTGCGGAATAAACGGCAAGATGGGCAAGAACGTTGCAGAACTTGTTGCCGTCGACGGCGAAATTGAGACCGTTTGCGGCGTGGACGTTGCCGCTTGCGACGGATTGCCCCCCGTATATAGCTCGTTTAACGACGTTAAGGAAGAAATAGACGTTATTATAGACTTCTCTTCTCCCGCCGCTTTGAAGGGTGAACTCGAATTTGCGGTTAAAAACAAAAAACCAGTGGTGCTTGCGGCTACGGGATATGGCGAAGAGCATTTGAAGATGATAAAAGACGCCTCTGAAAAGACTGCCGTTTTCAAGACGGGAAACTTTTCTTTGGGAATAAACCTTTTGGTCAAACTTGTTAAAAGAGCCGCGGAGACGCTGGGCGAAAACTTCGATATAGAGATTATAGAAAGACACCACAATCTTAAAGCGGACGCGCCTTCGGGCACGGCGCTGATGCTTGCCGAGGGCGCGAACGAAGCGTTTGACGGACATAAGAATTATATTAACGGCAGGCAGGGCATTGTGGGAAAACGCGGAAAAGAAATAGGAATACACGCCGTGCGCGGAGGCACCATAGTGGGCGAACACGAGGTTATGTTCGCGGGAGAGGACGAAATAGTCACCCTGTCCCACTCGGCGAGATCTAAAAGAGTTTTTGCCGCCGGCGCCGTTAAAGCCGCAAAGTGGATTTGCGGAAAACCCGCGGGGCTCTACGATATGAACGACGTTCTGAATTTTTAAATTAAAACGATAACGCGGGGCGCGCCCGAAAGGGCGCGCCCCGCGTTTTATCTGTCTTCCGGTCCTAAAAGATAGTCGGCAGAAACGTCGAAAATTATGCAGAGTTTTTTTATGCTTTCGATATCGGGCTGTGTTCTGCCCTGCTCCCGCGAGGCGTAACAGTTGGGCGAAACCTGCAAAAGCGTATAAACGTCTTTTTGCGTCATTCCGCTTTGGCGGCGAATTTCCCTCAAACTTTCATTGAATTTCATATATTTTACCCTAAACTACTCAAAAGGGGTTGACAATACCCAAAACAAATAGTAGAATAGCGTTACTACCCAATACGGGTAGTTTTGGCGGAACGCAAAAAATTATGCGGTTTAATAACGTGCTTAAAACAAATAATAATTATCTCATCTCTTCCTTTATTTGAAATTAAGCCGTATTAAAATCCCCCTGCGCTTTAAACGCAGGGGGGTATTTTTTATACCGTTTGTTTTGTGCGACCGTTTTGTCGGCGGTTCGATTGGGATGAGCGCCGTGCAGTTGCCGGATTCCTCGACTACGCTCGGAATGACAGAAAAACGGTTCGATTGACAGGGCGGGAACGGTTAGTTAAGGGAGATTTTATCGGATATACTGCGTATAAACAGACCGCGTTTTACGCCCTCGTCTATGCAACCCTGAACGAACGAAATAATTTTATCGCCGGAGCGGGGAACTTTGAGCTCTTTTAAAACGGCCGGAACGAGTTCGTCTCCGTACATGCTTACCCTGTTTAAAAGTATGCACCTTATAAGCGAAATTACGTCGTAAGGGGTATAATCCGTATCCGCGGAACGGAGCTGCGCCCCCTCTTCCACGCGGTATTTATCGAACTGCGAGAATTTATCGGACTTGAAGCAGTAGACGTTGCCGAGCATTTCCGCGCTTTCGAAACCGCACTTATCGATTAGCGCGCGCAGCTTGCTCTCGAGCTTGATTCCGCACTTGGTTATGCCGAACGCCGAGAGGGTGCGCTTCATTAAAAACTGCATCGAAACGGGTTCTTCCGCCGCGACTACCGCCTTTATTACGCGCATGACCTCGGCGTCGTTTTCGCCGCTCAAAATATAGGCGGGTTCCTGAACGTTTATTTCGAGTTTTGCGGCGCGGTAGGGCTTTTTAAAGTTGACGGCGTTGAGCTTTCCGCCCTCGGTCAGTTTATCTAAAAATTCTTTTATCTTTTTAATTTCGCGCTTGGGGTTGTTGAAGAAATTTATGGAATACAGTCGGTAAACGTTCCAGTTGTTGCGCTTTAACGTTTGCACCTGCATTACCGAGCGGTCTTTTACGGAGAACTGCGTGGTTCCGTCGCACAGCACAGCCAGAATAAAGTTGTGTTTGTTTTTGGGGTCGAGAACGCCCACGTCTATTTTGAAATCCGAAACGCCGACGTCGCAACGGCAGTCGTAGCCGTAATTAGAGAGTTCGGCGGCTATGAACTTGCCTATGCCCTGCTTGTTTATGATAATGTCTCCGCTCTTGACGGAAATGTTCGTTCTGCCCTTTTCGGCAAATTCGAGGAAGGCTTTAAGCCCTGCCACGCCGCGCGAAGTGGTGCGCGAGAGGTCTATCATCGAGTAGCGCATGGACGAGAATACAATCATCTCTTCTCTTGCGCGGGAAACGGCGACGTTGAGTCTGCGCCAGCCGCCGAACTGGTTGAGAGGACCGAAGTTCAACGATATTCTGCCCATTTTGTCGGGACCGTAGCAGACGGAAAAGAGAATTACGTCTCTTTCGTCACCCTGAACGTTTTCGAGATTTTTTACGAACAGAGGTTCTTCCCTTTCGTAAGCCGCCTCTTCGAGTCCGTTTTTGATTATAGCTTTGTTAAGGAGTTTTTCCACATACACCTGCTGCGGCGTGGAGAAAGTTACCACGCCCATACTCGAACGTTTGAGCCTGTCGTCTTTGAGCCGCCTTATGACCTCGGCGACGAGGGCTTCCGCTTCCTCCTTGTTGCACTTGGAAAGTCCCCTTTCGTAAACGCCGTGTTCGATATAGTGGAGTTTTACCTTACTGTCGAGCGCGTCGGGCGAAGGGAACGTGCACAGTTTGTTGGAATAGTACATTATATTCGAGAACGCTATCAGACTCTCGTGCTGGGAACGGTAGTGCCATATGAGGTGCTTTTCTGGCACGCCGAGCGCGAGGCAGTCTTCGAGCACGCTTTCGAGGTCCTCCGCTTCGGGGTGCTCTTCGTCCTGACCGGAGCCCATAAAGAAGGACGTGGGCGGCATCTGTTTGGGGTCGCCGACTATGACGGCGCTTTTTGCCCTTGCGAGAGAGGGAACCGCCTCGCAGGTAGGAATCTGCGAAGCCTCGTCGAAAATAACTATGTCGAAGAGTTCGGGGTCGGCGGGCAGATATTGCGAGACCGTGCCGGGACTCATTAACATACAGGGAGCCACAACCTTCATTAATTCGGGAATTTCGGCGAACAGCGCGCGCAGGTTGAGCGAGCGCAGACTGCCCTTTGTTTGCCTTTGGAAGGACATAAGTTCGAGCGCGAGCGGACCTTCGGTCTCCTTTTCGGGAAGGCGACCTATGAGGTCGGCGCGAATCTTTTCGCGCGTGAGAACGTTGAACTCCTCCAAAAGGCGGGCGTAATTAGCCGCGTTTTCGTCGAGGACGTTTGCCGAGAACTCGGCGAGGCACTCGTCGGCGGGGATATTGGTCTGGATAAAGTTGCGGTAAACGTTTTTACGGAAAGACGCGAGAATCTGACCGCCGTTTATCTTGCCCGACTCCATTGCGTCGGTCATAAAAGACAGACCGCTGTCGTTGAGTTTTTTTGCCATTGACTTGTACATACACCACGCGGGAAGCATATCTATATTGTCTATGAGCGCCGTGCACTTTGCGGTGTAGCAGTCGAAGAGGTCTTCGTCGTCGTAGACGGACTTGTCGGCGCCTATGGATTTGACGAAGTAGTCCGTGCTCTTCATAAACGAAGCAGCCGCGGTTATGAGCCCCGCGATGAGCGGTTTGAGCGTTCCGCCCGCCGCCGAAACGCACTTGCTGTTGAAAGCGTCGGCGTTGTAGTCCATAAAGGTCTGCGCGCAGAGGTCGTGAAGCTCGTAGAAAGGTTTTAAAAACTCGTCGCGCTTGCGGTCGTTTATGCCGCCGAAGCCTGTGAAATTGCCGCTTAACGCCGTGTTTGAAAGGATACGCTCGCGCGCTTTCTGGATTTCGTAGGCGCGTTTTATCCATTCGAGTTCGTCCTTTTCGGGCACGGGCGACGGCGCGCATTTGTTTATGCGCTTTATGACCTGCAACAGCACGCGGGAAGAGCGGTAATTTTCGCCCCAGTTGTCGATTTCTTTTTCTATTTCGGGCGCGAATTTATCTATATCGGGCAGGCACCTGAAATGTTTGAGCCAGTGCTTTACCTCGCTGTCGTAGCGGAGATTTGCGTTGTAGAATTTATAGAGCGCCTCGTCGTCGCAGGTAAAGAAGTTATTGAGCCCGCCGTCGCGCAGAACCGCGGCGATTGCAATGAGGTTTTCGAGTTTTTTATAGGTGAACTTGGAAATTTTTTGACTGAACGTTTCGAGGAACAGCCCCAGATAGTTTTTGAGATGTTTGAGTTCCGCAAGCACGATTTCCGCCGCGCAAGTTACCGAAATTTTGGTTTGAGCGTCGCACTCGGTGAGCTTGACCTCGGCGAAGGGAGAACGGTATACTCCCCCGCACTCCTTTGCCGCCGCCTGCGCGGTTGTGAGCATATTTTCGCACGCGGCGAGCTTTTCTTTGGTTAACGAATCGTAGAAGGTGGATTCTATGTTCAAAAGTTCGGGCGCGTTTTTGTTTTGAAGATAATAGACTATGCCCTCGTAGACGGAAACGCCCAGCCTGCGCTTTTTGTGCAGAGCTTTTAACGGAGCTTTTAAATTTTCGCGCAGGGCTACGAGGTTTGCGCCCGCTTCGGCAAACCGCTCGCCGTCCGCCTCGCACGTAAGAGAGAGTGTGTTTTCTATACTGCGGATAATTTCCGCCTTGTCCGCGGATTTGCCCGAATGGAGTTCGAGACAGAATTCGCCCACGCCTATATCGCACAGACGCTTTTTAACAACTTGAAGCGCGGCTTGCTTTTCGGCAACGAACAGAACGCGCTTGGACTTGTCCATAGCGTTGGCGATTATATTTGTTATCGTCTGGCTTTTGCCCGTTCCGGGGGGGCCGTGGAGCACGAAAGTAGCGCCCTTTGCTGCCTCGGCAACGGCGGAATACTGCGCGCTGTCGCAGGGCAGAGGCGTGAGCACGGCGCAGGGGTCGCCGTCGTCTTCGTTTGCGCCGTCGAGTCGGTTGCCCGCAAGTTTGTTTGTGTTGGTCATTAAACTTGCAATGAGCGGGTTTTTCGCATAGCGCGCGGCGTTGTTTTTAACGTCCGCCCACATCGCGTAGCGCGCAAAGGTGAACTGCGCGAGGTATACGTCTTCATATACGAACCAGCCCGTCATATTGGCGGTTTTGGCGCGGAATACGGCTATAATTTCTTTCGGGGTGAGCCCCTTGCCCTCGACTCCCCTTATATCTATGCCGAAATCCTGTTTGAGCATTTCCAGAAGGGTGGTGTTTACTTCGTACTCTTCGCCCGCTTCCAGAAGCGCGCCCTGCGATTTGATTCTTTTTAAATTTACGGGCAAAAGCGAGATGGGGGCGTATTTGTCTTCGCCCTCGTCGCCGCGCCACTTTAAAAAACCGAGCGCGAGGTAGAGCGTTTTTGCGCCCGCCTCTTCTTCAGCCTGACGCGATTTGCGGATTAGCGTGTTTGAGACTTCGGTAAGGTTGTCCTGCGAGGACAGGCAACGGATTTTACCGCCCTTCATTTCTATGCGGACAAGTTCGCCCATGCTTGCAACCGTTTTACTGTCGCCGAAATACAGCGCGTCCGATACGGGCGTTGAGTTGGGCAGAAGGGTGAACTTACCCTTTTCTTCAAGCCTTTCGCAAAAGGACGGTAAATCCGTGCACAGAAGGTGCAGGCAGTCGCGCTTGTATCTGAAATTGAGAAGGTTGTTTTTGAGCGATAAATCAAGAAGCCTGCGCTGCCAGTTCGCCTCTTTAGACGCTGTTTTGTCGTAGTTGAACCTGTCGGCGTCTATCATTTCTTTGGGCTTTTCGTCGAAAGATATGTCTTTATCGCCGAGAAGTTCGTAACCGTGACCCGTTTTGACTTTTAAGGGCAACGGAAATATGCCGCCTATACGACAGCGTTTGATATCGAGGCAGACCTCGTAATCTTCTTTTCTTATGCTTGCCCGCGCGTGGGCTTCGCTGGTGGTGTAGCTCGCGTTTTTGTGGGCGAAAAGGTCGTCCGCGTCAAACAGCGAAAGGTTGTTCACGCCTTCTTCGGTATACTTTTCGACGAGTTGCATATCGTCTTGAATTGCGTATGAAAAACAGCTTTCGTACAGCCATACGCCCACGGATATCTTTGATTTACCGAGCAAAAGCACGGGGTTGAGCCGCGTCGCTTCCAGACAGCTTGCGGCAAACAGCGCGAGTTCGAGCGGGGTTGCAAGTTTGTCGGAAATTATTTTAGTTACGTCGCCCGTGCAGACCGCGCGTGACAAGTCGACGTCGCCGGCGCGCTCGATATTGAGACGACGGACGGCGGAAAAGATTGACGCAGCGGCGTTGCGCACGCCGTTTTTATCGGTGCCGGAATAACCGGCGAACTCGGAGGAATAGCCCCACGTTTTGAGTTGGAGCCCTGCTTCCGCCAAAATCTTTTGACAGTCGGCGAGTTTGGGGCGCACGAACGCGGAGAGCATTTCGGTATTGCCCGAAAGCCCGCCCCAGTAGTCTATGGGCAGCGCCTGAACCTCGGCTTCGAGATTGCAGACGGAGTCTCCTCCGCATGTGAGTCCGACCTGTACGGTGCATATTTCCGGCTCCTGTAACTCGGCGAGATATTGAGGATTCAAAACGTTTTGAGGTATTGCCTCAACACTGCTTTCGTGCGGGATTTCTTCTATTTTTACTTCGGCGGGGAGCACGAGCGGCGTTGACCCCGTAACGCAGACGGATATATCTTTTGCGCTTTCTATATCGCGGTTGAAAATTTTGAAAGAAGTAAACAGCGGGGTACGGCAGTAATACGACGCATAGCTGACCGTATTTAAAAGTTCGCCTTCGATTTCTATTGTTTCTACGGGTTTTTTGGCTTTTGCCGCCATAAGTATCCTCCTCTTGCGCTTAAACAACGCGCTTCTGCCGTTGAAATAATTTTATATATAAAATTATACTTTTTTCCGGCTCAAAGCGCAAGCAAATGAATTATTGCCTTTGCAAATTATTTTAAAATACGTTCGTATCGAATTTGGTTACGTTACACCTGCACTGCTTTACGGCGGCGCGGGCGATTTTGAGCGCGTCTTCCGCGTTTTCGATTGCGGTAAACTTCAATTTGACGGGTTTGCCCGTAGATCGGATACGCCCCGACGCCTCTTGCCAGCCGCTGCCGTCCGTTTCGAAAGTAAGCGTGGAATACTTTTTACTGCCGAAGTATCTTGAAACTTTTATGCTTTTTACGTCCTTTAAGTTAATTTCCCTTTCGACCTTGCCTCTGTTGAACGAGACCACCGCGCGGGTTGCCGTAATGAAATACTCGGTAACGCCGAAGTTCTGATTGCCGCCCGACGTAAAGTACATGCACGCAAACACCGCGGCGGTACACACGCCGCCGAGACCGAACGACACAAAAAACAGTGTGATTTTGATTTTGTCTTCGGAAACGATTGCGGCTATTAACGCCACGACGATAAATACTGCGCAAAGCGCAGCCGTTGTCGGCATACACTTGATTGCAGACTGCTTTTTACCGAGTTTTTGTTGCCAGAGGATTTTGCCTCCGTCAAAAAAATTGCCTTGCATTGGATTCTTCCTTATTGTTGCGGTCGGGTTATTTTTTTGTAGGGTTGATTTGGGGGTGTGCGGAGTAGTTGGCGGATTCCTCGACTGCGCTTGGAATGACAGGGCGCGGTCGGGTTGGTTAGGGCGTTATTATTGCGAGCTCTTTGAGGGCGCGGGTGTAGGCGATGTATTTTTCGTTTACGGTCATATCCGCGTCGGCTACGGCGACCGCCGTGAATTCGAGACCCTTGCTCTCGTAGACGGTCATGAGGTTTATTTTCGTCTTTGAAATTCTCCCCGTCTGCCTTATCAGGTTATAGCTCTTGCGAGAGTACTTTTCGAGCGATTGCTCCGAACATATGACGGCTTTAAGCCCGTTTTTGGAGGCGAGCCAGCCTGTGACCGAGCGAGGACCGACGCGCTCGACGGGAACGCCGCCGAAACCTATGGAGCTCATTTCTATGCCCAGATTTTGAGAGACGTACTCGACGATTTCGTTTGTGTTGCGGTAGTTGAGATTGAGTTCGTACTGCTTGTAACCCAGCTCTTCCCAGCGGGATATGCCGCGGTAACGGGTTATATTTTGCTTTAAATCGCCGAAGATATTGAACACCGCGCGGTCGTTTACGCGCCTTAACACCTCGTACTCGGCGGGCGAGATATCCTGCGCCTCGTCAACGAAAACGAAGGAATACTTCGGCGCGAGGTTGTAGCCGAGTTTTGTTAAAAGCATGCACAGAGCGAAGGCGTCGGACTTGAAAAGTTTTTTACCCCCCGCACTATATTTGACTTTTGCGCGTTTTACCGTTTCGCGATAGAAAAAACGCAAGACGTCGAGAGTGCTTTCGCACTTACCTATCGCCACCAGATTTTTGTCGCCGCGAAGAACGTCGGTAAAGTCGCAGACGGTGAAAAAGGCGTTTTTAATTGCTTCTACCCTATCTGCCGTTTGAGAAATTTCTTTTAAAAGTTCGCCGCGCTTTTCTATGCCCGAGGCGTAGGTTAAAATTTCGCCCGCGCCCGTTTTGAGTTTGTATCTCTTTAAATCCGCGATTTCTTTGTCTACGGTTTCAGAAAGCGCGGTTAAATCGGTTATAGCCGCTTCACAGATTTTTTGAGAATAGCGGCGCAGATATTTGACCGACTTGTAAAACGAGAGCAGTTGCTTGTAAAAGTAGGCGTAGCCCTTCATTCTTCCGTCGGTAAACACGAGGGATAAAAATTCTTTGCAGTCTAAAACGCAGTTGAACATATAACGGAACTGCTTTGTGTAGTACAGTCCGCCGTCCGGCTTTTCTTTGATTTCGCCGAGCACGCAACGCCTTACGCGAAGGCTTGCGTTTTTTATTCTTTCATACTCTTCGATCTGTACGGAGCAGGCGGAAATGACCTCTTCCACCACGCCTTTGGTTTCTTCCGAAGCGAAAAGCCCGTAGACGCCGTCGAAAATTTTTAACAGCTTTTTATCTACGTCGGCAGAAAATTCGGGCGAGTAGATATATTTTAAATACTCTTCCGGAGCGTGGGAACCGAAATCTATTTTGCCGGAAATATCGGCGCCCGCTCTCTTTAAAATATTCAAAAAGTAGCTGTCGAGAGTGCCCGTTTTTACCCTTTCGAGTTCGAGGACGGAGGCGAGCTCGTCTATGAACGCGTTGAAAGAATCGGACGGGGTTATTATCATTACGTCCGAGGGGCGCAGGTTTTCGTTGTTGTACATTACGTATGAGAGGCGGTGCAATAGTATCATTGTTTTGCCGCTGCCAGCGACGCCCTGCAATACGAACTCGTCGCGCTCGGGCAGGGTTATGATTTCGAACTGCTTTTCCTGAATGGTTTCTATTATGTCGCAGATTTCCTGCTTTTCTTTTCTGCCGCGCAGAATTTCCTTTAAGAACGGGTCGAAAACGAGGTTTTCGTTTCTGCCGCCTATTTCTTCCTGCGAAAGATAGCCGGCGAGGTTTAAGTACTCGTTTTTCATATCGAGCACTTTGCCGTTTTTGGTGCGCAGGGCGCGGCGCAGAATGAGTTTATAGTTATAGTCGTTTATTGCAAACGACGTTTTGCTCTTTTGGTAGTAGCGCCTTGCAAGCGGGGCGCGCCAGTCTAAAATTTCGAGCTTTTCGTCGCCGTGCTTGCCGATATAGTAGCTGTTATAGCCCTCTTTGTCGTCTTCTACGTCCATACGGGCGAAATAGGGTTCTTCGAAAAATGGTTTGAATTCTTCCATCTTTTTCTTTAAAACGGCTATTTCGGCGTTGAGTTCGAGAGTTTTTTTATAGCGTTCCGCTCCGCCAGACTCGGTTGAACGGGCTAAACTTTCCTTTTCTTCGCGCGCTTTTATAAGTTTGGTTTTGAGCGCGCCAAGACGAACGAAACGCAACATTTTCATAACGGCGTCTATATGGCGGTTTTCGTAAGTTATTTGATTTTCTTCGTCCAAAAGGTTGAGGAAAAATTCTTTATCGGCTTGTTTGTGAGGGTCGATTAAGTTTTTGAGCTCTTCGAAATCAGTCATTAAACTAAATTATAGCATACTCCGTTTAAAATTGCAAGCCTGAATATTTTTTCTTTATAGTTGAGGGTTCGTGAACGCAAAGCGCCCCCGCGCGGCACATTGCCGCGCGGGGGCGCGATTAATGTCGTTTATTAAGTTTTTTACATTGTTTTTGCGTTTGCGGAACAGTTGCCGGATGTTTCGGCAAGTTCAACATGACGTTTTTGGCATTGTTTTTGCGTTTGCGGAGCAGTTGCCGGATTCTTCAACTTCGGGCTACGCCCTATGTTCAGCATGACAAGGAGAAAATAAATGACCGAAAAAGCACGGAGCGCGTTGTTGAAAGTTTGTGTGAGAAACAAGCAAGACGAGGCAAGCGAGCATTTACCGAAGCGAGTGTACTTGAAGTACACGAACGAGGAAAGCGCAGCTTAACAAAGTATTGCGCAGTTTATGACGCAAACTTTACTCCCACTCGATGGTTGCGGGCGGTTTGGACGTTATATCGTATACGATCCTGTTTATATGCTTGACCTCGTTTACTATGCGGTTTGATATCCTTTCCAATACGTCGTAAGGGATACGCGAGAAATCCGCCGTCATAAAGTCGGTTGTGGAAACGCCGCGGAGGGCGAGAGTGTAATCGTAAGTTCTGCCGTCGCCCATTACGCCCACGGAGCGCATATTGGTTAATACCGCAAAATACTGGTTAATGTCGCGGTCGAGGCGGGCTTTTGCGATTTCGTCGCGGAAAATTGCGTCCGCGTCCTGCAAAATCGCAACCTTTTCCGGCGTGATATCGCCTATTATTCTTATAGCGAGTCCGGGACCGGGGAAGGGCTGGCGCCATACGAGCTTTTCGTCGAGCCCGAGGGCTATGCCCAGCGCGCGCACTTCGTCTTTGAAAAGCATGCGGAGAGGCTCTATAATCTCTTTGAAATCGACGTAGTCGGGTAGTCCGCCCACGTTATGGTGCGATTTGATAACCGCCGCGTCGCCGAGCCCGGACTCGATTACGTCTGGGTATATGGTGCCCTGAACGAGATAATCCACCCTGCCTATTTTCTTGGCTTCGTCTTCGAATACGCGGATAAATTCTTCGCCTATTATCTTGCGTTTTGCTTCAGGCTCGGTTACGCCCTTTAATTTAGAGAGGAATCTTTCGCCGGCGTTTACGCGCACGAAGTTGACTCCGCTGTCGGCGAACGCTTCTTCCACTTCGTCGCCCTCGTTTTTACGCATTAAACCGTGGTCGACGAAGATGCAGGTGAGCTGACTGCCAATCGCCTTTGCAAGCAACTTGCAGGCTACGGAGCTGTCGACACCGCCGGAGAGCGCTAAAAGCGCCTTGCCGCCGCCGACCTTTTCGCGGATTTCGCGGATTGCGGTCTGCGCGTACTCTTCCATTGTCCAGTCGCCCTTGCAACCGCACACATTATAGAGGAAATTGCCCAGCATGTCGAAGCCCTGTTCCGTGTGGTTGACTTCCGGGTGAAACTGCGTTCCGTAAAACTTTTTTTCTTTATTTTCGATTGCGCCGTAGGGGCATTTTTTGCTGTGACCGACCGCACGGAAGCCTTGAGGAAGAGTTGCGATATGGTCGTTATGGCTCATCCATACGACAGACTTTTTATTAAGACCCTTGAAAAGCAGGGAATTTGTGTCGAATTCACAGTCCGTTCTGCCGAACTCCGCAACCGCGGTTTCGTTTGCCTTTTCTATTTTGCCGCCCAGCCCGTAAACCATAAACTGCGCGCCGTAGCAGATGCCGAGAATGGGCACGCCGAGCTCGAAAATCTCTTTGTCCATTCTTGGGGAATCGTCGAGATATACGGAATTGGGGCCGCCGGTGAATATAATTCCGCTCAAATTCATTTTGCGGATTTCTTCCACGGGGGTTTTATAAGACTTTACTTCGCAGTAAATTTTATGCTCGCGCACCCTGCGGGCTATGAGCTGGTTATACTGACCGCCGAAGTCGATAATTAAAACTTTTTGATGGTTCATATTTTATTCCTCGGTTTTTGTAAATTGATAAAACCGCAGAGAAGCGGGCAGAACGGAGAGCGCGGATACTTTCAGGCGAGTTTACCTGCGGTAAACAACAGAAAAAGCAAGGAACGCTAAATGTTATGCGACGCTTATATGCGGTTTGTCGAATTAATTTTTAGGTGAATAGTTGGGCGCTTCTTTCGTTATGGAAATGTCGTGAGGGTGGCTCTCGGTGAGCGACGCCGCAGTCATTTTTACGAATTTGCCGTTTTTGCGGAGAGTTTCTATGTCGCCGCAACCCGTGTAACCCATACCCGCGCGGAGACCGCCGAGGAGCTGGAACACGATTTCCGCCAGAGCGCCGCGGTAGGGAACGCGGCCTTCGACGCCCTCGGGTACGAATTTTTTGGCGTTTGCCTGAAAGTATCTTTCTTTGCCGCCCTTTGCCATTGCGGGGAGCGAACCCATGCCGCGGTAGGTTTTAAAGCTCCTGCCCTGATAAATTTCGAGTTCGCCGGGGGATTCCGCCGTTCCTGCGAACAGCGAGCCGAGCATTACGGCGCTGCCGCCCGCGGCGATTGCCTTGACTATGTCGCCCGAATATTTGATGCCGCCGTCGGCTATTACGCGCTTGCCGAGCTTGTCCGCCTCTTCGGCGCAGTCCATAACCGCCGTGAGCTGGGGCATACCTATGCCCGCCACGATACGCGTGGTGCAGATCGAGCCGGGGCCTATGCCGACTTTAACGACGTCGGCGCCCGCCTGCATGAGGTCGTGAGTGGCTTCCGCAGTGACGACGTTGCCCGCCACGAGGGGAAGTTCGGGATAGGCGTTTTTAACCTTTTCGACAGCTTTGATTATGCCCGCGGAGTGACCGTGAGCGGAGTCGAGCACGACTATGTCCACTTTGGATTTTAAAAGTTCGGCTACGCGCTCCAATACGTCGGGCGAAGCGCCTATTGCCGCGCCCGCCAAAAGCCTGCCCTTTTTATCCCTTGCGCTGTTGGGGTACTGGATTGATTTTTCTATATCCTTAATGGTGATAAGACCTTTGAGATAACCTTTTTTATCCACTATGGGGAGTTTTTCTATTCTGTGTTTGCCCAGAATTTTTTGCGCCTCTTCAAGAGAGGTGCCCTCCGGCGCGGTGACAAGGTTGTCCTTTGTCATAACGTTTGCTATGGGCTGTTCGAAGTTGGTTTCGAACCTTAAATCGCGGTTGGTGAGTATGCCCACGAGCTTGCCGCCGCGGGTGATGGGCACGCCGCTTATTTTATACTTTGCCATGAGGTCGCAAGCCGCCGAAACGGGTTGTTCGGGGGTGAGGTGGAACGGGTCGGTTATTACGCCGTGTTCGCTGCGCTTTACTTTATCGACCTGCCCCGCCTGTTCTTCTATGGACATATTTTTATGGATTATGCCGAGACCGCCCTCGCGCGCCATTGCTATGGCGAGTTTGCTCTCCGTGACGGTATCCATTGCCGCGCTTATAAGCGGGATATTCAGGTTAATCCCTTCGCACAGTTTTGTGTGCAAATCTACCGTGGCGGGGAGAACGTCGCTCGCCGCGGGTATTAAAAGCACGTCGTCGAAAGTTAAAGCCTCTTTAACGATTTTACTCATACGCAAAAACTCCTTAAAATTTTTATATACAGTGTAAATTTTTAACTTAATAATCCGTTTAAAACGTCGGTTACGGCGGCGTAATACTCCGCTTCGCTCTCGGCGGGGGTGACCTTTTCCATTGCCGTTTTTATTGCGGAAAGCATTTCTTTATCTTTTTCCGCCGCGAGCATCAAACTAACGAGCGCGTTGTTTTTGGGGAAGCCGCCCTCGCTCAACACGGTTTCTTCGGCAAGTTTGAACGCGGTTTTACCGTCGCCCATAACGTATCTGGCGCAGGCGATTTTTCCGCAGGCGAACTGACGGTAGCCGGCGTTTTCTTTACAATAGGTATCGAACCCTTCGTCTGCCAGAAGCATATTTCCGAAATGTATCACGTTGCCGTTGTTTTTTGCCATTGCGCTGTTGTTAAAGCAACGGGCAAGGTCCTCCGTCTTATGCGAATATGTGTAGTTCAACGAAGCGTAGCCCGTGGCGAACTCGTAATTTCCGCATTGTTCAAAAAAGCCCGCCATTTTTGCGGGAAATCCGAGGCTGGCAACGCCGAACGCAAGGCACAGAATAATCACTGCGGCAAGCAGCGTTTTTAAGGCGGTTTTTGCGATGACTTTAAACATTTTTGCGTTTAAACCTCTTTTGTACATGCGCGAATACGCGACTTTGTTATAATTTTATTAATTTTAGCATAACGCAATTAAAATTGCAACTGTTTGAAAATACAAAATTTATACATTAACGGCAATCTGCCGCAGTATATATTAAATATGAAAAAGTTTGTTTTGACAGCTGCCGCCGCCGCGGTTATATTGTTCACGGTTACGGGTTGCGCCAAGAGAGTAGACTATTCCGACTACGTTTCGGAGAGGCGCACAGACATATTCGTTTATGAGGACGACGACGTTTCTATTAAAGCGTATTGTTCGGAAAAGGAACAGCCTTACGCCGCCGACGGAATTAAGGGCGAAATGTGCCCCGTTGTGGAGCTGTTTGTTTCTCTCCCGAAAAATCCGCAGGAGCTGAACGCGAGCGTTGAGGGGCTGGGCGGAGAAATGAATTATCGCGCGGTTGAAAACTGCTATTATTTGAGTTTTTCGGCGCAGGCGTTCAATAAGACAGCCGTGGATATAACGCTGGATTACGACGGAGAAAGCAAGACCTATTCCGCCCTTTCCGTAAAATACGACGGGGTTATGAGCTGTGACGAGGCCGTGCTTTGCGCCGTGGAATATAACAGGGAACTTTTTGATAAGCTGACGGCGGGCGGTTTGTTCGACGGGGAAATTTACGTGAGACTTTTGCACGACGAGGGGTGTTATTATTACGTGGGCGTATGCGATAAGCAAAAGCACATAACCGCCTTTTTGATAGACGGCGAGCACGGCAAGGTTATTACGACCAAGGAAATAGACGCGTAGGCGCAATAAAGAAAGCAATAAATTTTTAAGCGGCGCAGGCTTTTTGCCCGCGCCGCTTTTTTATATTTTATGCCCGCCGCTATTGCCACTTTTGCGGGGTTCCGCCGACGTACCGCCAAAAATTGCCATCTTTTTCCGGTGCGGTTTCGCTGTAAAAGAAAACGGTTGAATCATAGAGTTCGGGCGGGGCGCCTTGGGAAGTTGTTATCTGCTCCCACTCCTCCGCGGTCCCCTTGTATAATACGTCTATTTGCGTTTTTGCGCCTAGCCTCGTGCCGAAAGCGCCGCTTTCTATCGTTTTTACGGCGTTGCCGACTACGACGGTTTTAAGGTTTATGCAACCGTCGAAAGCGCGGGCGCCTATATATTCTACCGATTCGGGCAAAGTTATTTGAGCAATTTTTACACACGCGACAAAGGCGAGATTTTCTATTCTTTTTATTCCGCTCCCCAATTCGACGGTTTCGAGTTCACTGCAACCTGCAAACGTCGAAGAATAAATAATTTCTATACCGTCCGGAACGTTTATGTATGAAAGCGAACGGCAACCGCTGAACGCGCGGAGGCCCAACACTTTAAGCCCTGCGGGCAGGCGCAAAGACTTTAAGTTATAACTATATGCGAAGGCTTGGGTACCGATATATTCCACGGAGTCCGGCACGTTTACGCCGGTTAGAGAATAACAGTTGAGGAAAGCCCTGTCACAGATTCTTGTCACGGTTTGGGGCAATTCCACCGATAAAAGCTGATGTCTGTCAAAAAACGCCTCGGAGCCTATTTCTTTGACGGGCAAGCCGTTGTATTCGGCGGGAACGGTGACTTTGCCATTTGCGGGATAAGCTCCGACGAGAGAATAGTAAGTTTTGTCCTCGCTCAAACTGAATGAAAAGGCGCTTTTACCGCAACGGGTACATGCTCCGTCCTTGTAATTGTGACCGAGAGGAGTTTTATAGTCTTTTATTTGGGTATATTCGCACTGCGAGCATTTGTGAACGGTATAGCCCTGCTCTTCGCACGTGGGCGGCGTGGTTTTGTTTATATAACTGTGGGGCGCGAGTTCCGTATATTCGGTTTTGCGGAAATTGAGGCAATCTTTGCACTTGTAGATTGTAAAACCGCGTTCCGTACAAGTGGAAGGAATTACGGTTTTTTCGAAATTATGTGCCGTTACCGCGGTATAGTCCGACAGGTAACTGTTTTTACAGACCTTGCACACGTTAAACGTGTACCCTTCTCTCGTGCAGGTGGGAGCTATTACCGTTTTTTCGTAATCATGCGCCGTTACACCGGTATAGTCCGATACGTAGGCGTAGCCGCAATTTTTGCAACTATGCCTTGTGAAGCCTTGCACGTTGCATGTGGGCGGCGTTATTTCCGACTCGTAAAAGTGACCGGTAACGTCGGTATAGTCGGTTATGTAGCTGTCGCCGCAGTCCGTGCACTCGTGCAGGGTATACCCCATTGCCGTGCATGTAGGAGCTATTATTTTGAGAGTATAGGTGTGACCGAGCTTATCGGTATAGTCGTCCGTGTAGGAATATCCGCATTCGCACATGTGAAGCGTGTAGCCCCTGTCTTGTTCGGTTGGCGCGATAATTTCCGAACGAAAAATATGGACGTGCGGAGCTTCGGGCTCGGGTTTGCATGCCGACAGCCCGACGGCTAAACCCGCGGCGGCGCAGACGGCGACAAGCGCGAAAATTTTTATTTTCATGTTTTCTCCTTTGCAGTTAAATGTTTTTGTTTGCAGTTCGTACGAACTGCAAACAGGGGTACCCCTGTTTTATTTTTCTTTATTGTAACACGTTTGTTTTAAAAATGCAAGGTTCATATTAATTTTTCGTATGCCGCACGCGAAGAGCCGTCGCGCATGAGGTGGATTACGCCGCAACGCGTGAAGCCCCTGCCTGTGATTACCCCCTGCATATGCGCGTTTTTTTCGTGCGTGTCCATTCTTATGCTGCCCCTGCCGCGCTTTCTGGCTATATCGGGAGCGGCCGTTTCAAGAATATATTTAGCAGCGCCTTTGCCTCGGAATTTATCGGAAACCGCCACCCTGTGCACTGCGAGATAGTTGCCGGAAGTCAGCCATTCGCCCTCGATTTCATCGTAGTCGCCGTCGTAGTTCATTGCGGAAAACACTGCGGCGATTTCTCCGCCGTACGTTACCGTATAGAGTATGCCGCCGAGAATTCCGCCGGTGACGTCTACCTTGCCGGGGAAGCCCGCGGGCCACTGCGGGTTGCCGTTATGCTCCATAAATTTTTGCGCGGAAACGTAGATTTCCATTATTTTATTCAGCTCCGACAATTCGGCAAGCCTGTAAGTATAATTCATTGTTACCTCAAAAATTCCACTATTACTCCGTTTTGAACGAAGAGATACTCGTCTTTGATTTTAACGAAATCGGCGTTTACTTCAATATATTCCCGCACCTTTTCTATTTGTACTGAATATTTATTTGTAAAATCGGCGTTGAATTTAACGGCGTAGTCCTTTAAGTCTATTCCGCGGGCGGTGCGGAGCGCGAGCATTATATACTCATCTTCGCGCTCTTCACCCTCGATTTTTTCGCACGATTTTACGGCGAAGTTGTTTGAAAGAATACATTTGAAATATTCGTCCAAATCGTAAGTGTTTGTGAACCTGACGTTATTTATGCACGACGAAGCCGCCACGCCGAAACCGATATATTCGCCCCTGCGCCAATAATTGAGGTTATGTCTGCTTTCGAACCCTTTTTTTGCGAAGTTGGAAACCTCGTAACGGGCATAGCCAAGCTCTTTAAGCATTTTATAGCCCGCGGAGTACATTTCCGCAACCTCGTCGCCGTCGGGCAGTTCGCCGTTTAAGTAATCGTTGTAGACGGGGGTGCCGTCTTCGGGGGTGAGGGCGTACATGGAAATATGTTTCGCCCCCGAATATGCCGCCGTTTCGATGGTTTTTTCTATGTCGGCAACGGTTTGTCCCTTTAAACCTATCATAACGTCGGCGCTGAAATTTTCGCCCTTTAAGAGTTTTGCGCAGAGCAGAAAATCTTTAGCCGTGTGCGCGCGCCCCAACTCCCGAAGAAGTGAGTCGGACGCCGTTTGCAAGCCAACGGAAAAGCGGTTGACTCCGCAGTTTTTGTACGTCCGGATTTTTTTTGCGCTTATTGTGCCGGGGTTTATCTCGATTGTGATTTCCGCGTTTTCAGAGAGGTTGAAATTCTTTTTTGCCGCCGCGACGAGCATCGCTATATAATTTTCGTCCACGACCGACGGGGTGCCGCCTCCGATATAGAGCGTATCGAAATTATAACTTTCGAGCTCTTTAGAGCGTTTGGACATTTCGCGGTAGACGCAAGCCATATAACTTTCGGCAAAGCACAGTTTGTCGGGAAACGACGCGAAATCGCAATATCTGCATTTGGATTTACAAAAGGGTATGTGAACGTATATGCCTGCCATAAAAAATCTCTTTCTTGCGTTTTTATATAAAATCTCCGAATACGGTTATGCGTGTAATTTAAACCTGCCAGCGGAACTTTTTCATGTCTATTTTAAAATCCCGCGAGACCTCTACCCCCTCTTCCACGAGCATTGCGCGCTGGATTTCTATACCGCCGAAGGCAAAGCTGCGGGTGAGCGAGCCGTCTTTAAATACCACTCTGTGGCAGGGAATTACGCCCTGCTCGGGGTTGACGTGCAGCGCCCAGCCGACCTGACGGGACATTTTTGGGTTGCCCGCAAGGCGGGCTACGTCTCCGTAAGAGAGGACTTTGCCCGCGGGGATTTGTTTGACTACTTTATATACGCTTTCGAAAAAATTCATAGATTTTACCGTATTGAGGAAGTTAGTCTTTGTTGGTTTTGAGAATTTGCATAAACACCTCTGACGGCACTTCTACGTTGCCTATCTGGCGCATGCGCTTTTTGCCCTCCTTCTGCTTTTCCAGAAGTTTTTTCTTGCGGGTAATGTCGCCGCCGTAGCACTTTGCCAAAACGTCCTTTCTCACGGCTTTGACCGTTTCGCGCGCGATTATTTTGCCGCCTATTGCCGCCTGAACGGGAACCTCGAAGAGCTGGCGGGGGATTGCTTCTTTTAAATTTTCACAAAGCGTTCTGCCGCGGGCGTAAGCCGAATCTTCGTGCACTATCATGGAGAGCGCGTCGCACACGTCGCCGTTGAGCATTATATCGAGTTTGACGAGTTTGCTCCTTTCGTAACCTATGAGTTCGTAGTCGAAGCTGGCGTAGCCGCGGGTGCGGGATTTTATGCTGTCGAAAAAGTCGAAGATTATTTCGTTGAGGGGGAGATTGTATTCGAGGCACACTCTGCTCTTGTCGAGGTAGGTCATTTGCAGGAACACTCCCCTCTTTTCGCGGCACAGATCCATAATCTGCCCCAGATAGTCGGGCGGGGAGTAAATATCGCACTTGACTATGGGTTCTTCCATATGCTCTATTTCGGATACGGGAGGCAGGTGCGAGGGGTTGTCGACGAAGATTTCTTCGCCGTCGGTTTTTACTACGCGGTAGCTTACCGAGGGAGCCGTGGTGATAATTTCAAGCCCGAACTCGCGCTCGATACGCTCTTGTATGATTTCCATATGCAAGAGTCCCAAAAAGCCGCAACGGAAGCCGAAGCCGAGCGCGACAGAACTGTCCGGTTCGAAAATGAGCGAGGCGTCGTTAAGTTGCAGTTTTAAGATAGCGTCTTTTAAGTCGTTGAATTTACTGCCGTCGAGCGGGTAAATTCCGCAGAACACAACGGGCTGAACAGCCTTGTAGCCGTCGAGCGGCTCCGCGGCGGGGCGGTCGGCATCGATTACCGTATCGCCCACGGCTACGTCCTGAATGGATTTGATAGACGCGGCGATATAGCCGACGTCGCCCGCGAACAGTCCGTTTTTAGGCAAGAGGTTGGGAGCGAAGACGCCCGTTTCGACTACCTCGTAAATTTTATCGGAGCGGAAGGTTTTTATTTTATCGCCCGCTTTGATTGAGCCGTCTTTTATGCGGACGAATAAAATTACGCCCTTGTAGTTATCGTAATAGCTGTCGAATATGAGCGCTTTAAGGGGCGCGGAATCGTCGCCCGACGGAGCGGGAAAAGTCGAAACGATAGATTCGAGAACGTCGTCTATGCCCAATCCCTCTTTTGCGGAAATGAGCGGGGCACAGGAAGCGTCGAGCCCTATCACTTCTTCTATTTCCTTTTTCACCTCGTCGGGGCGGGCGGAAGGAAGGTCGATTTTATTGATTACGGGCAGGATTTCGAGATTGTTTTCGAGCGCAAGGTAGACGTTTGCAAGCGTTTGCGCCTCCACTCCCTGCGACGCGTCGACTATGAGTATTGCGCCCTCGCAAGCGGCGAGAGAACGCGAGACTTCGTACGTGAAGTCTACGTGACCCGGAGTGTCTATAAGGTTGAACTCGTATTCCTCGCCGTTTTTAGCCTTGTAAAACATTCTTACGGGCGTGAGTTTTATTGTTATGCCCCTCTCGCGCTCGATATCCATTGAGTCGAGCAGCTGCGCTTCCATATCCCTTTCGGAAACCTGACCCGTGCGTTCCATAAGCCTGTCCGCAAGGGTGGATTTGCCGTGATCTATGTGCGCTATTATGCAGAAATTGCGCTTATTGGTTTTATTGCCCATAGTTCTCTCTTAATTTGATTAATCAAATTAATTATATTAGATTTTGCCGCAATAATCAAGGAAAAGCGGGTGAAATCAAGGTAAAATGTTGCGGCGTGAAAAACTTATATTCCGCCGCGCTTTTTATCCGTTAAAAATTTCGGAAGCGCAAAAAACGCCCCGCGCGCGTGTTTTGCGCGGGGGGCGGACGGTTTATTTTATGCGGCAAGCGCGATTGACGAAAAGCACATTGTCGCGGCAACCGGTAAGGCGGGCAACGCTGTGTTTTGTTGATTTTTACACGGCTTGCAGGGGGGTATTGATTTATTGACGAATTTATATTGTTATTGAATTTAATTGATTGTAAACCTGTCTAAAAGGGTATCGTTTGCAATAATCGCGCCGCCGCCTATGACGGAGGCGAGTTGAGGTTCCTCCGGTACGTTGACGCGGATATTGAGCTTATTTTCTATATATTCCGCGAGCCCGTCGAGCTTGATGAGTCCGCCGGAAAGGTAAATTCCGCCGTGCATTACTCCCGAGGCGACTTCGGCGGGGAGTTTTGAGAGCACGAGAGCGACGTATTCTAAAATTTTATCCGCATACGCGGTTATAACGCCGGAAATCTGCGAGGAGTTGACCGCGACCGAGGCGGGCGAGCCGCTCTTGACGTCGCGCCCCTCCACAACGTTTATTTTGTTATCGTCTTCCAAAAGACTGCCTACCGTGTTTTTGAGCTTTTCGGCGGTGAGCGAGCCTATTTTGAGGTTGAATTCTTCCGCGAGTTCGTCTATTAAATGGACGTCTATGTTGCCGCCTCCGAGGTTTACGCTCAAACCGGAGATTATACCGTCCTGCGAGATTGCGGCTATATTGGTGACGGAATGACCGATATCGAGCGAGAACATCGGCGTGCTCTCGTTAATTGAAACGTTGTGACCGAGCACCGCGGCGAACGGCGTGAACGTAAAGTATACGGCGCCTATGCCGCAGGATTCGGCAACGCGGCGGTACTTTTCTTTAACACCGTCTTTGACGCCGCAAGGCAGAATGAACACCGCCTCGGTGCGGCGCGCCTTTTTGCGGGTGATTTCTATTTTTTCGAGAAAGTAGCTTAAAAGTTCGGCGGCAAGGTTTTCGTAAACGATATCGCCCTCGAAAACGGGGTTGATTATGCGGGTGTTTAAAGCCGCTCTGCCCGAAAGCGCGCGCGCCCTGTCGCCGCAGGATTTTACCGAAAGCACCGTTTCGCCGCCGTCCTGAAATTTTTCCACGGCTATACAGGTGGCTTCCATGAGCACCACCCCGCAACCGTACATATAAATTTTTGTAGTCTGCGCGCCGAAATCTATTGATATTCTCTTCATACGTCGATTTTAACTCCGTCGAGAAGTTTTTTCGTAAGTGTGACGGGCAACCCCATTACGTTGGTATAGCTGCCGTAGTATTCTTTTACTAGCCCGCCGTCCTGTATGCCGTAGCTGCCCGCCTTATCCATAGGCGAACCGCTTGCGACGTAGGAATTTATGAATTCTTCCGAAAGGACGTCGAATTTGACTTCGGTTTTATCGAAGTCTACGAGTTTTTTATATTTGTTTTGCACGCACACGCCGGTTATGACGTAGTGCGTTTTGCCGGAAAGCCTTTTAAGCGTGTTGCGGGCGTCTTGCGCGTCTTTGGGTTTGCCTAAAACCTGACCGCCGAACACCACGATAGTGTCGCAACCGATGACCGTTGCTTGCGGATTGCGGGCGAACACCGAGGAACACTTATTTTCAGCGAGGGCGCAAGCCATCTGCTCCGGAAACAGCGAAATATTGACTTTTTCTTCCTCGTTGGAGGGGATTGCCTCGAACGACGGCAGAATATGAGCCAGAAGCTCTTTTCTGCGCGGAGAGGCGCTGGCGAGTATGTATCTCATATGTAAAAATTAAAACTAACGCCCCGAAACGGGGCGTGCGGATTTTATTGCGCGGGCTATGCCGCCGAAACGTTGCAGAAAACAAATTATAAAATTTCCAGATTTTTATGGAAGGACTTTCTGAACTCGGTTGAAGCTGCCATGGCGTTTTTGATTTCGAGAGAGGCGTCGCCCTCGACTTCGGTTTTCATGATTACCGAATCGCCCAGAATATCGCAGTTTATGCTCTTGATGGTACCTGCGCCGGCACGGTCCAAACTTTCGGCTATGCGGAGCATAACGCCGAGTTTTTTGACTACTTCGAGGTCGTCTTCGGAAACGACGTCGCGGTATCTTGCCCAGTCGTAGGCGTTAATATCCTCTTTTTTATGGCAACAAGCCGTAAACGCGGCGAGAACTATATCCCTGTGGCTGACGCCGTACAGCGTGGAGTTTAAAATCATATACCAGCTGTGGCGCTGATGGTTGTAGTATTTCATGCGCATGCCGCAGTCGTGAAGCATTGCGGCGACCTTTAAAATTTTGAGATACTGACGGGGGAATTTGTGTAAAACGCGCAGTTGCTTGAAGAGCTGTATGCTCAAATTCACTACGTGTTCCACGTGCTTTTCTTCGCAACCGTAGTATTTTACGAGCGTTGTGAGCGAATAGTTCAACACGTCGGCAATGGGCTTTTCCACCGTCATGGGGAGCGCCTGATTGAACATAATTCCTTCGCGCAGACCGGAGCCGGAGAAAATAAACTGTTCTACGTGCATATAGTCTGTAAACGATTTGATTACCGCGAGAGCCGCGGGGAGAATATCCGCGCGTTCGGTAGACAGCCCCTTTATCTTTTTCTTTTTGTCGAGGTCGAGAACCTTAATCATATCGTATACGGGCGTAAAGTCCTCAACCTGCATCTTATAGTTGTGCACGGTGTCCAGAGGATATTTATGCACCATTTTGGTAATTTTGAAAAGGTTACGGAAGGAACCGCCGCAGCCTATCATCTGAACGTCATGATCCACCTCTTTGAGCCACTCGACTCCCTCGAGCTGTTTTGTGAAGAACTCTTCTATTTTTGCCGCCTGCTCTTCAGGCTTTAAGCCGTCGCCGGAGAACAGACCGGTAAGCGTAACCGCGCCGAACGGGAGGGTTACGTAGTTGAGCATATTCCTGCGGTTGTAATAGACTATTTTTGTGGAGCCGCCGCCTATTTCGAGCACGATGCCCTTGGGCACGTCCATAGTGTTTATTACGCCGCGGTAAACGAGCACCGCTTCTTCTTCGGCGGTGAGCACGCGGATTTTAATTCCGCAGGTCGCCTGAATTTCGTCAAGGAAACTGCGCTGGTTTTTAGCCCTGCGCACCGCCTCGGTTGCAACGGCGATAATGCGCGTTACGCCGCTGGAATCGCAGAGCTTGCGGAACATTTTTAAAGTTTTGATTGTTTCTGCTACGCGGGCGGGTTTTAAGAACCCGTCGCGCTCCATATCCTGACCGAGACGCACGCTCTCTTTAAGCTCGTCCACTACCATAAAGTAGCCGTCTTCGAAGAGATTTACTATTACCAGCCTTGCCGAATTGGAGCCCAAATCAATTATGCCAATCTTTTCCAAAATCACACCTCTCTGCGCTTTTTAAGCGCAAGTGAAAATAACACTTTTACAGTTAGCGATTATATCACATTATTTATCGTTTGTATATATTTTTTAAAAAATTTTGTGCAGTTTGCACAATGATTTTGAAAAAACCGACGCGGCTGTTTTGCCCGTGTGAACATTTTACATATCGCTTATTCTTTTGCGGGTAAGCGGGCAAACGAAGGCGGGGGCGATTTCTTTTAAAGGCACGAGCACGAACCCGCGTTTTGCGTATTCGGGGTGCGGAACGGTGAGCTCGGGGAGATTCAGCACCCTGCCGCCGTAGAAAATAATATCTATATCAAGCGTGCGGTCCGCCCAGCGCTTTGTTCTCACCCTGCCGCACTCCGCCTCTATACGGTGGATTTCAGAAAGTAACGCGAGCGGGGGGAGATAAGTTTCTATTTCCGCCGCACAGTTCAGGAATCTGTTTTCCGCCACTCCGCCGTACGGCTCCGTGTCTATAAACGAAGAGATCTTTTTAACGGTTATACCCTCCGTTTTATCAAGAAGGTTTAACGCCTTTTTTATATACGCCTCCCTGTCCCCCTGCGACGAACCGAGCGAGAGGTAAGAGGTTACGCGTTCGACTTCCACCGTTGCCCCGAGGTTTGAAAATTTGAGTTTTACGGGGGCGCGCGGCTTCCAGACGGTGAGCGAGACTTTATCAGCAGAAAATTCCTTTATGAGCGCGTTGGCGCAGGTATATGCCAGAGTTTCGATCAAATCGAAGCTGTTTTCGAGCGCGACGGCGGCTATTAGTGTGCACGCCTTGGAATAGTTGACGGTTGCGGACAAGTCATCGTTTTTATATGCGGAAAAAAAGTCTTTGTAAATATCGGCGTCGAACACAAAGGGTTGCGGAGAAACCTTTTCTTCCGGATTGACGCCGTGCCGTGCGGAGATTTCGAGACCGCGAATCTTTATTGCGTTCACTTTCTTTTACCCCGAATAACGTCGTATGTTTCACGAATTGCCGCAACGTTTTCCTTTACGTCGTGCACGCGGACGAATAGCACGCCTTTTTTTGCCGCAAGGCGGGTGCTTTCGAGCGTTTGGGGGAGCCTGTCCTCAACGTTGCCGCCGAACATCGATTTGCGGCTGGCGCCCAAAAGTAAGGGATATCCGAGGGGCAAAAGGCGCTCGTAACCGTTTAACAGTTCGTGATTCTGCTCTTTGTTCTTTGCAAAACCTATGCCTCCGTCTAAAACTATTTTGTCTTTATCTATGCCCGCGGAAAGTGCGGTTTGAACGCTTTTTTCGAGGAAATTTGTAATTGACCCCCATATATCCCCTTGCAAAGGAGTTTTGGAGTTGTGCATTATGCAGACTGACGCGCCGCGTTTTGCGACCGCTTCAGCCATTCCGTTGCCGAGCGACAAGCCCCAAATATCGTTTATCATATCGGCGCCGGCGGCAAGCGCAATCTTTGCGCTCTCGGCAAAGTAAGTATCGAGCGACACGGGAATATCGAACCTTTCTTTGACGAGCATGAGCGGGCGTTCGAAACGGGAAATTTCTTCTTCCGCGCTAACCTCGGTATAGCCGGGACGGGTGGACTGTGCGCCCAAATCTATTATGGAGGCGCCTTCGTTTATTGCCTTTTCTACGGCGAAAAGCGCCTCGTCGCAGGTTTTGCGGCTCTCTTTCCAGAAACTGTCGGGCGTGAGGTTTATTATAGCCATTACGTAAGTGTAGTCTTTGAATTCAGCGTTGCCTATTTTCATTTTATAAGTTCCAGAACTTCTTTTTTTCTTTCGCCGTCGAACTCGCCGAGGGCGCAACTCGAAAACGTGACGCTGCCCGCCTTTTTTACGCCGCGGCAGGTCATGCAGGTGTGTTCCGCCTGACAGATAACGAACACGCCCTTGGGCTTTAAACAGCGCATAATCTCTTCCGCAATCTGGCGGGTGAGCCTCTCTTGCAGTTGGAGCCGTTTTGCAAAAACGTCTACGGTGCGGGCGAGTTTGGACAGCCCCACCACTTTGCCGTCGGGAATATACGCTATTGCGATTTTGCCGAAAAAGGGCATTAAATGGTGTTCGCACGTAGAAGAAAACCAGATGTCCTTTTCCACGACTATATCGCCGCAATCGGCTTCGAACGTGCGCGAAAGATATTCTTCCGCAGTTTTGCCGTCGCCGGACAAGAGTTCCGCATAGGCGTCTGCAACCCTGCGCGGAGTGTCTTTTAAGCCCTCGCGCGAGGCGTCCTGCCCGAGAGCGGAAAGCAGCTCTTCAACCGCCTTTATGACTCTTTCTCTATCCAATTTTTTGCCTCCTTTAACAGGGTGAACGAACCGCACACCGCCACGAAAGCCGTGCGCGAGCAGAGTAACGCTTCCTCAACAGAATTTGCGGCGCTTGCGTATCTGAAATATTTTTTACACTCTTTCAGCGTTTTTTCAAGCGACAGAGCGCGCGGACTGTCGCATTCGACGGCGACTATTCTGTCGGTAACGCGGGAGAGTAATTTTAAATTGCCCGCGATATCCTTATCGGCAAGGCAACCGTAAACGACGGTTAAATTGTCGCTCTCTATATCTTTGAGGTATTCGCAGAGGGGTTTGAACGCTTCGGGGTTGTGCGCGCCGTCCAAAATGTAGGTGGCGCCGCGCTTTATTATCTCTATTCTTCCTTCTGGCTCCGCCGCGTTGACCCCCGAATATATTGCGCTTTCGGCTATGCCGAGTTTGCGAGCCGCAGCCGCGGCGAGCCCCGCGTTATAGGGTTGCATACAGCCCGCGGCTTTGAGTTTGTATTCGTTTAAACGCGCTTTTTCGGCGAATTCGGCGCCGAGGTCTTTAAAGAAAAGGCGCGCCTCGCCCTGAACGCACCCGCTTACTATCGCGGGGCAGTTTTTAATTATTCCCGCCTTGTGGCGGCATATATCCTCTATAGTATCGCCGAGCACGGCGGTATGTTCCAGACTTACGGACGTTATGAGGGCGAGTTCCTTTTGCGCTATCGCGTTAGTTGCGTCGTATAAGCCGCCCAGACCGCACTCCACCACCGCGTATTCGCACCCGACGAGGGCAAAAGCGTACAGCGCCGCCGCAGTTTCCACCTCGAAGCGGGTAGCCTGACCGTAAGAACCGCAGGCAACCGAAACAGCCTTGCCGAAAGCTTTTGTAAATAGGTCTTGCCCGATATCTTCGCCGTCTATGCGGAACTGCGAAAAATAGCCGTAGACTTCGGGCGAGGTGAACGAGCCCGTTTTTTTGCCTGCCGCGATAAGTATACGCGTGAGGAATTCCGCGGTGGAGCCCTTGCCGTTCGAGCCTGCTATATGGATTATTTTGAGTTGTTTATCGGGCGAACCCAGCCCGTTTAAAAGCGCGCGGGTGCGTTCGAGTCCGAAGTTCATTCCACGTTTCGACAGCCCGTCGAGCGCGGTTAAAACGTCTTTTAAATTCATAGCTGTACGGTATCAATAATAGCACAAATGAGCAAATAAAGCAAGAATATTGTAAGTTATTTTGCCGATACTCATTTTATGGCACTTATTTTCATTCGCACGGCTATTATATTTTTGGTATTGCTTTTGATAATGCGGCTTATGGGCAAAAGCCAGATTGGCGAGATGCAACCGTTTGAATTCGTAATAAGTCTGGTTATTGCCGAGCTTGCATGCATACCCATGGCGGACAGCTCCATTCCGCTTTTATACGGAGTTATCGCCATAGTGACGATATTTATTCTGCATCAGGTTGTGTGGCTTTTGGAGCTGTGGTTCAAACCCGTTAAAAGCGTTATCAGCGGAAAACCCTCCGTTGTGATAAACAAAAACGGAATAGACGAGTTTCAGCTTAAGAAAAACAATCTGGACGTGAGCGACCTTATCGAGAGTATGCGCGTAGCCGGTTATTTTAATCTGGACGACGTTTATTACGGCATATTCGAGGCGAACGGCTCTTTTTCCGCGCTGGAAAAGGAGGAAAAAGCCTCTTCTTCCCTTTCGCTCTTGCTTGTTGACAGAGGCAAGGCGGACAAAAAAAATCTTGCCCGCTGCGGTTTCGATACGGACAAGCTCGATAAAATTTTGAAGGAACAGAAAACGAAGTTGAAGGACGTTGTGGTTATGACCGTAAACGGCGAGGGGCGCGTTTACTTTCAAAAGAGCGGCGAGCACTATAAAATTTTGCAGACGGAGGTGAACGGAAAGTGGTAAAATCTATAATTTACACGCTAACCGCAATAGCGGTCTGCATAGGCATTTTTATTTTTACCGAGTGGTATCTGCAAGAGCAGTTTAACGAGTTTTCTTCCGCGCTGGATTCGCTTTATACTAAAATCGAGGAAAAAACGGCTACGGCGGAGGACGGTTACGCCGTGCGCACGGTATGGGCGGACAAAAAAGAAAAACTGCACGTTTTTATACCGCATAACGATATTTCTTATATAGATTACTGGCTGTCGGAGTGTTGCGGACTGTTGTATACGGGCAATTACGAGCTTGCGTTAGGTAAAGTGGAAGTTTTGAAAGAAATTGCAAAGAACCTGCCCGACGCGTATTCGGTAAAGCTGGAAAACGTATTTTAATAAAAGGCGCGGGAGAAATTATTCGTATTCGCCGTAGTCGCGGCGGGAGCTTCCGTCATTAGGAAAGCCGCGCGGGGGACGGTTTTCGGGCGGCGGGCAACAGAAGTCGGGGCGGCAGTCGGGTTTGGGAGGATGACAGTCGTCGGGCTTTTCTTCCTTGCCGAATTTGACGAGCACGGCGTCCGCGCCTATTTTCACCACGCATTTTACGGGCAGAAACACCTCTTGCTTTGAAAAACGAAAGCCTTTGCAACCCGTTACGGTAAAACCCAAAACATTGTTTTCGGGAAAAGAAAAGGTTATGTCGCACACTCTGCCGAGGTGCTTCCCGTCGATTAAGTTTATTACGTCCTTTTGTTTGAGGGCGGAAAACGTAAATTCCATATTATAAAATATGCGCAAAGTCTTTATAAATTGACTTGCGCATATGTTTTCGCGGGGTAAAAATAGAGCGCCCGCGCTTTTTAAGCGCGGGCGCGTAAGCATTTAATCTAACTTTAATCAACCCGTGACGCCCGGTATTTGAGGAAGTTCGGGAAGTTCAGGCAAATCGAATTCGATTCCCGTGACCCATTCGTAAACCTTGTCGATTTTAAACGCGCTGCCCACGAGGTTGTTATAGAGACCTTCGGCAGTGTCGCCGCCTACCCAACCTATTATTTTAAGCACGAGAAGAGCCAACAGCACGCCTATCGCAAGAAAGAACACTGCGCCCAACGTTCTGTTGACAATCTTCATTACGATATTGTCCATTTCCACAATGCTTTTTAAAATCAGAACGATAATTATGCGCAACACCTGCACGATTACGAAAAGGATAATATAGTAAACGACTATGCCGAGCCACTCCCAAGGGAATTTGGCAACGAAGTCGCCCACGAAACCCACGTTGAGGAAAACGGTTCCTACCAGAGCGCACACTACTACCCCGATTATTATGCCGAAAACGCCGCTTGTGAAAAATTTGAGACCTCTGCCGAAGCCCAAAATCGCGCCCAGCGCCAAAAACACCACCGCTATACCTATGGCAACCCAATCGGCAACAACCATGATTTTACCTCCTTTTTTTATATTATATCAGAAAATCATAAAAAAGTAAACGGTTTTTTAATTATTGATATTTTTTTATATATTGCGACATTATTTGTAAAGTCAAGCGCCCGCGCGTTGCGCGGGCGCTTTTAAATTAAATTTTTACTTTTTGGTTACCGTTATATCTATTTCGGGGAAATAAACTTCAATATTTAACTCCTCACCCGCAGCAAGAGTTACTTCCTTCACAACCGTTAATTCACTTGTGTACGCGCCCTTATAATCGCCAATTTTATACTCGCCCAATCCATAACCGGAAGTATCATGCAAAGTTACGACATAAGTGCCTTGCTCTTCGGCAATAAAAACTCCTTTCATCTTGTCTTCTGTGGTAGTAAAAGTTTCATTAAGTTTGAAATCACCCTCTTTGACTGCGGGAGGCTCTTCGGTGGTTTCCACCAGTATAGTGAGCACGCCGCCGAACGTGGGAACATCGCTGACTTCAACCGTAACCGTTTGATTTGCCGCAAGCTGCACTACTTCGGAAGCGCCGCCGAAACCGAACGCTTTGGGATCGTTATCTCCCATAGTAAACGTATATTTAGGGGAGCCGCTGAACGTGAACTTATACCAGCCAGCTATAGGCGCGGTAAAGGTGTAAATATACTTTTTATTCTCCTCTTCGCCTTTCGCGTCTTTTTCGGAGCACTCTGTTTCTTCTCCGAGCTGCAACACCGTATTGTCTACGGGAGCAACGTATTTAGTGAGTTTTGCCACGAGGTGAATGCCCGACGTGCTTTGGAATTTAAAGGTTAAGACCAGTTTACCGTTATCGAAATGTTCGGGTTTTAACGTAAGAGGGATATTTACTTCCAATTTGTTGTCGCCCGAAGGGTCTTCTTCGGCTGCGAACTTGCCGACTTCTTCAGTACCGACGAACACCGTGAATCCGCCGAAATATGCCGAACCCACTAACGCGTAATCGGTTTTATCCGCCGCCGCGTTGATTGTTACCTCCTGCTCGCCGTTGAACTTATCGAGAATAGCGGGGTTTTTGGAACCGGAAATCCAGAACTCTTTGCCGTAATCGGTTTCGATAGGTTCCTGAGGAGTAAGAAGGTAGAAATCTATGTTTTGAGCGGAGCCCGCTTTGGGAGTGATTTTTATAGCAAACAAGTAAGACGTTCCGCCCGTGCCAGTTTGTTCGAGAGTGCAGTTATTCGTCCGTAAATCAACGGTAAATTTCTTATTGATTTTATTGACTGTTTTGGTTACCGGATTTTTGCCGAAAATCTCCACGGTATATTCGCCGTCGTCCTCGATATCGAACTCGAACTCATGCTCGCCGAATTTGGAATTTTTTGAATAGAGGTTAGTTATGGGTTCGCTCACGTCGAGAGAGTTGTTCCCTTCTTTCAGATACTTGGAAAGCAAATCCAATTGCAGAGACAGGCTGTCTTTTGCGGTTTCGGTAGAATAGTCTGCCGCGGGAGTAATTTTGAACTCCACGCCCGAAACGTTTTTAATTTTATTGTCGGAAGCGTCCGGATTGTACACTTCGACTTCGCCGTCTTCGATATCGAATATAAACGACGTATGAGCCGCGTCTATGGTGAACTCCTGCGTTCCGAGAGTGAATTTGTAGCTGCGGGCGCCGTTTACGCTTGCCGTAAGGCGATAGGTGCCGTAACCGCCTATGCATGCGACGGTAGTTTCGCCGTCTATAGTGACGGGATTTGCCCCCGCACTCATTTCAATGGTTTTTTCACGCTTGGCGCCGCATTCGCAAGCCTGGTCGTCGCCGGAAAACTCGTGAGCGTTCTTTTCGTCCGTAGCATTGTCGGGACAGTCAAGGCAGTACTTCCAGTGCTGTTTGGAGTCGTGGTCCCACTCGGTGTAACTGTGAGTGTGGGGAGGATTCGGGTCGGGATTATCGGGGGTACATGCCGCCGCGAACATGCCGAGGCTCAAAGACAAACAGGCTACGGGAGCCACTAGTAACGTGCGTTTTAACAATTTATTCATAATACCTCCAAAAATCCTGCGGATTTTAATTTATTTACATTTAAACTTGTTCCGTGCGCTACCGGCGCACGGAAAGGGGTACCCCTTTCGCAAGTTTTAATTTATTTGTATATTACAATGAATTTTATCACATAAAAATTCATTTTGCAAGCAATTTTTATAAAAAATTTTATAAAAATTCAAATTATTTTTATAAAATTAGCAATATTATGAAAATTTGTATAATTATATAGTGCGGAATTTGTAAAAAATGTATAAAAATACGTTTAATATTCATGCGCGGTGTTTTCTGCCGCCCTGCGGCAAACGCGGTAAAAAAGAAAAATAACGCCCGCGCTTTAAAAGCGCGGGCGTTGATAACGTTATACCGTCGGTTAATATTAACCATTATTCGTAATATCCGCAAGCGAACATCCACTGGTCTTCTTCGGCGGACATAAGCTTCAATTCGTTGTCCGTTTCAGCCCAGCCGTTGCCGTCCATAAACAGCCTTGCGTTGGTTGCATAGCCTTGCAAAAAGCGTTGGAGCTCTTTGTTTACGGGATACACGCCGTCGCTGTTGCAGAGCTCGGCATAGCCGTATTCGCCGGCATAGGGCGCGAACTGCTGGGATATTCCGGGGAAAGCCGCCTCGTGCGAGGCAATACCTCTGTATCCTTCGATAAATACCTTATAATTTATATAATGGTAATCTTTATCCTTATATTTGGGCGGGGTCTTTTTATAGAATTTGTCGTAATTGTCGTCAATAGTCAACGCCTTGTTGCCGATATATTCTATTGTGTTGAACGGCTCTTCCAATATGCCGCAGGACTGCGAGATCTTTGCGCAGATTACCGCGCCGTATGTGTCCGTGGCCTTATCGTAAAGGTGATAATAGCCCGTGTTCTCATTGAAAGCGACCAGATCGCCATTTAAATGCCCCGCGGGGTAAAACATTGTGAAGACGCGGTTGTTGCCCTGACCGCGCATAAACGCATCTTTTTGAGCTCTGAACTCCTGAACGTCTATTTTGCCCGAGGTAACGGCGGCAAATTCTTCGGGTATTACGATTGGAGCGTTTATGTCCTGCCGTTCGTAGTCGCCCGTACGCTCTAAAAGAATATCGAAGGTGAGCGGAAATTCGAGATTGCGGGTTTCGGCAAGAACGCCGAAGATGAGAATTCCGCCGTTTACCTCGTCAAAGTTAAAGCCCGTGCGGTGATCGAAGTTGACCGTATAGGTTGAGCTTGCACCGCCGCCGTCGACTATGGCGCCCTTATAGCGCGCGCCGTAACGCGTTCCGCTACAAACCTGATATTTTGGGTTTATTTCGTTTTGGGTTATATCGATAAGCGATTTTACCGAGTACATTCCGTGAATACGGGGCTCGAAGAAACAATAGTATATTTCCGACTTATCGCGGAGAGTGATTCTGTACGCCCCCTCCGAGCGGAGCTCCACGGCGCCGTATAACACGTCGCCGAACTGCGGAGGCTGAAACGCGGGAAGGACTATCGCACGGTAAATTTTGAGTTCGATTTTGCGGTTGTAGTTTGTTGCGACGGTGCCGTTGGGGTCGAACGCGTATTCGGAGGGCAAGCCGCTGACTCTGACGGTATAGTCGCCGTCAAGACCGGAAGCGCGCGCCACGCCGTCGGAGCCGAATTTAGCTGTTACCGAGCGGCTTTCGCCGTCGTCCCAAGTTGCCGTTACGTTGTCGGAGGGACTGAACGGAGCGCCGTTGAGCGTGAGCGTTACGGTGAAATCGCCGCTGCTCTGTCCCGGATCTACGTCGCCGCCGCCGTTCGGCTCGCGCACGGGACCACCGCCGCCGTTACAGCCCGCAAATATACACACCGCGGTAAAAAGCGCTATGAAAACGCAGATTAATTTATTTTTCATTACGCCTCCTATTTCTTTTTATCGATTTTGATAAAAAGGTTTTTAACGTCTGCCCACTTAAGTTTGCGGACCATTATATCTATTACGAACAGAGCCGCCGCAACGGACAGCAAAATTACCGTAAGCGGATACTCGTACGTGCCAACGTCGCGGATGTCGTTTTCTATTTTGAGGTTTCCGTCTTCGCTGACGGTTCCGCTTCCGCCGACCGCTTTGTATAGCTCGGAAGCGTCGAAGTTGGCGAAAACGTTATGCTCGTCGTAATACGTTACGTTGAGTACGGCGGAGGAGTTGTAATTTTCTCCGTCGGAAACATACTTTATGTTCAAGCCGTATTTGCCTATGTCGTCCGCCTCGAATTCGCAGTAGTAACCCGTGCTGTCGGGCAAGAACGAGTATGATTTCGACGTGCCGTCGGGCGCGGTGACTTCGAGTTCCGCTTGGGTTTCGGCGTAGAGGTTGAGCGGCGTGAGACTGATTCTGCCGAAACTGCCGTCCAACGAGACGTCGGTCAAATATGGTTTATCGGTTTTGGACGACGGCGTGTTTTCGGTAAAAACGTTTTCGAAGAACTTTGCTTTATGCTCCCAGCCGTCCGTCCAGCTGCCCGAAAGCTCGCTGGTGAAGCTGGAAACTTTTCCGTTACCGTAAGTCCAGTACGCATAGAGAGGAACCTGAACGTTATCCTGTACGGCGGTTTTGAAATATTCCGCTTTAAGCACGGTTATAGCCGAACCCTTGGCGCTGTTGTTTAACAGCCCGCCGATTTTTCCGAGTTCGGTCTCCTGCGGCAAGCCCTCTAACAAGGCGTCGGTGCGGCGGTTCTTTATAACGGTGGACTGCGCCTCGATAACCGTCTCTGTGACGTCGTCGGCGATTTCCGTTAAAATAATTTTTGAAAGGTCTTCGAGCGAAATCGTATAGAAATATTCGCCCTTGCAGTAGGGAGCTTCGAGCCCCGCAATCGCTTTGAGAAGGCGCACCGCCTCTTTTGCGTTTGCGGAAGTATCGTAGTCGCCGCCCCTGCCCACGTCTATTACCGAAACTTTTATATTGTCGGCGCGCATTCTGTCGGCTATTTCGGCGGGATCGTCGTCGCCTGCCGAATAAGAAAGTCCGTCGGAAATGAGCATGACTTGCTTTTCTTTATACATAGTGAGGGACGAAATCTGTTTGTAGGCTTCTTCGAGCCCCCTGTAAATGAGCGTGCCCTGCAAAACGCCGAGGTTGTCTATGACGTTGTTTATGGTTTCGCGCTTGGACGCTTCGGTAGGAGCGAGCGCGACGCGCACGTCGCCGTTGAACTCCACTATACAGAGCCTGTCGTTGGCTCCGAGCAGGGTTGCTATTTGCCTTGACGCCTCTTTAGCCATCCAGAGGCGCTCGTTGGTTTCCATACTGCGCGACGTGTCTATGACTATTGTGTAGAGCTTGGGGTCGCTGTCGTTATATCCGTAGCGCACCGGCAACATATCGCCGAGCTGCAAAAGCCCCGAATCCTTTGTATTCTGTAACGAAACGTTGCCTGCCGTGAGCAGGTTTTTACCGAATACCGAAACGACTTTGTCGAGGGCGTCGGTAAACATTTTGTAGCCTTCAGCCTTTTTGAGGTTGACGTCGGCAAGCACGATTTCGTCGTATTTGCAGAGTTCTTCCACGGTGCAGGGGATTACGCTTCCCTGCGTAACCGTAAAGCACTCTATATTTGATTTATCGCCGTAAATCTGCCTTAAATACGTTTCGTTTTCGGGTTTTTCGGTGATCAGCAGAACGCTGACCGCGTCCGATATGCGCTGCGTGAACGTAATTTTATTATTGAAAGTACAGGAGTCGTCTTCTTCCGTGAGACCGTCGACGCGGATTTCGTAGTCGAATTCGCCGCGAACGTCGGAAGGAAGAGCGAAAGTTACGGGCGTGGAGCCAGCGGACAGGTTTACGATGCGGCTGTCTACGCGCAATTCGCCCGCATAGAGCGAAACCGTCATATTAAGCGCCGTGTAACTGCTGCGTATATACGCCGTTACCGTATTGCTTTTCCCGCCCAAAAACGCCGTTTTTGTGTAGTCGACGCCGTCCACCTGAATTTCTTTAACGCCCTGCGGAATATTGTCGTCGATATAAATGGCGTCCACGCGCACGCCCGAAAGGGCAAGCCCTTCTACGGTACGCTTTAAGTCGTTTGAGGTTGCGCGGCGATCGGACTGCCTGCCGTCGGTTATGAGAACTATGCGCTTTATTACGTTGTCGCCGAAAAGTTTACCCGTAAATTCGAGCGCGGAAGATATGTTTGTTTCGGTATCGTCGAGACGCGCCTCTTTTACGCTTTTGAGTTCTTCGCCGAGTTGTGTGAGCACTTCGCAGTCCTTTGCGAAGCACACCACCCCCATTTTGGAATTGCGGGGCAGGTTGTTTTGCAGGTTTTCGATATAGCCGTCGACCGTATCTAAATTTCGCGAAGCCGAATACGAAACGTCGGCTAAAACGTAGACGTTTGTTTCCGTAAGCACCGTAACGACGGTTGTGCCCGCCGCCGCGAAAGCGATTATAACCGCCATTAAGATATGGATTGAGAGCGACGCTATATTATGGCCGTTGCGATTATCGGAACGCACCGCAAAAGCGAACGGGACCGAGACCGCCGCAACCGCGGGAATTATGATAAACAACAGCCAGGGATTATCGAAGCTGATACTGTTCATAACAATATACCCCCCAGTCGGCGGCGAGAAGCACCGCGAGAATAATAAACCATGCGAGCAGGTCTTCGTAAGTTCCGCTCTTTTTCATTTCGCCGGCTTCGCCCGTGATTTTGAATGCACTCTCCGCAACGAGCGGGATACGCTCCTCTTCGGGAATAGCGGCGAAAATATTGAATATGCGTTCGCCTCCGTCCGCGAGAACGGTGACGGTGTACAGTCCCGCTTCGGAAAGATAGAGTTCGCAAGAGCCGCCGCCCGTACCCAGATAGGAAACGTTTTGACGGGGACTGTCTACCCTTACGCCCGAACAGTTTGCGGGAATGTTGAGCTGAACGGTTTCTCCGCAAACGTAAGACGTTTTGTCGAACGCGTTGGGGAAGGTGTAGGCGAACAGGTTGTTTATTAAAGTTACGAAATCCGCATTGACCGGCAAATTCGATTTATGAATATCAAAAGCTATTACCACCTCGCGGTTGCCAAGCGAATTGGCGCCTGCAAAGACCACGTCGTTCCCGTCGTAAGAAAGCAACGAATAGAATTTGCGGTATAGTCCGCATTTTGCGAATTCGGTCACGAATATATCGTTTTTAAGCAGATTTTTGCGCATTAAATCTACCACGCTTGTGCTCTTTGTGCTGTATACGAGTTTTAAGCCCTCGCCGCTCGACTGAACGCCCTGATAGGTGAATCCGCTACCGGACACGCTGTCTTTGGGGTCTACGAACCACACCGCGCCGTCACGGGGCATCGAAACGCCGGAAACGCCGTCGAAAATGTATAAATCGTAACCGCTGACAAAACGGTCGTACTCCTTTATCGTAACGGACTTTACGCTTACGCTGTCTTTGATTTCGAGCGCGGACTCCAAAAAGAACGGAGCGTCGCTGACCAGAAGAACGTTGTAAGAAGCCTCGGCTTCGGGGCTGTAAAATATTACTTCGTTATCGGACTCCAACGCGTCGCGGTTTGCGATTGCCACGCGGATATACTTAAAATCGGCGTAGTCCGCTTCGAATTCGAAGGGCGTTTTTTCGTACTCGGGCACTTCTACCCTGACGGAACCGGAAGCGTCGCGCGAGCCGTCTATAAACAGATTGATTTCGAGCGAAGCGGCGCCGCTGTAACTCATGGCGTTGCCCTTGATTTTTATTTTTCCGTCCGCGAGAGCGTAGTCTACGTCGGACAGTGCGTAATTGTCCACGCCCGAACCGACGTTGACGATTTCTACGTTTTCGTGCTCGCGCACGACCTTATCGGTGACAAGGTAGGTTTTTATCCACGGCGAATCGTTGAAATAGCGTTGAGCCACAGCGAGAGCGTCGGAAAAACCGGTGTTGAGATAGGCGGGCGATACGCCGCTTAAAAGTTTGAGCGCCTGCTCTTTGTTGCCCGTGCGGTCGAACACCGTTTCGGTGGTAGTTCCGGCATATACGAGGGTGTAAGTGCAACCGTTGAGCGAACCGTTGATGAGAGAGGCGATTTCGTCCTTGCCCCTTTCGAGTCTGGTTTTAGAGCCTTCGGTTATATTCATACTGCCCGATCCGTCTAAAATGAAAAGGTATTCGTTGGCGGAATCGGGTACTGTGAACACGGGGTGAGCGACCGCGACCGAAACAAAGAGTACGGCGAGAATTTGCAGGATAAGGCTGATAATTCCCACGAGCTTGTTTATAGGGTTGCGCTTTTTTAGGAATTTTTCGCTCAACGTCCAGATATAAGTCGAAGAAATTACCTGCTCGGTGTATTTGTTTTTTATTATATAAATAATGATAAGTATGGGAATACCGATTAAACCGAGTAATCCCAACGGATATAAAAGGTTCATTTCAATACCCCCATATTCACTAATTTATCGAAGAAAATTTTATATACGGAGTCTTCGGACGGGACGAGCATATATTCCGCCCCCCTCGCCTTGCAGTAGCCGCTTATGCGCTCCTTTACGTATTCGAGCGCCTGTTTGTAGGCGTTTACTATCTCTCTGTTTATATTTTTGCGGTATGAGCGGGAATTGCTCTCCGAATCGTAAAAGTGCATTTTTCCGCTGACGTGCGGGTGAAGTTCTTCTTTCGAGAGGACCTGAATACAGAGAACGTCTCTCTTTTTTGCAACGAGGTGGTCTATTGCGCCCTCGTAGTCGTTATCGGTCAAAAAGTCCGAAATTATAACCGAAAGACCGTCTCCGTAGCCGACGGCGGATTGCAGTATGCTGTCGGTAATGTAACTGTCGCCTTCGAACCGTATATCGTTCAGCGCGTTTATCGAGCGGGTGAACGAGTCTTTGCCGAGCACGTTTAAAAGCACTTCTTCACACTTTTTGTCACGCACGGCGTAAACGGAGACCTTATCCATTTCGTTGACGGAAAGATAGGCTATAGCCGCGGCGATTTTGAGCGCCTGAACGTGCTTGTTGCCCTTGCCGTACTCCATGGATTTGGACGCGTCGATATATATGCGGGTGTGCATCTGCCTTTCGTCGGCGTAGAGTTTGACGTATAAATTTTCGGTGCGGGCGTAAGAATTCCAATCGATTTTGGCGGTATCGTCGCCGGCGACGTATTCCCGATAATCCGAAAAATCGCACGAAGAGCCGTAGGACCTGCTCCGGTGGTTGCCGCCGAACATCCCCGCCACGTTGTTTTTTATTAACATCTGCAACTGTTCTATCTGTTGCAGAAACTCTTCGTCTATCGCAAAATTACTCATTATTTTAATTTTTTACTTTACGAGCTTTTTGTTTTCGGCAATAAGCTTTTCTATTACGCCGTCTACGGTAAGTTTGTCGTTAACTGCGTTGTAGTTTATTTTTATTCTGTGCCTCAAAACGGGGCGAGCGAGCGCGTCGATATCTTCGTAAGAAACGTTGTAGTTTCCGTTCATGAGCGCGCGCACCTTTGCGCAGGTTATAATTGCCTGCGCGGCGCGGGGAGACGCGCCGTTTCTGATATATTTTTTAGCCGTTTCGGACGTGTTTTCAAGCTCGGGGTGAGTGTTGGAAACGAGGTTAACGGCGTAATTCATAACTTCTTTTATGACGGGCACGTGTTTTGCGAGCTCGCGCATTTCAAGAATGGTTTTGCCGTCCACTACCGCCTCTGCGCTCTCGTCGAGGGTCATTTGAGTCATGTTTACTATGTCTACGAGTTCTTCCGTAGTGGGGAACTGCATCAAAAGCTTGAACATGAAACGGTCCATCTGCGCTTCGGGCAGGGGATAAGTTCCGTCCTGCTCGATGGGGTTCTGGGTTGCGAGCACAAAGAAGGGCTCCTGCATTTTATAAGAATCGTTTAAGACGGTGACTTTGTGCTCCTGCATTACTTCGAGCATCGCCGACTGCGTTTTGGGAGTGGCGCGGTTGATTTCGTCCGCGAGCACGAGGTTTGCGAATATGGGGCCCTTGCGGAATACGGTGTTCATTCTGCCGTTCGCGTCCTTTTCTATTACGTTGGTTCCGGTGACGTCCGAAGGCATTAAGTCGGGCGTAAACTGTATACGCGAGAAAGGAAGGCTCAAAACCCTGCCGAGCGAACGCACGAGGCGGGTTTTACCGACGCCTGGAACGCCCTCCAAAAGCACGTTACCACCCGCTATAATCGCGGTAATTACGTTGTTGACGATCTCTTCCTGACCGACTACGTCTTTACTTATTTCCGATTTGATTTTAGCAATGGCCTTGCTGAAAGTTTTGACCTTTTGCTCGTTTGCGGCAGTCTCTGCGGAAAGGGTTTCCTTTGAAACGGCGCTGTCTTTTTCCATATTGTTTTCCATAATTTTATTCCTCTTTATTTTCCTCGTCTTTGGGTTGGGCTCCGCTGAAAAGCGTGTTGAAATATTCCTTTATTTTTTCCTGCACGTTTTCGGGAACGTTGCCGTTCATGAGTTGTTCCGTCATAGCGGCGAAATACTTGTTGATAAATTTGCCGTAAGCGGTGAGCTCGCCCGTGTCGGGGTCGTAGACGAATTCCGTACTGCCGTAAACAGAATCGCCGTGTCCGCCGCCGCCGTTGTTGTTTTTGTCTTCGCCGTCATCGGGCTTTTCGTCGAGCTCTGTTACTCCGCTTTGAAGTCTGGGCAGTTCATCGGTTTTGAGCCCGAAAATCTGCGCGGCGCGTTTGCGCACGAATTCGTCAGCCAGACATCTGTACGATTGAGGCATAAGCGCGGGAACGAGTTCTTCTTTATAGGCGGTTACGTTGCGCCCGACCGCGTTTTTAAAATCGTTTTCCGAATACGAGTCGAAGTTTTGAGCGACTTCCGTCATTGCTTTAACGAAGTTTTCAACGCTTATACGCACGGCGTCTTCGGGAGATGCCACATCGTTGTCGGAAACTTTTTCAAGCGCTTCGTTTATTTTTGTCAAATCTTCTTTTATGTCGTCGGATAAGGTTTCATCGTATTGCTGAACAAAAACGTCCATATCCATATCCACTTTGTCGCCCACGAAATTTTCGAGCCCGCTTTCGAATTCGGTCACTTGTTCGAGCGTGGTGACGGGCGTTGCCGAATCCCTGTAAAACAGCACCCCGTCGGTAATGGCGTCGGCGAAGAATTCGGTTTTTTCGCCGTCGACGGCGTAAGCTACGTTATCGAAACTGTTTGAAGTATACAGTAAAACGTCAACGAGCGAAATTGCGGAGATTACCGCGGTTTTCATTTCGCTCTCTACTTTTGCGTTTTCGAGATTGCCGGACATTGCGTTGAGCATAGCCGCTACCGAAGTTTTATCTTCTTCGGTAAGAGAAGTTTCTCCAATGTCGGAAATAAGCCTTTGCACCGCCTCGCGCTGCCTGTCGGAATATTCGAAAGGTATTTCCGGCCGGACGGGCGGCGCTTTTGACGGAACCGCCAGAGCCGCGGCAAACAGCGCGACCGAAAGGACGAATATAACCGCGTAGTGCCACAGCCGCTTTATATCGGGCTTGGGTTTGGGTAGCGCGGCGAGCCTTTCGGAGGCGTCTTTTCTTTGCAGTTCGTAAATACTGCCCTCTTTTCCCTCGAACGCCACCATGGTTTGCACCCTCTCGTTCAAACCGTGTTCTTTATCGAGGCGACGGGCTATCTTAACGTTTGAAGGGCGCAACAAAAAAAATACCGGCGCTCCCGCGGCGAACGCGGCGCCCAAACCGATAAGAACGTAGTAGCCGGCGTTTATCGCCGAATCGCCGAGCTTGAGCCCGAGCAACACGGCGCCCACGGCAAAAAGTCCCGCGGAAAGCGCGCACGCTGCGCTCTTTATTATAGCTTCGATTAAAAAGCGTTTTTTGATGCGATTGAATTCGTTACTCATTTTTATTCATGGTTGCAGTGAATTTTTATACATTTATTAATTTTTAAACGAAAATCCCGCGACTTTTTATACATTTTATCACAATAAATTTATAAATACAACTAAAATAGCGCCGTTTGAATAAATAAATTTACAAAAATCCACAGTTAATATACACAAAAAGCCCGCCGTGAAGCGTTAAATCATTTTACCGAGGCGGTCCATCATATGTTTTTTATGTTCGGCGAAACTGTGAACGTAGCGGTCGAGAGTGATCCCCGCGCTCTTGTGCCCGAGGATTTCGGAGAGGGTTTTTACGTCCATTCCGCATTCGAGGGCGCGCGTGGCGAAAGTGTGGCGCAACGCGTGAAAGCCCCTGTGAGGAACGTTAATCCGCGTGAGAAAGGCGGAAAAACTTTTTTGATAGGACCTGACCGAAACGGGACCGCCCGAACGCGACGAGACGACGTACGAGGATACGGCGGACGCTTTGATTTGTTTTAGAAGCGCCGTTACTTTTTGGGGCAACGGGATTATTCTGACGGAATTAAGCGTTTTGGGGGTGCCCGTTATGCGCGTGAATTTGCCGCAGACGTCTTTTCCGTCGTAACACGTCCTGTTCACGGCAAGCATGCCGGCAGAAAAATCCACGTCGCGCCATTCGAGGGCGAGGAGTTCGCCTATTCGCAGCCCTGTGTAAAGACAGACGACCACTCCCGCCATATTCCGCGCGCAAGGGGCAAGAGCGTACTTTTCTATCTTTTTTTGTTCTTTTAACGTAAAGCAATTGGGTTTGCCGCCCGAAACTTTGGGCCTTTTGATTTTATCGGCGACGTAGCCGCTCGTTTGCCCTATGGCGCACGCCGATTTGAGCGAGTTTTGTATTACCGTAATGACGGCGTTGACCGAGTTTGCCGAAAGCCCGCCGCCCGTCTTTACGTTGCCCCGTTTTAAAAGATCGGTGGTGAATTTTTGAAGTACCAAAGGCGTGAGTTCGTCCAGCTCGTAAGAGCCTAAACCTCTGCATATATGGCAATCTACTATTTCGGAATACCTTAAATAAGTTTTTTGCTTGGAAGTGGGTTTTACGAAATTTTCAAGCCACTCCTTTAACCATTGTTCATAAATCATAAACGTCCTCCGGCAACATTATATCAACAGTTTGCTCAAAGGTTAACCCGATAAAACGGCGCAAAAAAATAAATCCGCGCGTAAAAGCGCGGATTAACAATAATTTTATGATATGCACGCCTTAATTTGCTTTAAGGCGGTTTTTTCGAGGCGCGAAACCTGCGCCTGGGATATGCCGACTTCGCGCGAGATTTCCGTCTGTGTTTTGCCCTCGAAGTATCTTAAAAACAATATCTTTTTTTCTCTGCCTTCGAGTCTTGCTATGGCTTCGTAAAGAGCGGCTTTTTCCGTCCAGACCTCGTCGTTGTTTTTAGTGTCGAATATCTGATCCATTAAAAGGAGAGTGTCGCCCGCTTTGTTGAATACCGGCTCGTACAAAGAAACGGGGTCGGAGATGGCGTCGAGCGCGTACGCCACTTCGGAAACGGCAATGTTCATTTCGGACGCGATTTTATCGTAGGTGACGTCTTCATCGACCTCTTCCAACTTTTCGCGTACTTTCAATATCTGGTATGCGGTGTCGCGTATGGAACGGGAGACGCGCAATGAATTGCCGTCGCGCAGATACCTTTTAATTTCACCGAGTATCATAGGAATAGCCTTTGTACTGCGAAACCGACTTCAATGTTTTAGTAAGGTTATTATAGCATATTATGGGGGCAATTGCAAGCGGAATCAAAAAATAAAAATTTTGAACATTAGTAAAATTTCCCATAAAAAAAGTCTTTGGAAAAGAGTTCCCAAAGACTTCCTTGATTATAAAAAGTTAATCGCTACTATTTAAAGGCATTTTCCCAACCAATAATTGTTCATATTCATTTTGCTTCAAATAGACCTGAATTTTTCCGGCTGTCAATACAACTTTATGCACAATGGCTCTTACAACATTTTGCTTTTGTCTTTCGTCTAACTTGCCCCAAACATCAGGTAAAGTTCGTAACATTTCAGCCTTTTCTTCCATCATTTTTGTAATACCCTTTTTTTCCTTTTCGACTTCAATGTTCTTTTCCTGCTTCTTAATTTCAAACTTTACTTTTTCGGCTTCGTCTAAAATACTGTCATCGCCAAGTCTTTGATATGCCTTAACTAATCTGTCATATTCAGTTTTTAATTCAGAAATCTTTTTAGTTAATCCCTCGATTACATCGCCGTCAGTTGTCAGCTTTTCTTTTATATCGTCTTTATAACGCATTGATGAATTTAAAATTATTTGTACCACAGCTTCTTCAACTTGTTCGGCATCATACTTATAATTAGCACAATTTTGGTCTTTAATTAAATTCCTTTTTCCATTACTTTCATATTGAGAATAGCAAATTAATTTTAGTTTTTTATTCTTCCCTTTCCCATATTGCATATATCTCATTTTTGCGCCACATCTTCCGCAATATAGCAATGACGACAATAGATAAGTTGACGGATTTCTTGTTACGCTTCTGCTTTTAAGTATGCGCTGGGCTTTATCGAAATCTTCATCCGAAATAAGCCTTTGATGTACGCCCGGATACTGCTCGCCCTTAAATGTTATTTCTCCTAAATATGTTCTGTTCTTTAAAACATTAAAAACGACAACATCAGAAGAAAGTCCAAGCACTGTTGCAATTTTTAAAGGAGAAAATTCCATTGAATTATATAATTCAAATATCTTACGGACTATTATTGCTTTATCAGGGTCAACTGCAAGATTTCTGATTTCTTTTGAATAATAATACCCATAGGGGGGATTTCCACCACCTTTCCATAATCCTTCTAACGCTCTTTGCTTGCGCCCTAAAAATAATTTAGTAACGATAGCATCGTGGTCCATTTCAGCAAATATAGAGAGTATGGAAATCAATATTCCATATGTCTGTTTGCTTCGGGAATCAATACTGTCTTTAACGGCAAAAAAGTCGCACTCGGCTTTGGCGCAATCTTCTTTTAAAAATTTTAAAATAAGCATTTGCGTTCTGCCTATACGGTCAAGAGAATGAGTAATTACAAATTTAATTCTTTTCTCCTTCATAAGTTTTAAAAGGCACTGAAATGCAGGGCGTTTATCGTTCATACCCGTATAACCGTCGTCAACGAAAACTACTACATTTTGTATATCGTAAGCCTTGCAATATCTTTCATTTGCTCCATATTGGACATCTAATCCATAACCGTCCTGCGCTTGCGAATCAGTTGATACTCGCAAATATATAGCCGTAATATCCGTCATTTCGTCCGTGATTTCTTCGTAAGTCGGATAGTTAAATTTAATTACCTTGCTTTTCTCTTTCATAAATATTTCTCCAAAGTATAATTTATCTTATAGGTTTTCTTTCGGGATAATATTTGTAATAAATCTCATTCACAATATCGCTTATATATTCGTTGATACAAATATAATTTTTTAAGTCATTGAGTTTTATTTTATTGTCCCCCATGAAAATCTCTACTTCTTCAATCATAATCCTCCAAAAATATTTAAAGCCTTGATTTTTAATAATTATTGCCAATTAATAGAAATAATTAAAACAAAATCAAGGCTTTTTTCTATTCTATTTTAGGGCCATACTGCTTCTGCAAGGCTTGATACCCTGCGTAAATCAGTTCTACCTTTGTAATACTGTTCTTTTTGAGAAAGACCGTTATTTCTTCGTAAAGCTGTCGGTCTATGCTTGTTTCAAACACTTTGTTCTTTGCTTGTCGTTCTTCTTTATGCTTTTCTTCGTATCGTCTTTGCGCTAACCGCTTCGGCGTGTCGGGCTTTTTCGTTACCATAATTTCTCCTATGCCACATATATAAGTTCTGATAAAATTTCTTCTTCTATGAGCTTCTGCATTTCCGTCTGTCTGCGGTAATCTTCTATAAAGTTTCCCGTTCTCTTATACCTTTCGTCTTTCGATAGCTTTTCAAACATAGTGTTATAAAGTTCGTCAGCAGCCTTGTCAATACTGTGCAGATATTCGGGAAGGTTGGCTATTGTCCAATCAAGCCCTTTATCTTCAAGATACTTTCTTTTAAGCGTTCCGTATTTACCGTAAACGTGTTGAACGGTCTTTACGTTCGCTTGATACACCTTAATCTCCTCAACCGTCAAGCCTTCGCCCCTATCTGCTTTTGCAATGATTTCCTGTACGTTCATAACCATACCTCCGTTTTTTATTATAATCGTATATATACGATATAGTATTTTTTTGTATTTGTCAAGGCTTTTTTAAAAATTTTTATTTTTTATGCGTAATTTTTATGTTACCAATGCGGCTATACCTCTGATAAGAAATGGACAGGCAACAACTATAACAGCAATTACGACCAAGCCGATTACATAATTTATAAGCATTTTTCTCGCTTTTTCTTTATCTTCGTTTTTGTGGGCAATGGCTATCATAACGCCTATAACGATACTCCATATTCCTGCGGCGGCAAGCAATACCCACCACATATAAGGACTATATTGAATAAACAAATACTCGACATAGTTACTTACTTCTTCATATTGGTCGCCAAGTTCCTGTTTATAAGTATGACCGCACGAGCTACAATGGTATGTTCTCGTTGTTATACCGTTTTTAGATTTAACATCGGTTATAGAATAGCTGTGTCCATTAGCGGCAATTACCGTATCGAACGTATCTCCGCAAGTATCACAAACGCTTCTACGCATACCTGTACTTGTACAATTTGGCTCTGTAATTATTGTGTTTGTATAGTTATGTCCTGTCGGAAAAGTTCCGTCGTTTTCGTTGTACGAATGCCCACAGAGCTGACAGGTAAAAATCGTTCTCCCGTATTCAGTACAAGTTGCCGGTTGAAAAGTCGATTCGTAATTATGCCCGTATGCGTTGGTAAAATTATCTTTGTAAGCATCTCCGCATCGAGTACAAGTATATGTTGTATAACCGCCCGTCGTACAAGTCGGGGCAATCGTTGAAGCAACATAATAATGCCCCATCTCCTCTATTGAATAATTTGTATATGTGTCGCCACATTGAATACAGTCATACTGCAAATATCCCCCGCTTATGCAAGTCGGGCTTTCCATTGATTCTATATAATAGTGATTTATTGTATAAGGATATACTGCACTTTTTGTTTTGGAAGATAATTTAATGGTATGTTCCCCTTCTTCTCTTATCCAAGTTCCTTTGGAATAAGATTTACCGTCAAGAGTTGCCGTCCACGAAGCTCTATCCCATGTAAAATACACACTATTATCCGTATCCGACTTTACAAACTCGCCATTCAATTCTGCCCCAAACTCTACCCATTTTTCTTGAGTCATATTACCGTATGCATCTTTGGCATAGAAATAATATCTTCCATCATTGGCATAATCTGAAACGGTATAACTGTTTCCATTGCAGGATTTCCAACTACCGTCGTCAACCTTATAGTAAAGTGTACAGCTTCCCGAATTATCCGAAGAATTTACAGTAAAACTTTTATTCGTATTTTGCCAAAACTCTGCGTTCGTTACCGTTATTTCTGGAAGTATATCGTCAAAATTTACATAATAATATTTCGACTTGTTTCCTGCATTATCTTCGGCATAAAACGTATAAGTACCGTTTGCACTTCCCTTATTAACTGTTACCGATGATGAGCCAACCGAATAAAACATACTCTCATTTGGCGCCCTACGATAAATAGCTTTAACCCCACTACCACTATCAGATGCCGTTACAGTAAAAGTATTGTTTTTATACACTCCCGTTTGCGATAAACTTGCGCCGTTAATTATTGGCGCACCACCGTCTATTTTAAATTCGTAATTGCCCTTAAAATTGTAGCCCCAACCTGCGCGCGAATTTATTGTTCCTCCTCCGCTACCCGAAATCGAAACTTTATATGTACCCTCAGATAAACCACTTGCCGATGCTTTTTTATTTCCCGAACCGACTTTTGTACCATTAGAATCAGTGATACTTACAGTCATACTTACACTTGATATAATTTCTACCGTAATATCTGTTGAATCTATATAAGTTCCGTTAATGAACGAACCTGTCCCTGATGCCGAACCACCGTACATAACTACTGACAAAGTATTCCTTGTTCTATTAGCCCCATATGTAAACGAAGCACTAAATACCCCCGTCCCTGAACTTGGATATTGCGTCGCACCACCACCTGTTCCATAAGTATATGATGCCGAATAATCAAAAGAAACCGTATATTTTGGTGTTGTTGCCGCACTTGCAGTTGTTGTGCTTTTAGGAATAATCGCAATAAAAAGCGCAAGCAAACTTATAAATACGGCAAACAATAATCCCGTTATAATACCTTTTGTTTTAACTCTCAATTTCCCCCTCCTCTTTCTTTTCGTCATTGAATAATTCTTTTGCATAATTTCCTGCTTGCACTCTCATACAAGCACGAAGCTCTGTCGAGCCTACAAAGAACGCTTGTCCCGTTACCGCCGAAATAATCATTCGTTGTTCTTCGTCGTTGAAGCTGTCGCCCGTTCTGTAAACGTCAAGCACGTCTTTCATATCGGGCGCACTTAATTTAAAAATAAAAGTGTATTGCGAATTTTTTAATATTGCGCTCGTCTTTCCCCTTAATTCTTCGTTGGCATTCCAATCCGCTATGTTCTGAGTTGCCGGAATAAAACTACCATTGTATTTTCTTATACGCTTTGACATCGAATAGAAAAAGTCAAGCGCAATAGGGAATTTTGCATCTATAAACAAGTGCGCTTCGTCGCAGACAATCATTGTACGAATTGCATTGCCGTTCCTGTTCTTCTCTCTTGCATTTATTACTTCCTGTTCAATAAAGCGGAAAACAAGCAACATCTGTGCGTTCGCAACTACATTGTTTTTATTTGCAAACAAGCTCTGAAAGTCAAAGTCTATAAGGTTGGAATTTACCTGTAACGTACTCGGTGCGTTCCAAATATCCGAATATCTGCCGTTTACAAATTTCTGCAAGTACAGCTCCGCCGTTCTCATATCCCTAAGCGTGAGCGAATCCATTTTATCTTTGTCTTTGCTCTGCAAGGTTTCTAACAAGTCGCTGAACAACGGAAAGTAGTCCGCAGGAAAATTTGAACAGTCCGTATTCTCGGTAATTCCCATTCTCTCATACGTTTCAACGGTCAAGTTATTGATTAGCTCTATCACATCAACGGGCGCATCCGCAAGCACGATTTTGAAAAAACTCTCCAACATTTTAAGGTGTGTATTGAACGTAACTTTGCTATCTGCCGCCGTTCCGTCATCCGTCAGTATTTTATAGATATGAAAAGGGTTAATTCTACCCTCTCTTGCGTTACCGACGTTAATGACATTTCCATAAAGGTTTCTTGTAAGTGCAAGATATTCGGCTTCGGGGTCGAGCATAATTACTCTCGTTCCGTTCGCCCACTCATTAAGAACAAGACTTTTCAAAAAGAACGATTTGCCCGAACCGGACTTGCCGATAATCATAGCGTTACTGTTCTGATACAAGTTTCCACGTTTCCAAATATTAAAAATAAACGGATAACCGCTCTTGTTGTTCTCGCCCAAAAGAATACCGCCCTCGTCCATAACAAAAGTACGCACGAACGGGAACGCCGCCGCAAGCGACGAACTGTTAATTCCCCTTTCTTGGTTTTTTAACGTGGATATAGGACTTACATTTGCGCTCTTAAACCCTTCGATTTGCAAGCCGTAAAGCGTTGACGGTCTGAAATTTCCCATAAGCATCGAACGGCGCACGTTCTTTTTATAATTGTCGTTGTCCGTATAGTTATAAGCCGTAACGGTAAGCATAACGTCGAACAGCGTTTCGTTCTCGGTCTGTAATGCGTTAAGAAGCGTATCCATTGTTTCTCTGTGTACTTCCGCACTACTCGCTTCGCTTGCCTTGTCCGATATAATCTGTTTTGTTTCCATTTCGCCTATACACTTGTCGATACGACGGATAGCTTTCATTTTATCTACGGGCTTAACGTGCATTACAACCTTTGTATTGGGAATATTGAAAAGCTCTGCGCCCCAAGCGTTTTTTACTCTCAACGGATATTCCGATACGGCTAAAACCGCCGCTTGCGTTCCGTCCACTTTATAACTGTTGGAGTGAAAAACAATTTCGTTCGGTTTTACCCAAGAAATTAATTCCTCGTCTTTAACATTTTTAATTTCTCTCTCGTCAAAATTACGGGAATAACTATATTTTAAGAATACCGCCGTTTCTCTCATTCCGAGCAAGTGCGTATCAAGACCGCATTTTGCAATTTCGCTTGCCACGTTTACCGCCGTACTTTCAATATCAAGTTCGTTCCTACCGTAAATGATTATGTAATAGTCCGACAAATACTGTTTGCGAATATTGTTGAGCTTATCTATTCTGTCGATGCGTTCGCTCAAAATATTTTCCTTTATTGCCTTAATACTTTTCTCGTCGCCGCTTTCCTTGACTTCCTGCAACCGTTTGAACAATTCGCTTGCAAAATCGTCCAAGTTTACGGGACGGTCTATTTTCACAATATCCGCACTTTGATTTTGGTCTAACAGTTTCAAAGCATTTGCAAAGTAATTTATATCAATATTCTGCTGTACGGCATCTTCGATGCCGAAGTTCTTTTGTCCTATCTTGATTACTCTGCCATAAACGCCACCACGAAAACCGATTAAACCACTCTCCCTGATTTCTTTTAGGTCAACAAGTGCGTCTACGTTTTCCTTTGAATTTTTACTGCCCTTTTTGTATTTTTTCTTGGCGAACAGAAATCTTATATTCTCATACACGCAGGTATAGAAAATACCGTCGGGCGTTGGAATAAACATACCAACCGCCACAAGTCCGAGTATAACTGCTACCCACCATTGCCCTGCTGTAACTGCAATAAAAATAATTGCAAATACAATAAGTGCAACAATAATGTCCGCCATAGAATAGCACTTCCATACCGTATTCTTAACCTTTACCTTTTTAGGTATAATTCTCATTCTTCCCCTCCGTCTGCTGTATTTGTTGTGCCGTCATCCACATATCGTTCATCGCCACTATTATCTGCACTATCCGAACTACCACTGTCCGAACTACCGCCGTCATTATTTGAATGTTTGTTGTTTCGCACTATATGTCTAATTCCTCTTATGCCTTTTACCGCAAGTCCTACCGTCATACCGCCGATAACTCTGCCGCCATAATATGCACTTCTTAACCAACCACCGCCGGCGTGCATATCATCTGCCGCACCGAACAGTTTTGCGAATAATGTTTGTCCTGCCGGAATTACCATTGCCCCACCGACTATCATAAAAATCAAGAACAGCGCATTTCCAAAACCGCCTACGCCCGGCAAGTATATTCTCTGTATAAGCGGCAACAAAAGCACAAATATATTTACTGACAATACTGTGCCGTATGCAAGAACAATTTTCGTAACAAACTGCTCTCGCCAATTCTTGAACCTTGCCCCGTCATCGAGCGGAAGCGTTGACATAGAAACGGGCATACAGAAGTACATAAAAATGATTTCGTACACACGCTTTGCAAGGTTAAGCACCGCAACGATTAAAGCAATACCAAGCGCAATACTCGCTATCATTGCCGGCAAGTACATAAAGGTATTCGGGTTTACCATTCCGTTACACTTCCACGTTGTGGGCCATACACCGAACAATGCCGATTTATATGTACCGAATATATCTCCAACAGACAAACTTGTTACATCTATTTTGTTGATGTTATATCCGTTTATCCAATTCCCTACACAAGCATCAAAAAGCGCATTTGAAAGTTTTGTCGTATTTCCGATTTGAAAGATTTTAGCAAGCAACTGTAAAAGTGAATTAGCAATAAGTATTCCCAAGAATACCACCGCAAGCATAGCTATTGTACCGAGCAAAGCAAGGAAAAACTTTCCAACAATGCTTGATATGTTACGGTTGTTAGCTATCATATTTTTGACAAGCCCTACTATCGTGAATATACAAGTAAGTCCTACCGCCAAAATAAAGATGCACCAAAATATTGTTGCAACCGTACTATCGCCTACAAGTGCTTCTATAATGTTTACAGACTTACCGTTAAGATTTACGTTCGTTACTCCGGCTATTGCCGAAAATATCTCCATTAGTCCGTCTATCATTTTTAGAAACCATAGGAAAAGCTGTAAGCATAATTCCTGTAAAAATATAAGCATTTAATCTCCTTTTTCGTTTATAAAATAAGGCGGCTTTTTATCGCCGCCTTATCCAAAAACATTATTCTATTTATGCCCCTACCCAAGCGGATAAACCGTTGATTAAAAGCGGTGCGCCCATTGCTACTACGAATATAATCACTATGCCGATTATAAGGTTTTTTACCATATCTCTCGCATTGATTTTTTCTTCGTTGCGGTGTGCAATGGCAATTTTGATGCCGATATATGCACCCCAAATTACAACAACTGCTGCAAGCGCAATTATGATGTAAACCCAAAAACTATCCATTAAGCCTTTGAGCTTTTCAACTATTTGAGCAAGGCTTCCGTCCAAACCGTCGTTAGCCGCTAATAAATTGATATTAAACATCTATTAAGTATTCCTCCTTATTTCTGCTTCTTGTTCTTTAATTTTTTGTAAACGATAAACCCTGCTACACCGCCTACGGCAAGTACAATAAGCATTACAAACAACGCAATAGCTACACCATTACTTTTATCGTCATTTACATCCGCATCCGTATCATCCGAATTATCAGGTTCGTTCGGTTCGGTAGGTTCGTTCGTATTGTCGTCGGGTTGTTCAGGTTGTTCGGGAACGGTAGGCTCGTCGGGTTCTTCGGGTTCTTCGGGAACGGTAGGCTCGTCAGGCTGTTCGGGCTGTTCAGGCTCTACGGGAACGGTAGGCTCTACCGCCTTTTCCTGTGCTTTTACCGTAAGCGTGGTAAGCTCGTCGCCCGATTCGTTCGTAATCGTTACCGTAATTTCGCCGTAAAGCTCGGAATAATCAATTACTCTGCCCGTAACATACCCGTCCGTTATAACGCCGTCCTCGTCGGTAAACTTTACCGCAAAATATCCGCTCTTGGTATCGCCGCACTTTTCGCATACGCACATTGCAACGAGCTTCATATCTTCCGCATTGTCCTTAACGTAAAGTTCATAAGTGTGCTGATGGGGTTCGGGAATAACGGGTTCTTCGGGTTCTTCGATATAACCGTTGTCGCCGCTCGTTACATAGTCCGAAAGATAACTGTAATTACAGTCAATGCAAATATGTCTTGTATAACCCAAGCTCGTAGGCGTTGCAGGTACAAGAATATCGAGATAATTATGCCCTTTTGCCGTAATGTAGTCCGTTATAAATCTGTCATTGCAATCGTTACAAACGTGTTCGGTATAGCCGTATGTTACACAAGTTACTTCGTGTTTTATTTCGGTATATGTATGTCCGTTCGGTTCAGTATAGCTTGCGATATATTCGTCGCCGCAGTTCAGGCAAGTAAAAGTCGTAAAGCCGCCTTCCAAGCAAGTAGGCTCGGTAATCGTTTCTTCATAGTTATGTTCAAGCGCATCTACAAAACTATCTAAATATACTTTGTCGCATACGGCGCAAGTATATTTCGTATAGCCGCTTTCCGTACAAGTGGGCGCAATTTCTTCCGTTTGATAATCATGCCCCATTTCGTCTATAAATGCGTCGTTATACTCATAGCCGCATACCGTACAAAAATGCGTTGTATAACCTTTATGCGTACAAGTATTTGGTACAACTACCACCTCATAACTATGCCCCTTCGGTAATTCAGTTTGTACGGAATATGTGTGTCCGCAGTCTACACAATTATAAAGCATATAACCCGAAGTCGTACACGTTGCCGCAACCGGTGTTTCCGAATATGAATGACCCGCCGCTTCTATATAATTGTCTTTTTTCGTTTCTCCGCAGTCCGTACAAGTATAGAGAGTATAGCCCTGCTCCGTACAAGTTGCCGCAATTTCGCTTGTTTCGTAAGCGTGCGTATGTACTTCATCCGAACTTTCGGCATTTGCCGTAGTAAATCCCGTACATACAAGTCCCGATACAAATAACGCTACGCTTGCCGTGAGCGTTATAAGTGTTGCTTTAATTGTTTTTGTCATTTTTAATTACTCCTGTTTTTTATTTGTTTTTTGCTTGCTCTTGCAATGCCAAAAGTTTGGGAAGCTCATCCTCCAAATAGCTCGCCAATCTTTGCAGTCTTTGTCTTACGCTTTGGTCGTACCCGTCCATATACAAACGGATTAGCGTGAGTTTATCTTCAAGTTTTGCTTTGAGTAGAGCCGCACCTTCTTCTTCCATAAGTGCTTCGCATACTTTGAGAATTTTCGTATGCACTTCCTTTACTTTCTCATTCCATAATTTATCAAGCTCGTTTATATCCGCTACGGGCGGCTTGTCCGTTTCTGACAGCTCGTTATCCCTGCGCTCGATTTCGTCCTCTATCTTTTCACGCTCTTTGTTTAAATCTCCGCCGAGAATATCAAAGACAAACTCTTGCTTTTCAAACAACCTTGCTTCACGCTTGCTTATATCTGCTTTACCTGCTTCAAAGTACACGCCCGAAAGCTCATATGACGGCGTAAATCTCGTCCATATAGGTTCATATCCTCGAACGCTGACTATTGCATCGCCCTTTTCGTTTCCGTTCAAACGCTCTAACATACCCACCGTTATAAGCGGCTGATTACTTGCACCGGTGTTACTCGTTGCGTTACTTTCCGTACTTGTATTGACCGAAAAGTTTTTAATCTTCTTTTGTCCGCACAATTCCGAAAATTCCCGTCTTGTTTCGGGGTCGTCCGAGCCGATAAAGATTTTAATATTACAGTTCGATTTGAGTATATCCGCAATGTCTTTTCCGTACTTTGCGTTAAGCTGTGAAAAACTCTGTAAAACGAATAAGTATCTGATGCCCCTTGAACGACCTACCGTTACCATACCTTCCATGTTTTCGAGCTTCGGCAGGTTTCCGAACTCGTCCAAGATAAAGTATGCTTTACGTTTCAATATCGCCGTTTCCGTATCGCCACGCCGTAAATTCAAGTTCGCTTTTTCTACAAGTTCTTTGTACATCTGCGTAATGAATAATGTTACAAAACGGTGTCTTGTAAAACGCTCATCGGGAACGATAATAAATACGGCGTTCGGCGTTTCGTCCATATTGACAATGTTCAAATCGTCGTCGCTCGTCATTGATAAAATGCCGTCGTCCGACAGTTGCTGTATATATGCGTTGACTTCCGACAGATAGCTCGTCAAAGTTTTATCGCTCGTTATAAGCACGGTGTTTACAAGTCCTCTGACCTTGCTGTACTCGTCCCTATTCTCTAATAAATATTGCTTTAACGCCGTAGTATCTTCCGAGCAATACTTCGTAATGTTATGGTACACGTTGAAAAGCTGTAATTGCTTCTCGTCCATTTTGCCGTCAATACAATCCTCACAGAACGCAAGCACAAGCCCGAAAATAAGATTTCTCGCACCCTCCTCCCAAGTGGGTTGGTCTTTGTTCTGTATCGGGCATAGCGTATATACCAAGTCCATAGCGTTCTCGAATATCTCGTCCTTTAATTCCTGTACTCTCGTACGTGCATCCTTATGTGATAAAAATGTTTCGCCGCAAGCATAATATTTTCCGTCATTCTGCTTTAAATTATTTTTCAGTTCTCTTATCTGACGAATACGGCGGATAAGCGGTTGCATAGGGTTCCACCTTTGCGACGAATACGGCTCTCGCAAGTCAAGCGTTGAAATTGTGTAGCCCTCGCTCTTTAACTGCTCTGCGTGTTTTTCGTAAAGCTCTTTCTTCGGGTCTGCAACTACTAAACTCGGCTTACCTTTACTTCTACCTAATATGGCAATGTTTTGGTCTACAAAACCTGTCGTCTTACCGCTACCCGTCGTACCAACGATTAAAGCGTGTAATTGGCTCGTAGATATAATCTGTACCGCTTTCCCTTTATCTTCCGCACCGATAACGATTTCGTCGTCCTGTTCCTTTACTCCGTCCCATGTCGTTACGGTAAATTCGTTGAGCTTTTTCAGTTTCTTTACTGTAAGCCATTCCGTATCTTCCAAGTCGTTCTCGTTCAATGCGATATTCTGCGCATCAATTCTGTAAAGCATCAAAAAGCCTATCAGCAATAGTCCGTTTGCAACACCGTCTAACAGCCAATAATTTTTATTACCGAAAATGCCAACAAAGTCTTTCCCGAACAGCGCAAATAAAAACGCTATCAACACACTTACAAAAACTGCAACAAAACCGCCGACAACAAGCCAAGTTTTCCAAGACTTTCGCTTTTTGTGTCTGTGCGCTTCTTTTCTATTCATTCAATTTGTCTTACCTCCTTTATTTAGTTTCTCCGTCGCTACCGTTACCGTCGCCCGAACTGTTTTGTTTCTTCTTGCGTTCACGTTCGATTTCTTCTTCAATATCCTGTAACCGGTGCGAGAAGTCCCTTTCTAAAAGCTCACTCTCCATACCGAACGTGTGGAAGAATTTTTTAATCGACCTGTCAATAAATCGATTTGTTATGCCTTTGCTCTTTTTATAAGAATTATCGTCAGGCTTTATCTTGCGTTTGCGCTCGTAAAATTCGGGCTTGATAAACTTGGCAAGATTAAGCACAAGATTTCCTTGCCTACGTTTATAGTCCGCTTCGATGTCCTCTATGATATGAATATTGCTCTCGTCAATTTTGTTATGGTATTTCGGCAAGTTGCTTTCCATATCCGCAGGCTTTACGTTCTTGTTCGATAACGCATAATCTTTTCCGCAAATGTTTCTTATCTCTGCTTCCCGTATCGCAAGCGCCGTATAAAATTTGCGGTTTGCTTTTCTCGCCCGTTCTTCGGTTGCAAGTAGCATTTGGACGATTTTATCTATTCTCGGTTTAAAGACTTCCATATCCTTACTGCCGTAAGTGATTCTACCCTCTGTCGGCAAATCTTTCGCAAGCGCAATTATCTCTTGCTTTATCTGCTCGTTTGACATTGCCGCTTTCGGTCTTGCAAGTTCTTTCAGCTCGGTTATCGCCTTGTCCCTGCTCTTGTACAGCTTATCCTTTTTATCGCTTATAGACAGCCCCAACCGTACAAACATATTATCGATGCACTTCTTATCAATTTTTCCAAACCTGCGATATTTCTTTCCGCCGTTTTTCTTATCGTCGTATTTAGGTTCTTTTTCCCAAAAGACAAAATGAATATGTAAATGATGCGGTCTGTCCAAATGCAGGGCGCACATCAAATCTATGTTTTCCTTATGGAACTTGGCATCTTGCAAAAATTTCGGGAACGTGCGTTTTACAAGTTCAATACACTTTTCGGGCGTATCAATCTTGTACGATTGTTCTTCGTTCAAAGATACAAAACCGTGCCATATATGTCCCTTGTTTTCTTTGAGCCGAGCTTTCATTTCGTCTACCTGCTCTTGCGGTATCATTCCCCTATCATTGAATACACCTGTATTCTTTTGCAGGTATTCAAGTGCGGTACGCTTGCCCGTTCGCTTACCTTCCGTAGTAATGTAGTCGTACACATTTTTCTCGCCCGTCATATCGAAGAACGCTCGCTCGTCTGCGTGTTTTTCCCTTTCTTCTTGCGTAGCACCTTTCGGACATTTGTATGGTGTGTATTGCAAGTTAAATATAATCGGTTGATTACTTATCTTTTTTACCTCCTCAATTTCTTTATTCCCTCGATTTCGTAATCGTTCAAATAATCGGGTGTGTCGGCAAGCAAGCCACTATCGAAGTCGCTCTGAACGGGAAGTCCTTTTCGCTCTAACATTTTCGCATTGAACAGCGAAGAAAGTATCGACTTATTTATCGTTACGTTCAGCACCGTTTCCCGAAGCAAACGGACAATTAAAGCGTTCATTTCTTCTTCCTTGCTTCCCACATTACCCCGTTTCAATTCTTCTATTTCTTCTTGTGGAATACTCTCTCCGAACAGTTTTTCTATGAGTATAGGCAAGCCGTAAAACAGAGCTTCGTTTATCGCTCGGTTACAACTTTTCCGATAGCCCGGCAAAGTCATTATTCGGTTGATTTGCTCGTTCATAATACTGTCCGTTATGCGTATGCGCTTTTCAACGCTTCGCCCTTTTTCCTTTTCGTTCATAATAATTTCTCTCCGTAAAGGCGCAAGCCTTTCAAAAAGTGGGTTTCCCACTTTTTCTCTCGAAGTTGCGATTGCCGCAACTTCCTTATCCTGCTTACCTTTTTCTTTCCATTTGCCGCAGTATTACACTACTTCCGTCTGGGGAATTATGCCGTCTATACGCACTTTCGCCTTTTCAAGATAACGGGCATTAAGGTCTATCCCGATAAATTCTCTGCCGTATCTCTTTGCGACGGCACCGGTTGTTCCACTACCGAAGAACGGGTCTAACACAACGCCGCCTATTTTACTTCCGGCAAGAATACACGGCTCTATTAGCTTTTCGGGGAACATTGCAAAGTGTTCGCCCATACGATATGTATTTGTACTTACTTCCCACACATCTCTTTTTCTGCGGAATTGGTTGTTTAGTGTAAGCGAATTTTCCCTTGCTCTCGTTATCCCTTGACTTCCTGCATATTTATTTTTATCCGACACCCCACGCTTATAGCGTTCCCTCGTTACTTCCTTGATAGGCTCTTGTATAGCTCTGTAATCGAAATAATAGTTACGGGATTTCGCCAAAAGAAATATGTGTTCATAGCATTTTGTAGGGCGGTCTTTGGCACTTTCGGGCAAACAGTTTTTCTTGTGCCAAATTATATCCGAGCGCAGATACCACCCCTTTGAACGTAAAGCAAACGCAAGCATCCACGGTATGCCGATTAGGTCTTTCGGCTTTATCCCATCCCACTTTTTCGGCACTTCGTATATACGACTTCCGCTATTGAAAACGCATTGATTTTTAGTATTCTTTTGCAAAGTCATAGGGCCTTTACCGCTTCCGGCATAGCTATCCCCGATGTTCAGCCATAAAGTACCGTCCTTTGCAAGTACTCTGTAAACTTCGTCAAAAACTTTTACAAGACGGTCTATGTATTCATCGGGCGTTTGCTCTACACCGATTTGCTTTTCTTCTCCATAGTCCCGAAGCCCGTAATAAGGCGGACTCGTTACACACATATTCACGCTGTTGGGCGGAAGCGTTTTCAACACTTCCACCGCATCGCCGCAAAATAATTCGCTCATTATTCCGCCTTCTTTTGATTTCCCGAAGCAACTACGACGCTTTCAATAAAAACGCCGAGCGTTGATTTGTTGCGTCTTTTCTCGGCAAGTTTATCTGCGCCTTTCTTACCGTTTATACTGTTCTGTACCGATTCGTTAAAATCACGCTGAACGTACATATACAAACCTTTTAAGTAGTTATCTTTTGTAACCATAGGTTTACCGTCAAAAGCATAACCGCAAATAGCTTTTATAAATTCCGCTATCTGTTTATCCGTCATCTGCTTCATAACTTTGTAATATTCTTCTTTAATTTTTAAAATTTTCTTTTTCACTATTTCCTCCGAATTTATTAGCTTACTTGATTTCCCCAACAATCCCACCCGTTTACCTGTTCTCTCGCAAACAATTCTATTCTCGGTATATCTCCGAATAACTCTACTATTCTTTCCCGTGCTTCGTCAGGCTTCCTGCTGTGTTCACGCCTTGCAGATATTAAGCAACTCGATACTTTATTGCTTACCGCTTTCATTCTGCCTTTTATACCTAACAAGCACACTTCACAATTACTCTTTGCGTAATACCCCACTCCAAAAAACGGCTTACCGTTCTTCGGATTTGTCTTTATCCAACTAAACCCAAGCGTCTTATATGTAAAACCCCAACGTTCTATAATGCTTATCTGTTCTTTTAAATATGGAAAGGTTGTCCATAAAAACAAGGCACAATTTTTCGCTGTTATTTTCGGTATAGGCAACGTTGCTATTTCTTCGGTTGTCATTAACGGATAATGTCCACCTGCACCGCCGCCGAATTTTGTATTCTTGTTGCGTTTGTTGTACATCCACGGTGGGTCGGCGTAAATAATGCCGTACTTTTTATCTGTACTGTATATATCCGTAAGCACCGTTACACCTCGTTCCCCCAACAATCCCAACCCGTAGCATATTGTCTTGCAAAAAGTTCAATTCTTGGCACATCTCCGAATAATCTTACTATTCTGTCCCTTACTTCATCCGGCTTCTTACTGTGCCGTTCTATATGCGACAGCACAACTGAGTGTACACCATGCGATTTACGCTCTAATATTTTCCCTTTCGTTGCCAATAAGCAATATTCGGCGTTAGCTCTCGTGTAATATCCCATTCCCGTAAATAGTCCGTCGCTCTTTTTGTTCTGCTTTACCCAAGTAAATGCAACCGTTTTATATTTAAATCCCCACGCCGTTATAAGCTCAATACCTTCGATTAAACACGGTGCCGTTACCCATAAAAACAACACACAATTTTTATCCGATAATTTTTTAACGGGTACATTTTGTATTTCTTCTTTTTGCATTGTAGGATAATGTCGTTCCGCCCCGAACATTTTTCCTTTAACCGAATAAGTTTTGAAAAACCACGGGGGGTCTGCATAAATAACGGAATATTTTTTATCCGTTTTATAAATATCCGTAAACATCAGCTTTTTGCGTTCGAGAACCGATTTCGATTTCCACTCTGTGTCGCAGGCATTAATGAAGGTTTTGAACGCAAGCCCTCAACAAACTTAATTTCTTCCCTTAACATCTTTTCATAGTACGAATTTGGCTTACTTTCCCTAAATTGCCCCGATGCCTTAAAAATTCGCATAATTTGTTCAGGCTTATTCGTCTGCATGATTATTCTTGACATAAGAGAGCGTTCGTTCTGTTCTTCTGATTTAAGGGGCGATTCGCCGTTAAAAAGCGACATAAATTTTTCGCCGTGCTTTGTCCTTCCTGCTCGCTCGACTATATCTCTGTCGTCCATATTCGTAAGGCTGTCTATTCCTCTGTTTGTCATATCAACGACGGCAACCGTAGCAACGGTTTCCAACATAGTTCCCGCAACTTCGCTTGGCGGTAAAAAGACTTCGCTTTTTTCTGCTTCGATTTTGGAAAGCCGTTCTATCTTCTCTTTCTTTTCCCGTTCGGCTTCTTGTAACGAATATCTCAAAGTGCTTACATCTTGCAACTCACGCAGAGTAATTTCTTGTAAAGTTTTATCAACGTACTCGCTACGGTTTTTAAACCGCTTAATACATTCTTCCCTGCTCGAATATTCGTCGCCTACTTTTTTCACACATCCCATTTCCGCAATTCGGAATATGCTATACTTTGTTTCGTCGTCCTCGTCCGTTTCGCAATAAACGCCGTAATATTCAACTTTGGTGTTTGCCGCCATTTCTTCTATCGTAGGTTTTACTTCACGTTCTGCTTCCGTATCAAACTCGGCTTTTTCTGATACGGTTTCCATAAATTCTTCTTCCGTTTCTACCGCCGCATTATCGGCAACATTTTCTTTTGCCATAACGAACTTCGTTATCTTTTCCGCATCGGCTATTGCCGTGAAAAGCACGTTCGGATTTTCGGTTATCTTCGATTTCCAATGCTGTATGTATGCGCTATTGTTTTGGATATGGCTTTCATTTGCCGTAAGTTCCAAATCTTGCGCTATAAACATTGAAGCAATTTCCGCCCTTAATTCTTCTATGGCATAATCAGGCGTTCCTTTCCCCCCGTTCAAGTTTCTATTAAGCCGTGATTTATGTCCCGTACTATGTCCGATTTCGTGCAATGTCGTTGAGTAGAACTCTTGATTATCAAAAAACGCTTCCCTGTTCGGAACGTGTATCTCGTCCTTTTCGGGTAAATAAAACGCTTCCGTACCGCCGAAATAAATTCGGGCTTCGGTATCACTCCAAGTGCCGATAATTTTCTCCGCACGTTTACTGTAACCGCTCTCGTCCCGTTCAGCTTTAACTCGTTCGGGAATACCCTCGATAACATCGCCGTTAAAAACCCTGTAATATTTGCGGATAGGATATACGTTTTCGTCCATATATTCTTCCTGCTCGGCTCTCGTCATACCGTCTAACGTTCGTCTGTCGAACGGCTTTTTCGTTTCCTTGTCCCGAAGTTCGTAGAACTCTATTGCAACGCCTGCTCCCTTCCCAAGACTTTCGCCTTCTTCGTTTCGCTTAAAACTCCAACCCTTATCTTCCATTTGGTTAAACGTAACCCAACGGTTGTCCGAATAACCTTTTTCCATTGTAGCCGCAGACAAAAATAGCCTGTTTATACCTCTGTACGGTTTACCCGTTATGCCGGATTTAGGCGCACCGCCTAACCAACCCTGTTTCCAAAGACCTACACCTTTTTCAAGGTTTGCAAGTATTATGTCTACAAGCTGTTTTCTCTGCGGTGTAAGTTTATCGTAGATTTTATTGTTCGTTGCCGTTTCGCTCAAATCGTAACTTTACCTCCTCTATGAGAATAGGCTGTTCGTCCCCGAAGTCGCTATCGTCCATATCAAGTATGTCAGCTATGTCATATCCAACAGGAATTACGATTTCGGGTACTGTGTGTTTTTTCTTTTTCAAATTGTCCTCCTTTATTTGTTCTAACACTTGAAATTTTCTTGTTTTTCGTTTATAATAAGTTTAAGAAGTTTTTGGGCGGTATTTTATGAGTAAAGAAATCAAAAACAGAATTGAATATACCGTTATGTGCATAGGGGAATTTTCAGAAAGATATTCCCTGTCTATTCACGCCGCCTATTCCTATCTTAAAAAGTATGGTGGCATTGCACTTATGAAAGATTGCTATGATGCTATGCACTTACAGTCAATAGATGATGCCGTTGACGACCTTGCCGCCGTTTGTTTACGAAACGGGGGTAATATCGCATGATTTTATATCACGGAACTAATATCGATATTGATAATATCGATATTGATAAATGCCAACCTTATAAGGATTTCGGCAAAGGCTTTTACACAACAACCCTTTTTGACCAAGCCCAAGCTATGGCTATAAAAAAGAGCCGTATTTTCGGTGGAACGCCTTGCGTTATTACTTATGACGTTCCGGACAATATTCTCTTGCTTCCAAATTTAAAAATTAAAGTATTCGATAAAGCTACGCAAGAATGGGCAGTTTTCATAATTAATAATCGAAACCGTGATTTTAACGACCACACAAACTCTCTTTGCAATACCGATAATAAATATGAAGTAGTTTACGGACCTGTCGCTAACGATACTTTAACCACTCTTATTCAGCGTTATAAACGTGGCTATATCGATGCTAATGTTCTGTTGAAAGAAATGGAATATGTAGCACCGAATAACCAATATTCGTTCCATACAAAAGCTGCCGTCGCACTTCTTAAAAAGGTTGGTGTGCAATGGATAAAGTAAAATTTTTAACAGAGCTTAATATTCAGGATATTATCGGCTTTATTGTTGAAGATACAGGTATCGAATACGATTTAGCAATGGATGAATTTTATAACTCTATTACGTTTAAAAAACTTACAGAGCAAGGAACAGGGCTTTACCGTGATAGCGCCGCCTATGTCTATGAACTCTACAAAAACGAAAAGAAAAACGGAAAACTCATACAAGTTGAACAGTAATTTTCTCGGCTACGGCTAACAACCGTAGCCGAGTTTCTTTTTTATTTTCCGCCTTTATCGCTACCGTTGCCGTTACCGCTCGGCTTATTATTGCTTGCTTTGGGCGGTGTATAAACGGGCGTTCCTTTTACCGCCTTTATTGCCGTATGTTCGTAATAACTCTGCGGTTTATCTGCACGGAATAATCCGCTCGTTGCGTTGATGCGAAGCATCTGGTCAATATCGTGATTACACCAAAACGCAAGATAATTCATAAGGCTCATATCGCTGTTTGAATGATTATTTTGCAAATCTCTGCCGTTATACAGTTGTCTGATTTTTTCTCCGTTTTTCGATGCGAACGCTTTATCAAGAACTTCCCTGTCGTCTAATAACGAAAGCCCCTCTACGCCCGTTCCTGCGCCTTTCCACTCCGTACGCTTTTCGAGCTTACTTTCGAGAATTGCTTTCATTTCGGGCGTATCAAAACTTTTAAGTTCGGTATTGCCGTAATCGTCGCCCGTCATTGCGATAAAGTGTCCGCCCTGATAATATTCCATATCCCCGTCTTTACTGAACGCTCTTAAATCTGCGCCTTTTGTAATCCCGAAGAAATGCAAGCCCTTTCCGCTTACCGATTTTTCGCAGTATGTTCCGTCGCAGTTGTCAAATACTTTTTTAGCAAGTGGCGAAAAATCTCCGTTCTTTTCAATGCAACCGTCAAGGTCAATACAAGCTATATTGTCCTTGCCGTCAAGCGCATAGGCAAGCGCAACGCCACCGTTCTCTTTTGCATACTTGCAAGCTGTATCGAAGTCCGTCCACGTTTCGGGGTTATTGCTCTCCGCAAACTTACCCGTATGGGTGTCGATAAGGAATTTATCAAGTCTGCCCGTTTCCATATTTTCTCTTGTACGCACGATAACCCAATTCGGTTTATTACGCATAACTTCGGGAACGTTCTTACGAAGCCGTGCTTCCACCTTTTCAAACTGCTTTTTCGCTTCTTCGCTCGGTTGACGGTATTTGCTTTCGTAGTCCTCGTCCGTCTTACCCTTTAACGCTTCGATAAACTGTTCTGCCGTAAGGTCGATTTGTTCGCCGTCCGCGCCGCCTTTCAAATGAATTTCAAAATCTTCGGGAATACGCAAATATACCTCACCGTTTGCTTTTTCTTTATACATACCGTGTGGTAAGTAATAAGCCTTCCCCTCGTATTCGCCCTTAGGCATTTTGTAAAGCGCAACATTATCGTATTCAATGATAAATGCCTTTTCGCTGAACGGTACATTAAACCATTTCTTATCGCCCTCGTCGCCGTCCTGCTCACGATAATCGTCCAATGCGGTAGGCTCACGTTCATAATCTTCGGCGTTTGTGCCGCTGACCATATCGCTGAGATATTCTGCCGTAATCTCTTTCTTTTCTTCACCCTTCTTTAACGTGAATTTGAAGTTATCGCCTACACTCACGTTAATTCGCCCGTTTTCGCTTTCCTTATCTTCTTCGATTACGGAGTTAGGGACATAATAACCGTAGCCCTTGTATTTTTCGTTATTTGTGGGCATGGCGATAAATGTAGTTTTATCATATGTACCGATAATCGCTTCTCTCGGAAGGTTTATTTTTACCTTATTGAAATTACTCTCGTAATCTTTATTTGATGTACCCCCGACAAGCTCTTTAAACTCCTGCGGCGTAAACTCTCTTACATCGCCGTTACGGTTTTTTATAATAACCGTATCGTCAGCTTCAAATAAAAGTTTGTAGCACAGTTCTCTGCCGTCGCTCTGCATATCTACAAGCTGTCTGCTTTCTTTGATGCGGTTGTTGAATAAATAATAGGAATATTCCTGCAATTCCTTATTTGTTGTGGGCATACGGAAATGAGAACTTCTATCGTACCTTTTTATAAGTGCATTTTTGGATACGTTAATTTCAACCCATTTACTGTTGTCCTGTCTTGCCGCATTGCCGTAATGCTCGCCCCTATACTGTTCTGCCGCTTCCACTGTGGGGAAATCGTATGTTCCCTGTCCCCATGTTCCGTCGCTTGTGTCATAGCGTGCCGCAACAACAAAATCGTTCTTCCTCTGAATAATTGCAATATTTCTGTCGTCCCTGTCTTTAATGATGCTCAAAACTTTATAGCCCTGCGGCGTTTCGGTTAAATACTTGTCTTTATCTTCCATTTCATTCTCCTCGATTTTTTTATTGTTTTCTATATTAAATTTTTCACTTAAAGTTTTCATTTCTTCCAGCGTTATACGGACAAGTTGCGTAGGCAAGAATAGAACTTCAAGATTTTTCCATCTGCTATTCAATTCTTGTCGAGTTTTTAATTTGTCCTGAAAAACAGGTTCAATAACGCCGTCGTCCCCCATAGTAAACGCTTGATAATATTCAAGTCCGTTTTCGTCTTTCAAACGGTCAAACGAATAATAAATTTTGGGTTTTTCACTATCGGCAAGAGCGTTATCTACCGTAGTAAGAAACTCTCTTATTTCCTTATCTTCTTCGTTGAACTTCTCGTTGTAAATTTGCAATTCATTTTCTGTCGGAACATAAATCTTCCCATTTTCTTTGCAAATAAACAAATCGCATTTTGAGTTGCCCGATGCACTATAAAAATCTTCTCTGTCGTAGTCATACTCTGAATAGGGAATATTGCTTTTTGCAATTCCGAGTCCACTATCGCTTGAAAGATACGGTGTCATTTCTTTTAAGCTCATTGCTTTTTCTTTATCGTTGAACTCTCTGTATGGAACAAAACGATAACCGCCGTATTCAAATTCTCCCAATTTAAGCCTCCTTAAAATGTTATTACTCATACCCGATAGTTCTGGGGGTTGCTTTTCTATAAATTGATATTCAGGATAAAGCCAATCCGCCGTTTGTTCAACGGTAGCCGCCAAAGCTATATCACTGCTGTAATTGCCGTCAAAATACTCCAATACCCCTGTTTCTCTATTCAGAATATAGGCATTGTAAGCCGGTTTTTTATCTTCGCCTATTTGTAAAACTACACTGTAATAAACCTGCTTGTCCGCACGGGTTATACTGTCAAAGTTAAATGCCTGATTAGCCGTCCTTTCCATAGTCTTTTCCATTTTTCTTATTCGGTCTGTAAACAAATCTATTAAGCCCTGATGCGTGTTCGTATTAAGCCTTCCGCTCTCTATTGCACTTTCAGATATGGGAATTGTTTTTGCCCACTCTTTGTTTTGTTTACTATAACGCCCGTCCCATTCGTGTTCTTGTATGACAGTAGCGAGAACATACTTTATCCTATCTATTCCGTGCTTCTCAATAAGCTCGTTTTCAAAGCCTTTATTTAAGGTATTATCGTGGTAATTTTCGTTAATTGCCCCCGATATATCCTTTAAACACTCAACACTTGCCCTATGTGAAGTATTAAACAAATCCAACTCGCCGTGTTCCATTGCATACTCGGAAGATTTTAAATAAACAGGTAAAAAATTCCGTGTGCTACTTTCTTTTGTAACTTCCGTTACCTTTGTCGTTTGATTCTCCGACAGTATTATTTCTTTCACACATTTCTGCATTTCTTCGTTTTTCAGCCGCCGCATTAACGCTCTCGGAATATCGCTTTCAATCCAACCGTACTCTTTAAGTTTTTCTGTCCAAATACGCTTTGAATAGTCCGTTAAAAACATCTGCGTATAAGCTATTAATTCTTTGCTATCAGGTGTTCCTTTGTCTGCGAGATAACTTTCCAAATCATATCTTTCTTCAAAATTTTGATTTATAAAATTTTCAAGATTTGAACTTTCTACATAGTCCATTTCGCCCGATGTTACAATAGCGGCGGCATCTGCGAATTCGTGTTTTGCCGCAAAGTACGCAACCGATTTTTCGTGTTCGCAAAACCTTTTCCATATAGGTTTTTCTATGCCGTATAATCCGTGTTCGTCGTCCAAATCCTCGTATTTTGCTATCTCGGTTTCGGTGTCGTTAGAGTTCAGCTTGTAAACTTGCAAACCCATACCCCAAAGCCTTAATGCCGTTTGGCGTTTTAATGGCAACATACCGTCCCATGTGTATCCGTATTCGTGCATATCGCCGCTGGACACATCATAATCAGGCAATACAATTACAGATATTTCTGCTGCTTTATCTTCTTTATCTATCATTTCAACCTCCGTTACCGCTTTTGAATATGTGGGTAATGCTCTATAATACCCGTCGTCAATATCCGAACTTTCGTCGTCTGTAATAACCTCCTCTTGCTTATCAAGATTAAGCTCGGTATTAAGTTGCGTTTGTTCAGATATAAGTTCCTGCAAATGCTCTGTATGTTCGAACGGTTTTTCCACCTGTTCTTTTGCTATCGCCAAATCATCGTTTAATTGCTTTAATCTGTTTTTCAAGCGTTCTTCACGTTTCGGGAAGTCCTCGATAAAGTTATCCAATCTCGTCAAATTTCCGCTTGCGCTGTCGCTTATTCCTATGACGTACTGTCCCTCGCCCGTAAGTGTAATTTCACGTTCGTTTGTCAGCGCACTCATAGGGTTTATACTGATTTTGAAGCCACAATACTCTGCAACAACCGTTTCGGGTTTACTTGCATATAAGGCTTCCGTAAGAGCTTTCCCACCCTCTTTCCTGTCCGTATAAACCGTACCTTGTACGCTTATTGAAAACGCTTCGGGGTCTGCGTAGTTTGTCGGTATAAGTTCCTTATCACGTTGCACTCGTTCGATTAACAATTCTTGTCTTTTAATATCTTCGGGATAGTCCTTGCGGATTTTGTCTTGCAAGCTGTAAAGGTTTTTCTTGTACTGTCCTTCCAATACCCTTAACCTTGCAATTTCCGCATCTACTTCCATTTTGCGTTTTATTTTCGGATTAGCGGCGGTAATAGCTTTTATCTCGGCATAAGTCAATGTCGTTTCGTCTATATCTTCCGCTTCTCTTACCGTCAAATCGCCCCTGTCTATTTGCGCTATAAACCGTTGCTTGTTCTCCAAAATCTGATAAGAATAGCTGTCGAATGTGCGCTCAGTTACATAAGTAAATATCTTTACCTTATCGTTAGTATTGCCCTGACGGATTATGCGCCCTTCACGTTGTGCCAAATCGCTCGGTCTGTACGGTGTATCCAAGTGATGCAACGCCACAAGTCGTTTTTGCACGTTAGTTCCTGCACCGCACTTTTCCGTACTGCCGATTAAAACTCTTATCTTACCTGCGTTTACGCTATCGAATAAGGCTTGCTTTTGTTCTTCCGTGTTGGCGTCGTGTATAAACGCTATCTCGTTGCTCGGAATACCCTTTTGCACAAGCTTGTATTTTAAGTCGTTATAAGCATCAAAGTCCGTACCGTAAACGTATTCTTCAAACCTACTTTTGGGTGTGGACAAATCACAGAATACAATTTGCGTTCCCTTGCTCTCTGCCGTATCTTCCCAAATCTCTCTTATACGCTGTGCGCACTCGTTAAGTTTGCTTTCGGCTTCGTCCTCTGAACCCTTTATATGACATCTTGGATCAAGCGCAAGTTTCTTTCCGTCCGAAGTTACTTTAAGCATATTGTCTATACGGGAATCAACGCCGCCACCGTATATCCGTTCCGCTCTTGCGGCTATTTCTTCGGCAAGTTTTATCGTTGTGTCGCTTGGTTTCAGATTTACCACTACTCGCTCGGCTTCGGGTACGTTCAGCTTTACCATATCCGCCGTCTGCACGTCCGCAAAGCTACGGTACATAGTCAAAAGTTCGGGTAAGTTCGTAAATTTTGAAAATCTCGTTCTCGCCCTGTATCCTTGTCCGCTCGGTGCAAGCTCCATACTCGTTATCGTTTCTCCAAAGTCTGCCGCCCAACCGTCAAAGTAAGTAATTCCTGCTTTTTCTAATGTGCTTGGCTGTAAGTATGTCTGCATCGTGTACATCTCGGTCATAGAATTGCTTATAGGTGTTCCCGTAGCAAATACGACTCCCTTATCGTTTTTATGAAGCTCCTGCAAATACTCGCACTTTAATTTCAAGTCGCTCGCTCTTGCGCTCGCCGCATTTGATATACCGGCTACATTGTTCATTTTCGTAAACAGAAACAAGTTCTTATAGTAGTGCGCTTCGTCAATATACAGGTAGTCCACGCCCAAGCTCTCAAAGTCAAGAACGCTGTCCTTTTTGCCGTCGTCCATTAGCTTTTTAAGCTGTGCTACACGGCTCTTTTTAATACGTTCCAAATTCTTAACCGCACCACGGGGCATACCGTTTTCCGCCCATTGCCGAGCTATCGTTTCTTCTATGCTATGTATTTCTTCACGAAGTTTTTTCTCTTGCCGTGCGTAAGAAATAGGTATTTTAGCAAAGCTCGATTGTGCGATAATAATTCCGTCCCAATCTCCCATTGCAACCTTACTGACAAACTGCCGTCTGTTGTCCTTTTCCAAATCTTCTTTGGTTGCTATAAGCAATTTTGCGTTAGGGTAGAGTTTTCTCCACTCGCTCGCCCATTGCCTTACCAAGTGATTAGGTACTGCCACCATTGCTTTTTTACAAAGTCCGAGCTGGCGCATCTTCATTATTGAAGCCGCCATTGTATAGGTTTTTCCGCTACCGACAACGTGATGCAAAAGCGTACTCTGCGGACTTGTTACAATTCGGTGTATTGCGTTCTTCTGATGTGGTTTAAGCTCTATGGCGGGATTCATTTCGGGGAATTTTAAGTAACTACCGTCATAGCTCGGAAGCCGTGTACGGTTAAATAATCTGTTATATGTTTCTTCTAATTCTTCCCTTCGTTCGGGTTTATTAAATATCCACTCTTTGAACTTTTCTTTAATAAGGTTCTGTTTTTCTCTTGCCGCTATTGTTTCGGCTTGGTTTAAAACTCGTTTTTCTTTACCGTCATCATCTAACACAGTATCGTAAATGGTAGTAGCACGTTGATTCATACTGTCCATAAAAAGTCTGTATGCCGGCGCACGGGTTGTACCGTAAACTTGCTTTTGTTTCATTTGCGTATTGTATCTAACTCCGTCCTTTTGGTCTAAACGCCAACTACTGTCATACGGATTATAGAAAAGTTCCACGTCGCTGTACTGATGCCAATACACACCTACCAAATCACAGTAAAATTGCTTATAGTATTCTTTATCTACCCAAGTCGCACCGAGCCTTACCGATATTTCACTTGCCGTAAGCGGCGCAGGTTGTACCTGTTCCAATGCGGCTACGTTCTTTTGATATTCGGGGTGTTCGGCAGCATAGTGTTTTGCACGTTGAAGTTTATCTACCACCTGCCCCGAAAGGTATTCCTCCGCCGTTTCAAAACCCGAATATTCATTTTCCGCAATTACTTTGTCGGGATTACGGAATATCGTATCGCCAAGCTCGAACAATACTTTGTCATAGTCTTTACCCGTAAGTTCTTCGATATAAGCGATGTCAACCTTGCCACGCTCGTTCTTGCTGATTTGTAGTGCTTCAAAGCAGTCGTCTGTGCTTGTAGGCACTACATAAGGTCTTATAGTGCGTTTATTAAATATATCTGCTTTCGTTATAGCTTTGGTTTCTTCGTCTATATCTTCGCAAGCAAACAGTAGCGCACTGTCCCCGTCATCACGGAATAGCCTTGTATTCGTCTGACTATTTATATTTCCATATTGTCTTACAAACCTGTCATACTGTGCGTTGAGCTTTATTTGTTCTCTTTGCAACACTTCGTCCGAACAGCCTTGTATCTGAATATCCAATATGTGGTGCAAGCTCTCACGCAGGTCTATCATTGCTTTTATGCGCTGATATGCGTCTTTCGGGAAAACCGGAATAGGTTGCTCTACCATTTCTTCTCCGACACGCATAAACAGCCTGCCGCTCTCTGTTTTGTAGCACATCGGTTTTACGTTATAGTCCACTTCAGAAGCATCATCTTCGGGCGCAATTTCGGGATTAACATAAATTCCTTGCGGCAAGTTTTGTATTGCCGTTTTAATTGCTTCGGATAAATCTCTACCGTCGTCCTTGACAGTTACATCAACGCCGCCGTATAATCCCGTTTCTTCCGCAAGCATACCGAGTACCATTTCAGGGTGCTTAATAAAATAGTTATTTATCTCAAACCCTTCTTCGGTTTTTCCTGTTGAAAGCCATTGCTCGTCCGTCAAATCGCTTTTCCTTTCGTTACGTTTACGGAAAAATAAAATATCCGCTACGGCTTCCGTCCCTGCCGTTTGTTTGAACGCTGTATTCGGAAGTCTTATAGCTCCCAACAGCTCCGCTCGTTCGGCAACGTATTTTCTTGCTGATGTATTGAGCTTGTCCATTGTGCCTTTGCTTGTTACTATCGCCACGAGCCCGTTAGGCTTTACCTTATCAATAGACTTTGCGAGAAAGTAATCGTGAACTTTGAAGTTATAGCGGTTATAGTCGCTGTCCGCAACACCGTAACCGCCGAACGGCACGTTGCCCACTACGACATCGAATTTACAATTCGGGAAGCTCGTATCTTCAAAACCTTTAATCTGCACGTTTGCTTGTGGATATAACTTTGTCGCTATCATACCCGTAAGGTTATCCAATTCAACGCCGTACAGCTTCGAGCCGTTTGCTATTTCTTGCGGCATAAACCCGAAAAAGTTACCCGTTCCCATTGACGGTTCCAAGATACGGTTGTTGCCTTTTACCCCCAAACGTTCAAGTCCTGCATAAATACCGTCTATGACCTTCTTGTCCGTATAATAAGCATTGAGCGTACTGCCTTTTGCCTGTTCGTAGTCCGCTATGGGTAATAACTCTTTTAACTCTTTATATTCTTTTTGCCAACTCTCGTTGTTCTCGTCAAACGCTTGCGACAATCCGCCCCAACCGACAAAACGGGCAAGTACTTTTTTCTCCGCATCCGTAGGGTTACGGTTTTCCGAATACAACTTATTCACGAGCTTTATTGCCGCAATATTATTATTAAAACGTTGTTTCGCTCCACCAAGCTCGGTTTGGTTGAGTATGTCGGTTAAATCTGTGTTTTTATTTTCGTCCCAATCCCTTGATTCCGCTTCAATTTCTTGACGGGTTTCTTCGTCTATGTTAGGACAATAATCTATTTCAAAATTTACACTGAAAAAATTGCCTTCCTTTTCTTCGATTATCGCAACATCTGCTACTTCTTCACGCCTTTCCAAAGCATAAGAAATTGCTTCTGCGTTATCGCTTATAAAGTCCTCTGTTTCGGGCAAATCATTGAAATATAAATAACTATTACCGTCCTCAGTGTTATGAGTTCCGTAATCCACCATATATTCAACAAGTGCTGATATTCGCTGTTCTGTTGCCGTTTTTATTCTTACGCCGTTTTGTATTAGCTCTTTTTCTGTTATGTTTTTTGTTACAGCATATTTCAAATTCCCCGTCTGCTCGTTATATTCGATTACTACATCACCCGGATATAAACTATCCAGTTCTTTTATCGTAACTTCCTTATCTTTATATAGGAATACATCTCCTACCGAAACAGTAATTTCGGATAAGCCACGCTCAGCATTATCAATTAAATAGTCCCAATCATACTCATTGGCTTCGGGAGCTTCTATGTAATTATCGTCCTCGATGCACTCACATACCTTTTCCGCAAACTCATTCCATGAAAGAGTTACTTTAAATGCCGTATTGCCCTTTGTGTCGTATTTAGTGAACCATACGCCCATTGCATCGTACTGCACCCGATAATCGTCTGTCGATTCGGTATTTGTGCCGTATTCCGCAAACAGAAATTTCCCGAATTCTGTTATCTGCGTTGTTTTGGCGTATTCGTCCAAAATGCGTTGTTTGCGCTCATCTGATGCGGATACAATTACACTTTTTACAAGATTATTCTTTTGGCGTTGTTCTTCCGCCGCTTTTTCTTTAAGCCTGTTCTGTTCTACTCTATATTCAATGTACTTCTTCTTATCCTGTTCGGTAAGATAATTGTCATCGTCTATAAGGTCGGCAATACGATTTGCGACTTCGGGCCATTTCAAAAAGGTATTTTCAAGTTCTTCGCCTTGTTTGCCAAGCAGATAAATTTTTAAACCTTTCGGGCTATGCTCTTGACAAATTCCACCCCAACCGCTATGTCCGCCCCAACCGTATTCTTTTTTCAGAAATTCCACAAATGTCTTTACCGTTGGATTTTCGTTATACTTATCGAAAATTCGGAATTTACCGTCTTGAAAACTACTGCCACGTTTTAATTCTTCTTCAATGATTTGTTCCAACCGAGATTTTTTTTGGCTGGGGTTAGCTAAATCTAACAGCGTAGGTTGCGGCTTTTCTTTACGCTTTCTGTCTTTAATTCCGTTCTCTTTTTTCTTTGTGGATTCGGCAGGTCGTTTTACCTTTTTACTTTTATCGACTTGTTGTTCTTCTCCTATCAGTTCTTCAAGCTCGGCAAGCTCGTCCTCATCCCTTGACGTTTCTTCGCTTGAGTCCTGTTCGTCCTCTTCTGAATAACCGTCGTCTATAAAGTCATTTTCTTCGCTGTCAAAAGGGTTAGGTTCGTTGTCCTCAATTTCGATAAGTTCAGGCTTATCTCTCTCGTCTTGTTTTTCTTCTTCGGACGGAAAAATATTAATAGATTTTTTTGTGTAATCTTCAATAACAACAAGCTCGTGATTTGCAAGTATCTTATTAAAATACTTTTCCGTAGCGTGAAACGGCACACCGCACATAGGTACACGTTCAGGAAGCCCCACATCTCTGCCCGTAAGCGTTAAATCCAATTCCTGCGATATGGTTTTCGCACTTTCATTCATAAACTCGTAAAAATCGCCCACACGAATCGCAATTATCCTGTTCGGATTTTCGCGCTCTTGTTTGAGATATTCCCGATAATACGGTGGAAGTTTACTTGTGTCCATTTGTTCAACGGACTTTACATCTTGTTCGGGTTGTACTTTCGTCTGTTCGACAGGTATGCTTTCGGTTAAATCGTCAATTTGTTCAGTTAAATCACTTACCTGTTCGATAAGCGGTTTTGATACAGTAGGTTCGTCCGATATAGTTTCTTCATTTATATCGTCTATGACTTTTACCGGTTGTTGTTGTCGGCTCTGATAAGCATTTTCTATTTCTTCAACAATGGTGTCTGTTAAGATATATAAATCTTTTACAAAGTCTGTATTTTCTTTAAACGAATACGGCAATCCGTGAAAAGCAATACCCGCAGTTTTTGGAAAACCCGTCTTGCAATACAGCATATAAGCTATACCTTCTATCTTGAGTCCGTCTTTTTTATCGTCCCCTGTAAGCTCTCCCTGCTCTTTCAGATAAAGTTGTACGCCCTTATGAATTTTTCTGTAATCGCTTCGTTCGTCATCGGCATAATTCGTTATATTGAGTTCGTCCAACCCAACAAGCAAGTGCTTCATTGGTAATATGGGGCGCAAATATCGTCTATCGCCGTGAGTGTCGTTCACATCGAAAACATATTGCTTATAACCGTCGTAGTCATAATAGGCAATGCCCTTTCTGCCTTTGGATATTCGACGCCCCATTGCATCCCATTCGTCAAAAGAAAAGCACACCGTAGCATTAGGGCGTTCGATTACTATTTGACAAGCATCATGCAAATTTATGTGTGGATTTTGAGCAATAAATCGATAAAAATTCTTTATATTCTCACTATCCAATAACATTGCTGATATTGCGGCATTGCGAGTGTTTAACCTATTTATTTCACTCATTTTTTTCCTCCTTATACATTCCAAACACTTTCCACCAAACATCTTTTCTCATTTTATTGGTCGGAAAAAATATCACTTCAAAAGCCGCTTCCGCTTTCATAAGTTCAACAAGCAATTCAATTTGTTTACGGTTAAATTCTTCGTGTTCACGCAGCATACGCTTGAATACTTCGGGTTCAAGGTCAAGATAATATGCAATTATCGGTTGAGAATATCCGTTGTCATATATCCATTTTTTTAATTCACGCTTTTTTAATGAATATCCTCTCGGATATAAAAATTTCTCAATAAAATTCTGTATTTCATAGTTCGCCATTTTCTACTCCTTTAAGGCTTAAAGACATAAACCCCTTCACTTTAAAGCCACAGGAAACGGCAAAAGTTGACGGTCTGATAAAAATTTTTTAATTTTTTTCTATGTATTTTTTTATTGCTGTATAAATTCGCTCCATTGCGTGAGATATTGCGCTCTTTGATACGCCGTAATATGAAGCAACTTCATCTTGTGTTTTATCTTCAAAGTAAACTAAATGAAGCATCTCCTTTTGTCGTGGAGTAAGCTGTTGTATTGCTTCAAAAAGACTATTATCTTCTATATCCGAAAACGAAAACGGTAATTGCCTACCTTGCTTATCTTCGTAGTCAATGCCATTTTCCATATCGTCGTCTAATGATTGGTGTCGTCTGGTTTCCGTTCGCTCCAACCTGCTTGTCCTATATTCTTCAAGAAGATATTGACGTAGAAGTTCCTTATCCCCCGTTTGAAGAAGCATATCCGCCACCTTATCTTCCAAGTATACATAAGACATCTTTGGTTCTCCGTTTTTCAATATCACTTTGACTTTAAATTTTTTCATAAAATCCTCCGATTTCGATTTTTTAAATCGCTATCGGCGGATTTCGCCTTATAGAAAATGCCCCGACAGCGTTGGTTAAACGTTATCAGGGCATAAAAAAAGTTCAGGCATTAGGAAAAAGCCCCTTTTAGGCTTAACCTCTGCCTGAACTCTTACACGATAAACTTGCGGTTACAATTCTATTGCAGTATTATATTAATTTGTTATTGTACATTATAATTTTATCTTTGGTACACGCACTCCCTATCCGGTCTTTCACGGGTTATGATTGCGCCGTTCCACAAGTCGCAACATTGCTTATTCACATTATATAAAATTTATAACCGTGAATTTTTAATTTTTTTGTCGTAAAACATAGAAAAATGACAAAAGAGAAGTCCCTATAAGGAACTTCTCAATTTTCTTCTTTCTGTTTACTTACAAGCACAATGGATACGCTTCCGTTTTTCACATTTATTATGTACCGACTATTACATTTACAACATTTCATTAAGCAATCATCTACTGCGACAACTTGCATCAATTCTTTATCGCATCTTGGACAACGAATATGTGATTTCTTTGCTTCGGTATTTTGGAATTTTTCCATTATTGCCGCCTTTTACTAATTAGCGTAAAAAAATATACTCTATTCCACCTCCGATTAAAGTAAATTTAGTATTAAACTTATTAGTATTTTTCTCTATTATTTCCATTTGGATTTTTGAAACTTTTTATTTTTCTACTGTATTTAGCATAATCTTCCGATAACACCCAACACCAATTATTGCCGAGTGTTGACGGTGTATTAATTCTGCTATCTTTATCTAAATGTAAATAATCTTGAATCGGTATAATAACCGTATCGGCGTTACTTTGGAAAAGACTTCTGATAAGCGCATCACAGTCATTTTCCAACAACTTTTTATTAACGCACTTTCTAAAAAATCTTTTGTCTTTCTTTGTTATACTTTTTAGCCACTCTATTGTTGTCGGGTTATCGTGAGTACCTGTGTAGGCAACACAGTTATTTATATAGTTTTTCGGGTTGTAAATACTATTACTTTCATAAAATCCGAATTGCGCTATCTTCATACCCGGAAAACCCGTTTCATTGAGTAAATCTGTTACGCTCTCATCAAGAAAACCTAAATCTTCCGCAATAATTTTTGCATTAGGAAAATGCTCTTTTATTGTACGAAACAGCTCTTTTCCCGGCGCTTCAAACCATTTGCCGTTACGGGCAGTTTCCTCTCCGTAAGGAATACTGTAATATCCGGCAAATCCCCTAAAATGGTCTATACGGACAATATTATAGAGTTCAAATGCCGCATTAAATCGTTTAATCCACCAAGCAAATTTTTCTTCCTGCATCAACGCCCAATTATACAAAGGATTTCCCCAAAGCTGTCCGTCATCACAATACTCATCGGGCGGTACTCCTGCTACTGACGTAGGATTACCACATTTATCAAGTTGAAAATACTTATGATTATTAAATACATCTGCGCTATCGTATGCGACATAAATAGGCAAATCGCCTATTATTTCTACGCCCTTATTGTTAGCATAACATTTTAGCTCTTTCCATTGCTTAAAGAATTCATATTGCAGAAAACACCAAAAGCTAACTTCCTCTTGTCTTTTTTCAAATTCAGTCCACTCGTTCCAAGCCTTACCGTCATTTAATAACTTATGGCTCATAAACTCTGAATACTGTGTCAACCATTCTGAGTTATTATCCAAAAAACAATAATAGCTTTTATCTTTTATAAACCGAGAAAAGGCTTTACGCAATACCGAATAACGCTTTTTGTATAAGGCATCGTAATTAATTGTACTACTACTATTTGTTATTTGTTCCGTACATTCTTCGTCCGTTAAAAGCCCGTCTGACTTTAAAATATCAAGGTCGATAAAATACGGATTTCCTGCAAATGCGGACGGAGATTGATATGGAGAATCGCCGTAAGTTGTAGGATTAAGCGGAAGTACTTGCCAATAGTTTTGATTTGCTTCAACAAGAAAGTCCACAAATCTATATGCTTCCTTTCCGAAACTTCCAATGCCATATTTACTCGGCAAAGAGAAAACAGGCATCAATATCCCACATTTTTTCATATCATTATTTCCCAAATATTTTTAGCATACTCTTTTATTGTTCTGTCAGATGAGAAATACGCCGAATTTGCGGTATTATTAAGTTGCTTTAATGCAAAGTCATTTTTATTTTTGTAATCAGAATTGATTTTAAGAAGCGCATCAACATAACTCTGTAAATCGTGCAATACAAAATATTGGTCAGGCTTATGCCAACTTGCTCCGATAGTTAATGAGTCGTACAAATCTTTAAAGTAACCTGTATTACCGTCATTAAACGTGCCGTCAATTAGTGTGGACATAGCAAAATTATGTAAATCGCTATTCTTTATAATTTCGGTGGGATTATATCCGTCTTTTTTAAGCCTTTCGATTTCGTCTACTTCTGCGCCGAATATATAGTTATTTTCTTTACCTGCAAGTTCCACAATTTCTATGTTTGCGCCGTCCATTGTGCCGCAAGTAACCGCACCGTTCATCATAAACTTCATATTACCCGTTCCGCTTGCTTCAAGTCCGGCAGTTGATACCTGCAAAGAAACATCAGTACCTGCAACGATTTTTTCCGCATATGAAACATTATAATTTTGAACAAATACGACTTTCAGCAAACGATTAGTCTGCTCGTCTGAATTAATTTTATCTGCTATCTCGTTAATAAACTTTATTATTGCTTTTGCTCTTTTATAGCTCGGTGCGCTCTTTGCTCCGAATATGAATACAGAAGGTTGAAACTCCTTTATTGTACCGTTCTTTAAACTTTTATAAATTTCAAGTATTGCAAGTGCTGTCATAAGCTGTCGCTTATACTCGTGCAACCTTTTTACCTGTGAATAGACAATAAAATTTTCGGTTATATCTACACCTTCGTGAATTTTGATATATTCAAAAAGTTGTCTTTTCTTTTCAGCTTTAACTTTAATAAAATCAGGAATTATGTTGTTGACTTTACTTTCAAGCTGACCTAATAGCTGTATATCATTACGCCAATCTTGTCCTATCGAATTATCGATAAGCTCTGACAATTCACGGTTACAAAGCATTAACCATCTGCGTTGTGTTATACCGTTTGTTTTATTTTGGAACTTTTCGGGATAATATTTAAACGCTGTTTTGAACAGGTTACTTTTTAAAATATCCGTATGTAATTTAGCAACACCGTTTACTTTGTTACCGACAAATAACGCAAGATTAGCCATTGAAAATTTATCGGCAGAATAAATTGCCATATCAGACGCTTCTTCCGGCGAACACTTCAACCTTGCAAACTCATCTTTTTGCTTTACATATACTTTCATTAAAATAGAATATATTTCGGGCAAAATTTTCTTTATCTGTAAAGATTGCCAACACTCTAATGCCTCAGGCAATATTGTGTGGTTTGTGTATGAAAATGTCTTTTTCGCAACTTCAAGCGCATCTGACAAACAAACTCTATGCTCTGTCGTAAGCAGTCTTATAAATTCCGCAATAGCAAGTATAGGGTGCGTATCATTCAACTGTATTGAGTTAAATTCGGAAAAATTATCAAATCGTCTGCCGTGCTTTTTAATATGCTTATCGACAAGCTCTCCGATAGCCGCCGCAGAGAAGAAATATTCTTGGCGAAGCCTTAACAATTTACCTTCTTCGGTATCGTCTGCCGGATAAAGATATTCGCTGATTTTTTGCGCTTCTTCGTTCCCTTCGGCTTGAAATAATCTCAAATTATTTACACGTTTACCGAATACGGGCATATCATAAGGCACAGCCCAAACCGACATATCGGCAAATTTTATTAAGCGTTTTTCGTTTTCCCGTCTGATAGACCACGGGTCGCCAAACTTTTGCCAATCATCAGGCAACTCAACTTGAAAGCCGTTTTTAATAGCTTGTTTGAATAATCCGTATTTATAACGGATTCCGTACCCTTGCAGGGGCAAGCCTAAACCTGCCGCAGAATCAAGGAAACAAGCAGCAAGCCTACCTAAACCGCCATTACCGAGAGCGGCATCCTCTATTTCCTCGAATACGTTTATATCTATTCCTTTTTGTGCAAGAATTTCTTTTGCCTCTTCAAGAACTCCAAGCTCCATAAGGTTGTTATAAAAGCTACGCCCTATAAGAAATTCCATTGAAAGATAGTAAGCATTTTTTGTTGCGGGCTTCTGCGTTGCTTTTAGCCCACACTTCATTGCAAGACAGGAGATTTCGTTGTATAAAGTTTGTACATCTTTATTTTTTACTTCAAGCCTTGTCAAATCCTGTAAAAATAAAGTTTTATCCATTTGCATTATCCTTGTAACTAAACTATTCTTATTTGTCTTTCACTCTCAATTACGCTAACTTCGTTTACCTCAGGTACAAGATAAATTTTACCGCTCATAACTTTATCGCATTTTACATAAAGTATTTCTTCTCCGACAGCGCATTTCAAAAATTTTTCAGCGCCGTAATCGAGCGTTTTTAAAACCTGCGCTTCAATACCGCTCTCCGAAACGGTAAAATCATAAGGTGTCCATTCGTATCTGTATGTAGAATTGTAAACCTTTCTACCCGTTGTCGCCGCAAACATTTTACTGTAAATCTGTTCGGGTGCTTCAAACTTTGTTCCGTTGATAACCAAATAATAATGCGGTGTTTTAACCTTTTTGTCTTTACCTTTTACGTTTATTGTTTCAGGTAACTTTTCCATAACGAAAGTACCGTTTAATCCGTTCGTTAGCGGCATAGGCGAAATTCCTACACTACCGACATTGATAATAAGTTTCTTAAAATCAAGCCCTATACCTATTTCGCCTTTTTCAAGAACGTTATCGGATAACGCATATATTCTGCTACCGTTTATATCCAAAGAAACAAGATTTTGACCGTTTATATTCTCGTTATCAATAACCTTTGCCTTTATGTCGCCGTCAAACTTAATCGCAGAAACCGAAATCAATAATTCGCCGCTTCCGTTCTCACATACGGCTGATTCGGGCAAATCTACGCTGTTACCGAGAAATTTAAGTTTCCCGTTTTCAACGTTACAGTCAAGGTAGTTATATTCGGGAATACGGGGCATAATACTTTCTTCGGTTTCAATATCAAACAAATGAATTGAATCGATATTTAATGCCGCTTCACATACCGTATCAGGCTTATACTCTTTAAATCCTGCCGATTTAATAATAACTCTCGTATTTGTTTCCGCAAACCCGTCGCCGTCCATATTTATATCGCCGTACACAAGGGTCTCCGTTCCCAATTCTTCCGAGTGAGATATTCTTACCTTAATCTTTGCTTCGCTTGCCCGAACTTTATCTTCTTCAAGCGAAATATCTTCCGCACGGAAACCTATATACACGGTCTTTGTTCCGTCCAAATACTGCGGAGTAGTTTTCATAAGCATCGAATACGGGACGGTTATTTTGGCTTCCGACCACTTGAATTCTATATGCACTTTATCGCCGTCTTTTTTGAGCGTTCCCTGAAAAAAGTTCATTTGGGGCGTTCCTATGAAACCGGCAACAAATTTATTTGACGGATATTTATAAAGATTTTTAGGTGTATCTATCTGCTTTACAAAGCCGTCTTTCATAACTACTATTCTCGTTCCCATAGTCATAGCTTCAACTTGGTCGTGAGTAACGTAAATAAATGTTGTGTTCAGTTTTTTATGAAGTTTAATTATTTCGCTTCTCATCTGAGTACGAAGTTTCGCATCAAGGTTTGAAAGCGGCTCGTCTAAAAGCATTACTTTCGGTTCTCTAACGATAGCTCTGCCGAGCGCAACACGTTGTCTTTGTCCTCCCGACATCTCTTTGGGTTTTCTTTTAAGATATTCCGTAATCCCGAGCGTTTCTGCCGCTTCCGTTACACGCTTATCTATTTCCTCTTTCGGAACTTTACGGGTACGAAGTCCAAACGCTATATTTTCATAAATAGTCATATGCGGATAAAGAGCATAGTTCTGGAATACCATTGCTATATCCCTGTCCTTCGGTTCCATACCGTTTACGACAACATCTCCGATTTTCAATTCGCCTGCCGTAATTTCTTCAAGTCCTGCTATCATACGAAGCGTAGTTGATTTACCGCAACCCGACGGGCCTACAAATACGATAAATTCCTTATCGTCAATTTGCATATTGAAATCATTAACGGCTTTCGCTCCGTTAGGATAAACTTTATAAATATGTTTTAAACTTAAATTAGCCATTTTTAAATTCCCCCCAAATTATTCTTTTACCGCACCGGCAGACATACCGTTAATCATATACTTAACCAAGCAGAAATACAAAATAATTATCGGTATAGCTATTATAATCGAACCTGCCGCAAACCGAGCAAATTCAGTTTCGCCCAACGACATAAGCCCTACCGCAACCGTCCATAAATCTCTGTTCTGCAATAACATCTTCGGAAGAATAAAGTCTGACCACGGCCAAGTAAAAGATGTTAATGCCGTATAGACAAGTATAGGTTTCGATAACGGCAAAATAAATTTAACAAATACTGTAAAATTAGATGCACCGTCTATTCTTGCCGCTTCGTCTATCGAATAAGGTATTGTGTCAAAGAAGCCTTTTTGTACCATATATCCCATAGGCGCAGTTCCCGAATAAATCAGTATCAAACCCCATTGCTGATTAATAAGGTTAAATTGTGTCATTAACAAATATACGGCTATCGTTCCCATAAAGGACGGGAACATTCCCAAAACAAGCGTTGCCTTCATTAGCTTTTTTCTGCTTTTGAAACGGAATCTCGACATACAGTAAGCCGTCAAAATCGTCAACAGCGTTCCGAATATACAACTCATTACGGATATAAACAAAGTATTCAAAAACCATTTGGGATAGTTGTACATTACCGTATCGGTAAACAAAGTTTTAAAGGCATCAATTCCATATTCCTTAGGGAAAAACCCGTCAAATGAATATATTGAACCCGACTTTGAGAACGATGCCAATATAAGCCACAGACAAGGGAAAAAGAATATAAACGCAACCACAATAAGTATGCAGTATGTAATAAGCACGTTAAGTACTTTTTTTGATTTCGATTTAACAACTTTTGCTTTTGCTTTATTCATCTGAACGTTTCCTCCTGTTTATATGACGGGGATAAAATATACACCGTTAGAGATATTATCGAAGTTACAATAAATATAATTAAACTTATCGCCGCACCTATCGAATAATAGTTATTATCAATAGATATTCGATACAACCAATTTATAAGAAGGTCTGTATTATTTGCAAGGAAATAGCCGTCTGAAATAACGCCATCACGAAGGAAGTAGAAAATACCGAAGTTATTAAAGTTATTTATGAATTGCGTAATAAGTACGGGCGTTGTAGCAAACAAAACATAAGGTAAAGTAATTTTTATGAATTGCCTCCATGCGCTTGCGCCGTCTACCCTTGCCGCTTCATATAAATCGTTATTCAGATTAGACAGAATACCGGTTGCAAGCAACATTATCGAAGGTACGCTTATCCAAGCATTTACTCCAAGACCGATAAGCCTTGCCGTCCATTTTGAATTAACCGCTAAAAAGCCTATCGCATCCCCTCCGCCTTGTTGGATATAGTAATTTATCGGGCCACCATAAGAGAACATAAATTTGAAGCCAAGAAGCGTTATGAAGCCCGGTATCGCATAAGCAAGTATCGGGAAAGCTCTCCAAATTGCTTTGCACTTTACACACGCCTTATTTAAGAGTAAAGCAAGTCCTATTCCTGCAAAAAAGTTTATCGCTGTGGAAAGTACTGCCCACATTAAGTTCCAACCGAATATCTTAAAGAACGTAGGCGCAAACTGTCCGAGCGTGAGTATCTTTCCGAAATTTTCAAACCCTACCCAATCTACAAGTTCAGGGGGTACGGTTGTTCCGCCATAATTGGTAAACGCTATCAGTATCATAAAGACAATGGGTAAAATACTGAAAATGCAAACACCTATTATCGGTAACGTTAAAGCGGTTTTATGGAAATTTTTATCAAGCAATGACGCCGCCTGACTTTTAAACGACAGCGGTTCTTTTAAAGTATCTTCTGCACATTGGGTTGCGTATACATCTTTTACATTGACAATATAAATTGCAATATAAAACATTATCATTATTACGGCGAATATTCCCATTAGCATCATAACAACCGAATTGTCGCCTGCTATACCAAACCATGCATCGCCTTTTACCTGACCCAAAGTGAATAATCCGAATAAGTCTGCGCCGCCCGTAAATACAAAATAGAGTATAAACGCTACTTGTAATAAAATGAACATACTGCCTTTTGTCCATTGTTTATACAGAAGCTGACCAAGCCCCATACAACAAATGGATGCGCCTACTTTTGAATTGCCTTGCGTTATAATTTCTTTTGCACCTGCAAATTTTTTCTTTAATCTGTCGGGTATGCTTTTAAAATAATTCTTAACTTTTGTAGGAATACCGACAAAAAAACTTTTAACTTTATTTAAAACTTTCGTCATAATTCCCTCCTTATCCTGCCAAAGTATGAATTGCATCATATATATTTTTTGATACGCCTTCAAGTCCTTTCTTTAAAGACTCGTCCGTAGCATATGCCGATTTACCTTCAAGTATATCTCCTGCTATAAGCGAGAAAAATGTTTCCATTGGCGACCATATTTGAGAAGTCGTACGAACGCTCGGCATTACATATATCGAACCGCTATCGAGATTTTCGTTTATTATCTTATCCAAGCCACCTATTTCTTCTATAATGTCCTTACGGGCAGGAGAAATACCCAATATTTGATTTCTCTTTTTAACCATATCATAGCTTGTAGCGAAGTTTACAAATTCAAGTGAAGCGTTCGGATATTTTGTATAAGAGCTTATTGCATAACCGTTTACACCACCCATAACAGTCATATCCATAAAACCTTGACTTTCATCTTCCAAATCACCGCTTACAGGAAGTTTGGGAACGTTTACCATTTTAACGTGTTCTTTCGCATATTCTTCTGTATATCCTGCATTTACCATTTCTCTGATAAACATAGTGTAAACGTCAGGCGTAGTCATAGTCGCAAAATAAGTTCCGGAAGCAAGTCGGGTATATCTGTTATCGCTAATCGTAAATTCCGTACACTCCATATTCATAACGGAAGCGAGCTGTCTGATTATCTTTGCTCCTTTATAGCTATCCCCGTTTGCTAAACCTATATCATATGTATCCGTTCCATCTTCCCCACCGAACAAATAACCGCCGAAGGAAAATAAATAACCCGAAGAAAAATAGCTATCAAGTAAGGATTGCATATAACCGTATTTTTTACCGTTACTTTGTTGTTTAACTTGTTTTGAATACCGATATAACGCAGACCAGTTTTCTATCATATCAGGCACACCGTTCTTATCGTCATCCCATTCGGTTTCCCAATTATCAGGCAACAAGTCATCACGATAAAACAATAACGGCTGCTGAATATTTACAGGAACTCCAAAAACATACTCTTGCTCTGATATAGTGGTTGTATAAGCATCCCAAGCATTTTCACTTATATGTTCGTAGCAATCAAGCTGTTCAATAGGTAATGGTAATATGTGGTGTCCGTCAACATATTTCATTACGGCGTCGTTTGCCTGATACAAGACATCGGGACCATATCCGAACGGACCACTTTGTTCAAGGTCGTTGAATTGGTCAACGTTTGCATCCACAGCTTTAATACCGTATTCTTTATACTTCTCGTTAAAAGCATTTAAAAGTTCTTCAAGATACCCCTGTTCCTTTGCAGTGTTATTTTCAAGAATATGCAAAGTAACATTTCTTTCTAATTCGCCGGTAAATTTTTCTGCGCCGCCTGCATACGTTTTACGGACAACACTCATAACGCCAAAAGCAATTATCACTGCAAGAATAATCGCAATATGCGCTATTAAAGCCGGTAATATTTTTTTCATCTTTTCCTCCTTTAAACATTATCTATGCGTTTGTAAACAAACGCATAAGGGATATATCCCTTACATTGTACCGAATTTTATATTTTCTCTATTACGAACCCCCAACCGTCAAGTTCGCCATTAGCATATTTATAGGCAAAACTTTTATTCAAAGGGGTATATTTAATTTTAAATTCGTTACCGTTAAGAATAAGTTTGTATTTTTCTCTTACTACTTCTATAATCCCGTTATGTTCAGTTATAACTATATTATTATCGGCAAGCTCTCCGTTAGCTTTCAATGAACATAAATACTTGATAAGTTGAGTTAGAGTTGAACTTGAATCTACTTTATCCCATTCAAATGTGCGCCTTGAGTCAGGGTCGTGATAGCCTTGCAAGGCTATTTCCGTTCCGTAATAAATACAAGGAACCCCGTCGAAAAAATACAGCATTGAAAGTGCATTTAATAATTTATCTTTATCGCAGTTGACTTGTGTAAAAAACCTATGCGTATCATGACTATCTAACAAATTGAGCAGCATACTGTTCGCCGCATTACAATTTCGCATTAACAGCTCGTTAAGTTTCTCTACAAACCGTTTCGGCGTAAAGCGTTTAAACGCATAAAAGTCTAAGCACGCTTTTGTGAAAGCATAATTCATTATGCTATCGTATTGGTCGCCTTGAAGATAAACGTTTGCATCGTGCCAATTTTCGCCTATTAAAACGCAGTCAGGCTTTGCTTCTTTAACAGCTCTCCTGAACTGTCGCCAAAACTCGTGAGATATTTCATCTGAAACATCAAGCCGCCAACCGTCTATATCAAATTCTTTTATCCAATACGTTGCAATATCAATAAGATACTCACAAACTTCTTTATTGGATGTATTGAATTTAGGCATATATTTGCAGGAAGCAAAACATTCGTATTGTAACGGATTATCGTTAGTTATAATAAACCAGTCATAAAATTTCGACTTCCTGCCGTTTTTCAATACATCTTGGAACTGACTTATTTGGTCGCTACAATGATTGAATACCGCATCTAAAACAATTTTCATTCCCATTGCGTGAGCTTTATCTATCAGTTCTTTTAAATCGTCTTTGCTTCCAAAATTTTTGTCTACATTATAATAATCGCTTATGTCGTACTTATGGTTTGATATTGAGCTGAAAACAGGAGTTAAATACAAAGCGTTTATACCTAAATCGTTTATGTAGTTTAGCTTCTCCGTAATTCCTTTAATATCTCCTCCGGCAAAACTTTTCGGCTTAGGAAGCTCTCCCCATTTTAAATTGATATAGCTTTTGTCTTTATCCTTTAAACCGATATTAAACCGTTCGACAAAAATTTGATAAAAGGTTGCGGTTTTCAACCACTCTATCGGCTTCATAACGTCTATATCGTTTACATAAGCTAACTGAAAACAATTATAATAATTTAACGTATAATCATAGTGTTCAGTAAGCCCATCTTCCGAAAAATAATATTCCTTGCCGTTTTCTGTTATCGCAAAAATATATACCAAGCGCACGTCGGCTAAATGCAATGTTGCTGTGTAATAAGCAAATAATTTATCTTCACAGTAACGCTTCATTATAGCTCTTAATTGCACTGTGGCATAATCATATTTACCGCCGTAAACCACCTCTACTTTTTCGGGCATATCATACTTACTTACCCTTAATCGAAGCGTAACGGTATTCTTATCTTCGGCAAAACAATATTTTGATTCGGGTATATGTTCAATGGCAAATTCATTCATTTTCTATTTCCTTATATGTATTGACATTTTTTATCCGCATCTATATAATAAAGAGTATGGATAAGAAAATCACAATACACGATATCGCAAGAGAAGCGGGAGTTTCCTCTGCAACCGTTTCTTATATAATAAACGGGCTTCACACAGAAAAATATACAGAAGAAACCAAGCAAAAAGTTTTACAAATTGTAAACCTTTATAATTATAAGCCAAATACCTTCGCAAAAACTTTGAGAGCTACCCCGAATTCCAAGCTAATATCCTTATATTCAGGAAATTCGGGTAATTCTTTATATGACGGAGAATTTGGTTATTTCATAGAGAATTTAAGAAAAGTATTCCCTTCTGATAAATACGGACTCGTTTTAAATGGATTACCTTATCGCCAACTTGATAATAACGTTGATGCCATTATCGCTTTTAACATTGACAGAGAATCATTTAAAACAATAGGTAATTTGAATTATGCACCTTTAATTGCAGTTGATTGTGTTGTCAAAGACTCACTCTTTTTTCAAATAACAACTGACTATGCAAAATTGAAATACGAAGCAGACAACTATTTCAACGGCACTTATGAGTATATCACACTTTTACCCGCAGACGAAAGTATTAAGAAAACCATTCAGTCAATATTTAGTAATGTAACATTTATATCGACTTTAAGCGATTTGCGTATAATTAACGATAAAAAGAATATTCTTTCCGATAGTAAAGTAATAGCAGATTATCTGTTAAATACAAGCACAGATGTATATTTCCCTAAAAACCTTGTTGCCGATAAGTGCAAGCATATCCTATCTTGCCTTAATGAAGCCACACAACGCATCTCTTTCACTGTACACAATTTTGAAGTTTAAAAATAACGGGCGTTCAGTTATGAACGCCCGTTATCTTTTGGAGAAAAAAATGATTTCAAGCGTTTATTTTTATGCGTTTACAACATAGAAATCTATTTTTTCGGTTGCGATAGTATATACGATTTTGTATGTTCCCGCCTCAGTACAGTTAAAATTACCGCTTGCACCGAATTTATCGTTTGCGTCGCCGGCAGTACCTAAGCTGGCGGTGTTAAGGAAATCTCCGTTACCGGACGATGCGCCTTCATCATATTTTGCCAAACCAAAAGTTGCTCCAACTGTGGCATCAAAAGTCAGCTCATACGCAGTTTTATCACTGTTAAGTTTCAGCTTCCATACTTCGTTAAATCCATGTTCCCACGAACTTGTGTTATCTCCGATAGTAATATTAAGTCCTTTAATATAAATATCGTAACCTGCATCTGCCGATTTGATATTTACTATCTTGGAATAGCTGTCGAAAGTAATATTGTAAGTTCCTGCGGTAACTACTTTGAAGTTATAGTTATTGCCTTCGGGTGCAGGTTTTGCCGCTTCTACCAAATTAGCCGCACCGATATAATAACGGTAGTTATAATTTCCTACCTGATTTACCCACTTGTCGCCCGGCTCGGTAGAACCTGCTTTGAACGCCTGAATACAGAACTCCGTACCTGCTTTAAGCTCAAAATCTTTTATTTCGTAAACACCCGAACCTGCCGCAGTTTCCGTAAGTTTATAATCGGTATTGAAACAGTTATTTGACCAGTTATGCCCTTCCCCGAAAGTACCGTCAAGGTAGTAATCAGCCGCTACTAAACCTTTGCTTGCATAGAACGTTACAGACAGCTTCGTTGTTTCGGCATTGTAAGTAAACGTGTAAGTTCCGCTTGCTTTTGCCGTCATATTTCCGGTAGTGCCGTCTAAATATGCTTTGCTTGCTTCGTCAAGGTTACTTGCTTTAATATAAACAGTACCCGGCTTTGTTTCAGTTCCTGTGGTCGCCGTTGAAGCGAACATAAATTGGTCGCCCTCTTTAATATAAGCACTCAAAGTATATACGTTAGGGTTATCGGTTTGTTTCATTTCCGTATGGGTTGTAAAAATATCCTGCCATGCGGTAATTTTTTCGCCCTTAATATAATAAGTCATAACGGTTTCCAATTCGCCCTGAACATCGCCGTTGCGTACCCAAGTAATGGTATCCGATGCGCTCAATTCGGTAGGATGCCCTAAATCGTCCGCAGGGTGAGTTGTAAGCGTGAAAGTATAGTTACCGTCTTTTTTGCAAACTATATCTTCCATTTTTGTGGGTTTGCTACCGTCTATACTGCCGTTTGAAGCAAAGTACACAACGTTATCAAGCGTACCCGTATTCATGTAGCCCCAACCACGCTGATAATCCCAAGAAGTATTGGTTACAAATTGGAACCAGTCGTTTTCGTATAAATCAACGGTAAGAGTATATTCATTCTTATCCGTTGCTTTTGTCATTTTAGCACTATCTTTTAAAGCCGCAGAACCGCCGAGCGCACTACTGCTTCCTTGACCGCAAATATAGAATTCACGGGTATCTTCAACGACAAGCGATGATGTGAACTTTGCAAATGCGGACTTATTTTCCGTAATAGGCGCATCGAAGTCAAACAAATGAGCATAATTCGGAGTAGCATACCAATTGTCAAACGTATAATTCGTTTTTGTCGGCGTCCACTTTGTTGCCTTTTCTCCTTCTTTAACTTTTTGTGTGTCCAACACTGTGTCGCCGTCATAATACGTTACCGTATATTCCGTTTTTGTTGCATCGTCATCTTTACAAGCTGCAAGCATAGCGACAGAAGTTACACATACAGCCGAAGCGACAATTAAACCTACCCATTTGGTTGTTTTCTTCATTATTTCCACCTCGAAATTATTTTGTCGATTAATTTTAGTTAATCGATTAACTAAATTATAATACACACAATCTCGCTTGTCAATACCTTTTTAAAAAAATTTCCCATTTCACAAAAAATGTTAAACTTTACCAAAATATCAATTTATAGACCTGAATAAAATAAAGCGACTTTCGGATATTTCTATCCAAAAGCCGCTTTCTCAATTATACTGTCAATTATATTGGTCTTATTGATAAATCCTATTACTAATCCTTTTTTAAAATAGTCTTACCAATTCCTATATCGTTATAAAATTCTTGCAAATCTTCTTTTGATAGCGCACCCATTAACTTGCTAAATCTTTCAGCACGCCGTTTAGCGCATAAACAAAAATTTGAATTCTCCGTACCGTATATTTCATCTATTTGTTTAAAACGTTTTTGTTGTTCCAAAACGGGATAATTAAGCGAAACGTCTAACCTAAAATACTCGTCAAATTTATAATCAATTTCATTCAAATAACTTTCTACAACATTTTGAATATTGTATCCTGTTTCTATTTTTATATTATTATTTGTACAGACAGATGCCGAAAAGCATCTCTCATTCTCTGCGTAAAGATTAAGGTTAACGCCACAAAAATAATTAAATATACGATCCACTGAGCCTTTAAGTCCCAAATGATTATAGCTATGAATTCCGATTACTTTATTATCATAATAGTAAGCCACCATTAGTTGCGAAGAATATAAGCCGCAAAGCATCCTGCTCTTTGCACCGCAGTAGCGCTCATAGAAGTTTTCACCGACTGCATTTGTCAAACGTTTTTTTGTTTCTAAATCATACAAGTCCAGTTTATTTGGAAAATATATCGAAAGCGTTTCTATCGATTTGCGCCCGTCAGAAAATGCAATATATCCGTCTTGCCTGTCATTATAGAAGCAAACAGCACCAAAGACATCAGAGAAAAATTGTTTAGCCGCCAATAAGTTTTTCATTTAAATCTCCAAACTACGCGTATTGATAAGTATTCCATATGCTAAAATTAAACTCCCAAAAGAAAGCATGATGCCTAAATGTTTTAGTTCCATTTCCTTTATTTACTTGTAAGTCATAAATATTTGCCGGATGATAATGCGGCAATCCATTTACGCTTCCATTCTCAATTAAATGCCATTCTGGCTTTAATCTTGGCGTATCTGTATGATATCCTATCATATCCATAACATCCAGTATATCGCTTTCATAATAAGTATATATACTGGGAATAAATGAATAAGTTACCCCATCTCTTACTACTGTAGCTACTTGCGATGTCGTCATAACCCCAATAGCCTGTTCATATGTAATTTGGTTTGAAATATATAAGCCCCCCGCAGGAATCACCGTATCGGTAATTCCATTTCTATTTGATATACCGGAAGCAAAAGCTAAATAATAAATAGGCGGATCATTGTCTTTATTTTTTCGCGGCAATGCTTGAACTTCTGCTTTGCTTTTTGCTTTAGCTTCATATCTTATCCCATCAATTGCAATTGCTGGAATCGCATAGGTTGTACTTTGATAAGTTGTCCTGTTTTCATATCTATAATTAGTTATAGCTCTTTTTATCCAAGGGAAAAGCCACGAAAGGACAAAATAGACTACAACTGCGACCAAAACAACTACAACAACTTGCAACAAGACCGTCATTGTTCCTGCGGCTGCGGCCGCTATAACAACACAGTTGTCTAATGTTTCATCACCTAAATAGTCCTTTGAGTTAACAACCGTTCCATCTTCAAAATATATTATAGCACTTTCGCTATCTTCTTGGTATTCTATTTTAGAAATATTTACATAATCTACATTTAATACTTCATCTTTTTGCTCATATGTTATCTCCATGCTTACACTCGTGGTATTTGTATCGCAAGATAAATCATATGTAACATTTACCTCCTCATCAGTCATTGCGACATAATCGCAATCTGAAAATTCTTCGGCTGCATACGAACGAGTACCAACAAACTTTATAACACCATTTTTCTCTTGGTGTTCATAAACCTCGTATTCATCGAATTTATCAAGCTCTTGTTGTGCTTTTTCATCATACGATAACGTAGCGATAGCATCAGTATCTATCGTTCTAACTTTTGCTTTACTTATTATGGGTTTTCCACCCAAAGTAAAGACTACCAGCATAAAAACAGCTAAAACAATAGCTGCTATGCTTAATTTTTTTATTGTTTTCATACGAAAACACCTCCTAAAATTTTATTCATTTATATATTCAAGTACCGTATTTATTGGAATACAATAAACTATTCCATAAATAACATTGCCTGACATATCCTTAGTCCTAAATGTTGTTACACCTATCATCTCCCCACTTTTATCCAATAACGCACCCCCACTGTTACCCGCAGCAATAGTTAAATCACATTGAATAACAGCCCTTGTCAATCCATCAAGTTCAATATTTACAAGTGGAATACTTACAATACCTTGAAATATACCTATACCATAATTGGATGCATTTCCGACAGCATATACATTGTCGCCCGACTCTATAATACTTGAATTCCCACACTTTATCGGTTTTATATTTAAACCCTTTATATCTTCAAAATATAAAACCGCCAAATCTAATTCCGTATTATATTTTTCAAGTCTTACCTCACGATATTCATCTTCATAAGCAAACCTAATATAGTATTTTTCAAATTCATTTACTACACCTAAACGTGTATATGTAACGACATGCGAATTAGTAATTATTCTACCATTAGAAGATAAAATTTCACCTGTGCCAAAACTCTCCCCAATACCATCGGTTTTAGCTTTAACTTCTACAATGTTATATAAACATTCATTAAATATACTTGTTGCATCTTTTTCGTTATCAAACGAAATAAAATGCAAACAAATCGAAAGCACAGAAAGCGCAACACTTAATAATACACAACAAACAAAAGCTATATTTTTATTTTTCATTAAATTTTACCGCTGACTTCAATAATCTCAAGAAAGTAAAGGCGTGGCATTAATACGCCACGCCCATCCTTTCTTTAAGTGTAACGCACTCAAATATTTAGACTTTAATAAGTTAACAGTTTCGCAAATTTATTGCCAGTTTACCGTAGCTTCGCCGGTATTACTTGAAGGAGAAATATAAGTATGGTTCATACCGCTTTCCCAAGTAACATTTCCTGCGCCGTCTATCTTAACGAATTTGTATTCGATTTTGGTATCTGCCGGAACGCTGATGTCAAAGAACCATGTCGGATAAACACCGATTGTCGGAGTGTCATTGAACAACGGGCCTATTGCCTTTGAAACATCCCACGCACCCAATTCGGGAACATTACCTACAATGTAGACATTTACTCCGTAATTTGTTGTTGCGTTATTGACCTTGAAGCGTACCGATACCTGTGAACCGGATAAAACCTTAAAGCCGCTGAATGCCGCACTTTCTACTCCTGTGGAAGTAGTAACTACAACATCAACATCGCCCACAACGCCCGTAGGAACGACTACCTTTATAAGGCTGTCAGACCACGAAACGATTTGAGCATTTTCAACGCCGAAAGCAACACTACCTACATTAGAGCCAAATCCACGACCCGTAATAGTTATAGTATTACCTGCCTTGCTCATCTTCGGGTTTATATTACCGATTATAGGCGAATCGTTATCGTCTGCCGTATATTCCCATACAGCAACTTGACCTGCGCCAAGATAGTAGTCAGATACTTTTCCCTTTGTTACGGAAATATTGCCGCCGCCGAGCAAGTTGCCAAGCACGTCGTTATATGTTCCGTTGGGAAGGCTTGAAAGTAATCCTTCTAACTGATAACCTGTACTCTGATTTCTGTTAATTGCCGTCATAACTACGTTATTGCCGAAAACTCTTTCATATACATAAACGTCGTCATTGAGCCATCTTTCCTGTGTCGAGCCATAAGCAAGAGCCGGATTAGACTTACGCAAAGGAGCAAGTTTGGAAATAATCTGATAAGCTCTTGAAGTCTGGTCGAAACTTGTCATATCTGCACGGTTATAAGGGTCACTCTTACCGCCTGCGGCATCGCTCATATATTGTTCAGTTCCGTAATAAACGCAAGGAATACCACGGGAAGTCATCTGCAACGCAAATGCGATGTCCAAAGTTAATTTGTTGTTTCCTGCTTCCGTCATAAAACGAGATTGGTCATGGTTGTCCAAGAAAGTAACTTGGTCGTTGATACAGTCATAATCCTGTTCCATATCCATCATCGTATTATGAAAATCTTTCATTGTGTAACCGCTTGTTAAAGCGTTAGCCAACGCACTGCGAACTGCGGTGTTATATCTGAAATCCAAAAGGCTCATACCGCTTTCGTTCGCAAAGTTCTCCATATTAGGTTCGGAAGTCGTAGCGCTGTGCGACCACTCGCCAAAGATGAATACGGGCTTATAGTCATAAATGCTATTTACCCAGTTTTTCTGCCAACCCAATGACATATGTTTTACTGCATCAACACGGATGCCGTCTACACCTGCATCAAGCCAAACTTTTATTGCATCTTTTAAGTATTGGTCTGTTATTGCGTTTTGCTGATTTAAATCGGCTAAACCGAATAACGGCGCATAAACCGTATGTTCCCAAGTATCAAATTCCGCCCATTGGTCAGATACATGATTAAATACGCCTTTCGTATCGTCGCTGTATGTACTTACCAATTCTCCGTTTTTATAGAGCGCACCGTCGTTCGGCTGTTTAATTCCGTCATAAACCGCAAACGAAGTATGGTTAGGCGCAAAGTCTATAATTACTTTTATATCTTTGCTGTGGGCAGTAGATACAAGAGTTGTAAATTCTTCCATAGTTCCGAAATACTGATTCGGCAAGAAGAAATCACGACCCCAATATCCGTGATAAGGAGCGCAACCGTTTGAAGGGTCAATGTAATCGCTGTTCTGAACGGGAGAAGAAATCCAAATTGCGCTTACGCCCATATTTGTGAAATATCCCTCGTTAATCTTTTGTGTAATGCCTACCCAATCTCCGCCGTGATACTTTTTCAAATTGTTTTTATCATAAATTTCTCCCGACGGATTGTTCGATGAGTCGCCGTCAACAAAACGGTCAGTAACAATTTGATAAATTACATCCGTTGACATACTTGAATTGTTTTCAACGCTTGCATCGTCTATCGCCTTGCTTGCCGCAAATGCTGATAAAGGCATCATTGTTACCAACGTAATAATTGCAAACAACAATGCAATAATGGCACCCACCACAGAGTACAACAACTTTCTTTGCTTTAAATGCATACTTACCCCCAAAAATTTTAATTTTTATTTTCACGCAGACTAATAATTTCTTGTACAAATAAACCGGCTGAAATTAAGTCATCTGCGAAGAAAATCGAATTATAATTATGAAACCCGTTAGGTCGAACTCGCAATTTATTATTGTGGTCATCAAACATTTCAATTTCTTTTTGCTCACGAGATGCTTGCTCGAACACCTCTATCGGACAATAGAAATTTCTCTCTGCTTTAAAATCTTTCATAAAATGCAAACAAGCGATGTCGCCGTGCCGATTACAAAATACAGCAACTTGTCCACCGTTAGCTGATTTTAATTGTTCGCTATTTAACCACTCAAATTCATTTTCAAGTATCATACATCGCAATTAGTTAATCGATTAACTACACTTATATTGTACCCCATTTCCAAAATTTGTCAATACTTTTTTTAAAAACAATTTTGGTAAAATACACAAAAAATTTGTCGAATTTTGACCAAAAAAAAGCGATATAATTTTAAATATAGCATAATCTTTTATAATATTTAATAAATGCTAAACATAGCAGTATTTTTATTTTTTTAAAGATTATACTTCAATTAGTGGTTGGAGATAATAATGAAACTTGAAGATGCTGTTATATTGCGAATAGAGCAGTTATGTCTTGAAAGAAATATGACAAAATATGACTTATTTAAAGCAAGCGGTGTTCCGCAAAGCACTTTAACATCGATAAAAAAGAAACGAAGCGGGTCAGTTAAAGTCAGTACACTTTACGGCATTTGCGAAAGTTTTAATATTTCTCTTGAAGAGTTTTTCCATTCTCCATTATTTAAACGTGAAAACATTATAGACTAATCATAAAAATAGCGCAACGGCAAATTGTCGTTGCGCTATCTATATTAGGTCTGCACCAAAGAATTATTACGACGTGGCTGAAACTCATACGGCTTACTATCGTACTCGGATTAACTCGGAGCCTTCTTCGACCATTGTATGTGTTGCTCACGATAAATTATAAGGTTCTTATAACGGTGCGCCTTAATAACGAATTACTTATTTGAACATTAAATCTTTAAATCTGTAAGTTAAATAATGAAATTCCTCAACCATTGTATTATCTTCTTTTGTCATAAGTAAGAAGTGTAACTCGTAATCCTGCTCTGTTTTGTGTAATTCAAATAATTCTATATAGGTATTCAACGGATTAATTTCTTCTTCCAATATTTCCACATCGGTCAAAATAATCGTTTCTTCTCCGTCCAATTCAAGGTAAATGGCGTTACCTTTTTTATCTACCCTGTAATATATGTTTCAGAAAATAAATCTTCTAACGAATCAATATAATCATGCTTTTTGAACTGTTCCGAAATAGTTAATCCGGCAGTGGCATTTAATGAATCTTCAAGACTTTTTTCTAATACTTTAATCGCCGCCTCAGTTTTCGCATCCGCATACTCAATGATTGCTTTTTTCACTTTCGGTTCTGCGTATCCCATAGCAAGTAACCGTTTGTCTTTTACTTGCTCTAAAATTTCTTGTGGCAGATGAGATATTACTCTTAACCTATTTATATATTGAGATAAAAAATCGTTTTCGGGAGAGTGTGTTTCTTTTTCCAACGAATACTCGCAATAGTCATTATAAAAATTAAACGTAGCCGGCAATATCATAAATCTCAATTCATTTTCTTTATCCGACAAATTAAACTTTGTTTTTACAGTTAAAATGTCAGACTTATAAACACCCTCACAGCTATCGTTCAAAAAAAATATTGGTAATGTTCTTTTTGCTCTTGAATCAACCGAAAATCGAACTTCATTAAGGTCAAGGTCATTTTTAAGTTCCTTTGTTAATATTTTCATAAACTTTACCTCTTTTTTAATTTTATATTTCCCAACCGTCAATCACACTTACGATTGGCTTTTTCTTTTTAAAAGCATATTCGCAAGCCGTATATGCACCACCATAATGAGTCATAACTCCTGCAACAATAAAATCAACTTTATCTACTAAACATTTATTGGTTTCAATAATAGCTAAACGTTTTGGTACACTTCTTTCTAACAAATAAATACTATCGTCAAAATATTTAGGAAGAATAAACGTATTGTCGTTTTCAACAGATGCTTCGGGGATATACGAAAGCACCATTGTATTCCTAACTTGCGGATAACAGCCTTTTAATTCAAATATCAAAGAGCTACAAAAAGCATCAAAGTCGCCACGAAAACCTGAATAGAATTGCGTAACCCCCTTGTCCTCTATTAGGTCTAAAATTGTTTTTAACAGTTTTTCCCTATACGGTTCTACACTCATATTTCGATGTCCGAAAAAAGCACAAGATTTCATTTAATAACCCTTTAATTGCATACACTAATAGCACATACACATTGCGTATTGTCGTTTTGGCGTTATCAATATTATAGAATAAAAATAGCGACAATGCAAACTGCTTATTGTCTAATAGAGCAAAGGGTTATCAAGGTGGCAATTTCAAAAGAGTTTCAAAACAGATTTATCGAATTGATTAGCGATATTGAAGTTAAAAGTAAAGATAAAAAAGCTGAAATTATTGGTATAAATCGTTCAACTTTTTCTAATGCCTTTAACTACGGTATCGTTCCCAAGACGCCCTCTTTAATCCGTATTGCAGATTATTTCAATATTTCGGTTGAGTTCCTAATTGCCATAACAGACGACGAATACTTCGACCACTCCAAATCCCCCAAAAGTTTTATAGAGCGTTTGGAAGAATTACGAATTGAAAGAAACATCAAAACTAAATACGAATTATCACAAAAAATACTTATACACCGAAACAATATCGCACAATGGTATAAATTAAATTGCTTACCATTAATTGATGATTTAATTATAATTGCAAAACATTTCAATGTTTCAGTTGACTACTTGCTCGGAAGAACTGACGATAGAACGCCGTATAAATAAAAAGATGTCGCTCCCTTGCGAGAACGACACCGTAGAATATACCGTTCGTCGCCAAGTTGTCAGACTAATTTACATTTCTCGTTGAGATTTGTAAGCGATTATTAGAGTATAGTTCTACCATTACTATACTCAACGAGATAAAAATTATTAAATTAGTCTGACGGTTTGTATTTTAGCAAATAATAGATTTTTTGTCAATAAAAAGTAGCTCTCACAAAAATGTGAGAGCTTTATTTTACTCATTAATATTATATCGATATAATTCATTTAAACTGCCGTCCAAAATAATAACTTCCATTTCCGTTATCAATTTTGGTATTTCTTTTTCATATCTTTGGAGATTACATTTTTGTAAAAGTTCATTCCAATTAGAAATATATGTATTCTTCATTACTACTTCCGCAAGACAACATATTTCCGGATTACGCATACGGTTAAATTCTTCTTTTGAAATAGGTTTAATCCTTTCGTATTCTTCGGCAAATTCTTTAAGGTAATCTCTTACGGGTTTTATCCTACTTTCATTTTTTATAAACAAATCATTACAATAAGTTTCGTACCACTCACGCAAGCCACACTTGTATTTATAAAGCAGATGTCCGTAATCGGGTAAATGGTTAGCCTTAATAAATTCCCTTTCATACGGCAACCTGTCATTCTGCCTGAAAAATTCTTCAACCGCATCAAGAATATTTGTTGACGACCACCGACAAACGGGATATTCGTCAAGCAGTTCACCTATTTTTGCCCGTGCATCGGGTAATTTCTCTAATACTTTATACGCAAACTCTAATGCTTGTTTCCTTGTGGGCTTCGGCTTGTAATATGTAGGAAAATTTTTATTGAGCCACTCATGCAAGTTAATTTTGTAGCGTTGTTTAATTACAGGATGAGAAGGTAAACCATTCTCTTTTTTAAAATCAGTTACCGTAGGGACTCTGCCGTTCACGGACATAAAGTCCTCAACGGCATCTTTTACAGTAGCATCATCCCATTCCGTAAAGGGCATCACGTTTGCAACTTCTTTCAGTTTTGCAATTTCTTCTAAATGGCTGTTTTTACCCTCAAACATAGCAAAAACAGACAAAAGTGCTTGATTTCTTGTCATTTTAAGCTCCTTTTGTCTGTTTCGCAGTACTAACATTATTGGCACGGCGTAGGTGGAAAATTTAACGCCGACCGACAAATCGAAGTTGTCTATTGCCTTAATGAGTCCGACGCAACCCGCCTGAAACACGTCGTCGGCGTTGGCTTTTTTAGCCCAGAACCGCCTTACGAGCGAAAGCACGAGGCGCATATTGCCTATAATAAACCGTTCGCGCGCCTTTTCGTCGCCCGCTTTGAGTTTGACCATGAGTTCTTCTTGCTCTTTTGAAGAAAGCAGAGGAAGCCCCGAAGTGTCTACTCCGCATATAACTACTTTTTGCAACATAATTTTACCTCCTGAAATTATGTACAAAAGCGCGTTAAACGCGGGATATGTGCGGGCGTTTGCGGTTATATCTTTTTTGAAATTTCTTTTTTGAGCTTTGCTATGATCTTTTTTTCGAGGCGGGATATGTAGCTTTGGGATATGCCCAGTGTATCGGCGACGTCCTTTTGCGTCATGCCCTCGCCGCCGTCAAGCCCGAAGCGCATATTCATTATTTTTTGTTCGCGCTGGGACAGTTTGGAAAGGGAATTTTTTAACAGTTCCCTTTCCACTCCGCCCTCTATATCCGAGTAAACGGAATCCGCGTCGGTGCCCATTACGTCGGATAAAAGAAGTTCGTTGCCCTCCCAGTCGGTGTTCAGGGGCTCGTCGAAGCTGACTTCCTGTTTTAAACGCGACATTCTGCGCAGATACATAAGGATTTCGTTCTCGATACAACGCGAGGCGTAAGTGGCGAGTTTGATGTTTTTATCCGATTTGAAGGAATTTATAGCTTTGATGAGCCCGATTGTACCGACCGAAACGAGGTCGTCGCCGTCGGCGCCGGAGCCTTCGAACTTTTTGGCTATGTAAACTACGAGCCGAAGATTGTGCTCTACGAGTTCTGCCTTGGCGCGCTGGTCGCCGCTTTCCAAAAGGACGAGTTTCGTACTCTCTTCCTCCTGCGAAAGGGGCAGAGGCAAAGCCTCGGTTCCGCAAATGTAGTCGAGCGTATTTAACCCGAACAGGGATTGAAGCAGGCGTTTTAATTTTTCAAACATTGATTTCCTCCGTCAGGTCGCAGTGCAATACCGCGCGGTTTATTTGATTGGGGCTTACGCCCAATAATATTTTTGTTATAACTTGAGTTTTTCCGTCCGAAATTATTTCTATCCTGTCCGCGGTGAAAACCGGCATTGTTTTGCTCCCCGCAACAGTATGTATTTTTACGCTCTCTTTTATCCGCGTTTCGCCTATAAGTTTTTTTGCGGCGCTTTGAGGGATTACGCTTACGGGTCTGCCCATATGGTAAACTTTGTTGCCGCTGTCGAAAAAACCTTTGATTTCCGCTTGATTTTCACCCGCATATATGCGGCAGACAACAGCGTTTTTCGCACCCTTTGAAAGACGTTGGGCGAGTTTGCGCGCGCATATTATTATTACGAGCGCGCCGAACAGCGGAATGCCTATCGGGACGGACGACAGAAAATAGCCGCCTCCGCTATCGTATTCCAGCCCCGTCAGCGAAAACACACCCACGAGCGCGCCGCCCAGAAGCGCGGTGAAGGCAAGAAAAAAAACCGTGAACTTAATATAGGATTTTACGCCTTTGAACCTGCCCGCGGCAAGGCAGATTATAAGACCCGAAATTATTTTTAAAACCACCTGCCAGACCGTGCCGATTTTGAACAGCGGAAACGTCACCGCAAAACACGCGCCCAGCGCCGCGCCGAGCGCAATCCGCATAAAGTGCGCCCTGTTTTTGGAGGCGAGTTTTGCGGAATAAAGCAAAGTGAAGTCCATGCAAAAATTTTCGAGAACGGCAAGTTCAACGTAAACCTGCATCGTAAAAGGTATTATAGCTGTTCCGAAAAGTCGTAAAATAAAAAAAACCGACGAATAAAGTCGGTTTTTGACGGTTGCGCACAATTCGATACGGTGCGTTCGATTAAAAGACGGCGAAAATTTTAAAACTCGATGTCTTCCAAAATCTTTTCGACCTCTTCGGTTGTGGGGGCGGAAAAGAGTTTTTCTTTATAATAAGACGCGCTTCGGGAGCCCTTTAAATAGAAGGCGATCATTTTGCGCATAAACACGCAGGCGAAACGTTCGCCGTAAATTTGGCGGGTTTTTTGCAGTTGACCCCGCACTATGCTCTTTTTATCGATATTTTCAAGCCCCGTGATTTCTGCAAAAATCCACGGTTTATACATTGCTCCGCGGGCTATCGCTATGCCGTCGGCGCCCGTTTCGGCTAAAAGTTTTTCGGCGTCGGCTTTACAAAATACGCCGCCGTTTGCAATTACCGGAATTTTAACCGCGCGCTTTGCCTTGTAAATTTCTTTGTAATCGACTTCGCCCGAATACATTTTGTCGCGTGTTCTGCCGTGAATTGTTATCATATCCGCGCCCGCGTCTTCGCATGTTTTTGCAAAGTCTTCCGTTATAATTCTGTCGCCGTCGAGCCCCGTGCGGAATTTGACCGAAACGAGCTTTCCGCTCTTTTTACACTCGTTAATTACGGCATATGCGAGGGGCAAATCGTTCATGAGCGCGCTTCCCTCGCCATTTTTATAGATTTTGGGCACGGGGCAACCCATATTGATATCCACGAGGTTGAACGGTGCAAGCGCCTCGCTTTCGCACGCTTTGCGCATATAATACGGCTCTTTGCCGAAAATCTGCACGGCGTTTATACCGGTATAGTCCTCCGGCGTGTAAAGAAGCGTTTCGGTTTTTTCGCTCCCGTAACACAGCCCCTTTGCGCTGACCATTTCCGTAAAGGTGAGTCCTGCGCCCAGCCCCCTGCATATATTGCGAAAAACGCCGTTTGTGTAGCCCGCGAGCGGCGCTAAAAACACGTTGTTGTCGGTATGTAAATTACCTATTTTAACCTTTTTTAACCGCATCTTTTGCCAGCGCCCAATAATAATCCCGGCGCGAGGAATCCATTTCTTCTATCTTTTCGCCGTTTTGCGTTGCTATCTCCTCGAACGCAGAAAACCTTTTTATAAATTTGTCGGACGCTGCCTGCAAAGCCTCTTCGCAGTCCGCACCCGCAAGACGGCACACGTTCACCGCCGAAAACAGCACGTCGCCGGATTCTTCGAAAATATCCGCGGCGTTCTCCTCTTTGCATGCGGCGAGCAGTTCGTTTATCTCTTCCCACAGCTTTTCCGCCGCTGACACGGGAGAGAGGAAATCCATGCCGCACTTTGCCGACCTTTTGCCTATTTTTTGCGCGCGCATGCACGCGGGCATATTTTTGGGAACGGCTACCACGCTGTCCGAATAAGTAGTTTGCCCCTTTTCTTGTTTTTTGTTTCTCTCCCAGACGGCAAGCGCCTCGGCATCGTCTTTCGCCTTATCGCCGCCGAAAATGTGAGAGTGGCGGAATATGAGCTTTTTGACAACTCGGGTTATGGCGTCGGCGCCGTTGAATTCGCCCTTTTCCTCTTCCATTACGGAGTGGAAAGCAGCCTGCAACAGGACGTCGCCCGTCTCCTCCTCCATTCCGTCGAGATCGTCGCGCTCGATTGCGTCGACGAGTTCGTACGCCTCTTCTATCATATTCTTTTTAATGCTTTGCGAGGTTTGCGCCCTGTCCCACGGGCAACCGCCAGGCGCGCGCAGGAGCTTTATCATATATTCGAGGTCGGCGTAATCGTAACGCGATTTTTTGAGAAACTCCGTCTCTTCGCACGTTACGGCGCAATCGGAACCGTAAGTTTTTTGCCTGTCGATTTCGTAAATTTTTATTTTTTTAACCTGATTGCCGCGCACGAAACTGCAAAACGTTTCTTCGCCGAAGATATCCGAAAGCCTTTGTTTGACCTCGCTTGCGGCGTATTCGCAGTCTATATCGTAAACGCAGACCGCACGGCAACTCTTTAAATTTTTAACGCCGTAAGCCGAAACGCGAGCGACCTCGCCCGAACCCATGCGCGAAAGGCTGTATGCGCGGGCGGCTTTAGAGACGCCGTCTAAAACCTGACAGTCTTTGTGTTTTGAAAGAATGATTTTACAGGATTCGTCCTCGCACACGGCGCCGTCTACGCAATAGCAAACGGGCGTTTGCGCCGCGGCTTTTATTACCGCGGAAGCCAAATTTTTATTGAGCGTGTCGAAGTTACGGCTCTTTTCGTAAACGTAATCGAGCGTTTCGACGGAATAGCCCGATAAACTGTTAAAACTGTCGCCGCTGCCAGTGCGCGCGATAATGCGGGTTGCGCAGTCAAGCGCTTCCTTTGCGTTGAGCGTTATATCGCCCTTTGAGATTCCCAAACCTATCAGCGTTATTTTCATTGGATTCGCCCTTTTTCTTTTTGTCTGTTACCCTTAAAATATACCAGAAATTCATGAGCATTGCAACAAAATACGCACAGTTTGCCGACCATGCGGCGCCGCTGATGGACGCGTCGGTAAAATATATGAGCCCTGCGGTGAGCCCGACGCGCAAAATCGCGGTGGACCACTGGGTTATAGTGCTCCTGACTGGGTAACCCAGCGCAGTGAGACACGCCGACGACGTTTGCACGAGCGAGAGCGTGACGGACGAAACAGCCATAATTTTAATAAGTTTTATCAACAGTTCGCGTTCGGCGCCTTCGAGCGAGCCGAAAATGAGTTTTGCCGCGACGGGGGCGAGAAAGAACAGCCCAACCGCCGCCGGAAGAGACACGGCTAACGTTATAAGCAGAGCTTTAAACGCCTTTTTCTTTGCGTCGGCGATATTCCCCCTTTCGGCAAGCGGAGAAATCTGGGGTACGCTCGAAGCGGCAAGCCCGTAGGTAACGGAAACGGGCAGGTTGATTATCGTTACCGCGCACCCCGAAAAAATTCCGTAAAGCGCGGTTGCGTTTTCGGCTCCGGCGCGCAGAAGTCTGACGGCGATTATGCTTTCGGCAAGTTGCGAAAGCGGCAGAGCTATCGCGGTGAGAGTGAGCGGAACCGTGAATTGCAGAATATTTTTGACGGGCACGGACGGGAGCGTATACAGCGGTAGTTTTGCCCTGCGTTTAACGTACCACAGCAGTGCGGCGGCGGTGGAAATTACTTCGCTTACGGTGACGGCGAGCAACGTGGAAGCCACGGCGAGGGCGAGATTTTTGCGGAAGATATAGGCGAAAGCCACGCCGAACCCCACTTTTATGAGCTGTTCCGCTATTTCGGTAGCCGCCGTAGGCAACATATTGCCCTTGCCCTGAAAGTAGCCGCGAACGACGGACAGAAGCGACACGAAAAACACCGAAGGGCACAGAAGTTTACAGCACAGCGCGATGGCGGGCTCGCCCTGCAACGCCGCAAGCGGGGTTGAGAGCAGATACATTACGAGCGTGCCGATTATCCCCACCGCGCCGTAAAGACGGAACGCCTGCCGTTCCGCCCCCGCGCCGCTACCCGACGAAATGAGGCGGGATATACCCGTGGGAATACCCGAAGCGGAAACGGTTAGGAGTATGCAGTAAAGGGGATAAACCATCTGGTAAATCCCCATCCCCTCGCCGCCCAAAAAGTTGGTTAATGGTATGCGGTATACCGCGCCCAACAGTTTGGAAACGAAACCGCCTATTGAAATTATTACGGCCCCAGCCAAAAACGACTGCCCCGTTTTTCCGTTGTTTTTCATATTTTTACCGTCCTGCCTTGCAGCCGTTTTAAAAAACGCAAGGTCACCGTGTTTAAGGGGTAAGCCTTACGCGTTTTTTACTCGAACTGTCCCGCAAGAATATTTGCCGACAGCTGTGCCAGTTTGCAAGCGGCGGGTTCGATTTTTGCGCCCTTTTCGCAAGAGACGAGCGCAACCGCGCCGAGACAATCGCCGTTGCAGACTATGGGCACGATTATTTGAGCCGTAACTTCCGCCGACTGCCCGTTGCAGATGGGAACCACGTCGCCGCCTTCCGTGAGGTTGGCAATATAGCTCTTCCTGCCTTGCAGAATTTTTTCCATTTTAGACGAAATCGCCTTGCCGTCGAAGTCGCGCTGACCGTGACCCGACGCGTGCAAAACGCCGTCGGTATCGCAAATGACAGCCACGTGACCGGACAGATCGGAAAGAGATTTTGCCGTTCCTTCGGAAAACTTTTCAAGCGACGCTATGGGCGAATATTTTTTTAACATAAGCTCGTCGCGGTCGGTAAAAATTTCGAGCGGGTCGCCCGATTTGAGGCGCAGAGTGCTGCGGATTTCTTTGGGAATAACAACCCTGCCTAATTCGTCTATTCTACGTACAATGCCCGTAGCTTTCATTTCATTTTCTCCTTAAAAGGCAAAATTTGCCCGTAAAAGAAGTATGTGAAAGTGTAAAATTGTTATGCAGAATAAAACAAGAAGTTAAACGCGAGTTTTAACTCTTTACTTTTACTTTGAAATATGATAAAATCAAAATGTAATTTTGAGGATTTTATGGATAACCTTTCGATTAAAGATTTTTTTTCATTTATTACAGAAAAACTTCTGAATATATGTTCCGAATACCGGCTCGGCGCAAAATCAATGAACAAATCGGTAAAAACGGATAATACGTTATTGACCGACGCCGACATCGAGTTGCAAACGTACATTGTTAACGCAATAAGAAATTTTGACAAGCAATCTTATATTATAGCGGAAGAAACAGGCGAACTGAACAATCCGCCCTTAAACACGGGGAAAAGCGTATGGATTATCGACCCGATTGACGGCACGGCGCAATTTGCCAATCCCGAAGCCAGAGAATACTGCATAGCTATATGCAATTACCAAAACGGAACGCCTGATGCTTCATTGATAATCATGCCTCAATTAGGATTTAACCGTACTCCGATTATTGCGGAAGCATATTGCGCAAAAAAAGAAATTTATATAAACGGTAATATTTACGATTATACTAAACGCACTTTAAACAAGCAGGTTTCTTGCACGCGAAGCAAGGGATTACCGCCGCACCCGTTTGAAAATTGCTTGATTAACACGGGGTATACCCTTAAAACCTCAACCACATCGCAAAGTATCGACTTGTTGAGGACAGCCTGTTCTTTGCAAGATTACAGCGACCTGCCTCTTTTTAAATTCGATATGTTTTACAGAAAAAAGCAAAAGATATGGGACGGCGCGCCTGGATTTTGTTTTAATTATATAACGGGAAACGACATAATCGACGCCGAGGGGAAAGATTTATTGCCACTGAAAATATTACAAACGGACGAATACGCACCCGTCAACGACGAAATTTATGTAGGAACTGCGGATTTGATTAACAAAATTCAAAAGAGATAAATATGGATATAGAAAAGTCGTGGCAAAATTTAAAAGAATATCATGCGCGCTTCACAAAACAACGTACCGACGCGTTTAATTTTTCGTTGATTTTACTCGGACTTGTTTTAAACGCCGTTGTAACTTTATCCATAGAAGCGTGGAAAAACGAGACGTCTCAACCGCACTGGGTGTTTGCGACCATATTAATAGTGCTTGCGGTTTTTATAATCGCCGCGGCATTTTTGTTTTGGGGTGTGGATTACAGGACAACAAGGTTTATAGAAGCAACCGAAAAACAATTGCTTTTGCACGAAGAACAGATGCAAATAAATTTATACAACGGGCAAACGGCAACGGAATTAAAGCTCCCGTTCAGCATAGACAAAACGGTAAGAGAAGAATATAAAAATATAAAGACAAAAAAAGTGCACGCAAAGTTCGGCACATTGATAAAATTTATTTACATAGGTTTTATAGTAATAGGAATTCTTACCTTGTCGGAAGGGGTATTACTTTTTATAATTTCATAATTAATAAAAGAGGTTTTGAATTTTCAAAACCTCTTTTTATTATTTGTCGGTGCTTGCCTTTAAGCACTTTTTTTGTTTTTTGTAAGTTTCTTTGGCTTCGTCTATAAGCGTTTCGTCTGCGGGCTTTGGCTCGTAGTAGCCGCGGGTGTTCATCTGCGTAAAAATCAAATACTGATTTTCGGCAACGCCTAAAAGATTGGTTGAAAAGTTTTTTCTGACGGACTTGGTGCTGCCCTCGAAGAGCGCGGTTGTGTAAAGGCTCATAAGCTGCTTTTCGCTTTCGAGCATATCACGAAGGCTGTCTTTTTCGTTGAGAGTGCAATCGCTTTTGGTAAGTTTCATTTTAACCTCCTATAAGCGCTAAAAGCGAGTTGTAGCGCTGTTCGTGTTCGTCGGCAATTTTTGTCATACATTCGGCGAGTTCCATATCCGTGAGGGTTTTGGAATAGGCGCGCGCTTTTTTGCAGATAAGCCCTTCCGCCGTTAAAACGTCGGAAATGAGTTCGAGTTCTTTTGAAGTAACGTCTTGCATATTAAAATACCTCCACTCGGATTTTTGCCCGCGCGGAGGTTTTTTATACTATATGTACCGATTGTTTTTGCGTTCAGCCGTTAGGATAAACGAGTTTAAAATAGGGGTCGTCTGAAAAATCGCGTTCTTTTGTATATTCGCCGCCCAAAGCCTCTATGGCGAATTTGAGTTCCTGATACTCCACGAAATTGATTTCTTCGCCGTCAATCCTGTCAAGAAGATAGGGCAGGGCGCGGGCGTCGCCGTAAGCGGCGAGATAGCTTGCGTGCATGGGGATATTTTCCTCGTCGCCGCGGAATTCGTTTAAAAGAACGTTGAAAATTTTATCGTTCTTTTGCGTGACGCGGGAGAGAATTTCGAGCATATATTCGGGTTCGGTTCCGTTTTTATAATTTTCAAGCGCCGTTTCGCTCACTTCGTCCGCGTTTTCTTTTATAAAGTCCACGCACCTGTTTTTCATATCTTCGTCCTGCGCTTCGACGAGCATAGAAAGATATTTTCGTGTAACGGCTTTATCGGCTCCGATTAAATTCATTGCGTATTCGCACTCTTCGCGCGAGCCGTCCAACAGCGGGACTAAAAGTTTTGACGCGCCGGAATTTTCAATAGCCGAACAGAGAAATTCCGAAACGGGCACTCCCTGCTTTAAGTGAGCTTTTAAGCACCTGACGAGCTCTTCCGCCGTCATATCGGCATAAAACCGACGCGGAGTCTTGCCCAGAGATTTTACGGGCGTATCGCCGAACCTTTTGTAAAGTTCCGGAATTATGTCTTCCCACTCTTCCTCTTTGTATTTGCCGGCATGCTTTTCGATATATTCGGAAAGTTTTTCGTCGAACATTCCGTCGAAGTCATAAAGTTTCATTTTTCTTGTCTCCGCCCAAAATTTTTTGCGTGCGCTCTTTATCAGCGTCGAAAAACTCGTACAAATCGCTTTCTCCTATTTCCGCGGCGTGCACGCCCGACAGAAGGTATATTGCCACGCACAGCGCGTCGATATCGTCGGCGTCGGCAAGCCTGCCCTCTTCTTCGAGACGGGAGTAGAGCCTCTCCGCCGCGTCGGCGAAATTTGCGCCGAATCCCGAGTCAAGAATAGCGAAATGCGCGAAAAGTCTGGCATACGCGCGCACGAATCTTGATTTTTTAGCCCGACCCGTTTGCAGAGGCTGGGTAGTAAGTCTGCGGTAAACGTTGCATATTACCGCACCGAAACAGTCGAAGGCGTTTCTTTCCGCAAGCGCAGTGAGAACGTCGACTTTTATTCTGTCGTCTAAAAACGCGTCTAAAAGATAGCCGCGCACGAGCTCGTCGAGCCCCGCCTTTACCGCGGCGTGCAGAGCGAGAAGCTGAAGTTCTCCGCCCTTGCCTTCCACCTCGTCAAAGCACCATTTTATGCAGGCGGTGAGGTCAACTTCGCGGGCGAGTTTTTTAGCCGCGGCGCGCGATAAACGGACGTAAGCCGCAAGTATTTTTAAAGAAGACTCGCGGACGTCGGCGGGAAGGCGATAAAAATAACTCATTTCCGTCGTTTCGCCCGATTCGGCGAAGCGCCGCGCGCAGGCGTAATAGTACCTTGCGGTGACGGCGTCGGGATAGATGGCAACAATCTTGTCGAACGAGTCTAAACTCTCCTGAATCTTTCCGCAGTTGAATGCGGCGACTGCCTTGAAATACAATACGTTCAAATCGTAATCGAATTCGGCGGGGAGTCTTAAAAAGGTTTGATACGCTTCGGCGTGCATCTTGTTTTCGCAACACACGGTTGCTATCTTATAAATTTCTTCCGGCTCCGATACTTCTATTTCAAGAAGTTTTTTTGCAAGCTCTGTCGCCGCTTCGCGGTTGCCCTGTTCAGTTCTGACCGCGGCGAGCGTTGAGAGAGCCTGAACGTCGTCGGGATTGATTTTTAATATATTGAGACATTCTTCCGCGGCTTCTTCGCATTTATCCGAAATAATTTTGCACATTGCCACGTAGTTGCGGGCGGAAAGGTATTTGGGGTTGCCCTCCGCTATTTTATCGAACTCTTCCGCCGCCTTATCGTATTCGCCCGCCTTCATTAGCGCGATACCCTCGGAGAAAATTTCGGAACAGTCTGCAAGCGACGGCGGATAAACGAATTTTAAGGGATTTGACGAGTTGGAGGAGAGGAATTCCTTTACTATCTGCTCGCGCGAGGAGGGATCGAGTTCTTCCGTTTCCAACAATAATTTATTGTAGTAAAAAGCCGAAAAGTGCTCGTCGCCGAGGTTCATATACCCCAGCGCAAGCCCCTCGTAACAGTCTGAAAGATCCTCCGCGCCCGCGTAGTCGAGGTAGCGAAACCAGCCGTTTACGCTCTTTTCGTACAGCCCCATATCGTCGAAAATTTCGGCATAGAGCATAAGCGCGTCTTCGTCGCTGCCGGAAAGCTCCTCGTTTTTGTTGAGCATTTTCAAGGCTTCTATATATTTGTGACTGTCGACCATATCGGAAGCGATAGATATCAATCTGTCGTCCGAAAGGTCGATTTCGGTCGTTTTAGCCATTATCCTTATATAACCCCTCTATATCGTCTGCGGAAAACTTATAATCGGCGTTGCAGTAATGGCAGTGCACCGAAACGCAACCGTCTTCTTTTACGATTTTTAAAAGTTCCGCTTTACCGACGGGCATAATTACCCCCTCTATTTTTTTGCGCGAACAGTTGCACTTATATGCGGGGAACGTGAGATAAATATATTTTTCTTGCGTATCGTTGCCGAAATATTCTTTCATAATTCCGTTCGCGCCGTACTTTTTGAGGACGTCGGTAACGTTTACAAAGTTTTGCATTACGTTTTCGGCACGGTCCGTATTCTCTTCCGACGTGCCGGGCAACAGCTGCATTATCACGCCGCCCGCGCACAGGCACTTACCGTTTTCGACCTCCGCTCCTATTGCCACGGCGGTGGGGATTTGCTCGCTGATATGGAAATACTGCATTAAGTTTTCGGAAACGTCGTTGCACTTCAGTTCGCACGTGCCGACGAACGGACGGGAAAAGCCGTCGTCTTTTATAACCGTAAGCGTTCCGCCTTTAAGTCCGTTTTCGGCTCCGTCTACGTAGCCGCGGATATGCCCCGAAACGTCGCCCGATACGCTTGCCGTTGCGCTGCCGTCGCCCGACTTTACGGTAATGGAAACGGCGCCCCTTTCGCTTTTTAAACAGCCCGCCATGTAGGCGCACGCAGTCAAAAGCCCGCCCAGAAGCCGAGCGGAAGCGTCGTCCAAATTATGTATTTTAATAGCGTCGTTTACGAGTTCCGCGGTATCGAGAACCGACAGCGAAACCTGCCTGTCGTACACGAGCGTTTTATAGAGTTTATTCATTATTTTTACCCCGTATGTAATCATAGCCGAAGCGCGAAAAATATTTTTACGCTATACGTGCTTTGTGCATATAAAATTTATTCTTTCGTTTTTGTCCCCGCCCAGATGACCTTCCGCTCTGACGGCGAAGCCCGCCCGCTCCAAATCAGCCAAAACCTGCGTTTCCCCGTGGATATACTGCGTTTGAGACTCGTCGCGGCGCTCGTAAAGACCGTTTTCAAGACGGATAAACATAGTTATATCCATTTCTACCCTGTCTTCTTTCAGCTCGTTGAACCACGTATAAGAAATATCGCCTCTGTCTTCGGCAAACAGGTTTGACCCCACTATATGTTTGAGTTTATGCTCCGAACTTATATCAAAAACGAGCGCGCCGCCCTTTTTGAGTTGTTTATACAGTTTAGAAAACACCGAAAATAACTTATTTTGCGGTATATAGTTGAAGCAATCGTTTATTGCGGTGATAAAATCAGGCTTGTAATTTAACGGCAACGCCGCGATATCCCCCAGAATATACTGCGGTTTAACCCCTTCTTTTAAAGAGAGTTCTTCAGACTTGGAGAGCATTTCCGGAGAGACGTCCGCACCCGTCACGAAAAATCCCGCTCGGGTAAGCGCTCGCGTGAAATAGCCGTTGCCGCAACCTGCGTCCACCCCGCGGGCGCCGTAAGGAACACCGCAGGATAAAAGCGTTTCAATTAAATACTGCGACCATTTTTCATAGCCGCAGTCGTCGTTGAGATATTCGAAAACCCCGCCGATAGCGGAATACGCCTTACTCATTTGAGAAGGTTGTCCGAACTTATTTTTTTCTTCTTTTTGCCCTTTTTATCGGTTTCGGGCTGTAAAGCCTTTTCGCGCTCGGCAAACAGTTTGTTGTATTCGATATAAGCGGCGTCGTTTTTGTGCTCTTCACCGTAAGCGGCTATATCGGACACGAGTTTTTCCCGTTCTGCGGCGACCGCCGCAACGTCTCCGCGCTTAAACGTTTTACCCAGTCCGGTAACGGTAGTTTCCGCCGCTATGGGCATTATGGGATTGGCGATCAGTTCGCTTCTGCCCGCGGCAAGCAGTTCGCGGGCGCGCTGTTTTGCGTTCTCTTCTTTGGCGGCTTTGGTTTGCCCCACGGTCTTTTCTTCAACCTGTTCTTTTGCGGGTTTGAGATTGGGGTTGACGTAAGCGTCGAACGCCCACTGCGTAAAGCCCGTCCAGCTTACGAGAATAAACGAGAAGCCTATGAAAATAAAGGCGATAAAACCTATTATCTGCACAACGCCGCCTATCATTACGAGCCATACGGGTATGAGCGAAAAGCCTGCCATAAAAACGGTTTGTATAGGCGTGCCTATCATCAACACAAAGGCGTTTTTGAACAACTGCGCGAAAGTCACGCGGTAGCTTGTGCCTACAGCAAACAGCCATGCGGAATAAATGCAGACAAGCACGGTTGCGATTATAATGAATACGTATGCGGTTATCGCCCCCGCGGAATTGCCGCCTATTGCGATAACGAAGCGCATCCAGTCGCCTATAATAAACGTTGCGAATAAAAACGTGAGCGCTATGGTTACGGGAAGAACGGTGTGGAAATAGCCGACCTTTATGCCGTGGAAAAACGACTTTAACGAAAACTCGCCGTGAGTGTTAATAAGGCGCCTTACCGTATACGCCGCGCCGGAAATTCCGATTGCGGCTATAAAGCCCGCCGCGATCAAAAGCGCGTAAAACAACAAATCGGCCGAAAGCGTGAGACGTTCGGTCAGCCCCGTTACATCGGGGTAAAGCGGAAACATAATGCCGGGATTGAACGGATAGACCGTGCCCATACCGAGAATGTACCAGTTGCGGAACAGAATTACGGCGATTCCGGGCACGAAAGTTATCAGAACGAAAACGTTAAGGAGTACGAGCTTTAAAAACGAGCCTTTGAATATCCCCCACGTATCGCTCCACCTGCCCTTGGGAACGAATTGTCTTGTATAATCGTCGGCGATTTCGTTGCCTTCGAGATTTGTTACGTTTAAAGCCATAAAAATTTACCCTTTATAATACTCTTTTATATGATAACATATAAATAATTTTTTTTCAACTTATTTTTCGGCGTAGAAAAAATTAAGTGCGACAAAGCGCCCCGCCCGCGCGCCGTAGGGCGCGCGGGCGGGGCGCTTTGAATTGTCAGGGGATTTAAACGAGCCCGGCGGCTATCATTATCGCGTTTATTACAATTCCCGCGGCGGCGGCGAGAAAATACATAGCCGCCACCAAAAGAATGTTTCTTTTAAGCTTTTTAGTGTTTTTGAACAGCACCACGAGCCCCAGCCCGGCATTGGAACAGAGCCCTCCGACCATACTGCCGAACATTACCGCGCCGCCCGTGTACGCGCCCGTAAGTATTACGCTGGAAGCGCAACTGGGTATGAGCCCGACGAGCGCCGTGATAAACGGCTGGACGTAAGCGCCGCCCTGCAATGCGTTTGCGGCTATGGCGTCTTCGCCGCCGGCAAGGTCGATAACGTATCCGAAAAGCAAATTGACTATCAAAAGATAAAGCCAGATTTTAAGCGAGTGGATAAGCGGCGTTATGAAAAACGTTTTGAACTCCGATTCTTCTTTTAAAAGTCCGCCCTCGTGCTCGCTGCAACAAAAGTGCGCCTGAACTTCCTGCGCGCCGGAAAAATCGGCGAGCTTTTCTTTTGGCAAAATGAAGTTGGCGAGGTAACCTACGGAAACCGAATACACGAGTTTTATAAAAACGAGCGGCATTACGGCGTGCGCCGCGTTCATATCGGAAATGAGCAGAATAAGAGCTTCGTCGGAAGTGGCGATAAATACCGCGAGCGCCGTGCCCGTACGTATAAAGCCCTTGTCGTATAGTTTTGCCGCCATGACCGAAAACCCGCACTGGGGAATAAGCCCCGTAGCCGAGCCGATAAGAGGCGCCAGCGGACCCTGCAAAATTTTTCCGTTTTGCGTGAGGCGCGTGCGGTGCTCCAGAATTTCTATTAAAACGTAAATTAAAAAAATAAAGGGGAAAACCTTTAAGGTATCCCACAGCGCGTGGAGAATTATTTCCATAAAAATCCCGTTAAATCAAGCATATTCCCGCACACGGCGGAAAATTTTTTGTAACTTATTCTATTATTGACAGAGCAGGGCTTTTTAAAACCCCCGAATTTATACGGGGGTTTTTTAAACTTTTATTTCTTTTTTTTCTGCTGTTTTTTAGGTTTGGAATTTTCTAAAATTTCTTCCTCTTCGTCGTAAGGCAAAGGAACGAAGTCGCTGTCGGGAAGCCCCGTTTGTTTATAACCGCCGTCTCTTTTTAAAAGCGTGAGGCAAGTTTTTGCGTCGAAAATATACAGACGTTCGAAATCGGCGGAAAGCTCGGTGCAATCGCCTTTATTTACGCCCTCTCCGCAACTTACGTTCAAGGATATATCGGGGGCAACTTCTACTTCGGCATACTTTTCTTCTTCGCCGACGACGTCGGTAACCTTGCCCTTTAAAGAGCCGCCGGAGCTTATTTTGCAGTCTTCGGGGCGCAGACCGAGGGTTACGGGCTTGTCCTTGTCGGCGTACTCCGCGATACTTTCGAAACGGTTTACTATCGCTTCCGGCAGGGTAATTTCGATTTCGCCCGCCACCGCTTTATATCCGCCGTCGAACGAAATTATTTTCACCTTTTTTATAAAGTTTATCGTGGGGGAACCTATATAGAACGCAACGTAAGTATTAGCGGGGTAATCGTAAAGGTTTGCTGGAGTGTCCACCTGCTGTAAAAATCCGTTTTTCATTACGGCTACGCGCGTGCCTACGGACATCGCCTCGGAAATGTTTTTAGCCGTGTAGACGAACGTTCCTTCCAGACGTGCCTGCAAATTGACTATGACGTTGAGCATGTCCGCGCGCAGTTTTTCGTCAAGACCGGAAAGCGGGTCGTCAAAGAGGTAAAGTTTGGGTTCCCTTACCACCGCTCTGCCTATCGCAACGCGCTGCTTTGCCGCAGTCGAGAGCACTTTGGGCTTGCGGAACAATACGTCGTTGAGCCCTAAAATTTCAGAAACTATCTTTACGCGCTCCTGCACGAGGGCTTCGGGAGCTTTGCGCAACCGCAACCCGAAAGCCATATTGTCAAAGACGTTGAGCGCGGGATAAAGCGTTGAGCTTTTGAACACCATTGCGATATCCCTGTCTTTGGGTTCGGCTTCGGTGACGTCTTTTCCGTCTATAAACACACTGCCCGAGGTGGGCTCTTCCAGCCCCGCCACTATGCGCAACAGGGTGCTCTTGCCGCTGTTTTCACCGCCGGCAATAACTAAAAATTCTCTGTCAGCCGCTTCGAGACTGACGTTGAAAAGCGCCTTCTCGCCCGAAGGAAAGGTCTTGTTTACGTCCGTTAATTTTAAACTCGACATAATAGTTCTCCGCAAATATATAAAAAATAATAACACAAAATATTTAAAAGGTCAAACGAATTGAGTTCGTCTTTTGCGGCGGCGCCCCTATATAAATGAGCGCAAACGGTTGATAAGTAGAGCCGAGTATGATAAACTCGAAATATGAACGCGGTAAACTACGACAAACTTATGACCGAACGGCTCGAATGCGCGCGGGGAAAAACACTGCTGTTGCACTGCTGTTGCGCGCCGTGCTCGACGGCGTGTATAGAGCGGCTTAAAGATTACGTTAAAATCACCGTATTGTTTTACAACCCGAACATAGAGAGCGGCGAATACGAAAAGCGCAAGGCTGAAATAATACGGTATTTAAACGAGACGGGCGCGGCGGATTTTTTGGATTGCGACCATGACGAACGGGAGTTTTATAGCGCCTGCAAGGGGCTTGAAAACGAGCCCGAAGGCGGCGCAAGATGTTTGAAATGCTTCGAACTGCGCCTTAAAAAGACCGCCGAACTTGCGAAAGATTACGACTTTTTTACCACAACCCTGACCGTGAGCCCGCTTAAAAACGCGGAAGCGATAAACGAAACGGGCAAAAGACTCGGCGGCGACAAATGGCTTTGTTCCGATTTTAAAAAACGGGGCGGTTATCTGCGCAGTACCCAACTTGCGAAAGAGCACGGTTTATACCGTCAGGATTACTGCGGGTGCGTTTATTCCCGACTCGAACGCGAACGGAATAAAAAGGGTTGAAAAATATTTTTTGCCGTGATATAATATAGATAGTCCGTTACGGACGCAAGGGAAATTATTTATGGATATTAACCGTTACACTCCCTCTTACGGGGTCAACCATAAACATCTTGTAAATCTGTGCGATTTTTCCGCGGAGGAAATATTCGAATTTTTGTACGCCACAAAGGCGATGAAAGCAAAGTTCGCCGCGCACGAGGACACAAGGATTTTGCTGGGCACAACCGTGGCGCTTCTGTTCGGCGACACGTCGCTCCGCACCCGCTCGGCGTTGGAAATAGGAATACGCCAGCTCGGCGGAACGTGCGTAAATTTGCCGTACAGCCAACAGGATATGCGCGCGGGCGAGAACGTACGCGATATAGTTAACGTAATATCGCGCTACGGCGTGGGCGCGCTTGTAACGCGCGGCATTTCGCAAAAGGAACTTTCGGAATTCTGCGCTTATTCCGAAATTTCGATAATAAACTCCACCAACGAAAAAGCGATACCCATTCAAACGCTTTGCGACCTCTATACCGTATGGGAAAAGAAGGGCAAACTGGAAGGTTTGAAAATCGCGTATGTAGGAAAGGGTTCCAACAACGCTTCTTCGCTGATTACGGGCGCAGTAAAGTGCGGAATGGAAGTTGCCGCCGCAGTACCCGAAGAGTTCCCTCTCGATAAAGAGAGCCTTGACGACGCAAGGCAATACGGCAATATAACGGTTGTTCAAAACCCCGTTGAAGCCGTCCGCGGCGCCGACGTCGTGTATACGGACAGCTACAACTATCATAAACCCATTTCCGAAGGCGAGAAAAAAGTTCTCGCCCCCTATCAGGTGAACAACTCGCTAATGTCTTTCGCGGCGCACAACGCGCAGTTTATGCACTCGTTGCCCGCCACTCGCGGGTTGGAAGTCACCGCGGAAATAATAGACGGCAAAAACAGCCTTGTGCTCGACCAAGGAGAAAACAAACTGCACACGATAAAATCCGTGCTCGCACTGCTTGTTTAAAAGAAAATAAACGCCCTCCGCTCTTTAATGCGGAGGGCTTGTTTTATTTTAAATTCACCACCACGATTTCGGGAGGATTGAATAGGCGCAACGGGCATTGCGAATTGCCCAGCCCTCGGGAAATAATCATAGCAGAATTTCCTTCCGCGTGCATGCCCGATGTGAGTTTGGGGAATAAGCCTTGCCCCGGCGCGTATATTCCCACGCCCGTAAAAGGTATGCGCCACTGCCCGCCGTGTGCGTGACCGCACAAAACGAGACCGAAGCCCGCGGCGGCGTAGCTTTTTATAAACTGCGGCATATGCGCAAGCAATATGCAGTTTTGCGGATTGGGCGGTTTTATTCTTTCCACCGTGCCGTTTTTGAGCGACGCGCAGTTGAGCCCGACGAAGGTTACTCCGCATATATCCGCGGAGCAATCATCAAGCACGAGCGCGCCCGCCTCAATGAGCTGTTTACGGAAAAAGCGGTAGCCTTTATTTCTCATTTCATGATTGCCCGCGATATAAAGCACGGGGGCTATCTCTTTGAGGGAAGAAACGAGCCCGAGCGCCGTTTCTCTTCCTTTGAGTTTATAATCGTGAACGATATCGCCCGTAATTACTATGACGTCGGGATTTTCGGCAATTATCTTTTTGACGAGCCTCGAATTGCCGCGCCCGAAAGATTTGCCGTGCAAATCGGAAAGCTGGACTATTTTGAGCCCGCTCCCCGCGCCTATATCCGCGCCGTAGCGACTCACGGTTATAAGTCCGTTATTCAGCAAAATAAAGGCGATAACGAGCGCTATACCCCCGAATATACCCAAAGCAATCCATAAATATAACAAATCAGACCTCTGCAACCGCGCGGTAAATGCGCTTACCCTGCTCCTTGAATTTTTTCTCGTGCTCGGTTTCGGCGTCGCCTTCCGAACCATTGTAATCTTCACACGTTTCCAGCACTTTAAAACCTGCCGCGGCGTAACTTTCGAGCGAGAACGCAAAGAAATCGCAATCGTCCGTCTTTTGTATGATTTTGCCGCCCTTTTTAAGTATCCCCGAATATATGTCGAGGAAACGGGGGTGAGTGAGCCTCTGCTTTTTATACCCCTCCTTGGGAAGCGGGTTTGAAAAGTTAAGATAAAGCGCGCTTACGGAACCCTGTTTAAAGTACTTTTGCAACACCTCGGCGGCGCAGTTGAGAAAGTAAACGTTTTTGAGTTGCTTCGCACGGGCGCGTTCGAGCGCCTCTATGAGCACGTTTGATATCTTTTCGACGGCGACGAAATTAATTTGCGGGTTGGCTTCCGCCATTTCGCAAACAAACTTGCCCTTCCCGCAACCGACTTCGAGGTGAACGGGATTGTCGTTGCCGAAAATGTCGTTTAACGGCAGATATTCGGGGGTCAACGCGGCGCGCTTCATGTTTTTATCGGATAAATCGGCAATTTTTACCATATCGCCGCACTCGGCTAAACGTTCTTCGAGGCGGCTTTTTTTGTGCATTCTCATAAAAGAATAATATCATAAAAACCTGGACGAAGCAACCGTGTGAAAGGGGAACGAATAAATTTAAAAAAAATTTTGCGGCGGAACGTTTCAACCGTATGTGAAAAGATTAACAATAACCGTCGGGTGAACGAAAATATTTATGCGCGCGGGTCGGGCGCGCGCGAAGGAGACTATTTTGACGGTTTTGAAATTAATAGACGCGTTCGCCTTTTACGGTTTCGACACGCTGTTGCTTGCGGCGCTTACGGCTTTGACCGTTCAGCTTATTAAAAAAATATTTAAAAGAGCGCAGAAAAAGCTGTTTACTTTTTTGCCGTTCGCGGTGGGAACGCTCTACTACGCGGTTTATGCGGGGCTTATCAACATGAGTTTTTATTATCTTTTGGACGAGTATGCGAGCGTTCTCGAGCACGGCGTTTCGGTGGGAGCTTCCGCTACGTTATTATACGTTTTATACGAGCAGTTCGTGCGTGACAAGGCTGTGGAAAACCCCGCCGAAGCGGTTATTGCAGCACTTATCGAGGGTTACGTACCGAGCGAAAAGGTCGAAGCCGCCGCCGCGGCGATTGCCGAGGCGATAAGGCGCGACGTGACCGGCGACGGAGCGCTGCGCGCGGCGGAGATTCTCACCTCGAACGCGGAAGGGGAAATTTGCGAAAGCGATATAAAACTGCTTTCCAAACTGATTATAGAAACCCTTGCGCATATAAGCGCGTAGCCGACCTTTGAGGTCACACAGCGGGTTGCGGAACACGCCGCGCCCCCGCGGGCGTATTGCCCGCGGGGGCGCGTTTTTTTGAACACTCGGTTTGATTACTCGCGGCAAAGCGCGGTTAATTGACGCTCTCTATATTAACCTCGAAGCGCGTTTCCATTTGGTCTATCAAGCCGTCTTTGAGTTCGTCGAAGCGCGACGCGTGGTATTTATATAAAAGTTCGTTTACGCCCAGAACGTCGCACCCCGTCTCCTTTACCGTTTGAACGAGATTATTAAAGCGCTTTTCCATCTCTTTGACCGCGCCTTCGAGTATGTGGTCCGCGACGGCGTCGTCGTTGACAGTTTCGTCCGGCTTGACCATTACGCGCGCGCCCTGAATTTGCGCTTTGGCTTTAAAACTTACCGTTACGACGGGCGCGTCGCCCTCTATTTTAAGTTTGACTCCGCCGTGCACGTTTTTAAGTCCTATGGTGTAATGAATGCCGCCCGCATTGCACGGGAGAACGGCGAGGCGGATTTCGTCCTTTAATACGGCGAGCGCGAACGATTGTCTTTCGTCCAATATGCCTTTAAAATAGCCGTCGGAAAAAATTGCGGTGTTGCGGGCGGTAAACTCCATTTGTTCGCCGTTTTGTCCGCTCTGCGCGCTTGCGCCCGACTGTCCGCCCTCGCCGCCGCCTGCGCCGCCCTGACTCTGGCTGCTTTGCCCGCCTTGTCCTCCTCCACCCTGCTGCCCACCGCTCTGCGCGGGGTCGCCGCCGACGTTTTCACCGTTGCCGCCGCTTTCGGACGTGCCGGGAATATTAGCTTCGACGTACGGCATGTAACACGCCTTGTTTTTAGAAAACTGCAAGGAGGCTATATCCTTTAAATTTACCGTAACCGCGTTGGCGGATTTTTCGATTTCTTCGGAGATACACTTTCTTATCGTCTCCGACGTCATATCCGACACGGGCGATTTGTAGGAGAGCATTTCGGAAGCCTTGCCCTTGCACATTGCGACAAGCGCGGTTAGCTCGGAATAATTTTTACGGTAGAAACAACCGAGCAACCTGAATAGCTGGACGTCTTTACAGCTTTCGCCCACGAGCACGAGGCGGCAGAATTGCAGTTTGGGATAGAATCCCGTTTTTGAGTTGACCTCGTTCATGGCGTCGGCTATGGTCAGTCCGCTGCCCTGAATCTGGGTATACTTGATATTGTCTCCGCTCTGAGAGGGCTGGGGTACCGCCACCTCGCAGGTGACGAGCACTTCGCCGTCTTCGGTGTCTATGCCGACAGCCGAAATTATAGCCGTTTTGTGAATATCCACCAAACCGAAGTCGTTGGTGAAAAACAGACCCAGCAGCGCGATTATGAGCAACCAATAGAAAATTACCGAAAATTTGCTCACAGTGAGTTTTTTGAAATCGGGTTTAACTTTCATTTTTTCTCCTTAACGCCCAGGCGAGCGAAGGCACTGCAACCGCGAACACCGCCGCCGCTATCCATGCCCAATTGAAGAAAAACGTTTGGATGTCGTGGAAATAGTGGTCGCAGGTTACGAGGATTATAAACAGCACAAGATTTATTACGAGCGACCAGACCTTGCCGTTTAAATAGCCCGTGCATTCGGACATGCAATAGACGGCGAGCTGGATATTGATGACTACCGCAAACAGCATTACGACCTCCATTGCGTATAAAAGTATGAGGTCTATTCTGCCTATCGTGTCTATCGCCGAAAAGAATATTGAAGTGCGCGAGACGGCGAACGTTCTCGAAGATGCGATGCCGCCGTAAATTCCGTAAAACACGGCGAGAAAGAGCAGAACCGAGAGCGCGCCTATAGCGTAAGAGATTGTTATTTTAGCCGCGGCGCCCTTTTCGTATTTAAACCGCCCCATAAACATCAGGAGCCAGCAAGGCTCGGTAAAGCGGAAGAGCGTGCCCGCGGCGCCGAGGAAAATTTTGTTTGCGGGAGTGCGGAACATTGGCAGAAGGTTATCCCACTCGACCGAGCTCATTGACATAAAGAACACCGCCGCAAGCGTTGCGACGAACACGGGCAGGCATATGTCGGCTGTGCGCCCTATATTTTTAAAGCCCTTGCTCCCCGCGTAAACGGTGAAAACGAATATGGGCAAAAAGACCATGAGCGACGGAACGGTATCGTAAAATATGGTGTGTACGTACAGTTTTTGTTCGAATATGGGAAGTATGGCGGAAAAAGCGAAGTACGCAGTGAAAAAACCGAACACTATTTTTGCTCCCACTTTGCCTATGGCGCCCTTTAACAGCTCGTAAAAAGTTTTGTCCGTGCGCGAACACAAAAAACTTATTCCCCAAATTATTATGCCGCCCAGCAGGAAATCCAGCAATGCCGGCGCGAGGATATCGCGCCCGCAGACGTCGGCGAGAACCGTGGGATAAATAAGCAGTTTTGTAACCGCCGTGTATGCAAGCAATATGAAACATACTTGTCTGACTTTAATCGCCATTCTTTTTAAGCCTCACTTTGTTTTTGGTTTTAAACGCCTCGGGGCGGGTTTTTAAGGTATACAAATCTGCTTTTACCATGCTGTCGTACAGGTCATTTTTAATTAAGGGTGCAAACGGCGAAACGAGAGGAACGCCGTAAGACTGCTCCGAAACGAGGTAACAGATAATGTAAGCGGTGAGCACGACCACGCCGAACGGCCCGGCGCTGCCCGCTACTATTAAAAACAGCCAGCGCAGCGTTGTGGTTGTTTCTACATTGTTTGGCACGGTGTAAAGACATATTGCCGAGAACGCTATGATTATTATGGCGGGCGTGGATATTACGCCCGCCTTTACCGCCGTGTCGCCCAAGACGAGCGCGCCGACTACCGAGAGCGCGAGCCCGACGTATTTAGGCATTCGGACGGACGCTTCGTTGAGCACTTCAAGCACAAACAGGGTTAAAAACATTTCTACGCTGGGCGAAAGGGCGAGCCCCGCCACCGAGCTGGAAATTTTAAGCAATAATTCGAACGGTATAATCTGGATTTTGAAGAGCTGCGCCGAAATGTAGAGCGCGGGAAGGAATATGCCTATTAGTACGGAAAATATGCGCAACAGCCTCAAAGTTGTGGCGCGGTATGAGTTGATATAGTAGTCTTCTACGGACTGGAAGTCCTCGACGAGCATATACGGAACGGTGAGGCATATGGGCGAGCCGTCCACCACTATGCCAACCCTGCCTTCGCAGACCTTGGCGCAGAATATATCGGGTTTTTCCGCCGAACCGCACTGTTTGAAAAGCGAACGCGGTTTTTTGGTGAGAAACTGCGCCACATAGGAAGAATCGGGAATGATATCTATTTTGTTGCTCAAAATTTCTTTTTCTATTTTTTGCGGCAGACCTTCGGGGCACGTTCCCTCTATATAAACTATGGAAACGGCGGTATCCGACTGTTTGCCCACAAAAATAGTTTTGACTTGCAGTTTGTCGGTTTTAATTCTCTTTCTTATCAACCCCAGATTGACTTTTATGTCCTCTATAAAGCCCTCTCTCGGTCCGTGCACCGCCACCTGCGTAGGGGGCTCGGCTACGGCGCGGGCGGGCGGGGACTTTACGCCGGCGATAAAAAACTCTTTTTCTCCGTCTATTAGCAATACGGCGTTGCCGTTTAAAATCTCTTTGACTGCGTCTTTCTTTTTGTTGCCCGTTTTAAATTCCGGCGAGGCGAGAGCGAATTCGACGTCTTGAAGCGAGGCGTCTTTTTCCACCACGCGCAAAGGTTTTATGACGAGTTCGCCCAACAACTGTTTGTCTATGAGCCCGTCGGCGTAAATAACGGCGAACTTTTTACCCGCGTCGCTTGCGAATTCGAAAACGAGCACGTCTTCGCTGGACAGCACGTCCTTTATCGATTTTATACTTTTTTCAAGCGTATTCATAAAATTATGTTTGGTAAATTATTAAAAATTATGTAGTGACCATATTTGCGCGCGACTCTTTTAAGACAGCCGACGGGATTACTCCCGCCGGCTGTCTTTTATTAACGTATTGTTACATTGAAATTTTATAAGTATAAATTTATTTTTCCGCTATGACGAATATTTTAAAAGCCTGCCCGTTAGGCAACTTATAAAAAATAAAATTGTCGTCGCAATAAAACCTGCCCAAAAAATAACTTTTCAATAGCGGAAGCATCTCGTTAAGAATTAAATAAGCGTATGTTTCGCCCTCTCTTTTTGCCTCTTCTTCCGCATCTTTTATATATTTTGTAGATTTGAGAACCTTTTTCGCCCCTGATTCTCTTTTGGCGTGTTCAACTGCTTTTGTAAGAATTTCGTGTTTTTTTGTTACGTCTTCCATTTTAAGTTCCTTAATAAATTTTTCACAGTAGTTGCAACCTTTTGTGTACCTATATTATACAGTGCGGAACTCCGAAAACACAAGTAATGTTTCGGGGTTCCGTACATAATATTTTGTATAAAAAGGACTATTTTATGGATAATTTATCGAAACTTTCCGATACGTTAAAAGAGCTTATGATTTTGAATAACGTAACCGAATCTGCAATAGCGGAAAATACGGGGATTCCCCTTTCTTGCATTTCTCTTTATGTACGCGGACAACAGGCGCCTTACGTTGATTCTTTGATTAAGTTAGCCGATTACTTCAATTGTTCAGTAGATTATCTTTTGGGACGAACGGACGAACCCGCTTTAAAAAAATATAAAACCTGCCCGCCTTTCCGTCAACGGATAAACGAACTTTTAGAGATATATGAATATACTTCTTATAAAATTTACAATGAAGGCGGGATTTCAAAAAGCAGTTATTATGAATGGAAGCGCGGAAAAAGTTTGCCTACCGTTGAAAACCTTGTTAAATTGGCAAACGTTTTGAATTGTTCGGTTGATTTTGTTCTCGGCAGAGAGGGTTAAGTTAAATGTACAATGCAGATAAGTTTCCGTTGCGTTTGAAAGAGCTATTAAACGAAGTTGAAACGTCACCGGCAACTCTGGCTAAAAATTTGAACATAGAGCAATCGGTTTTATCAAAATTTTTACTTGGCGACCGTTTGCCGTCGGCAAACACTCTTGTGCTTCTTGCTGATTTTTTCAACATTACTACGGATTATCTGCTGGGGCTGTCTGATAATTTAGATGACAGAAAATTTAAACGACGTCCTCCGTTTAACGAACAATTCAATTATTTATTAACTAATTTTAATAAAACAAAATACAGGCTCGGCAAAGACGCAAAATTTACGGAAGAAACATTAACCCGTTGGCAAAAAGGACAATATGAGCCTACGGTTGAAAGTCTTGTCCGCCTTGCGAAATACTTTAACTGTTCGGTTGATTTTGTTCTGGGAAGAGAAGATTAAATTTTATGTTACAATTCTCCGATATGTTAAAAGAACTTATGATTTTGAATGGCGGAACCGAATCTGCAATAGCGGAAAATACGGGAATTACCCTGTCTTGCATTTCTGTTTATGTACAATGTGCTTTTTATAAAATTTACAATGAAGGCGGGATTTCAAAAAGCAGTTATTATAAATGAAAGCGCGGAAAAAGTTTGCCTGCCGTTGAAAACCTTATTAAATTGGCAAACGTTTTGAACTGTTCGGTTGATTTTGTTCTCGGAAGAGAAAACCGATTAATATTAAAAGCATTTAGCCCGCACGGCGCAAGCGTGCGGGCGTTATTTTTAATAAATACTCCCTTTAAAAAATTTTAAAATTCATGACGAAATTTTCTTGACAAATCATACTATGCAATGTATAGTATTAGACAAAGCGGGGTATTGCGAATGGATACACAGTTGAAAAAGGGAATATTGGACTTATGCGTTTTGTCCGCTTTGGGTAAGGGCGAAAGTTACGGGTATAAGATTATAAGCGACCTTAACGGCGTTATAGAGATATCCGAAAGCACGCTTTATCCTATTTTGAAACGGTTGGAAACGGGCGGGTATGTAACCACGCGCACCGCGGAGTTCAGCGGGCGACTGCGAAGGTATTACAAGATAACGAATCTGGGTTTGAAAAAACTCGTTTCCGGACGGGGAGATTTGCAGGAAATAAACGTGATTTACAAAAAGATTTTCGGGGGGAAAATATGAATTTCGAAATTTTCATCGGGGGTATATTATGACCTATAACGATTGGCGCGACGAACTTAAAAACAACCTTTTATGCGTTTCGGAAGCGGAGCGCAGGCGCGTACTCGACTATTACGCGGAGGCTTATGCCGACAGGCGCGACGCAGGATTTTCCGAAAGGGAAATTATAGACGACTTCGGCGCTCCTTATGACGCGGCGCAGAGGATTTTATCGGACTGTGCGGAAGAACAGCCCGCGAATCCCCCGCGCAAAACCCTTTACGGCAATGCGGAAACAGGCGGCGGAGCGCGGTATGCAGAACCCCGCCGCGAACCGAGCGAGGCTGCGCCTCCCTCCGCATACGCTCCTCAACCCGCACCCCGAAAGCGGGGAGATTACACGTGGGTTTTCGTGTTGCTTTGCGTGATTTTTGCCATACCCATATTTGTGGTGGTTATAGGAATGGTTGCGGTTACGATCTCGTTTGTTGCGGTGCCGTTTGCCTTTCTTATTTCCGGCGTGGCTTCCATAGGCGCGGGCGTGGGCGCACTCTTCTACGATTTGACAGAAGGCGCGATGACAATTGCGGCAGGGCTGATGATTTTCGGGTTAAGCCTCATTATTATGCCCTTGTGCCTCAAGCTGATAAAACTTATGTGGAAACTGTTCACAATGTTTTTCGGCTGGCTTAAAAGAATATTTTCCGGTAAGGAGAAACAACAATGAAAGGATTTGTAAAAGTTATGATAGCGGGTGCGGTTATTTTGGGATTGGGACTGATAATGTTTATAGCCGTTTTGGGATTAAACGGCTGGCACTTTAAACCCGACTGGAAAATTGAAAATTACCAATGTACGCAGGAGAGCGAAACGATTAAGATAGACTACTCCGCAGGCAAAGTGAAAATAGTTTATTACGACGGCGACACCGTAAAAGTGGAATATCCCGTCAGCGAAAAGTTTGCCACTACCGTTACGGAAGAGAGCGGAACGCTTAAACTTATTTCGGGAAAGCGCCAATGGTATAACCTTATATGGTTCGGTTGGGATATACCCGACACGATAATTATGTTGCCGCGCGACGCGCAACCCGCTTGCGATATAACTTTAAACGCGGGTACGGTTGACCTTGCCGACGGAAATTACAAGAATATAAACATGACCATCAACGCAGGAGCGGTGACGTTTGGAAACATAACTTGCGGCAACCTGAATCTGACGTTAAACGCGGGGGCTTTCGAATCCTCGGGCATAACCGCGGATAGAATAACCGCTGAAATAAACGCGGGCGCCGCCGAACTGAACAACGTTGTATGCGGCGACGTTACGGCGGAACTCAACGCGGGCTCGCTAAAAGCGGGAATTTCAGGCGACAAAGAAGAATACACGGTTACCGTTGAAGCGCATGCCGGAAGCTGCAACCTCTCGCCCGCAACGGGAACGACCGATAAAAGAATATCGGTCGAGATAAATGCGGGAAGCTGTACCGTAAACTTCGAAAATTAAAAATATAAAAGCGTTTACGCTGATTTGCGTAAACGCTTTTGTTAACCCGAATCAGTCCCCGCCCCGGATAGAAAAACGCAGACCGTTACCGCCGAAGAGCGCAAAGCGACGGAATTGTTCCGCGGTCTGCCACCGATGAAAAAGCGACCGTTCAGACCTTGCTTGACAACTGATTTTACAAATGATAAAATACTGCCGTCCGATTGCGGCAGTATTTTTACTTGGAGATAACAAATGAAATTCGATTACGACGCCGAATATTTCAACCCCGAGCACGTTTTGGAGTGCGGACAGGTATTCCGCTTTTACCCGTTGGGCAAGGGATATGCCGTACTTTCGGAGGATAAAGCCTGCTATGTTTACACGGAAGGCGCAAAAACTTACGTAGAGACGGACTTCCCCGAATATTTTTATAACTATTTCGATTTGAACCGCGACTATTCCGCTATCGTAAACCGCGCAGTATCCCGCGATATACCCCTTTTAACGCGCAGCGCGCAGACTTTTAAGGGACTGCGGCTTTTGAACCAGAACCGCGAAGAAATGATTTATTCGTTTATTATCTCGCAAAACAACAATATACCGAGAATAAAGGGCATTATTTCGCGCATATGCGAGGGTCTGGGCGAAAAGCGCGAATTTTCAGGCGGGGAATATTACGCCTTCCCCTCCACCGAAAAACTTGCTTTTGCGGGGCGGGAATTCTTTAAGGAAGCGGGTTGCGGTTACCGCGACGCGTACCTTGCGGAAACTTCCGCGCGGATACTTAAAGAGGGGATTTCTCATCTTGACCCGCTCCCGTATCCCGAGCTTAAAAAAGCGCTTTTGACGTATAAGGGAATAGGCGGCAAAGTTGCCGACTGCGTTGCTCTGTTCGGGTTCGGCAAGCGGAACAGCTTCCCCGTGGACACGTGGATAGAAAAGATTTACATAGAAGATTTTAACGGCGCGATGACGGACAGAGAAAAAATCACCGATTACTTTTTAAACTTATTCGGCGACGACGCCGGCTATATTCAGCAGTATTTATTTTACGGAAAACGGCAAAACTTATAGTATGCCTGATTATTTTTCACATTACATCTGCGCGGAAAAGATATTTGAAAAACTCGACGCGCAAACGCGGGCGCAGATCCCCAACCGAAACCTTTATTTGCTGGGCGCGCAGGGCGGCGACGTGTTTTTTGCATACAGCGTTAAGTTTTCCCGCTCAAATCCGGGGCGCGACCTGCACGTAAAAAACCCTGCCGAACTGTTTTGCACGCTTGCGGATGGCAACCCCTCTTACGCGGCGGGGTGGGCTTCGCACTATGCTCTCGACTGCACTTTGCACCCTGCGATTTACGCGCTGGAAAAGGAGACGAAATCCCCTTTGGGACACCAGAAAATAGAGAGCGATCTGGGGCTGTTCATAAGCAAATATTACGCCATGCGCAGGAGAATACTCCCGCGCGAAAGCGTGTTGCCGTGCACGGGCGCGGTATATGACAGCATGAAACCTATTGCGCCGTTTATTACCGTTACCGGAGTTGAAAGGTGCCTTAAAAGGCACTTCGGCTATACCCGATATATTTACAAAACAAAAAAACAAGCCTATAAATACGGGTTTGACTACTCCTCTTTTGCGGGAGCCGTGGAAGAGGCGGTTACTTTGGGAGTTCAGGCGGTAAAATGCGTGTTGTCGAAGGATATAGACGGGGCAATTTTTAAAAAAGAATTTTTACAGCGTTGATTTTAGCTTAAAATTTTATCGTAAAGCCCGTGTTCGAGAAGCTTTTCGTACAGTTCGTCCTCGGTGATTTCATCGAGGAATTTTTCTCCGTAAATTTGTAATACGAGATATCTGCCCGAATCGACGAACCGCAACGCGTCGCGGTAAGTTGCGTTTTCGTCCAGAATAACGTAGCGAATTTCGCGCCCCCTCTTCTTCTTTTTTGCGGCGAAATTTATTTTTTGCGCCGGTTGCGTTTTAGAAAAGGCGGAACAGAGCAAAAGTATTGCCAACGCAATCAGCGAAACGTTGCGGTATACGAAAACGAACAGGAGAACAAAGGCGATTACGGCGCACACGCTTACGCCGCGCAGCGCTATATCCACCGCCTTGGGGCGGAGGAATTTGGAAAGAATACAACGGGCTATCCTGCCCCCGTCCAAAGGGTATGCGGGGATAAGATTTAAAACGAGCATGCCCGCGCTGGCGTAAAATACGAGGTCGGTATAAGCGTAAGAATCCGGATAAAACCACCAAAGCCCCGCCGTAGCAACGCACAGCAACAGATTTACCGCCGGTCCGGCTAGGGCGAGTTTGATTTCGTCGGCGGGAGATATACCCTCGATATCGCACACCGCAGCCGCGCCGAACGGCATAAGGCTTATTTGAGAACAGCCGAAACCGAGTTTTTCGGCGCAAAAAATATGACCGCACTCGTGCAGGAGCGCGGTCAGCGTACAAATGAGGAACGCGGGCAGCCCGCCGAACACTGCGGTCGTGAGCCCGACCGCGAGAAACAACGGGTGTAGTTTTATTTTCACGAATTCCAGACGGGCACTTCACCCGAGAGCTTGTAGCAGTTTAAAAGTGTTTCTCCGTCGTACATAGAAACCCGAACTTCGCTCTTGCCGTCCGAATAGGCGAACGGAAGATTTGCCTTGACGTTGTCTCCCTTTGCGACGTAAACGGTTTTAAGACCCGTTATAACGCTTGAAAAAGTGGACGTGTGCGAAATTTTTACGGTATAGAGCCCGTTGTCTTCCGCTACGGAAGCGATGGTACCGGCGCAGACGGGGTACACCCCGGTGTCTGCGGTGAAGCACAAAACTCCGTTATCCGTCATGGTGACCTCCGCGTCCGAACGCTCGCTGATTACCGCGGAGAGCTTGATTTCGCTGTAAGCGGGCTCCACCACCGCGGGAGTCTTGCTCGTGAGCGAACCGATAAAAGTATTTATGGCGCTGGACGGCATAAACACGTTCGTCAAAAATATTGCCGCCGCAAGCACGCACACCGCGATTAGTTCGGTAAATATTACGCGGCTGCCCCTGTCGGAGCCCAACACGTTGATTTTTTTCTTTTCCGGTTTGGGGGTTTCGGAAAGGTCTTCCGCATACACGTACGCCCCCACGCGCTCGTTTACGCTGTCTACGACGAGCTCTTTCAAGTCGGCTTCGTTCACCTCTTCGACGGGCGCTTCTTTGCGCCTGCGTTTAAACAGACTCTTTTTCTTTACTACGTTCACCGTGCTTACGGGTATTTCGAGCATCTCGGCGTAATCTAATTCCTGATTCATATGTTCCTCCGATTTTTTATGTCTACCCTATATTATGCCCCCGACCGAAACGTTAGAACATAATTTTACGCCGCGGCATATAATGAACGCAAAAAAACCGACGGCTTTTGAAAGCCGTCGGTCAATTCCGCCGCCGCAAACGCGCTTCAGCCGCCCGCGCGCATTCGCGCGCGGGCGGCGTTCATATTCTCTCAACCCTTGAAAGGGTCGGGGGGATAAGCGTTTTGGCAGAGTTTACGAATTGGTTTCACCGTTGTTGTTACCGTTATTGTTGCCGCCGAGTCCGGGAACGGTTATCATGAAGCCGTTTTCACCAGTTACGACCTGCGGGAGCTTTCCGTCCCATTTGGACATATACTCAATATACTTTAAGTATTCGGCGATGTCGGCGCCCGTTTGTCCCTTTGCTGTGTCGTATTTAATTTCGTAAACGGTTTCTTTTACGGTGTTGCCGTCAGGATCGGTGACGTCGTTATCGGTTTCGATTACCGTGTAACCGAGCATTCTTGCCACTTCGACGCTTTTGAGCATAATCGACTGCGCTTCGGCCTTGGACGCCGCAACCTGCGCGTCTGCCTGAGCCTGTGCCTTTGCCACGAGGGCTTTGGCTTCCTGCTCCGCTACGTAAAGCGCGGTTTCAGCCTGCTCTTTCTTCTTCTCGTTTTCGTACTGCGCCTGCAACTTTTCCTGTTGAGCCATCATTTTCGCTTCTACCGCGGCTTCGAACGCGTCGGAGAAAGTGATGTCGGTGAGCACTGCGCTGTTAAACGTTACGTAATACTTGTCGCCTATCGCTTCGGAAATTGCCTTTTCGACATCGGGCGAGACGGAATTACGCTGTTCTATGAGTTTTTCCGCCTGATAACCCGAGAGCATCGCCTTTGTGCGTTCGATTGCAACGCTTTGAATTCTGTTCGTAAGCGCCTCCATTCCGCCGTAGTTTAAAGCGATATCTTTAACGTTGTCCTGTCTTATCTGAAACTGCACGACCATGTGGATTTCCATAGACTGCGCGTCGGCAGTATATGCGTTGTCGTTTATTTCAACCTGCTGAACTTTTGCGTCGTACTCCTCGTAAGTGCGGACGAGATAAAAATCAAAGTATGTGCCGGGTCCCTCTATGTCCGCAATTACGCCCATTTGCTTTACTACCGCGACCGTGCCCGCTTCAACCGTGTGGAACGAACCGGGGATAAGTATTAAAAGCAACATACCGCTGCCTATGAGAGCCGCCGCGACGGGCATTAAAACCTTATTTTTTACGCCCGAATAGCCCTTGCTTTTTCTGTTGCGGAGAAAGTTAAACACAATCAGCGCAACGCCCGCAAGAATCATCAGTACGAATAAAATCGCAGTGATAAAAGAATAAATCATTTTTTATACCTCTATATATTATATTTTTTATTATCGGAAAGGTCTGTAATATGCGCGCACCGACCCCGAAAAGTTTAAAAAGACCCGCAATAACATTTTTGTCATTACGAGTCTCATTTTTTAAAACTTCACCGAGCGTTTCCGCTGTTTTGACGGTTGGTTGCGCGACCGACAGGCGGCAACGCGCTAATTACTCCCTCTTCAATTTACAGCGTTATTATACTACACGACAAAACGCTTGTCAAGCAAAATTAAGTATATTTTTATCGATTATCTTAAATTTTGGATTTTTTCGAGAAGGGCGCGTTTTTCGGCTTCGTAATCGTTTATCCATGCGAGCGGGAAAACGCGGTACAGTTCCCAATTGTACTTGCCGCGCAAAACCTGTTCGGTGAGCCTTGCATACTCTACGGGACTGTCGAAATCGGGGCGGAGCGGGTCGTCGGCTATGATACCCAGAGCGTAACCGTCGCCAGCGGCGTTCTTTATTCCTATATTTATTTTACATTCCGAACGGCCTATTTCCGTGTCGTACGCTATTCCCTCATTATCCAGCACGCGGCAAACGGATTTGACGAACGAGCTTTGCGCGGGCGCGCAAACCGCGCCGCTATCGGTAACGAACGATTCCGCATATTTCAAAAAGTCGCATAACATTCTTGCCCCTTCTTTATTCTCTTCGGGGGCGGAACTTGCATCGGCGGCGGCTTTGAGCGTAAGGTAGTCCAAAGTAGAAACTACTGCCATGCGGTGGCGCGAACGTGTGACGGCGACGTTTATGCGCTTTTTGCCGGAAGGCAACCTTATGCGCCCCAAATACGGCAAAGTGAATTTGCCGTCGCGGTCGACCGAATAACACACGCTTATTATCATTGTGTCGCGCTCGTCGCCCTGCATCGTGTCGAGGTTACAGAAGATAACGGGTTCTTCAGCGTGGGATTTTTCCCATTCTTCTATTATCCCGCGCTTATCCGGCTGTTGCCTGAAAATATCCCAGCGGTTTTCTATTTCGGAAGCCTGCGCGTTGCTGAACGCAACCACGCCTATAGAAAAGTTTTTACGCGTGGGGTGCGTCATTTCGCTGAAAATAAGCTCTACGATTCTCTGTGCTTCGCCCTTGTTTACGTGAGAACAGCCCTTGCCGGACTCGTAGCACGTTTCTTTTGAATACGGCACGCGGATATACTCTATTCCGTCGTCGGGATTTTTGACCGCGGAGGGGAAAGTTATAAGATTGTATTCCATATTCTCGTTTGAAAAGGCTATGAGCACTTCGTCGCAGCTGCGGTAATGCCAGCAGAGCGAAACGGAAGAATCGGACAGCGCGCCGTCCGCCGTTACGAGAAGCGAATTTTCTTTATTTTCTTCGTCGTCGTACAAGTCGTCGCCGTAATCCTGCGAAGCCTCGCCCGCTCGGAAGAAATCGCACGGGGGGAGCTGTTTACTGTCTCCTGCGATAATAATCTGTTTGCCCCTGACAATGGAGGCGAGCGCGTCTTCGGTAAAAATTTGCGACGCCTCGTCGAATATAACGAGGTCGAACGCGACGTCTATATCGAGGTATTGGCTTGCGTTGAGCGGCGACATCATAAAGCAGGGCTTTATACGCCTGATATACTCTATATTCTCCGCGACGGTGCGCTTTATCGAATACCCTGTTTGCGAACGGAGTTTGGGCAAGGAGCCGCCTCCGCCCGCGTTTTTAAGCCGTGAAGAAAGATTTTCATACAGCCTTGCCGCTCCCGAAGAAAGCGCTTTTACGTTGGTTTGCGCAAACCTTTCGAGCAGTTTTTCGTGCTCGGGACGGCTGAAATTTTTAAGCGCGTCAAGACCGTTTTCGGAAACGAACGAATCCGTTTCGTTTTTATAATATGTTTTATAGAGGCACCCTTCCGCCTCCGTAAAGTTACCGATACCCGCGGAAGCGAGCGAATCGAGCACGGGGAGCAGATTCCGCTCCGAAATCTCCTCTATGACGGCGTTCGCACGGAAATAATCGGCAAGCCTGTCCCTTTCTTTTATTACGAGTTCGGCGGCGGCTGAAATTCCCCGTTCAAAAACATCGGTTACGAAATATCCCGCGATTTCTCCGCGCAATTCTTTTATGCTTGCAAGCGCCGACGAAACAGCGGACGAGACCTCTTTAAGCTCCTTGATTCTCTCGGCGTAACCCGAGACAAATCCCGAGAGCCATTCCGCAAACCTGTCTTTGACGAAACTCCCGTATGGCGCGCGCGAAATTATATCTTTGAGCTTTAAAAGATTTGCGGCGAGTTCCGCAAACTCGCTTTCGGACGAAGGTTTAAGCCCGAAAATCTTTATATCTTCTTCGGCAGCGGTATTACACTCCTCTTTCAACGCGATGTATTCCGCATAATTTTCGAGCTTATTCAGCGCCGCAACCGTCGTTTTGTAGTTGATTTTGCCGTCGACTATATGGAAAAGACCGAACACTTCTTCAACGAATTTTTTATATCCGCTACCCAAACGCTTGAGCGGACGGGCGTATTTTTTGCACTCGGCTTTAAGCTCCGGCATGCGCGAAGCAGAGAATTTTTTTACGTCAATCTCTCTTTCCGCGCCCGAAAGCCGGTATGAATTCAAATAGTGCAAAGCGTTTGCGCGGGATTCCGCGCGGTTAATAAGATTTTCAAGTTTATCGCCGGTGAAATCTTTTGTTATTTCCTCGGTCAAACGGGGAGCTTCCGACCACAGCACGAGCGTTTCCGCAGTTTTTTCGAGTTCGCTTTTGCTCTGCGGCGCTTCAAGCCCCAGCTCCGCGACACGCACGGCAAATTTTTTTATATCCGCGCAAACGCCTTTATACTTTACCGCCGCGCGGTAAAGCGCGCCGGTGGTATCGCCCTTACAGCCGTAAAGGGAATCCGATTTATAGTCGGGAACAGCCGCGCCGCTTTCGACGAAAACGTAATAGCGGCTTATAAGGTCGCAAAGAGCGGTAAATTCTCGTTTGTCTCGTGGCAGAACGGCGGCGCAGTCCAAAATTTTGAATTCGGCGTACTTTGCCGCGTCGCGGAGTATGCGGAGACAGCTCCTCCCACCGTAATCTTTTCGCATTGCGTCCATAAAGGAAACGACTTTTTCCCTCAAATACGCTTCCGCGGCGAGCGAATCCTCATCGTACCCGCCTGCGGGAGTATAGGGTGTGAGACATGCGTTGAGCTCGTTTACGAAGGGCTCGCGGCCTATCGCCCCTCCGCGCTGCGCGAAATTATCGAAATCGAGAACGAAATCGTTTAACGAGCGAACGCCGTCGACTCTGCACCTGTTGAGATTTTCGGAAATGACCGCGCGGGCGGAAGCCTTTTCGGTTACAAACAGCACCGATTTGCCCTCTCCGAGCGCCACGGCTATCATATTGGTTATTGTCTGGCTTTTGCCCGAACCGGGGGGACCTTGCAGAATAAAAGACTTGCCCTCCTGCGAGGCGCGAATAACGTCTTCCTGACTCGAATCGGCGTTGAGAAGCATGTAGCGCGCGGAATCGGATATTTGTTTGGCGGGCGGCACTTCGCACTCGAAATCCCCGCAAAGTCTGCGTATTACGGGATGGCGAAGATACTTTTCCGCATTTTCCGTCAGGTCGTTTTCAAGTTGCAGCTTCTGGTAGTGGAAAAGACCGACACCCGCTTCACGTTTAACTTTCCAGTCGGCGGTTATTTCTTTGACTCTGCCTGTGCTTTGAGAAAAAGCCCTTTCAACCAGATTTAAATAAGTTTGAGGAGCGCCCGCGTCGAGTTCGGGCAGAGTTACGGAGCAAGACGAAGAATACGCGCCCAACATATGTATAAGCGTTTTGTTTACTTCGAACGCGCCCGTGCCCTCTATACGGCATCCGCCCGTGCTTCTGTCCAGATACATATTGACGGGGCAAAGCAACAGGGGAGAATTGTATTCGGTTCCGCCTGCGTCCTTCCATTCGAGAAAACCGCACGCGAAATACAGAACGTGCAAACCGAAATTTCGCTCCATATTGCGGGCTTTGTTTACGAGCGATTTTGCCGTTTCCGCCGAATCGGCGTCGCCCGTCAAACATATTGCCTCGTCGGGCGCGTATGCGTCGAGCGCCGAGCGCGGGGCAAGAGGGAAGCTCTCTATTACAATCTTTTTACTGCAACGCGGGCAAAGCCCCTCGCCTTCAAGCCGTTTTAACGGGACAATTTCACCGCAACCGCAGACAAAGCCGCCCTCTTGCGTAAATGTTAGCTTTTCTTTGAGCGGAACCATGCTCTTGCGACCGCGCGAGTCGCCCTCGTCGCATACGGGGCACTTTACGGCAAACTGGGTTTTTTTGGCGGGATCGTACTTGCCGAACGCGTATCTGCCGCACGTTTTACACTTGTAGACCGTTTGAGGTTTGAGTTTTTTCCATTGCGAAATAAAAATTTTGTTTCCGTCGGAAACGAGTCTTACCGTGCGCTCGAAATTTTGCGATACGAGCGAAAGCGCGCCCTTGCCCGAAGTACGGAAATGAACGAGGCGGTTGTTTCTTGAAAAATCCAGCAACCTGACCGCATATTTTTTGAGTTTCTTTTTAACGGGGTCAGTCTCGTCCGCGTCGGGTTCGCCGCCCTCGAAAAATTTAAGTTCGTTGGCGTCTAAAGATTCGTAATCGGTTTCTTCGACGCCGGTCGTTTTGAGCGCAACGGCGATAACGCAAACCGCGAAACGATAGGCGGAAAACCGATAATCTTTGCCCCCGCGCGCCGCCGAAGCGGCACCCGCCGCCTCGTAAGCGTCGAAGCGTTCCCCGCAACTTTTAACCGCGGCGTAAGCGCAGGTAAACAGGTCGGCAAACGCCTGAACAAAGCGGTAATCCCCGCAGTCCTTTACGCACTCTTCAACAGTGTTGCGCGCAACAGGTTTTACGCCGTCGCCAACGCTTAATAGCGCGCCCGACCTTTCGCAAAAGGCGATAAATTCTTCTCTTTTCATATTTGCTCCCCTTATATGCCTTATTTAAGAGCGTAAAGCGCGTCGGCAAGCCGCGCAAAAGTTTGCGGCGGCAACGTTTCGCCCCGAGCTTTTAAATCTATGCCGCAGCCCTCCAAAACCGCGCGAGCGGTCTCGCGCGTGAGCGCAAAAGAATTGACGAGATTGTTTTCCAAAGTTTTTCTTCTTGCCGCAAACGCGGCGTGCACCGTCTTTTTATACAGCTTTTCGTCCGCGACGGGTATGCGCCCGTCCTCGACATCCAGCCGCACCACCGCGCTGTCTACGTTGGGTCGCGGAATAAACATAGCGCGGGGAACGCGCCTTATAATCTTCGCGCTTGCGCGCAGGGCTATAACCGCGGTAATCGCGCCGTATTCGGGGGTGTTTTCTTTTGCACAGAGCCGTTCGGCGACTTCTTCCTGCACCATTACGGTGAGACTTTTGCAAAGATTGCTTTCTTCTAAAATCTTTGTTATCAGCGGCGTAGTGACATAATAAGGAAGGTTAGCCACGACTTTGTAATCGCCCGTCTCTTTTTCGAGCTCGGGCAAATTCACCTTTAAAAAATCTTTGAACACTACCTCGGCGTTGTCCGCACCTGCGAGAGTGCGCTCCAAAACAGGTTTGAGCGAAGCATCAACCTCGAAAGAAATAACGCGTTTTGCCTTTAAAGAAAGCTCGCGCGTGAGAGTGCCCGCGCCGCAACCTATTTCCACCACGGTATCGCAAGGTTCTACGCCCGCCCCGCTTACGATAGCGGCGAGCAGATTTTTATCCGTTATAAAATTTTGACCGAACTTTTTTTTAAAACCGAATCCACACTCCGAAAGTACGGTTTTTATATCTGTTTCCATATTTTAGCTTAATCCTCCGCGAATAAATGCGGGTCTCCGCGCCAAACTGTTATTGTAACGTATTTAACGCGTTGCCTTACTTACGATAAAAAAGCCCTTGCGGTACTACCGCAGGGGCTTATAGTTTTTTAAAAAGCCCGTGCGCGTTTTCCCAGACAATTTCCGCCGTTCTCTCCGGAGTCATACCCTTGATTTCGGCGATATTTTGCGTTATTTCGGGGATACTTGCGGGGGTATTGGGAAAAACTCCCGCCAAAGACGCGGGCGGCATATAGGGGCTGTCCGTTTCGGTCAGCAGTCTGTCGGCTCCTATTGCGGCTATGCACCTTTTGGCTTTTTTGCTGCCCGAATACGTGCTTGTGCCGCCGAAAGAAAAATATGCCCCGACTTTTTCGAGTTCGGTTGCCATCTCTGCGGAATGTGAATAGCAATGAAGCAAAAAACCGTTTTTTAATAGGCTTAAATTGTCCTTTAATATCGCGCACATATCCTCTGCGCTGTTGCGAGAATGGATTTGAACGGGGAGCCCGAGTTCGTGAGCCAATTTAAGTTGCCCCTCGAATATGCGCCGTTGAAGGGGTTTATTGGTATCGGCATAGTGATAATCCAGCCCTATTTCGCCTATTGCCACGCACTTTTCGTGACGGGCGAGCTCGGCTATTTTTTCAAGGTCGCCCTCGCGATAAGTTTGCAACTCCGTAGGGTGAAAGCCGGCGGTAAAATAGCACCCCCGATACTTTTCGGCTATTTCTTTAACCGCAACGCTCGTTTGCAAATCCACGCCGCAGGTTATCACCTTTTCTACCCCGCACCTTTCGAGTTCGGCAAAAAGCCCGTCCGAATCTTCGAAATATCTGTCGTCGAGGTGGCAATGCACGTCTATAAACTTCACGACAATAAACTTCCGTCCGGCAAATCTTTTTCGGGCGAGACGACGGAAAGCGTGCCGTCAGGCGCTTCAGCGCAGACTATCATCCCTTCGCTCAACAGCCCTTTCATTTCGCGCGGGGGCAGGTTGCACACCACTATGACCTTTTTACCAACCATCTCTTCAGCCGTATAGTGCTTGGCTATGCCCGAAAGTATGGAGAGAGTTTTATTGCCGACGCGCACCGTTTCGTGCAGTAGTTTGCTCTTTTTAACGGCTTCGCACGCAATTACCGTGCCCGTACGCATCTCTATTTTTGCAAAGTCGTCTATGGTTATTTCGGGTTTTTTATTCTCGTCCAAAGGTGCGTTTTCCATTCTCTGTTTCTCCTCTATTTTTTGAATTGCCCCCTTTATATCCTCGAATTTAACTCTTTCGAACAGAGTTGCGGGGGAAGACGTTACTTTATATTCTTTCACTTGTTCGGCAAATTTACAATCCCTATTCGAAGCTCCCGCTTCGCTTAAAATCTTTTCGGCGGCGGAGGGCATAAACGGTTTTAAGATATTGGCGCCGACGTCTATGGCAAGGAGCAGGTTGTACAATACTTCGGAAAGTCTGCCCTTTTTGCTCTCGTCTTTGGCGAGTACCCACGGCGCAGTTTCGTCTATATACCTGTTTGCGCGGCGGAACAGCTGCCACAGGCAGTCGAGCGCGTCGGCAACCTTGTACTCGCCCATCTTTGCGGCAACCTTTTGATAGGTTCCGCGGATTACGTTCCCGAAGTCTGCGTCGGGGTCGGCTTCCTCTCCCGTCCTGCGGGCAACGCCGCCCAGATATTGGTTCGTCATCGAAACGGTGCGCTTTACGAGGTTGCCCAAAACGTTGGCGAGATCCGAATTAATTCTTTCGCACATAAGTTCCCACGTTATTATCCCGTCGTCGGCATAGGGCATTTCGTGCAGAACGAAGTACCTCACCGCGTCCGTGCCGAAAATTTCCGCAAGGTCGTCCGCATACATAACGTTGCCCTTGGATTTTGACATTTTGTCTCCGCCCTGCAAGAGCCACGGGTGACCCAAAACACATTCGGGCAAAGGCTCGCCCAGCGCCATAAGGAATATGGGCCAGTAAATCGTATGAAAGCGCAGTATATCCTTGCCGATAACGTGCACGTCCGCGGGCCAGTATTTTTTGAAACTTTCAGACGAACCGTCGGGATTGTAGCCTATACCCGTGATATAGTTCGAAAGCGCGTCGAGCCAGACGTAGACCACGTGACGGTTATCGAAATCTACGGGAATTCCCCACTTAAACGTTGAACGGGTAACGCACAAATCCTGCAATTTGGTTTTGAGCGTTCCGTCTTCTATCGCCTTTAAAATTTCCCCGTCGCTCTTGCCCGTGAACTCGTCGGCGAGCAAAAAGTTGTTCATCATTTCATTTTTGCGGGATACCGGCTGTATGAATTCGGGGTGCGTTACGATATGTTTTATAAGCCTGTTTGCATACTTGCCCATCTTGAAAAAGTAAGCTTCTTCTTTGGCGGGTTTGACTTCTCTGCCGCAGTCGGGGCACTTGCCGTTTACGAGCTGGCTTTCAGTCCAGAAGCTCTCGCACGGGGTGCAGTAAAGCCCCTCGTAAGAGTCTTTGTAAATATCGCCCTGTTCATAGAATTTTTTAAACGCTTTTTGCACGGCTTTAACGTGATCTTCGTCGGTGGTGCGTATGAATTTATCGTATGATACGTCCATCAAGTCCCATATGCGCCTGATTTCGCCGGCAACGCCGTCTACGAACTGCTTGGGTGTCACTCCTTTTTCGGCGGCTTTTTGCTCTACTTTAAGCCCGTGCTCGTCGGTGCCCGTCATAAAAAACACGTCGAAGCCCTGCGCCCGTTTAAAGCGGGCTATCGCGTCAGAAAAAACCGCCTCGTAAGTGTTGCCTATGTGGGGCTTGCCGGACGTATAAGTAATAGCCGTTGTAATATAAAACTTGTCTTTCATGCCGTATTCTCCGATTATTATTCTAAAAAAGTATAGCACAACGCGGTATAAAATGCAAACTTCTTTTATAAATTTAATATATGAACGCAATATTTACGGTAATCTTTGCGGCGTCGCTGCTCGTTATGACGTTCGTCGCGCCGGACGAGCTGTTAAGCTCGCTTTTGGGAGGAGCGGAGCGCTCGGTAAAAACGGCGCTGACCCTGTTTTTTATTTACGCCGTATGGATGGGGCTGTCGCGCCTTGCGGAAAAGAGCGGGCTGTCCCGCGGGGCGGCGAGGGCGTTGAAGCCTCTTTCTAAAAAGCTGTTTAAAACCCGAAACGAAACCGCTTTGGAAAATCTTGCGATGAATCTTTCTTGCAATCTTTTGGGGATAGGCGGCGCCGCAACTCCGTTTGCCGTAAAAGCGATAGGCGAGCTTGAAAAGGATAAAAACGAATATGCGCAAAAACTTTTATTTATAATCAACGCCACTTCCGTTCAGATTATCCCCACCACGGTTATAGCTCTGCGCGCGCAAGCGGGAAGCGCGGCCGCCTTCGATATATTTTTGCCCTCGCTGATATGCACGGCGTTTTCAACCGTTGCGGCGGCGGGCGCGTTTATCCTGATTAATAAATTTCTCGGCAAAAGGCGCAAAAAATGCAGTTTGTTATCCCCGTAATATTTTTAGCCGTTTTCGCCTTTGCGATATTTAAAAAAGTAAAAGTTTACGACGAATTTTCCGCGGGCGTGGGCGAAGCCGTTAAATTCACCGTTTCGCTTGTGCCTTGCCTGTGCGCGATTTTTATGATGTGCGAGATATTCGAAGCGTCGGGGCTTGCCGACGCGTTTACGGGGTTTCTTTCTCCCGCCTTCGGATTTTTGGGGATACCGCCCGAGTTGACCAAGCTCATACTCGTTAAGCCGTTTTCGGGGAGCGGTTCCCTGGCGTATCTGACGGACGTTATAGAAACTTACGGCGCAGACAGTTATATTGCGCGCTGTGCGTGCGTGTGCTTCGGGTCTTCCGAAACGGTGTTTTACATATCGGCCGTGTATTTTGCGGGGACTAAAAACAAAAAAATAGCGTTGCCGATTGCACTTGTGCTCATATCTACGTTTATTACCACCGTTTTAGCCTGCCTGCTTTGCAGAATTATGTAAAAGTGAACCGCCGCCCGAGCCGTTCGGCTCGGCGGCGGTTTTGTCATGAGCGGTTAAAGACAAAAATGCAGAAACGGCGCAAACCGGAGTTTGCGCCGCCTCTATATGATAAGGGGGAAAATGATGAGCAACATAAGTTTGTAAACAGTCAATTCGCCGTTTGGGCTTTTCCGCCGCTGAACGGCGCCCGTTTATCTTGTTTACATTTTAAATTATATACTTATTTTCGGAAAAATAAAACTTTTTGAAAAGATTTTTTTATTATTCGCATAAACATAATTTATCCAACAAAAAGTGTTAGTTTCTCACAAATTCTACAAGTTTCGCGCGAATAATTATATAATTTATACACACATATTCACTTTGAAGCCCGTATTTTGGCTACCGCTTGTTTTAAATATTCAAACGCTTCGTCGACTTGTTCTAAAGTGTTGTACTTCCCGAACGAAAATCTCACCGCGGAATTTACCCGCGCCGCGTCCAGCCCCATGGACGTAAGCACGTGCGAAGGATTTACCGCGCCCGCCGAGCAAGCCGATCCCGTTGAAACGGCAACTCCCTTTAAATCCAGCGCGGAGAGCAAATTTTCTCCGCGACAACCCAAAAACGACACGTTCAGGTGCGCCGGCAGAATTTCGCCCCCGCCGTTGCGGATTGCCGACGGAATTTCAGACAATATTCTGGTTAATAGACGGTCGCGCAACACGGCTGTATTTTTCGAATTTTTTTCGGCGTTTTTGCAGGCAATGGAGTACGCCTTGGCAAGCCCGACCGCGTTAGCAGTGTTGACGGTACCGCCGCGCAGTCCGCGCTCCTGCATACCGCCAGAAATCAAGCCCGCAATTTTTGCACCGTTTTTTATGACCAGCGCTCCGGCGCCCTTCGGGCCGTAAAATTTATGGGCGGAAATTGCAAGACCGTTACAAAAGTCCGCGGTTATTTTTTGCGCGCCGGCGAGCTGTACGCAGTCGGAATAAAAGAACACGCCGCGGTCGCGGCATATTGCTCCGATTTCGCGCACGGGCTGAATCACGCCCGTTTCGTTATTTGCAGCCATAACCGCGCAAAAAACGGTGTTTTCTTTTATATGGTTTTCTACCGTGCGCGGGCTTACTACGCCGTTTTCATCGGGTTTTATAAAAGTAACCTCAAACCCGAGAGCGAGCATCTGTTTTGCGCTCTCTATAACGGAAGGGTGTTCTATAGCCGAAACCATCAGGTGCCCCGAGCGGGCGGGGTTGCTCTTTAAATAATTAAAACAAACACCCTTTAACGCGGCGTTGTTCGCTTCCGTTCCACCGGAAGTAAAATAAACCTCTTCGGGCTTGCAACCCAAAAGCGCGGCCGTTTGGTCGCGCGCGGTCTGCAACGCGTTAGCCGCGTTGCGCCCGTAAGCGTGCTGCGACTGCGCGTTGCCGAAATTATCTTTTAAAAACGGGAGCATTGCCTCTAAAACCTCGCCGTCGAGCGGCGTGGTCGCGGCGTTATCAAAGTATATCATCGCTCAAAGCCGAAATAATGTTTTTAACGAGCTGTAAACGGGATTTTTTATCCTCGTACTCTCTGCCGAGCTTGGTTGAAGAATTTTTGGAATTCAATTTGACCAGCCTTGCGCTGTCCCAGAGTTTGTGTGCGGTGAACAGCGTGGCTATAAAAAACGCCGCCGCAACGCCTATAAACACAAAACAGCTTATCATAAAAGTATGGTCGTAACGCGCGTGCATATTCGCGCCGAAATACGCGGCGAGTACCGCTGAAATAAGCATTGGAACCGCCGTAACGGCAAAGAGAATAAACGCGGTTTTCTTTTTTGCGGCAAATGACGCAGCGCGCTCGGATTTTTTTGATTCGTTCTCCGCGCCCAGAGCGTCCACCTCTTTTTCAAGCTCCGCCGCAACCATTTCCACGCCCTCTTTATAGGGGGCAAACTCCGCCTTTATTTCTTCTGAAATTGTTTTTGCAACGTTTTCGACTGCGGGAGCGCACTCGGCAAAGTCGGAAAAATCGGTAAAGTTTTTAGTGAGCGCGCGCACCTTTAAAAAATAAATTTCTCCGTTGCCGCCCATAGCTTCGGCTTCGTTCAGGACAAAAGCCGCGTCCGCAAAGTTATCGGCGGCGATAAATTCGCGCGCCTGTGCCGTGCGCGAGGCTATACCTTCGAGCCTTGCGGATTCAGCCTCCTGTCTCGCCTTTTCTCTCGCGGCGAGCTGTTCGGGCGTCATAACCGCGGCTTCTTCGTCGTCGGATTCGAGGTCGGGAACTTCGAACGCAATTTCTTCCCTATCTTCCTCTTCGGGCAAGCCGTCTATAACGAGCTCGTCTTCGCCGTTTTCGTTTTTACGTATCTTGTACTTTCTGTCTTTGTCGTCGTCTATCAAACGCTCTTCTGCCATATTTTACTCCTTTTTGGGATATAAGTTTTTAATTTTATCGCTCTGAATTTTCCACGGTAGCGGCTTGCCGCCCAGTCCCGCAGTTCGGCGGTTTCGAACAGGGCGAACACCCCGCTCCCCGACCCCGTCATAACGACGCCGAGCGGAGAGAAACTTTCGAGCTCTTTTTTTGCCCTTTCGACGTCGGCGTTGAGCGCGCACGCCGACGTATACAGCGCATTGCCGAGTTGCGCCCCGAAACCCGCGTAATCGCGGCATATCAGGCGGTCTAAGGCGTTTTGCGTGCGGGTGGTGTTCTCTTTTAAGCCGTCGTAAAGGCGATAACATTCCGGCGTTGAAACTCCGCTATGCGGCAACAGCATCAGCACGTGCAGACCCGCGGATATATCGAGGTTTTCCACCTTTTCGCCCCTGCCTTTAAGGCGCGCCCAGCCGCCCGTGAGAATGTAACCCGCGTCGCTGCCGAGCGAATCTGCGATTTGTTTAAGCCGAACCTCACTGCCCGTTCCGTAGAGTCTCGCCATTCCGTTGAGAACGCCCGCAACGTCTGCGGACGAACCGCCCATTCCCGCGCCCACGGGTATATTTTTGTATATAGTTATATCCGCGCCGCCCGTTCCGAATTCTTTTATATACGCTTCTGCGGCTTTTACCGCGTTATTTTTTTCGGGCGGGATAAGCTCGCACCCCTGCCCGTGCATTTCGACAAAAACGAGAGAGTCTCTGCGCTTTTTGAGCTTTATTAAATCAAACATATCCACGGTGCAAACGAGGCTGTCCAGCATATGATAGCCCGCGGAATATCCCGTGATATCCAGCGTGAAATTGAGTTTTGCATAAGCCTTTACGCGCACCATACGACTATTATACCATAACCTGACCGCCAACACAATGATTTTTGAAAAAAACTTACGGCGCACTAAAACACGCCGTAAAGTTATAGTTTATTCTTTACTTTACAATCATTTTGAGCAATATTGCGGCAAAATCATCTATCTTTATCATGCCGGACGGTTTATTGCCGTTACCCCACTCCTGCCCGCAATCAAGGCTGACTTTTGCACCGTTATCCAAAAGCAATTTTATCTCTTCCGTTTTTAAGGACGTAATCGAAAATATTTTTTCCGCTTTCGTCACAGTTCAATATAAGCCCTGCGGATTTACGCTCTTCGAAGAGTTTAACGTCGTCGTTCTGCGCGCATTTTTCTATATAAGACGTAACTTGCGTTTTATTTATTCCCGTCAATAAATAATCGACGGTAACGCTGAAAAAATCGGCTATTTTCGCAAGCGTTTCGTAGTCGGGCTGGGTTTGATCTTCCCACTTTGACACCGCCGCAGAAGTTACGTTGAATTTATCCGCCACTTCCTGTTGCGTTAAATCGAATTTAAGTCTCAACTCTTTAAAAATATCGTTAAATTTACCCATAGTTTTCTCCTTTGCAAAATTATAAGCTAATTTATGCTTTAAGGCAATATTTTAAGCAGGAAAGCAAGTTAACACTATAAAATTTCTTTTTAAACCTGCCGTTAGCCAATTCAACCGTCAGTTGAATTTACGTTTTGTTTAAGGTTGAGCGTAAAAAAACCGCCCCGCGGGCAATATGCCCGCGGGGCGGCGGCAGTTAAAAGGTATGACCGAGTATTATTATGCGTTTTTGGGGCGGTAAATTATAATCCGCTCCTTGCCTGTTAGAGGGAATGTGAGTTCAGGATTGCTCTTTTCTATATTTTCAGGGCTTTCCGAAAGCCGCTTTGCCGTTTCCCAAAGTCCGTCGCCCGCCTTGGGTATGTATACGCTCACCGCGCTGTCGCATGCCTTTTTGGGCTCGCCCTCTTCAACGGCGGAAATATAGCCCAGACTTTTGTTTTCGCCGTCGAACGCGGTTATTTTGAGCACGGCTTCGCCCTCGCACTCACCCTCCGCGCGCTGGCGTAAACTTACGCCACATACGGCCGCGTAGATTTTGTTGCAGTTTTCGCCGAGACCGGAAAGTTTGAGTTCGAACGGCATATTGATTTCGGTGGAGCGAACTTCTCCGCCCTGTTCGTAGATGAGCGTAGCGGAAACGGAGCCCTCTATCCCGTCTGGCGTTCTTGCAAATTCCGCCGAGGGCAGAGCTGCCGCGAGAAACGCGCAGGTGTAGTCAAGCTTTGCCTTTGCGGCGCAAAGCCCGTTTACTCTTTCCGAATACACTTTTATCTGCGTATCTTCGGTTACGTCTTCGCAAAAACGCGAAAGTGAAATTTCGTTCTCTTTACAAAAGGCGTCGGCGACGAAAGAAATTTCTTCCTCTTCGAAGAAGTGTCCGGAGAATGCGAGTTCGGCATTGAAATCCACCCCGCACTTACCTCTGTCCTCTATTATTTTGCAGTTTACGGTTACGTTTTTAATTTCCGCCCTGCAATACGCGCGCTTGCTTAAAACCGCTTCGTCGCAGGGTATTTCACACTTAAACGGAATAATTCTGTCCAGATTGACGGGGGCTCCGTCCCTGACCGCCATCAGCGAAAGATAAATTTCGCCGCTCGCCTCCACCGCGCCCGCTCTTACGCTGCAATCGAGCACGAGAACCTGTGCCGAGGGCACGAGAACGTCGTCGGCAACGCAATCGAACTCGTCGTCGACCTCGCTTTCGCCGCTAAAACTTACGGGAGAATATAATCTGCCGCTTTCCGTGCGACAAACCGCGCCTTCGAGCGAACTTAAATAGCTTCTTTGCGCGCTCTCGAAAACGGTGATTTCGGCGTCGGCAACCACTGCGACCGCGTAAGACGATCCGTCGCGCTTTACCTGACACTTTGCGCAGGTAAGCACGCAGTCCGCCCTTTGTGCGGGAGCGAGCACGTCGTCGTCGGCATAGTGCGAAAACTCCGCGCCTTTTTGAACGCGGCAAAGTTTGCCGTCTTCGCCGATATATACCAAAGTCGCGATAAGACGCCCCGAATAGTTTACTCTGCCCGACGAAACCTCGCACGAGCTTAAACAAATCTGCGGGTAAACCGCAACCGCTTCACCCGCGTCCTGCGCGTTGAATTTTATTTCCACAACGGACTGCGCCGAAAGAGAAGCGGCCTTGCGGGTATAAGTCCCCGTTTGATATTGTGCGTTTATTGCCATATTTTCACCTCGCTGTTACAAGGTATAATATGCGCCCCGCACTCCGTTTATTACTTATTATCGCTTTTAAGAGATTTCTGTTCCGAAAGTTTTACTCTGCCGCATAAAATTTCGGAGTAAGAATAAGCCGTTTTGCCTAAAAAATTTTTATCGAACGGACTGACCGTGAAAAGCGAAGGGTAAATTCCGTTTACCTGCGCGGGAAACGTAACGAATTTATTTCTGCCTAAATTGAGTTTGACGGTTACGTCTTTACCGCAGAGAGATTTAACCGCTTCTTTAATGGAATTTATCGTCATATTAACTTTTATCATATACTTATTTTTGCCTAAATTTCCAAAATTATGCAACTTAAACCCGCGCGCAAACGCGCGGATATTGACGCGCAGAATGAGGCGGAGTATAATAAAAGTATGAGAGCATGTGAAAAACTTAAAAAAGCAATTAAATATTTTGTGTTTTGTTTTGCCGAAATCGGCTGCGCGCTGTTGTTCGGCGGTTGCCACATATACAAAACTTCGCCCGTGCAGGACGAAGAATTTTCAGAGCAATAATAAAAGCGGGACTTTACCTTGGTTCTCATAGGAAATTTTAGGTAAACCGAAGATGAACACAAATTAGGCATAGCTTAACGCTATGCCTTTTCTGTTTTTTCGTGAACGAACTTAGGCTACTTGTAGTATAGTGAGATTGAGATACTTTTAATACAATAAATAAAACGACTTTATCAAATCAAAATAATCCAAACACGCAACACGCTCAACAATAAAAAACAAAAGAATTATAAAAATTAATAAAAAAATAATAAATAATACTTGACAACACATATAATAATGCTTATAATTATAAAAAAAGCAAAAGAGGTATATTATGAATTGGGAAACAGTAAAAATTTATGGAGAACAAAAAGGCAGAAATACACCATACGCAAGCATAGGACGCGGAAAAATTTCAATAAGCGCCGCGGCTAGTGAGCTAATCGAGAATAATGAGAAATACACCCATGCTAAATTGTTAAAAGCAACACAAAACAAAAAAACCTATATTGGCGTTGAATTTTTTACAGAATATGTTGCTGATTCCATAAAAATTAAACGCAAAGAAATCAATGGCAAGCGAATAACAGGTATGACCATTGAAAATAAAGGCGTGATAGAAGATTTATTTGGAACAGATGGAATTCAAAAGGGTACAACACGTTATAGTGTTAAATTAGATGATGAGGATAAAAATATTTTAGTTATTTTTAAAGAATAGAATTTATTTTACATACCATTAATTACAGCAATTTTTTTAAATACTATACTAAAAAATCTCTTGGACATTTTATCCAAGAGATTTTTTATCATTTATTGAAATCACAGCTATTTATAAATTATATTTTCTTATTCCTTAGGGGAAGAGCACTTTTTAAGTCCCGCTTTTTCTGCGCTTTATTTAAAAATCGTCGTCATCGTCATCGTCATCTTCGTCGTAATCGTCGTCAAACTCGTCGTCTTCGAGCTCGGACAGCGAATCCACGTCTTCGGCTTCGTAAAAGTCGTCTTCTCCCTCGTATTCGTAATCCTCTTCTTCATCTTCGGCGAATTCTTCTTCTATCTCCTCCTGTAATTCGGGGTCGACGGTTAAATCTTCGCCGTCTTCCTCTTCGAGATAGTTTTTCCACTCCTCGTCGTTTTCCATATCGACTTCTTCGTCATCTTCGTATTCCTGTTGCGCCTTGCAGGTTTCACACATCTTTTCACCTGCGCGTATGCGGTTTACACCGCAAACGGGGCAAAGTTCTTCGGATTCGAGTTCCGCGTCAAGCTCTTCGAAATCTTCCTCTTCAAGGTCGGCAAACTGCAATTTTTTACCCTTTAATTCGGCAATGCAAACATCGCAATATTCCTGCTTTTCCGAATCGATATAGTTGAGTTCGCATCTGGGACATTTAATATACTTAACCATACTTAATTCTCCGCCGTACGGACCGCGGTCCGTCTATATATCAAGTGCTAACATTATATTAATATTAATCTTTTTTGTAAACTGTTTTTTTATTCTTTTTTTAAAAAAATTGCTTAAAAACCGCCCGCGCCCGCGCCGATAACGGCGCGGGCGCGGGTAAAAAGTCAAAATTTACAAAACAGAGCGTAAAAAATCCCCGCGCCTTAAAGCGCGGGGATAAATATTATTCGTTTGAATTTTCGTCAGAATCGGAATAGACGTCGATATTTTTATCGTCAGTGGTGTCTACCTTTATTCTTCTGCGGATCGCCGCGGGCTGATTCTTTTTGCTGCGCTTGATAAGGTAAACCGTGAGCACCGTACCGCCCGCAATCACGAGCAAGCCGAGCGCTACCATACCTATAATAAAGCCTATTTGTTCGCCCTGTGACAAACCCTGATACCAGCTTACCTGCTCCTCTTCGGGGTAAGCGGTAAGGTACGCCGACTGCAAGCCTTTCATATAAGCTTCCTCGTCCGCCTCGGTCATTTCGCCGAGCACCGCGTAATAATAGTCGCGCCTGTTGGCGAAAACTTCCACGCCGTTTACCTTTTTGGTGTCTTTATACTCTGCCCAGATATCGTTATTTTCCGCCGCGGGGTTTAAAAACTTTTCGTATTCGGCAAAAGTCTGCTCCGAATATACAAGATTTTCACCCTTTTCAACTTTGGCGTTAGACGCTTCGGCAAGGTCCTTCAAATAATCGTAATCGCCGGAATAGAACGCGTAGTTCAAAGCGTTTTTAAGGTTTGCGTACGTTTTTTCGGGGTACTTTTCAGTATCGCCGTAAGTGTCGTTAATTATCTCGGTTATGCCCTCGTACTTTTCGTTGAGCGCGCGGATATCGCCGTTAGACAGCCCTTCGAGCTTGAATGCCATAATATAATTGTACGCCGTCATATTTGTGGTTTCGCTTGCAAAGAGCAAGTGTCCAGCAATAAATTCGGGCTTGAACCAACCGCTGTCGGCGTCGAGATCGAGAATTTTAACGGGGGTTTTATCCGTTTCGCCCGCGGGCAGGGGAGCGTAATCTTTTAACTCGCCCGAATAATCCACGCGGTTTATCGTGTAACCGTTACCGCCCGAAATCGAGTAATAAAGCCAGTTATGCTCCTCGTCCACGTTAAGAAGCGTTGCAGTGCCGTCTTTTACTATTCTGAAATATCCGTCGCTGTTACCCAGCTCGTAAGAGGGGTGAAGTTTGCCTTGCGCGTCAACCTTATTTATGGAAACGCCCGTGCCCTCCGCGTAAATTACCGCGGAAAGCTTGCCACCGTTAAAAATATACTCGTAATTTGCCGCGTTGGAACCGTCGGTAAGAATTCTGGAGTCCTTATCTGCGTTATCCGTAACGGGGTGAAACTTGTTGCCGACGAGCGAGAACAGATACGAAGCCGAGGTATCGCCCGTTCTGGTATAAAACAGAGTATCGTTAACGTATTTAACGGGGGTATATTTATAGTTAAAGGCGTTTTTATTTTCGTCCTTGTTGAACGGAGTGGTATCGTTGACGCTTCCTATGCCGTCAAGCAACAGGTCGCCGCAGTTGATATAGCGGTCGGTTTCATCGTCCCAGCCGGTGATTTTTTCGGAATCGAGGTCTTTAAACCTGTTTTCGGTAGCGGAAGCCGTTACGGTATAAAGCTGGTTATAGTCGTAATCTTTATCCGCCGCATAGTCGTAAACGTCCATAGTGTAGTACGCGCGGGGGTCGCCTTTATAGCTCGACGAGAATACAACGTTGCTTACGTCGTACGCGAGCAGGGTGTCAACGCCCGTTTGCGTGTTTACGGAGTGCAGGTTTGTTACGCCCGAAGCTTCTTCGAAGAGCTTTTCTTCCGTGGCGACGTACATAAGATATACCACGCCGTCTTCTTCGACGTATCTGTAATTATATGATGTCGAAGGGAAGCTGACGTAAGCGTCTTTCATGGTTTCGGTACCGTCGAGTTTAGTGCTCTTCATTTCGAGCACGGAATTCTGCACTTCGCCCTCGGAGTTTTTGGAGGTGGAAGGCGTTCCGTAATAAATTCGGTCGCCGTAAATAAACAAGCCCGCGTCATAATTTGCGGTATACGCCACGAGGGGAACAACCTTTTCCGCCGAAGAATAGTTCGCTTCGTTAAGGTCGGTTCTCGAAATACGGTATATAGCGCCCTTTTGAGGGGTACCGTAAGAATTGGGAGCGGTGTTTTGCTCTACGCCGTTTATAAAATACACGTAATTGTCCGTACCGACGGCAAATCCGCCGTTTGATTCGGCTTTACCGGAGAGAGAAATATCTCCGGCGAGCGCGGGCGAATTATAATAACCCGAACAACCCGAAGCCGCGGCTACGCCTGCTATTGCAATTACGGACGCCGTGACGCATATAATTTTAGTGAAACGTTTGCTCATATAATAACTCCGAACGGAAAAATTGCATTTAATCACTGTCAATTATATACTAAACGGACTTTTTAAGCAATAAAAAACGCCGCTATTTTAAAAAAAATAGCAAAAAGGAGAAACTATTTGGAAAAATTCGGAATTTTGAATTTACTCAAAGCTATAGAAACGCTGACTCCGCCGCCCGCCGCGGATAAATCGGCAGAAACCGAACATGCTTCCGCCCCCGCCCGCCCCGCAGAACAGCCTTCCCCGCCCGCCGCGGAAAAGCACAATATGATGGCAACCATTTTAGCCCGCCACGAAGAGATAGCCAACAGAGTAAAAAATAACCGCCGCTGATGCGGCGGCGAAATATTTATTTCAAAACCGATTTGGGGTGAAGCCTTATGTGACGCGGAAGCCCCTCCACCCACAGAGGCGCGATTTCCGCCTGAATGAGCGGAAATATATAGTGCGTGAGTTCGGGAGTTACGCCCGTACCGTCTTTGGATATCCATTCCAACGGCACCTTTTTTTCCACGTTGGCGATAATGTGCACGTCGGCCGGTTCGGTCACGCACATATAAGGGTCGTCGGACACCCTTTTAAGCGTTATAACCGCGCCGGACAAGCCGTCCTGAAACGCCGCTTTTACCGCGGCGCCGCCGACGTTATACGCTTCCGTGACGTCAACGCGCGCCTGTATGTGCGCCGCGCAGCGTTGCAAAGAAGAAAGCTCTATCGCTCTGGTTTTTACGCCGTATTTTTCCGCGACTATGCCCGCAAGGTATCTCGCGGTGCCGGCAAGCTGTTTGTGCCCGAACGCATCCACATAATCAACGTGGTCGGCAAGTTCGCACACGTATCTGCCGTCGGCTACCTTTACGCCCTCCGAAACAGCTATAACCACCGAACGGTTATCCTTTACGAGTTTGCCCACGTCTTTTATAAATTTATCGGGGTAGAACGTAACTTCGGGCAAATAAATGAGGTCTACTCCCTCGCAGTCCTCTCCCTTTGCGAGCGCGGTAGTCGCGGTAAGTATCAACTGCGTTGTTGAGTCTCGCGGACAGATCCACAACCTACCTGTCCAGCAACCCCTTTATGCCGTGCACCATGCCGTAAACCTTGTCCGCCCCCCTGTCGAGCGCTGTTTTGTACACGCCGAGGAGGGAAGAATTGATTACCGCAGTCGGACCGCCCGACTGCCCAACGATTACGTTTTTCATTTTTTATCCTCTTATCATATAAATTTGCCTTAAAGCCATTACATTATAACACCGCGCCGCGGTAAAATCAATAGCGGATAAAAAAATCCCCGCCTTTTAAAGCGGGGATTTAAGCAATTTTTTGACGTATTATTTTTTAACAAACCAAACGGCTGCCGAACAAGCCGAAGCAAGTATTCCGAGAATACCCGAAACTATCGCGCCTACGCCGAGGGAATAGAGTTCTTTTGCCGCGTCGGCAAGGTCGCCGCTGTCTACGGCAGTATAAGGAGAGCACATTATTATAACGAGGAAAAACAACACTCCCGCCGCAAGGTAACAGCCCGCCGAAACGAACGGAGCGAATTTGCCGAGTTTACCCAAAACAGTTAAAATGCTGAAAACCAAACCTACAAGCACGAGTATATAGGGCAGCAGATTCAAAAACGAGAAGTTGAACACTTTTGCGTTAACAAGAATACCCTCACGCGTGTAACCGAACGTGAGCTGCGCACCCGAATAAGTTAAACCCGTATCCTTTACAACCGCCGCGGGAGCAGCCATAAGGCATATTGCAACCACTCCCAAAAGCGCGGAAATAAGCGCGAAGAGCACCTTTAAGCTCAAACCTTTTTTCTTTTTAGCCATAATAAACTCCTTTGATTATTTTTTGATTTTATAAACGAGCTTGAACGAGAAGCCGTTCTTTTCGTACGCTCTGACGAGAGTGCTTCCGCTTGCAGTCAGTTCGGAAGTGCCGGTTATGCCCGTAATATTTACTTTTTCGCCTTCCTGCGCATATTTGCCGGGGAGTACGCCCACGGTAACTTTATCGCTTTCCGCGTCGAAAACAATTTCTTCGCCTTCAAAAATTTCATCCACGACCGCCTTTGCCAAGTCTGCCGCCGCCTGCTCCGTTGGAGTAAGTTCCTTTTCTATATTTAGCTCCGCTTTGTCGTAAACGTAAGTCTTTCCCTTGACGTCGGTTGCGCAACCGGCAAAACATACGCAAAGCGCTACGACCGCGAGAACGGAAACCATAGCCGTTAAAATTCTTTTCATTTTTCAACCTCCTGATTATTATATTCTGATTATATCACTATTGATTAGATAAATCAAGACTTAATGAAAAATTTGCCTTATTATCCGTTTTTTGTCAAAAACGCAACAAAAAACGCCCCGTAAACCGCACTTCTCATAGGGAATTAAATACTAAATTTTAAGAGTTATACAGGCGAGGACAAAAGCTCTCGAACATATCATTCGAGAGCTTTTTATTACAAGCTATTTAGAAAGACAAATTGAAATTTATTACATTGAATAATATCGCCGTATAAAAAAACCGCTTTTCTTTTTCTTTGCTCTGTCAATAACAGAAAAAGTTTGAAATAGTGGCGTAACAGTAATTTTAAGTATTTTATTTTTATCGTTAATATCTTGAATTAGATTTAAGACTTCCGAAGTATCGTAATGTGTATGCCCTAAATAAATTGCTTTGTTTTTTTTACATCGATAATATTCAATGCTTGTTTCATCAATATCTAAATAAAAACATAATTTAATATTTTCTAAATTCCACCAAAAGGATTTTTCGTCTATTTCAACATTTCCCTTTAACTTGGTAGATTTTACAAATTCAATTATTGACGAAATTACATCCTTATTTTGCGTAAGCATAAATATTAAATTCTCCGCTAAATTACTGTTTATCGTACAATCATTATAGCACGAAAAATGAAAGAACGCAATCGATTGAATTTTGCGGGAAATATAAAACATATCTATATCTCACTAGGCTACGAGTAGCCTAGTTCGTCCACGAAAAAAAGTACAGAAAAGGCACAGCTTAACGCTATGCCTAAATCTTTTTATTTGCGTTTTATTAAATTCCATATGGGAATTACCGTAAAAACGGAGCGCAATTTTTTTGAAATTATCTCTTTGAGAACTGAGGCGCACGGCGAGCCTTTTTCAAGCCGTACTTCTTTCTTTCCTTGACTCTGGGGTCGCGGGTTAAGAAGCCCTCTTTTTTGAGCGCGGGTCTGCTGCCTTCTTCCGCCTGCAAAAGCGCCCTTGCGACGCCAAGACGGATAGCGTTAGCCTGACCTGTGTAACCACCGCCGTAAACGTTAACCAAAACGTCGTACTTTGCCTCTACTCCGAGGAGCGCGAGGGGCTGCTTAACTACGTATTGCAAAACGGATTGAGGGAAATAATCCTCAAAAGCCCTGTCGTTAATCTGAATATTGCCCGTACCAGCGGGTATAAGACGGACGCGGGCGATAGCCTTTTTTCTTCTGCCCGTTCCCCAGAATTGAAGTTTTTTCTTTAAATTAGCCTTTGCCATAAAAACTATTCTCCCCTATTAAAACAATTTGAGTTCTTCGGGCTTCTGCGCCGCGTGGTTGTGCTCTCCGCCCTTATAAACGCGAAGCTTTTTAATCATATCCCTGCCGAGCGAATTTTTGGGCAACATACCTTTAACCGCCTCGTAAACGGCGAGGTCGCTCTTTTCGGCAAGCATCTTTTTATAGGATACTTCTTTGAGCCCGCCGATGTAGCCGGTATGGTATCTGTAAAACTTTTCGTCGGGTTTTTTACCCGTCAATACAACTTTGTCGCTGTTGAGAACGATAACGAAATCGCCCGTGTCCACGTTGGGCGTAAAAGTAGGCTTATTTTTACCGCGGAGAATTGCGGCAACTTTAGAAGCGAGCCTTCCGAGGGGAACGCCCGCGGCGTCTACGACGTACCACTTTCTTTCAACTGTCTCCGCCTTAGCCATATAGGTTTTCATATTTGCTCCTTTTATTATAGGTAATACGCTGATTTGCGCGTGTTTTCAAGATAGTAAACCCATTTTATTATTTTATAAAAGTTCTGTCAAGCCGTTTTGCGTTGGGTTTACAAACTTTTTTATAATTTTCGAATAATTTTTATTGCGCCCCGAAATCGCGGTTTTTTTGCCGAATTGAGTATATTTGTCTATTTTTTTTGCAATTTCCAAAGATACGTGTTATAATGGTTTTAAGTATACATAAACGAAAATTATACTTGTTTTTATAAAAGGACCTTATGAAAAAAGTTTTAATTCTTACGGTCACAGCGGGCAACGCGCACAACGCATGCGCGGCGGGCATGAAAAAACAGCTTGAGTCCCTAGGTGATTGCGAAGTTAAAATAATCGATATTTTAGAAGAATATTCCGATAAACCCAACGCATGGTTTTCTAACGGCGGGTACAATCTGGTGGTCGGCAAAATGCCGTTTTTTTACGACGCGTTTTACAAAGCTTATTCTAGGCGCCCCCCCAACCTCCGCTACTCCTGCCCCTCTCAAACGGCGGTAATGTCTTTTATAGGCGGGCTGTACAAGGAAATTATTTCTTTCAAACCCGACGTTATTTATTCCACACAATACTACGGCTCTATTGCCGTAACCGACCTGCGGCTCGTCTACGATATCCCCGCGGTTTGCATAACTTCCGACCTCGATTATACCGTGGCGCCGTTTTGGGAATCCGGCGTGGGAGTGGATTACTTTACCGTTGCCGCGCCCGATTTTATAGATGAATGTCTGTATAAAGGTTACCGCCGCGAACAGGTTTTGCCCGTAGGCATACCCGTGGACGGGCGTACGCTCGAACAGACGGATAAGCGCGCGGCGCGCAGAGCTTTGGGGCTGGACGAGGACGTTTTTACCATAATGGTAATGTTCGGCGGCGGCCACTGGAACGGCGGGTTTAAAATACTCAAAGACCTGATTAAAGCCTTAACGGGCAGAACCGCGCAGATTATAATGATTAACGGCAAAAATCAGGAAAGTTTCGAACAGGTTGCCGAATTGAGTCTGCCCGAAGGAATTAAAATTTTAAACGTGGGATTTACAACGGAAATTCCCGCGCATATGTCCGCCGCGGATATCATACTCAATAAATGCGGCGGGGCGAGCGTGACCGAAATAGTTAACAAAGGGTTGCCTATGCTCGTTACCGAAAAACTGGTAATGCAGGAAAAGCGAAACCTTGCCTATATGAAGAACAAAGGCGTAGCCCTCTCTTTTAAAAACTTTAAAACTTTAAAGCGCAACGTTCTTAAACTCATGGACGACCCCGAACTGCGCAAAGAGATGTCGGAAAAGACCCTGCCGCTCAAAAAGAACGCAATGGGCGAGATTGCCGCGCTCATTTTGGCGCAACCGAACGCAGACTACGGCAATACCGACGCCGCCGATGTCGACGAAAAGGAAGTTAAACGCGCGGTGCGGCACGCATTGCTTGCCGCCGATTTGGAGGAAAGGCAGAAACCGGAGGGCGGCAGATGAAAAAGGTTTTGATACTAACCGTGACCGCCGGCAACGGGCACAACGCGTGTTCGGCGGCAATGAAAAAGAAACTTGAAGAACTGGGCGAAGTTGAAGTTAAGATAGTCGACCTGCTTAAAACTTTTTCCACCAAGCTCAACGTTTGGGTTGCGGACGGCGGTTACAACATAGCCGTGAGCAAACTCTCCAAACTGTACAACGCTTTCTTCGACAAGTATCTGGACGCCCCGCCCGAAAAGAGGTACTCCACTCCCTCGCAGGAAACGGTGCTTACATGCGTAAGCGGGCTGCTGAAAGAAATTCTCGAATTCAAACCCGACGTCGTTTATGCGGCGCACTTTTACGGAGCCATAGCCGTAACCGATTTAAAACTTGCTTACGATTTGCCGTTCACAAGCTACTCCGCCGCGCTCGACTATGTTTTGACTCCGTTCTGGGAATCGGGCGTGGGCGTAGATTATTTTGTAATTCCCAACGAAGACTTTATAGAATACAGCATATATAAAGGATATAAACGCGAACAGCTTCTGCCCATAGGGTTGCCCGTAAACGGGCGCACGTTAGAAGAGACCGACAAGAGCGAAGCCCGCAAAATTTTGTGGCTTGACCGGGACACGTTCACCGTAATGATCATGTTCGGCGGCGGGCTTTGGAACGGCGGGTTCGAGATATTCAAACAGACGGTAAAAGCGCTTAAAGGCAGAAAAGCGCAGATTATAATGATTAACGGCAAAAACGAAGAAGGTTACAAAAAGACCGCCGCTTATAAACTGCCCGAGGGAATTAAAGTTTTAAACGTCGGTTACACCACCGAAATACCCCTGTATATGTCAGCCGCGGACGTCATACTCAACAAGTTCGGCGGAACGAGCGTAACCGAAATGATAAACAAGGGTTTACCCATGCTTATCACCGAAAAGCTCGCCGCGCAGGAAAAGCGAAACCTTGTATATTTTAAAGAAAAGAACGCCGCGCTGTCTTTTAAAGACGCAAAGACTTTAAAAGAGAATTTATTGAGGCTTATGGACGACCCCGAACTGCGCGCGACGATGTCTAAAAACACTTTGCCTTTCAAAAAGGACTCCATAACAGAGCTTGCCAACCATATGCTTGCGCAACCGGACGCGGACTATACCGACATTTCGAGCCGGAATATAGATTATAAAAAAGTAAAAGAACGCGTTGCCCGCGCCCTGAAAGCGGCGGACAAAGACGCAAGAAAACACAGGGATTGAAAATGAAAATTTTAGAGGTTTGCGACTCGTTTTATCCTAACGTGGACGGGCCGATAGACGTAATAGTCAATTTAGCGAAAGAATTTAAAAGGCTGGGTCTGGGCGAAGTAGATTTGCTCGTGCCCGAATACCATAAAAAAATCGAGGTCGAAGGTCTTACCATTCACCGTTGCAAATCGGTGCCGGCGGGCGGTTACAGGGGCAGCGTCCCCTCGCTCGACAAGCGCGTAAAGCGCCTTCTCTCCACCCAAAATCGGGGGGGGGGGGGGTACGACCTCATTCACTTGCATAGCCCCTTTACGCTGGCAAAATACGCCTTAAACGAGGCGAAAAAGCACGGCGTCCCCGTAGTGATAACCGTGCACACCAAATATCTGGACGAACTCAAGAACAGAATTAAATCCAAGCCTGTACGCGACTTTGTAATGGACTATATTCTGGACTGTATAGGCAATTGCGACGTTATTACTTCGGTTTCCGCGGGAATGATAGACGAGCTTTGCGCCTACGGGTTCAACACGAATAAAACCGTACATATCATTTACAATTCGGCAAGCATGCCGCCCGCCGACTCGCACCGCGCGGCGCGCCTGCGCGAAAGTATGAATCTCGGCGATAATCTTGCATTTTTATTTGTGGGCAGGCTTGTAAAAGTAAAAAACGTGCAGTTCAGCCTCGAAGTGCTGTCTTTGGTAAAGAGCCGCGGATTCGGTAATTTTAAATTTTTTATAGCCGGCGACGGCGAATACGCAAAAACGCTTAAAAAGCTGGCAATCCGATATAACCTTGAAGAAAACGTTGAGTTTTTAGGTAAAATAACCGACAAGGCGTTGCTTTCGGACTATTACGCCGCTTGCGACGCACTGCTCTTCCCTTCGGTTTTCGACAGCTTCGGCATAACGGTTATAGAAGCGGCTTTAAACGGAACGCCCGCCGTAACGATAAAAGACAGTTGCGCCGCCGAACGCATAAAAAACGGAGAAAACGGGTTTTCATGGGGATACGACGTCAATGTTTGGGCGCATAATCTCATAAAGCTTTTGAAAGACCGCAAAGCCATAGACATAGCGGGCAAAGGCGCAAGAGAAAACCTTTATTTAACCCCCGAAGAAATCGCGTTGCAATATCATAAACTGTATCTGCAAACTATAGAAAATTTTAAAAAATAAAATACCCCTGCGCGCCGAACGGCGCGCAGGGGTTCTATTTTATTGTTTGGTAACGGCGCAACGCCGCGGCGCGTAAGGTTATTCTTTATGCTCTTCGTCCTCTTTATCCTCGAATTCGCAAGACGAATTTTCCGTTGGCGGAACGGGCTCGCCTTCTCCCTTTGCCTCGGCGAGAGCCGCCGCTTTTTTTGCTTTTTGTTCCCTGTAAATTTTACGGATAAATTCGTAAACGGTGAGGCAGATTCCTATAATTATATATATATAGTATACCGCAAAGCGCCATGTGAGCACCGCCCAGCTCAATACCGCCGTGCTTGCGACCGCAGAAAAAGCCTTTGCCACCACTACTTCCATTGCGCCGGAATTGCCGGGGGAGGGAATAATGGCTACCGACTGCGCGGCGTAAACGTTGAGCGCCATGACGGCTATCATCATATCGGCGCCGCTCCCCGCGGGCAATGCGTTGAAAGTTTTCAACACGAAGAACGGTAGGGCGTAAGTGCCGAACGTTTCGATAAAAATACATACGATAAGCGTAATGAAACCCACGGGGTTCCTTGCCATTATCTTTATGCTCGAGCGGAAGTCGTTAACCGTCTTTTCCGCCTTTTTCATCGACTTTTCTTTATCTTTTACTATTTTGATTTTTGCGCCGACGTTCACGGCGAAAGTTGTTAAAACCTTTGCCACTTTGGGGAATATGGCAAAAACGGCAACCATAACGGGCAGAGCCATATTGGTGGCGAGCCCTATCCACGCGCCTATCATTATGGTGTGCTCCCACGCCGCGTCGCCGAGGTTTGAAAGCACGCTCGTGTTGCTTGCCATAAGCACAAGACTTATGAGCGTCCACACGAACATTCCCACGAAATACTGCGTGAGGATTACCGCGCTTGAAACACCGCCCGAAAATCCCTTTTTATGCAAATAGTATATCTGCATGGGCTGTCCGCCCACGGCAAAAGGTGTTACGTTATCGTAAAACTTTCCCAAAAAGGCGACTTTTAAACTCGTTCGCAGATAAAATTTGCCCGTGGTAGTGCGCAGTATTATGAAGTATTTCATACTGCCGCAAAACAGCACGACCAAAAGTACGGCTATGGCGCACAGAAACCAGCGCCAGTCGCTGCCGGCTATTACCTCGCCGAAAGACTTGACGTCACCCACGTCGTTGACGATGTTGAACATCAGGTAAATGCCGAGTCCTATAACTACGAGCAAAAACACCGTGCCTATCCAGCCGAACTTTTTCTTTTTGGGCGCCTCTATCGGATGCGCGTCGAAATTTTTTAAAATATCGTCTACGGCAGGCTTTTCTTTTTTGCTCTTTTTAGTCTCCTGCCCGACTGTTTCCTCTTCGCCGGTTTGAATAGTTGCGTCGTCTTGACTGCATTCTTCCGCGGTATTTAATTTTTCTTCTTCGGCGTTTACGGGAATTTCCTCTTCTGGCAAATCCGCTATATTGCCGTTATTATTCTTATCTATTTTAAAAGTACCGCCTTTATTCTTTTTACGCCCGCCGAAACGTTTTCCTGTTTGGCGATTTTAAACGTGCCCAAAAGCCCCGTGCTTTCGGCGTGAGGTCCGCCGCAGATTTCTTTGGAAAATTCGCCTATGGAATATGTTTTTACGCGCTCGCCGTACTTGCTTTCGAAAAGCCCCGTAAATCCGTCTTGTTTTGCCTCTTCAAGAGTCATTTCCTTCATGACCACGGGAACGTTAAGCGAAATCTGTTCGTTAATAAGCCTTTCGACTTCGGCTATTTCTTCGGGTGTGAGCTTGCGCGAAAAATTGAAGTCGAAGCGAAGCCTTTCTTCCGTAATGTTGCTGCCCCTCTGCTCTATGTCGGGCGAACAAACCTTTTTTAGCGCGGCGTGCAACAGGTGCGTTGCCGTGTGAAGATTGGTCGTCTGTTCCTTGTGGTCGGCAAGTCCGCAAGCAAACTTTTGCTCGCTTCCCGCGCGGGATTTTGCCTGATGCTCCGAATAAGCCGCGTCGTAGCCCTTTACGTCTACTCCCAGCCCCTTTTCGCGCGCCATTTCGCCCGTAATTTCCACGGGGAAACCGTAAGTATCGTATAAATGGAAAGCGGTAACTCCGTCTATAGTGCCGCCGACGGGGAGCGAAGCTACAACCTTTTCAAACTCCCTTATGCCCTGTTGCAAAGTTTTTGAGAACTTGTTCTCTTCCTTTTCGAGTTCGTCGCGTATGCGGTCGCAATTTTTTACAAGCTCGGGGTACACCGAAGCGTATTTGTCTATTACCGTCTGCGCGACCTCCTTCAAAGAGCCTTGGGGCAGACCTATATTCCTGCCGAAGCGCACCGCGCGGCGGATTATGCGGCGCAGAATATAGCCCTGATCGTTGTTTGAAGGAACTATGCCCTTTACGTCGCCTATCATAAACGTGGCGGTGCGGACGTGGTCTAAAACTACTCGGAACGCGCGCGTTACGTCGCCGCCCTCGGAATACTTTCTTCCGGTCAGATCTTCTATCTTTTTAATGGCGTTTTCGAAAATATCCGTTTCGTAAACGCTGTTTTTACCGCCCAGTATGCACAGCGTGCGTTCAAGCCCCATACCCGTATCTACGTTTCTCTGCTTCAGCGGTTCGTAAGCGCCCTCCGCCGTCTTGTTGTACTGCATGAAAACGTCGTTCCAGATTTCAAGAAAGGTACCGGCGGGAGCCTTTTCGAAATCGTAAGCGCCCAGCTTGTCCGCCTCCGCATGGTTGCGGATAATGTGCATTTCGGTATCGGGTCCGCAAGGACCGGTAGTGCCGGCAGGCCCCCACCAGTTGCCCGATTTAGGTAAAAAGTAAATATTTTCGGGTAAAATACCGCACTTTTGCCAAAGTTTTGCACTCTCTTCGTCTTTGGGGCAATCTTTATCGCCGGCAAAGCACGTTACGGCTATATCCTCTACGGGAATACCCAGATATTCGGGCGAAGTGAGGAATTCGAACGACCAAGGAATCATCTGCTCCTTGAAGTAGTCGCCCAAAGACCAGTTGCCCAGCATTTCGAAAAAGGTACAGTGAGAACTGTCGCCTACTTCGTCTATGTCGCCCGTGCGCACGCACTTCTGCACGTCGCAAAGTCTGTTGCCTTCGGGGTGCTTTTCACCCAAAAGATAGGGCACCAGCGGGTGCATGCCCGCTGTGGTGAACAAAACCGTAGGGTCGTTTTCGGGAATAAGAGAAGCCGAGGGTATTATCTTATGCCCCTTGCTCTCGAAAAATTTGAGATATAAATTTCTTAATGTTTCACTCGTTAATTTCTTCATGGGTCCTCCTCACGTTCAAAGCGCGCTATGAACAGTGACTTTTGGGGTTACTTTTTTATTATCGTATAGTTGTCTTTCGAGTCTTTTACGGTATAGCCGAGGGAGTCGAGCTCGCCGCGGAGTTTATCCGCCTCCGCCCAGTCACGGGCGAGTTTTGCCTGCCACCGCCTTTCGGCAAGTTCTGTTACTTCCTGCGGTACACTCACGGGATTTTTTGCGGCTACTTCTGCAAGATAAGCCGAAGCTTCCTTTTTGAACAGCCCCAAAAGCGAGTACGTTTTACGAATCTGCAAAACGTCGTCCGCCGCACTCTTATCGCCCTTTGCAAGCTTTGCCGCCACGCTTTTGAACAGACCGAAAAGTTCTGACAGCGCAAGCGCCGTGTTAAAATCTTCGTCCATATCCTTATCGAATACGGCGTCTATTTCCGCATTGCCGCGGCTGCCCTTTCCGAACTCATCCTCAACACGCTTGATTATCGTGTAAAACTCGGTGAGATGTCTTTCGGATTCGGGGAAAAGACCGTCGGTAATATTTATATCGTTTCTGTAATTATTCTGCAACAGAGCGAATTTTATCGCTTCGTTGGTATATTTTTTTAACAGGTCTTCCAAAAGCAGACTGTTGCCGAGCGATTTGGACATCTTTTGACCGTTTACTTTAATAAGCCCGTTGTGCGTCCAGTACTTTGCAAACTGCTTGCCCGTAAGACTTTCCGTCTGCGCCACCTCGTTTTCGTGGTGGGGAAATATCAGGTCGCGCCCGCCGCCGTGAATGTCAATTCTGTCGCCGAATGCCGCCATGTTCATGGCCGAACACTCTATATGCCAGCCAGGTCTGCCCTTGCCCCAAGGAGAATCCCAGCTGATTTCTCCCTCTTTTGCCGACTTCCATAGCGCGAAGTCCGCAGGGCTGCGCTTGTCCGCGTTGTTTTCCACGCGCACGCCGTCGAGCATATCCTCGACCGTACGGTTTGAAAGACAGCCGTACCGCTTAAAGGTTGACACCTCGAAGTAAACGTCGCCGTTTTTAGCCGCATAGGCATGACCGCTTTCTACAAGTTTTTTAATAAACCCTATAATATTATCGATATTTTCGGTGGCTTTGAGCCAGAGAGTGGGGTCGTCCACGTCCATTTCACGCATTACCGAATTGATTCTTTCAATCATTTCGCGGGCGTACGCGTCGGCGGGAATACCCGTTTCTTTGGATTTGGCTATTATTTTGTCGTCGACGTCGGTATAGTTGCGGGCGTAGATTACTTTATATCCCTTTTTTTCGAGATACTTGCGCATTATATCGTAAACGAGAGCCTGATAACCGTGACCGACGTGCGCCTCGCCCGAAACGGTTATACCGCAGGCGTACATTTTAACTTTTCCCTCTTCGAGAGGAACGAATTCTTCCTTCCTTCTCGTAAGCGTGTTGTATATGCGCATTTAACACTCCTTGACGTCTTTCAAAATTATTCTTGCCGGCACGCCCACAGCGGTGGCGTGCGGCGGCACGTCTTTTAACACCACCGCGCCCGCGCCGACCTTTGCGTAATCGCCTATATTAATGTTTCCGAGCACCTTCGCACCTGCGGAAATAACGCAGTGCTTGCCTACCGTGGGGTGGCGCTTTCCGCGTTCTTTTCCCGTTCCGCCCAAAGTGGCGCCCTGATAAATAACCGTGCCTTCGCCGACCGACGCGGTTTCCCCTATGACGACGCCCGTGCCGTGGTCGATAAACACTCCTGCGGAAATTTCGGCGGCGGGGTGAATTTCTACCCCGGTAAAAAATTTAGCCGTCTGCGCAACGAGCGCGGCGGGGAATTTGAGTTTGATTTTATATAATCCGTGCGCGAACCTGTGCCAGCAGAGCGCATGCACGCCCGAATAGGTTAAAAGTATTTCGAATTTGCTGCGCGCGGCGGGGTCGTTGGCTTTTGCCGCGGACAAATCTTTACGTAAATTCTTAAAAAACATAGTCTGCCTTTTCTATAATATGAAAAGGCCGATATGCTTGTTAAACACCGTTTTAAGGCTTTATTTGATTATATAACGATTTTTGCTCAAACGCAAGCCTTTTAAACTCTATAAAAAGTGCAAAAAACTAACATTTTAAAGTATTTTTCACAAAAAATGTTAAAATTCTTGACTATTTTCTGTTAATATATTACAATAAAGTTGTTAATAAAGGTGAAATTAACATTTATTGGCGACCGCTTTGTTTAAAAATTTCACTTTTAATTATTTTGAGGTGTGATTATGAAGCGTGAAAGAATCGAAGACATTGCCGAAATTTTGGACAAACGCGGTAAAATGACGTTGGAACAGCTTGAAGAAGTGTTCCCCAACGTGTCGCAAATGACTTTGCGCCGAGACCTTTTCCAGCTTGAAGAGGACGGGCGCATTATCCGCATTCGCGGCGGCGCGATGTCAGTTAAAGAAGTGCAAAAGGTTTCCGGCGAGGCTTACACCAAAAAGACTACGATAAATACCGACGCGAAGATAGTAATCGCGCAGAAGGCGGCGGCTCTTATAGACGAGGGCTCCTGCGTGTTCCTTGACGGCGGCACCACGGCAATGTATCTTGCAAAGGAAATGCCCAATTTAAACTGCCACGTCTTTACGAACGGCATAGCCGTTGCTATGGAACTCGCGCAGAAAAAGAATATAAATATAACCGTAGTCGGCGGGCAGTTGATGAAAGACAACCTTTCCACCTCTTCGCCTGCGGCAAGGGCTTATTTTGACGCGACAAACTTCGAAATAGCAATCGTTTCGGCGACGGCGTTTACGCCCGCTGAAGGATTCTCTTGCAATTCGCAGATTGAAAGCGAGCTTTTAAAGGACGTTTTCAAAAAAGCGCGTCAGGTTTATATGATGCTGGACAGCTCTAAAATAGGAAAAATAAATCCCTATACATTTGCGAGAATGGAAGATATAGACGTGCTTATCACGGACGACCATTTCCCCAAGGAAATGAAGGATCTTTTCGAAGAGAACGACATAGTTGTAATGTAAATTCCGGTATTAAAATAAATTAACGCCCCGAAAGCTTTGCTTTCGGGGCTTATTTTTTCAGTCGCTCCACTTGTGTTTTTCAAGCGTGCGGTCTTTAATATCGTCGTAATATTCGAAATACATTTCGCGTATCTGATCGGGCGTCATATTTTCGTCTATCAGCCCCAAAAGCTCGCCGAGTTCTTCGGGCGAAAAATCGGAAAGGCAAAATTCGCCGTCGAACGACTGTGCAAGTTTCATTAAATCCCAAGCGGTTGCTTTCATATATATTCTCCTCACTAATTTTTCGGCTGTTCCGCGCGCTTTTCTTTACAGAGCACACATTCGCCAACGGCAGAGTTAAACCTCTTTGCAATATGCCCGCATTTGCAGGTGAACGAATAAAAAATACCGTACCCCTCGCCGTACAGTGTTTCGAGATTGCCCAACCCTTTAGAAATCGTCACGTCGCTTTCTTTTAACAGCAGTAAAACTTCGGGGGAGGTTTCTTTTAAATACGTACCGGGGATACCCGCGCCGCTGTCAACTATACGCGCGTACTTATCCAGCCCGACAAAACGGGCGTCCTCTTCCGTCACGTCGTTGATAATAGGCGCACCACGCACCACAGAAGTAATTTTTACTTGCGGATATTTTTCTTTTATTACGCGGATAAGCAGTTTGTCAAGCACTATTTCACCGCAATTATCGTGCAGATAACACAGAGTTAGGGCTGTTTTTAATTTATTTTTTAAGCTTTCGAGCGCGGTTTTATCCGGTTCCGCACGCTCGCCAGCCGCTATAACGAGCGAAATCGCGCCTTCGTCCAAATCGGATATGCGCGCAAAATCTATATAATTTGCCGACATCGCAAATTTGATCGCCTCTTTTAACGGGTCTGCGGACGATTTGATTTTATCATAGAGTTCGTTCTCCATTGAAAGAAGTCTGCCGTTAAACAGCGCTTTTTCTTTGGAATAATCTATCCCGCAACCGAAAATTTTGCGGTGGAGCCCGTCTATGTCGCGCATCAACAAGGGAGCGCAATACGTTTTGGGGGGATTTTGGCACAGAAACTTTACACCGAGCCTGAATTCTTCAAACTTTTCACCCGCGCCCTGCTCCTTCTCCACTTTTTTAAGCTGGCTTTCGTAAAGGCAGCCTTTGCACTCTTCATCTAATAGCATATAACAATTTTAGCACAAAAAAAGTAAAACGGCAACCGCAAAGCGCATTTCTCATAGGGAATAAAATACTAAATTTTTAAGAGTTATACTTTCAAGCGAGAACAAAAGCTCTCGAACGATATGTTCGAGAGCTTTTTAGAAAGACAAATTGAAATTTAGCGTTATGGTTCATCAAAAAATAACTTTAAATCAATATTTTCACAATCGTATCCAACAATCTTTAACCTATTTAGTCCATTAGTTAAAGAAACGATTTTTGTCGTTGTTAGTTCATTGGAATTGTTTTGTAAATGTTCTATTAAGACGGTTATGTCATTATTGCTATCAATAAATACAACTTTTGCATTACCGCTTGTAATATTCAAATCAATTTGTATTTCTATCTCTGCATTTTCTTCAAGTTTCTTCTCCCATAAGGTTTCGCGCCCGTCAAATTGTGAAGCAGTAAGTGAATAGCCGCCTTCTATTGGATTAAATACCGAATTACTTTTTGCGTAGCGGTCTGCAATTTGTACTATTTTTTCGTCATCATTATATTGCTGTTTAGCAAATTCATTACCGCAACCCGTAAAACTGATAGTAAGACAAAAAATCAATCCAAAAAAGATACTTGTAAATGCTCTTTTCATAGAAATCAATTCTCCTTTAAATTACTGTTTATCGTACAATCATTATATCACGAAAAATAAAAGAGCGCAACCCATTGAATTTTGCGTACTATATAAAGCATATCTATATCTCACTACGCTACGAGCAGCCAAGTTCGTCAACGAAAATAAGTACAGAAAAGGCACAGCTTAACGCTATGCCTAAATCTCTTCGTCATAAGTGCAGGTGTTGTCCAAACTTGCCGTAATAGCGCCGTCGCCCGTATTGTTTGCCTCTATCATATTTGCAGGCTTGGGTTCGTTTCCGCTCATCGTGCAATAGCGCTGACCCTGTTGAGTTCCCGCAGTGTGCGCCGCTTTGCTGTATCTGTCGGAAATATCGCTGTTTATAACCACCATTTTGAATTCTTTGCCCCATGCTCTGCCCAAAGCTATCGAACCGGCTTTTACGTTATCGTCGCTTGTAAAATCACAGCCGTTGAAGATCGGACCGAATTCCGTTGTGGTGTTCTGATATGCCGCAATATAACCGCCGTTCTTTTCTTCGGCGCCTGCGCCTATGGAATAGATTGTGCAGTTATCGAAATAAGAAACTGCGTCCTGCCCGAAGATAAAGTCCGTATGTCCTTCTATCCAGCAATCCTTATAATAATGATACCCCTTGTTCGAGTAGAGCGTATCGTGATACGACGTGAATTTGCAGTTGAAGAACGCCGAAGAAGCGCTTTCGGTAAGCAGCGCAACCGCCTGCGAGCTGCTGGATATTTTAAGCGACTCTTTGTACAGTGCCAGCGTATTATATTTGTTTTTGAAAGTGATATTGCACGCCGTGAATCCCGTAGCATTGTTTGTAACGGTAACGCTTGCACTGCCGTTAGTCCCGTAAGATTTGCCCGAAGCGTCGGTCTTGCCGGAAATAGCGTCGTACCAGATAACTACGCCGCAGGTAGGATTATGCCAGTGATGCGTATCATCGCTCGACCAGGCTTCTGCATAAGTATGCTCATGTTGAGACCCGTCCGTCTGGCATGCCGCCGCAGGCACAGCGCCCGCAAGCATAGTGAAGCAAACGGCTGCACCGGCAACCGCACGCAAAAGTTTTTTGTTTCTCATCTCTTCCTCCAAAATTCTCAAACGCAATTAATGTTTTTAACGGTAAAGTTCCTTTACCGTTTGGGGGGCATTGAAAAATGCCCGAATTTAATCGACGTTAAGTTTTTCGGTAATGTTATATAATACTTTATATAACATTTCAACCGTTAATGTAATTTATTTTCTAAATTTTTTACTTTTTAACATTTTTTAATGAATATTTGACTAAAAACAAAAAACACTCATTAAATGTGAGTGTTTCAATTGAATTGCGGCAACTACCTTATCTCCCAACCTTAAAAGGCAAGTACATTTGCGACTTTTAGCCGCAAAGCCTCACATTCGTTCGGCGCGGGCGACGGACTTATCGCTCCCATTATTGGCATAAACGCCTCGGTAGCCCCATATACTTACTTTCAACCCGAAATACAAGGCTACAATGATAAAAAAAATACACCCTAAACAGGGTGCATTATTTTATGAAATCCGGCAACTACCTTATCTTGCAGGGTTAAAACCCAACTACATCGGGCGTAAACGAGCTTAACTTCTGTGTTCGGAATGGGAACAGGTGGATCCTCGTTGCTATCGTCACCGGAATGGCTATATAACGGCGCAATGCCGATAATATACTTTTTATAATCAACTTCCGTTTTGAAGATTGACAACTGCATAAATAGAGGTAAAAAGAGGGAAAGAGAGATAAAAAAGGTAATTAAAAGTTGCTCGTTAAAAATGTAGCTAATCTTTGTTAGAATTCGTAGTTTATCGATCTTATCTCATAATAATGAGA
>CAJTUK010000004.1 GCA_910579525.1 uncultured Christensenella sp. | reverse complement strand
TGGGGTGTGTTGCCCGTTCACTAAAAGAGTAACGGGGGGCAACCCCTTTGCGCGGTGGGCGCGGTGTGGGGTGTGTTGCCCGTTCACTAAAAGAGTAACGGGGGGCAACCCCTTTGCGCGGTGGGCGCGGTGTGGGGTGTGTTGCCCGTTCACTAAAAGAGTAACGGGGGGCAACCCCTTTGCGCGGTGGGCGTTCACGGGCGCACGGGTAAACGCGCAAAAGAAAACCGCCCCCCCGTTATGGGTGGGCGGTTGTGTGCTGTGGGTGGGCGGTTATGCGTTCACGGGCGCAAGTCCTATTGCCTTTGCTTTTGCTTGCAATTTGCGCATAAGATTTTGCACGGCTTGCTTTGTGATGCCCATTTTTTGGGCGGTTGCGTTCACACTCAAACCGCGCAAGCGATAGCGCAAAACTTGCTTTTGTCTTTGGGGCAAGTCTAATTGCCCGATTAAGTCCGCAACCCGTTTATAGTCCGTTGCGGTGGGTATGTCGTAAAATTCGGGTATTTCGTAGTAAAGCGTTTCGCCCGTTTTTTCGTCGATTTCGTCAACATAAACGCGCTTATATTCGCGTTGCCGTTCGCCCATAATGTAGCGATTAACGGCGCGAAAACAACCGCGCAAAACGTCAACGGGGTTGCCGTCCTTGTCCGTTTGCCCGTCCGCTGTTTTGTCGTGTAACCCTTTGCCGATATATTCGCACAGATACGCGCAAGCCGTTTGCGCTATGTCGTAGCCGTCCGATAACGGCGCGCCCGTCTTTTTGTTTTCGGTTATGTCCGCGACAATACCGCAATAAAGCGAATATATGAACGGTTGCCCGCCCTTTTGGTAGCAAGTTTTTAATGCGCGAATGGCAATACGTTCGCCGATTGTTTGGACGTTTTCGGCGGTTATAATGCCGATTTCGTCTATCGCGTTTTCAATCTTTGCAAGCCGTCTTTTTGCGGTTGCAAGGGCTTTGCCGTTCGTTTTCGTGGGCTTTTCCGTGTAAACCTTTTCGGCGGTTGCAACGGCTTTGAGCGCGTCCGCGTATTCCGCGAAAACCTTTTCGGCGGTGGGGGTTGCTTTTGCCTTTTTCGTTTGGGTTGTTTGGGTTGTCATTGTGTTTAACTCTCTTTGCCCCGTCTATTTTTTTGCGCTAACGTTTGGGGGCGTGTTAGCGTGTTTATTATAGCACATTTTTCGCCCTTGTCAACGTTTTTTTCAAAATTCGCAAAAGTTTTTCGTTTTGGGGTATTCCTGCGCATTATGCGCACGATACCCCGCGTCAGCTGCGCGCACGCGTATCGTATGCGCGTATGTACGTGTTACGCGCGTATTATAGTTGCGCGATTTTTCGGCGGTGGGGGTTGCCCCCTTTGGGCGCGGTTTTCGCCCCCGTTTTGGGTGGGTTTTTCGGCTTGCTTTTCGGGTGTGGGTGTAGTGGGCGAACGTGAACGGCAACGGCGAACGGATAAACGCGAACGGGCGCAAGGGCGCACGGCGAACGGATAAAGGGCGCGAACGTGGACGGGCGCACGGCTTGCCCGTTTTCGTCCGTCCGTCAATGTTATCTTTTTAGCGTTGATAATATTGCGCCTATGGTGGGGGGTATTTTACAGCCAAACGGCAACCGAAAAACGGCGAACAGTATGTGTCCGCTCTTCCACACTCCCACGTTCCTTTCTCCGAACACCGAACACATCCGTTCGGTAGGCGGTTTCGGAAACCTTCCCAATGGTGGGGGAGAATTTAGAAACAGGAATCACGGCTTTTTATTGCGATCCATACAGACAATTGATAAATTCTCCCGCACAGTAGGCAACTTTATCGAAGACCTATTGATTTCATCAAATAAGGCATATTTTACATGGTTCCGAACAGCACTCATTTTAGTGCCCGCAGCCACTATAGTAACAGAGGTCTTCTTATATAATATATAGTAACAGTAAGCTCTCTTATATATAGCTTATAGTAACAGTAAGCTTACAACGTATGCTCTCTTAGTTCAGAGTATAAAAAGAAAAAAAATAATAAAAAAAGAAAAGATTTTTTGAAAAAAGTTTATTTTTTTTCGTAAAAACGCTTGACTTGTGTCTAAATATGTTTTATAATAAGAGGGTAATCTGAAGTGAATGAGATATTAAAGATATTCGCCTGATTGAAACCCATAGCCCCTCGGGCTGCAATCGACAAGAGTGAGTGCCACCTTGTTCCCACTGCTAACTGCGAGCGTCATACATGGCGTCACAGCGAGCAGCCAATTAGGGAAAAATGGTAGCAAAATTGCTCCTTTATTATCTCTTTCTTTTTACAGGTGCCAAAATCCGCCCCTACCATAGGAGATAAATTTTTCGATTTGCAACCCCCAGGGTTGCATTTTTTGATTTTTACCCCCTATAATTGGGGTTTTGGAGGACGAATGAAAGTTAAAGTTTGCGACGCTTTGTGCGGCGCGGGCAAGACGGTATCCTGTATCAATATGATGAACTCCGACACGGAGCACAAATACATCTTTGTAACACCGTATTTGAACGAGGTAGACCGTATTAAAAATGCTTGTACAGATAGAGGGTTCGTTACCCCCGAGAAAACTTACGATAGTCACTTCTCGAAGATCCGCGACTTGCCAAAGCTACTCGCCGCCGGCAAGAATATTGTAAGTACCCACGCGCTGTTCTCTTGTTATACTGATGAGATTAAAGACCTTATTAAAGAACAAGGTTACATACTGGTGCTCGACGAGGTAATCGATTTGTTCCAGCCCGTAGACATAGACCGCGGCGACATTGATTTCCTCAAGCGCAACAATATTGCAAGAGAGGATGGGGATAATATCATCTGGGAAGACGATGACTACAACGGCGCAGCATTCAGTGAAGTGATGCGGCTCTCGAAGTCGAGAGATATGGTCAATTATGACGGGGCATTTTACTTCTGGGCGCTGCCGATAGACGTCTTCAAATGTTTCTCTGATGTGTACGTGCTTACTTACCTATTTGAGTATCAGCTCTTAAAATATTTCTTTGAAGTGAACGGTATCGAGTACGAGCTTATAGGAACCACAAAGAAGAACGGTACCTACCAATTCTGTCCGCTTAGCGAAATGAACAGAGCTCAGGATTTACGGAGCAAAATCCATATCAATACTTCCGAGCGATTCAACGAAATCGGATACGATAATTTCTCTCTCTCGTCTGGATGGTTTGATAGAGCGGAGAGGGAGGCGGGGCAGCCGAAGTTGGCTGTTTTACAAAACAATTTATACAACATATTTAGACACAAGGGTGTGGGCGTGAATGACAAGATGTGGACTACGCTCAACAAATATAGAAAGTACCTAAAAGGAAAAGGGTACGCAAACAATTTCCTTACGTTCAACCGACGCGCGTCTAACGAGTACGTTGACAAACACCACTTAGCATACTGCCTGAATGTTTACATGATGCCGTGGATGAAGAACTATTTAGTTCGGCTCGGCATCAAAGAAGTCAACCAAGATATGTATGCGCTGTCAGTTCTGATACAGTGGATATTCAGGTCTGGTATCAGAAACGGAGACGAGATTTGGGTATACGTTCCAAGCAGCAGGATGCGATACTTACTCCAAACGTGGCTCGACAACTTGGCGGAAGGAAACGATCTTAAAGAAATTAAATTCAATATAAGGAATGTAAATAGGCTTGGTGTCGCTGCCTACCAAATGAAAAAAGCAGCGAAGACTAAAAACAAGGAGGCTAACAAGAAATGAAGACTTGCGAAAATTGTTACTGGGCGGACAAATGTCCTGACGCCGGAAAACGTTGTGAATACTACGACCCCATCATCGGAGGGGAAAACATTGTGCGTAGAGAATACGAGGAATCATTGAAAGAGCGCATTGAGGAATATAACGACCTCGTGCGTGAACAACAAGACGATTATAACGGAGACTAAATGAAGACAAGGTCAATAAGGATTTTATCACTGGAATCTAAGGATATATACGCCGCTATGAATCTGGTCAACGGAGACGGTAGCGGGTATAACATAAGGAACAAAGACGGCGCGATTTCGCTGCGTAAATTCGAGAACACGCTTGACTGGAGCCTTGACACGATTAAGCTCCAAGAAGAATACGAGAAGGCAGTTCGCCGCAGAGACTTCTATTTCGTCGTCAACAAGCGGAAGTACACGCAGACAATTATCAACGTTAAATTCTCATACTCATACAAAGAATTTAACAAAGTCGGCAAAAACGTGTATGTGCGCGACGGCTACGATTTCCGAGACTGTGTGTTCACCGACGGTGTCTGCATTAAGGACAGTTTGATTGTCGGCATTCAGACCAACGTCGAAGTACTGAATGAGGCGCCGAAAGAATTGATACCCACGTACTTTACATATGCCAACGGGTGCTATCAGCTCACGGGTGCTATACCGGTTATTAAGAACAAGGCAGACTTAAGACAAGAGTTGTACGAGAACGGGTTTGTTTGTGACGGCATCAAATATGTGCGCTATAAAAGAAGCGCGGGCAGTAGCCGCGTAGGGAAATGCTTGTTCGTTAACGAGGTGGTTGCAAAGAGAATGGCGCGCTGGGATAGATGTGGTTTAACCATAAGAGACAACGCACCAATCGACCTTGCGTCATACGAGGCTTACATAGCATTACCTATGAGCAGCATTATCGACACAATGATAATTGAACCCGAGAACATTCTTATCGTCGATGACTTTGAGAGCTGTTTCAAAGATAAGGTTATCGCCGTAGAAGAAAAGGACGGACGGCTTGTGGCAAGCGAGAAGGAAGTGGATGTCACAAACTGTATCTGGGATGGCGAGTCGCTGCTTGATGTGAGTATGTTTGGAGACTATGCAAGCAAAGGAATGGTATTGTTGCGTAACCGCTTCTTCAAGACGTGCGCGTTCAATGCAAATATCCAACAATGGTTTGCGGACAACGGTATTACGAGCGTTGAACAGCTCAACGGTTTCACTCTTGCGACAGACATCTCTCAAGTCAAACTCATTACCACGCCGAGCAGCGTAAAGTATCTAAAGTTTGGCTCTATCGAAGACTGGCTGGCGAACATTGAACACACTTTCGGTATCGTTAAATACGAGAAAGAAACTCACTTCTTTGATGGCAGAATGGTTCAATGTCACTATCAGCTCCTGAACACTTTGCAACTCTCGTATAAAGACGTGGAAGAACTTTTGAAGCCGTCACTGGCTTATGTGGGCGCCATACGACAAGACCCCGCGGTGCTGCGTTATCATATCGGCTATGCGTTCAAAAATGCGGAGGAAGAAGCGGAGCTGAGTTCGTTGACAACAAAGAATGAAATCGTGTTCAAATTATTGGGCATCAACGACAAGTTCAGTCGCACAAAAATTTACAAAGAGTTCCGCGACGACATCGTCAAGGGGTTCTTCCGAAATCTCAAACGAGGACACATCCTTCTCAATGGAAACTACTCCACATTACTCGGGAACGGTCTCGAATTGTTGAGGCAAGCGATAGGGCAATTCGACGGTAGCAGCGAGATTGGCATCGGTAATATACATAGCCACAAATTTGAATACGGCAAGACCGTGCTCGGCTCGCGAAGCCCTCACGTAACGATGGGGAATATTCTACTTGCCCAGAACGTAGCCAGCGAAAACATTGACAAGTACTTCAATATGACTAACGAGATTGTGTACATCAACTCGATAGGCGAGAACATTCTGCAAAGGCTCTCCGGTGCCGATATGGACAGCGACACCATGTTACTTACGGACAACGAATTGCTCATACAGACCGCTCGTAAAAACTATGGTGTGTACCTCGTCCCAACAAACTGCGTCAGCGCACAGAAAACAAAGCGCCGCTACAATTCATCAGACAGAGCTGACCTCGATGTAAGAACAAGTGTTAACAAAATAGGAGAGATAGTCAACCTCTCGCAACAGCTCAATAGCTTGTACTGGGAACGCTTGCACAGCGGCAAGAGTATCGAAGCGAACCAAGAACTTTACTGGGACATCTGCAAGCTCGACGTGCTCTCCGGAGTTGAAATCGATAAAGCAAAGAAAGAGTTTACAATAGACAGCGGCAAGGAGATTGATATACTGAAACGCAAGTACCACATTGAAGAGGACGGTAAGACGTTAAAGCCAATGTTCTTCAAGATGATTACTACTGAAAATGGCTATGCGCTGCCGCCCGACACGATGTACAGATATTTTGAGACACCTATGGATTATTTACAGAAGATAATCTCGTCCGCAAACTATCGTCAAGCTCGCCTAACCAATAAGAATATAATTCCTTTAATGGATATTATAAAGAAGCCAACAGCCAAGAGTGGTGCGTACAACATCGTGCGCGATAAAATCATTGAAATGATTAAGTTCTACAAGACGCGCATCACCGAAACTTACATCGGCTATGACGATAAGGACAAAGCGGGCAAACAACTCGCCAGAGAGATAGCCGCGCAGCTCAAACAAGAGTGTGAGAACGCAATAAGTAAGATGTCATCACACGAATATTTGATGTATCTGGTTCTTAAAGAGGTTGAAAAAAAAGAGAACCGCTCCATTAAAAATCTGATGTTTGAGATTATGTTTGGTAAGCCAGACGAGACTTTTATGAAGATGGTTGACGAGAGCAGAGAGACCGTTTATATGCTCGTCGAAGACGTCGAAGGAACCGAAAATTATTACGATTTTTCCTTCAAAAGAGCCGCTTCATCCGAGACTTTTATGTAAAAAACTTACAAAAACAACCCAATAAAATACACCGCCAAAAAATGGCGGTATCAAAATCTCCCCTACTATACGACATATTTAGACACTAAAAAAATCTAAATTTATTGTCGTATAGGAAAGAGAGAAAAATTCAACTCCCGTAGGGAGTTACCAGATTACCATTAAGGAGGGAAAGGACTTGATTGATATCGACCAAGAGCTGAAAAAGTATGGTCTTAACAGGGAGCAATATGAGAGCTGCCTGAAAGATATTAAGGACAAAATCAATGGATCTAACGATATGGATTGGGCAGAAATCGTTGCCAAATATAACATCGATTGTCACAGCGACACGCTTCGTAAAGCGAGCCAGACAATCTTCGGCGGTCAGTTCGTAGCGGACTACTTCAGAGAAAAAAATGCCGTTGATACGGCGAGCGAAGGGTACATCGCACAACTCCGCCTCGAAAAAGAAGAGGTCAGAAAAGAGCGTCAAAAATTAAGCGACGAAAGAACTGACTACCAAAGGTCGCTGAGAGAGCAGGCGCGTAGAGAATCATTCTTAGAGGTGATTGAGCGCGGACTTGCGGCGCAAATAGAACCACTCGATTACAAAGAGACACCAGTCATAAGCAACGACGAAGATATGATTGTTTGCTTGTCAGACTTGCACGCTGGAATCGAAGTGCAAAACTGGTGGAACACATACAACGTTGACGTATTGCGCGGCAGGCTTTGCAAATACATTGACGAAGTCAAAGCCATTCAAGCGGTACACAAGTGCCAGCGCTGTGAACTTGTACTTGGCGGCGATAACATTTCGGGGCTCATACATCCAAATCTCCGTTTACAAAACAACGAGAATGTTATCGAACAGATTAAAACAGTCATAACGTTCATTGGCGATTTCGTTACAGCTTTACAGAGTGAGTTCGCCGAGATAAGAGTACACAGCGTTTCGGGCAACCACTCAAGGTTGTCACCAAACAAAGCGGAACATCTTAACGGAGAGGAGCTTGATGCAATGGTTCCGTTCTGCTTAAAGATGATGTTCGCGAACAACCCGAGTGTAACCATCCACGAGGACGGGTACGTAGACAACTCAATCAATACTTTTGTTACGAGGGGCGGCAAGCTGTTCTATCTCGTACACGGCGACAAAGACACTCCGTCGAACGCAGTCAGAAACCTTACCCTTATGACGGGCAAGAAACCAGATGCTGTTCTTATGGCGCACCGTCACCACAACGCTTTTGATACTCAGTATGGTGTCAAGGTTGTGCAGATGGGTTGCGTAGTCGGAACAGATGACCACTGCGTTGACTTGAGAATATCAGGCGAACCAGAGCAGTGCGTAATTATTACGACACGTGAGAGACCTGTGAAATGCTTATACGACATCGGCTTGAAGTAAAACGCCGCGGATAAGAATTAAAGGAATATAAGGATATGGTAAACAGAAAACAATTTAGCAGAAAATTCGCAGAGAGATACGGAGTTACGTATCAAGACGCGGATCAAATATGCAGAAACGCATTTGAATTACTTGGTTCTTTACTTTATGAAGAGAAAGAGGATGTCGTCATTACGGGCTTCGGTGCCTTCAAACATAAGAAGGCAAAAGCCAAGAATGTTAGGCACCCAAGCACGGGCGAAATGCTCGTTACTCCAGAGAGAGACTTCGTAAAGTTTACACCGTCAGAATTACTTGACGTAAAAGAAGATTAACAAAATAGGAGGGCACATGAAGAAACTTGAAGCAGTGACGCAAGAGCAGTGGAATGAAGTCTGCGAGTTTAACAGAAACCTTGTCGAATCTTTTTTAAGCGATTCTGTAGAGCTTTCTCCTAAATCAAGAAAAGCCTACGAGTCCAACTTAAAGATTTGGTTCGTATGGGTTAAAGATAATCTCAAAAACAAAAAGCAGATTGACATTAAACCACTTGAATATAAGAAGTTCCAAAACTGGATGGTGAACAGGGGCTGTTCATCTTCCGATACAAATAACAAGAGGGCGGCGATCTCATCGTTGAACGGTTACATAGAAATCTATTACCACGATGATTATCCAACCTTCAGAAACTTCATAAACAAATCCATAAAAAGACCGCCGAAGAATACAGTTCGGGAAAAAATTCCTCTCACTAAAGAGGAATTTCGTCATTTAGTGGAAGTTTTGAAGGAACGCGGCGAACATCAAATGGTCGCGTATGTGCTGTTCACTTTCGATGCGGGGTGCCGCAGAGAGGAAAGCAGACAGCTCACAAAAGACACAGTAACGTTTGAGCCTATCATTAAGTCTCGCACGACAAAAGATGAGAACGGCAACGATGTTACGACTGAAATCAAAATGTATTACACGAAGCCTATTCGCTGCAAGGGCGGCAAGATAAGACGTCTTGCGTTTGGCGAAGAAGCTATGGAAGCTATGAAAGAATGGTTGCGCATCCGCGGCGACGATGATTGTCCGTATATGTTCGTTACGAAATACGGCGGTCAAATCAGGCAGATTGGCGAGACGACCTTTAACAATTGGTTCACTACAACGATTACACCAATAGTTGGAAGACCTGTTCACCCGCACACGCTGCGTGCAAGCCGCGCGACACAAGCGGTCGTTGAAGACGGCAAGGATGTTGAGTCTGTAAGGCAGTTGCTTGGACACGAAGACTCAAGCACAACCATTAACTTCTACGTAGTCAGAGAGGACGATGACGAAGTAGACGATTTGTTCTAAGGACAATACGGAATACGAGGAGGGAATATGTCAGAACAAAATACAGGACGCCCCCTCGGGGGTAATATGTTGGAGCAGACAAAGATACTATCAAAGGCTCCAATAAAGATTAACGGTGATTTCCAGATGCCAAAAATAAGGGTACAAGAAAGCAACTCATCGCGTGAGTACGTGTGTACCTGCTGCGGCAAAAGTTACCAAAGACAAGACGGGAATTTCCTTAAAGCGGGCAGCTCAATTTTATGGCAAGGCAATAACGGATATATGCCTATATGCAAAAGCTGTGCCGAAACAATATTTAATGCCCTTGTAGATTTCTACAGCGGCAATGAAGAGCACGCGCTCCATCATTGGTGCGGTATCTTCGACTATCCGTATGACTTAGAGGCTTCATCGATGACGGCTGTTCACGTTCAGCCGGGGCGCTCAAGGGTATCACTTTATCCCTCAAAGCTCAACACGAAACAAGTGCGTAGTCGTGGCACGAGTTATCTCGACACGGTACGCCACGAAGCTGGCGAGGCTGTGCGTATTCGCACGGTTAGCGACATTGCTTCGTCGGAGAATAATCAAGGCGGGTTTGTTGTTACCAAGCCTATAATTAAAAAGTGGGGCTACGGTCATAAGCCAGAAGAATACGAGTGGCTCGAAGAACAAGAAGAAGATTGGCGCTCGCGTGTTGAATGCAAGAGTAAGGCACAAGAAGAGCTGATAAGGACAATATGCCTTTCACAGCTCAATATTCAGAAGGCACAACAAGGTGGTGGTAAAGTTACCGAAGCAATGAAAGCGTTCCAAGACTTGCTTGCTTCATGCAACCTTCAACCGCGTCAAAATACCAATGATGATCTCACAGACCAAAATACTTTCGGAACACTGATTAAGCAGTTTGAGCAAGAAAGACCATTGCCTAAAGCTGAACCTGAATGGGAAGATGTTGATGGAATTAAAAAGTACATCGACACATTCTTCTTCGGTCATCTTTGCCACGTTGTTGACATTAAGAACGACAACGAAGAGCAATATAGAAAGGCAATGGAGCAATATACTGTCAAGCCGCCCGCGTATGACGGCGACGACGATGCTGTCGATATATCCTTACTTGAAAAATTCAGCAGTAAAGGAGACAAGAAGCAATGACAGCAGTAGCGGAAAGGCAAACGGATGCCGAAATCAAAAGAGAAAAGCAAGCGCGCATAATGGATGGCGTTGCCACGTGGGCGTCTTTTTATAGGGCAAATCCGCATCGGTTCGCGAGAGATTATCTTGGGTTGAAACTCAAGAAGTTCCAGCAGATAATTCTCAACGAGATGTTCAGAAAAGTTAACTCAATCTATCTCGCAAGCCGTGGTGGTGGTAAATCATTCTTGCTTGCGATTTTTTGTGTGTGCTATTGCATCTTGTTCCCGGGAACAACGATTTGTCTTGCGTCTAAAACTCGTGGTCAGGCTATCGAAATTATCGATAAAATTCAAAATATACTTATGCCGCTATCGGCAAACTTAAGACTTGAGATAGGAGAGATAAAATCCAACCAAGCCGAGTCATTTGTCGGGTTTAGGAACGGTTCAATTATTAAGGTTGTTACAGCGGCAGACTCCGCGCGCCACAACAGGGCGACCATACTTATCGTTGATGAGTACAGAATGGTAGATAAGAATACCATTGATACCGTTCTTCGTAAATTCTTGACGTCTCCAAGACATCCGGGCTTTATGGACAAACCAGAGTACGCAAATTATCCTATAGAAAGAACGAAGGAATTATACGCGAGCAGCTGTTGGTACGAAGCACATTGGAGTTATAAGCACGTTCAGTCTTACGTAGTTCAAATGATGCGTGGCAGAAGTTATTTCTGTTGCTCGATGCCTTACCAGCTTGCCATTAAGGAAAACCTACTCGACAGAGAAAGGGTCGAGGACGAGATGTCGGAAGCGGACTTTAACGAGGTACAGTTCCATATGGAAATGTGCGCCTTGTTCTGGTCGCAAGCGAGCAGCGGCTTATATAGCTTCGATGAGATTGACAAGAATAGGGTCATACAACACCCGTTCTATCCAAGCCACATCATCGGCAAGCATCAGGACAAACAGTTGCGTATACCACCGAAAAGAGCAGGAGAGAAGAGAATTCTTTCGGCGGATATTGCATTGATGGCGTCTGGTAGAAATAAGAACGACGCTACATCAATTTTCATCAATCAAATGTTACCAACGCCTTCGGGCAGGTACATTAACAATATAGTTTACACAGAAAACAATGAAGGTCTCCGCACGGAAGCGCAGGCGCTTGTTATCCGTAAACTATTCGCAGAGTTTGACTGCGATTATTTGGTTATAGACAGAACAGGTCTCGGTCTGGGTGTCGTTGACGCCCTAATGGGAGATATCTATGACCAATCAACGGGCGAAACATATGGTGCGCTCTCTTGCTGCAATGATGAAGAGATAGCAAAGAGGTGTGCTGTGCCAAATGCGCCTAAGTCAATTTGGGCAATAAAGGGTGCTCCCGAGTTCAACTCATCTTGCGCGCTTGGATTACGCGAAGCGTTAAGGCAAGGGCAAGTGAGATTACTTATTTCAGAGTACGATGCAGACGAGTATTTACACAATATCATCAAAGGCTACGCCTCGCTGCCAACGCCCGAATCATTACAATTTAAGTTACCCTACATACATACCACATTACTCGTAAATGAACTTGTCAATCTGGAATATGAGACGAAGAACAATGTCATCAGAGTAAAAGAAAAATCTGGTATGCGAAAGGATAGATACAGTAGTTTGAGTTACAACATCTATGTAGCAAAAACTATTGAGAGAGAAGCTGCTCAAGCAGCTAAAAACAACACAGAAACATTGGTGCTAAACTTCAGGGCGCCAAAAATCAGCAGAAACTATAAAGGAGGAAGGTAATGGCGAAAGACAATTATAACCGCAATCGCAATAATAACCATCGACCAAACAATCGAAGAAACAATCCGAGCCGTAACAACCAGCAACAGATGGTTGAGATGCCGTTATATTTTGCGAAAGCGTTAATGCGTCAACTTACGTATAATCCTCAAAATGCTTCTTCAAAAAAATCACGCTCGTATTCTGTTTACACCAAGGAGAATATTCTCAAATGGTTGCAAGCGCCAACGAGTTCATCCAACGAAAAGAGTTTGCGTGACGCATCGAACTATATGTATTTGTCATCGATGCACTATAATAGGTTGTTGAACTATTATGCCGGATTGTATACCGGTGCATACGTTATTTCCCCGCTGGGATTTGACGGATCCGTAAAAGATAATTTTGCTAAGCAGTATAGGAAGGTATCAAAAGCTATTGAGCTTATGAATATTCCTAACATTTTAAGAGAGGAGATTCTCATCGCATTACGTGACGGGGCATTTTATGGCGTTTTGCTTAGCGACAACAACTCTGCTTTCATCCAGCAATTAGACCCCGATTACTGTAGAATTACATCAATATGTGATGGAAGCTTCTTGTATAAAGTCGATATGACCAAGATTGCAAGCAAACTTGAGTTTTTCCCAGCGGAATTTACGAAGATGTATAACAATTACATCGCGACGGGTGACCAATGGCAAGAAGTTCCAGTTGAGATTTCTGTTTGCATCAAGGCAGATAGTACGTTGATAGATTACACTATACCGCCATTTGCGGCAGTTATGCCGTCGTTGTACACGATTGCCAATACCGAGGCGCTTCAAGAGACCGCGAAGGAATTGAAGAATTATAAGATGCTCGCGGGCAAAGTACCGACAGACGATAAAGGCAATTCGCTTATGCCAGATGACATTGTATCCAAGTATTATGCGCATATCGCTAATGCGCTTGGCGAAAATGTAGGACTTGCGCTATCTCCGTTCGAGTTCGAGGCATTTGGCTTTGAGAACAAGAGCGGCGTTGCAGATGTAGATGACTTATCAAATGCGGTGGCAAACTTCTGGTCAACGGCTGGTACGTCTGGATTACTGCACGGCAGAGAGAATAGCACAAGCGGTGTGGCTAAACTTGCTATTAAGAACGACGAGACATATGTGCTCGGTATGGTACAGCAAGTTGAAAAGGTAATCAACAGATACTTAAAGGTAGGGTTCTCTGGTACCACAAAGTTTAAGATAACCATTTTACCTATTACGGTATTCAACAAAGAAGAATACTTGAAATATTACAAAGAGGCAGTCGCGTTTGGTATCGGCAAGTCGCAATATGCGGCAACGCTCGGTATTCCACAGTGCGACATCGAGGGGCTTACTTATCTCGAGAGCGAGCTTATCCCGTTCGATAAACTGCGTCCGTTGAAGAGCGCTTATACGTCCAGTGATAAAAGCGGCGGAAGACCGCAAAGTTCGGACAATGACTTGGGCGATGCGGGCGAAGAGACGCGCGACGATGATACAAACGCAAATAAGTGAGGTGGGTATGGAAAACACAAAATTCATAAAGTTATTCGATGAAAGAATTGCCAACGCTTTGAGTGATGGCGGTTTTTCATATATAGAAGAAAAAGTTAACGGCAATCAAACGGTCTATTGTTTTGAGGAATCTCCCGAACTCGTAGAGGCAATCCGCAACTTCTGCGGGGAGCAGAATTACCAAGAGGCAATTATCGTCGTTCAGAACGGGTCGTTATTTTTCTAAGGAGGATAGGCTAATGGGCAAAGAACTAATTGCAATTACATTCAAAGCTAAGATTAAGCCTGTCAAACCAATCAACGAGCAGTTCACACTGTGTAAGTGTTTTGTGATGGCGATTGGTAAAAATGTCAACAAGACAATCATCTCGAAGGAATCTGTCGATGATGCTTTGCCTACGTTGTTTAATATTCCGGTTGTAGGACATTTGTATATAGACGAAAACGGCGAGATAAGACTCGGTGGTCACGATATCATACTCGAGAAGAATGCCGACGGTAAATACAAATTCAAATCGGTTACAGTTCCGTATGGTACAGTTCCACAACAAGACAATGTTCACTATGAAGAAGTGGAAGAAGCAGACGGTACCAAGAACGTATATCTGGTTGCAGATATCATTCTCTGGACTGGTAGATATCCCGAGTTGCTTGATACGATCTACAACGAAGACATCTACTTTGCTCAAAGTATGGAAATTATGCCTTCCGATACGAAGAAGACATCGGACGGTTTGGAAGTAAAGAAATTCCAGTTCTCGGCATTGTGCTTGCTTGGCAAGAGCGATGACCCGAGTAAGAATGTTTTGCCATGCTTTAAGTCTGCAAGAGTAGAACCATACAAATTCTCCGACGAAGGGAATTGGATTGAACTGTTTGCGGAATTCAAAGAGCAGTTGGCAAAAAGTTATTCGGCGGTTGACGTCGTGAAAGGAGGAAAAGAAGCATTGAATACTGAAACTATCAAAAAGATTTTACTTGAATTCGGCTTGGCTGAAGATACGGTTTTGTCTTTTGAAGTTGCGGAAGAAATGACGGAAGATGAATTAAGGGAAAAGATTAAAGAAGTATATTCTCAGGACAATCAAACGGAAACACCCACGGAAGATAACACATCTACCGATGGTACTACAGAAGATGGCGAACCTGCCGGCGACCCCGTGCAGACGACAGAGACATTTTCTGACAACAGAGAGGAACCTGCCGCAGAACCTGCTGCGGAGCCTACCAACGAAGAACCTTTGAAGTTTTCGGTTGAATTGACATACGAGGAAAAACGTCGTGTACTGTGCGAGGCTCTCGGATCTTACGAAATGCACGATGAGAAATCCTACATATGGTATTGTCTTGTTGATTTCGACGATACTTATGTCTATTCTTGTTTCCATTTTGCCGGCGCAGAAGTTGCCGAGGAAAGAGGAATGATAAGAATCCCTTATGCTATCTCGGACGACAAAGCTATACTCGATATGGCGCGCAACGAAAAGGTAAGACAAGTCTGGTTGACAAAGGCAGACGAAGAAAAGCTTTCGGCTGAAAAGGCACAGTTTGCGGAACTGGCACAATACAAAGCCGACAGACTGCAAGAAGATAAAAGGCAGTCATACGCCGCAGTTATCGAACAATTCTCCGACCTTGGAGAAGTCGATGAATATAAGGCGGTTGTCAAAGAAGCTATGACGTTTGAAAGCGTCGAGGCTTTGACAGAAAAACTTTATGCTATTCGCGGCAAGAATGCAGGCACCATCGTTAAGAAGCCTCTTGACAAGGTTCGCATTCCCGTGGGATTTGAAGCAAAAACAAAGCAGAGCGAGTACGACGAGTTTATGTCGCGTTACCTTGCTCCAAAAAAATAAATTTAAGAAATAAGGAGAAACAATATGTACGCTTATGTAAGAACCGATAATATGTCGGGAACAACTGTTGCTAAAGACCTCGCTTCTGCCAAATTCTACAACGGCAGCGCTGAGGCGGATATCGAAAACGGAAACGTCGTTACGCTCGGCGCTTACCTCGACGGAGAGAGAGAACTCAGAAAGGCTATGGCACCCGCCGCTAATACGAAACTTCGCGACCTTTATCTTGTCGCTACCCCCGAAGTGGTTAAGGACAAGACTTACTACGGTCTCGGCGAATTCATCAACAAAAAGGGCGAAGCAATCCGTTGCTACCGCTTGACCTCCGGCGACATCTTCTCGGTAAGCAAAGAAGCACTTGCGGGCACACCCGCGGTTGGCTCGCTCGTAGAAGCGCAGGCAAGCACGAAGCTTAAGGTTGTAGCTACCGCAACGAGCGGCTCTACTACCGTCGGCAAAATCATGGCAATCGAAGGCGATTACATCGTAATCGAAGTTGCCTAAACAAAATAAATAAGAAAGGAGAATATACATAATGGAACTTTTGCAAGTTATGATTGATGCCGTTAAGGGCACATCACCTGAAAATTATACCAAAGGTCAGACTTCCGAAGTGATCCGTCAGGCACTCATCGAAGCTAACGGCGGCTCGAACAAAATCAACATTAAGAACTTCTATCGCGGAAGTCAGGTTTACTCGCTTATTGAGGAACTCATCCCTACGATAATCGACGAAGGATTCAAAGACGAAGACGTTATCTTCTCTCTCGTGGATTACAGAAACATCGCGGACGGCGACGAACAAGAATTCGAGATTGAAGGCAACTCGCTGTTCGCTGTTGCCGATGCGGCTGCGGGCGTGAAGGGCGTAAGACGTCAGAGAATCGACGAGTCTCAGAAGGTTACCGTTAAAACCTCTATGAAAATTGCGCGCGTGTACGAGGAATTGAACCGCCTGCTTGCAGGACGTATCTCGTTCGATACCTTCGTTGACCGCCTCGCAAAATCTTTCAAACAGCAAATCCTTGCGGACGCTTACAAGGCTATCGACGCTATCGCGACGAACACCGTAGGTCTCAACGCGGATTACGTTGTTGCTTCCAACGTTGCGGGCGCAGAAGACAAGCTCTTAGAGCTTATCGCACACATCGAAGCTGCTACCGGCAAGACCGCTCGTCTCTACGGAACCAAAGCGGCTCTTCGTAAGGTTCCCAACGCGGTTCTTTCCGACGAAGCAAAGAGCGACCTTTACAACATGGGCTACTTCGGTAAGTTCAACGGTAACGATATGGTTGCTTTGAGACAGGTTCACAAACCCGGTACAACCAAGTTCGCTATGAACGATAACAAAATTTTCGTTATCGCCGGCGGCGACAAGCCCGTTAAGGTGGTTAACGAGGGCGAAGGTCTCATGGTTGAGGGCGAAGCTACCGATAACCAAGACTTGACGAAAGAGTACGTTTACGGACAACCTATGGGCGTCGGCGTTGCGTGCTCCGAAGCTATGGGCGTATTCACGTTCAGCGCCTAATCTGAACGAAAAAATAAGTGGGCAGGCGTGTCTTAGTATGCGCTTGCCCATTTTTAATTTTGAAAAATAAGGAGAACAAGGTAATGTCAGAAGAAACAAAAACTACAACCAAATCACAGCCTAAACCTATCAAAATCGAGGACGGCGTTTCTATAAAAGTAAAGAGCGGATTCTATGGCGTATTGTGCTACAAGAACCCCAGAAGTCAAGAGACTTTCGTATGGGAGCATATCGGCGATGTACAGTTTATGTCAATGTCCGACCTGAAAACCATCAAGGCGCAAGACGTTGGATATTTCAAGAACCAATGGCTTGTTATCGTCGGAGTAGCCGAGGACTCAGACTGCAAAGCAAAGCCTGCGGATATCTATAAAGCTCTCGCAATTGATATCTACTACAAGAACTTCATCGATCCAACAACATTTGATGAAGCGTGCAGTTGGACGGATGCAGAAATTGCAGAAAAGGTCGTAACGTTGAGCGATGGCGCAAAACAAAACCTTGTTGTTGCGTTAAACGGTTTCATTCAGGACGGTACGCTCGACTCTCGTAAGAAGATTAAGGCATTTGAAAAAGCTCTTGACTGTGAGCTTCAAGTAAACAACTAAAGGGGTGAAGTATGCCTACAAAGTTTGAGGAGATTTACGGAAGGGCGTTGTTTAAGTTCACTGACTATTCATTTCTTAACCCCTGCTGCACAGATATGAAAGAAGCTGTGCTGCAAAAGTATCTCTTGGCATCGATTGTCGATTTTCAGCACTCGTGCAAAGAAAATTTGAATGATTACGATTTAGAAAAAGAACAGTTTAACGTCGAGTTAGACAACGAAATCATCGAGATACTTTCGCTTGGTATTGCGTTCCATTGGTTGAGCGCACAAGCACTGAACAGACAGCACCTCAAGAATATGATACACAACAAAGATTATACATCGTATTCTCCTGCAAACCTGCTAAAAGAAATCAGAACGTTGCGCGACGAGATAGAAAAAGAATACAGAGGTCGCATCAATACATACTCTTTTAGATACGGCTCGTTTGATACTTTGAAGGTGTGAGGTGAAGAAATGGAACAGTTAAGGAATTTTCTATCGAGCTTACGAGGAGATGTGTTTAAGTTGCTTCCGATGAAAGAGTCGGAAATGAGTGGTCTCGATAACCACATGGGCGACTACATTGAATCGCTTATCATAAATGTAACGGGCGCAATGAAAACATTTCCAATTCTTGCGTCCCAAAAACAATACCTATACGTAGTAAACAATCTACAATACATCAATAGCCATTCCGTGGACTTCAAGCAGTGGAGAAAGATTATCTTGAACTCAACACGTAATATCGATAATCTTTGCGTGCAATACGGAGGGGAGAAGAATGGCAAATGATGAACTTGAATTATATCGCCGCTGGTTGGCTTGCGGCTTAGAACAAGAAAAGTGCCAAGAGCAAAGCTATGTTCAAGAAAGCTTTGCAGAAACGATACAACAATCTCCCGCATATCAGGAAGATGCGGAAGTAAACGGTGAGCTACAGCCAATAGTTGCAACCAGAAAAGATACAAATAAATGCGACGTGACAGTCATTCCCGGCGACAGGTTATACATAGGTGACTTAGTAAAAGTCTTCAATGAATATTGGATATGCGTCGAGATGTACGTCGATGAGTTTGGTATGTACTATGGCGAGCTTTGGATGTGCAACCATATATTTTGTTACCAAGACTTCGAGCTTAACATTATCCATAAATACGCTATCCTCGATGATGGTTCGTATTCAAATGGCAACGACAAAGCTATTAAGGTTACAGACAATAGTTTTAATTGTTATGTGTCTTTGGACGATGAGAGCCGTGCGCTATATATTGATAAACGTCTTGGTATCAGCGTTATATACGACAAGAACGGGAAAGAAGTTCTCGAAGCTGGAAAGATTAAGTGGATAGATATTAAGAGCCGCAATTTCGGAGAAGGCAGCCACTTAATGGTATTCGGCATTAACGAGGATCCATACAAACCCGATTCCGACAATATCGCAGAACTTATTTGCGACTATCAAGAGAAACCTGTCGAGGACGAAGACCCAGAGGAGCCTATTGCACCGCCGGAAGACCCAGTTGTTCCACCCGATGAAAGCGGTGATGGTGACGATAACGGCGAAGAGAACGAAGGGGATGGTGATAAGGAAGAACCTTCTGAGCCAGAGCTTATCATTAAAGGCACATTATCAATCGACGGGAAGAAAACAATTAAAGCTGGTAGTGGGCGCACTTACAGCGTAACCGCAATTGAAGAGGAAAGCAGCAACACTATAGAAGCTCCAGAGGATGTAGAGTGGAGTCTTGAATTTGACGGTAGCGGAGTATCAATTACTCCAAACGGCGCGACGTGCAAGGTAAGCGTTAAAGAGAGCGATAGTCTCATTGGCTCAATATTTACGCTTAAATGCTCCAGCCCGTCTGGCGAATACAAAGAGGCAAAGATAAATGTGGAGGTAACTTGATATGGCAAAGACGTATTTAGACCAAATAGTAGAGTACCCAGCGAAAGTTATGCTTCGCCTTGCCGAAGATAAGTATTGCACAGGTCTTCTCACTAACAAAGCTTTTAATGAAGTTGGTGAGGACGACGTTGATACGGCTGCCGATGAGTTTATCAAAGACTATCAATATGTCGATGACACCGTGCAACAAGTTGCTGCCTATATTTGGGTCGAGATGGAAGTTAATCGTGTAGACAATAAGACAATGAAGGGCATTCGCTTATATGTTTCGGTTGCTTGCCATAAAAACTATATGACTCTTAATCGACAGATGTTCAAGGGGATAAGGGGGAATCGCAGAGATAACCTCGTTAGGTTTGTCGATAAGGTCTTGAACAATTCCGAGTTTCTCGGACTTGGCGCGCTAAAGCTACACTCCGTAAGAACTGTGACACCGATAAACAGTTTTACGATAAGAGAAATAACATACGAAATTCCCGATTTCAACATTGTGGAGATTAAAGAGTGAAGTTTAGCTATGAGGACTTAATCAGTGGCGACTCGATACCCGTGGAAGGTGTTGGGCATATCAGGTCTCCGCTGTTACACGAATTGAAACCCACACGTGGAATCGGTATGTGGACTTACAATTTGTACTTAAATATTTTGAGTTGGGAAAAAGAAGACTTAATTAAGTTTATGAAAATGTCCACCGGTAAGCGGCTAAAAGCATTGGACAACGCGGATAAACTTAGCGCTTTTGATGTCGTTACATTACTTGAACCTACGCGACAGCTATTGCAAGAAGCAATGGCTTTTTTTATTGACGAGGAATTGGAATGGAATAAAACAAAGCGTTGCTTTATCGCCAAAACAAAAGACAATCACAACGAAATAGGGTGCATCAACCGAGATAATTTTGATGACGTTAGAGATATGATGCTGCAAGTTAATTATATCAACTTAGAGCGTTCAGCAAAGCCTACAAAATTTTCATCAAAGAAAGCGCAGTCTCTCTGGGAACAAGCGCAAAAACATCTAAAACAAGAGGCAACAAAGTCAACGCCAGATAAGCGTATGCAACTCAGCAACATCATCTCAAAACTCAGCTGTGTATCAGTCGGATACACCTTATTGAATATATACGACTTAACCGTATTTCAACTGTATGATCAATTCTTCCAATATGGATATTTGCGAGCTATGGACTTAAGCGAAATGGCTTATAGCAATCACGGCGGAAAAGATTTTGACTTACAAGCTTGGTTAAAACCAATAACAAATTTAGAAAAGGAGCAGAAATAGTATGGAAAATACAATTAAGATGGCTAACCGCTATGGTTTGAATTTGAAGCTTACAAACATCAAAGACGAAACCGATACCGCGGTTATCGATTTCGCAAACGAAGTCAGCCTTGAAATCAGCGGCGAAATTACGTGGGCTACTGGTGGTCAGGGACACGTAAAAATGATTGGCTTCAAAGACCCGAAAGAGGGAACTTTGAAAATCTCGACGCAGGTTACAACTATGCAGGTTATGCAGTTGCTTGCCGGCGGAAAACTTACCGATAAAGGTAATAAGGTTTCGTTCAAAGACGACGGTAAAATCGCGTTCAAGTATTACAAGATTGAGGGCGACACCGTATGGAAGGACGAGGAAGGCGTTGTTTACAACGAAAAAGTTACGGTCTACAAGGCTCTCGTAAAACCGAATTACAACGTTACATACAACGGTTCCGGCGACCCTACGAGCATTGATATCGAGTTTGAGCTTGCAGTAGACAAAGAGGGTAATTTCGTTGACATCGAACGCAGCGAAGCAACGACTGATATCACAGATGCTGTGATTGAGCCCATTGCAGACCAAGTCGAAACGGGCAGTGCTATCGAACCGACGTTAACCGTTACTCTTGATGGCAATACGCTTACGGCAGGAACCGATTATGCTGTCACTTACAGTGATAATACTGGCGTAGGCACGGCGACTGCAACCATTGTTGGTATCAATGGTTATTCTGGCACGAAATCCGTAACGTTTAACATCGTAAGCGGTTCTTAAGAAACTACAATAGAGGATAGCCGCGGCTTATTGTCGCGGCTACAACTCTACTCTTGAACGAGTATGGAAGAAAGAACAAAATATAACGTAGGTAAAAAAACCTACGACAGAACCTATGACGGAATTGTCTTTGATAGTGCTATTGAGATGAAATATTATCGTGATGTAATATTACCCGCCGTTAAGAGTGGAGATATTGTTCATTACGAAATGCAAAAAAAATACATTTTGCAACCAGCTTTTATTCGCTACGGCACAAAAGTTCAAGCAATTGAATATAAGGCTGATTTTTATACTATAGACAAAGACGGCAAAGAGACCGTCATAGATATTAAAGGATGTCCAGATAACGTAGCAAAACTAAAACGTAAAATGTTTTGGTACACCTATCCCAATCTTGATTATGTTTGGTTGGGGTTTTCAAAAATTGACGGAGGATGGACTACGTATGAAACAATTAAAACAGGAAGAAAGCAGCGCAAAAAAGAAAAGACGCAGAAATTAAAGGAGATCAAGGAATACAATGAAAAATACAAAAAACGCAAATAATAACACAGCACAAATCAAGGCTCTTATTGAAAAGAGTGCTCCCAAAGTTGTGGAGTTGAAATATGGCGAGGACAACAAGGAACTTAACGTAAAAGTATACCCTGTGCTGCCATTTATGAAGAGAACTGAAATGATAAGAGAAATTGTGGACGGAGTATTTATGGATGAAAAAAATACCGTAAATTCTTACGTTCCAGAGTTCTTGACTTTACTCCAGAAGTACACAGTTATAAAATATTTCACAGACTTGCAGCTTCCCACTAAGCTGGATGATATGTGGCTGGTTTTGAATTATACACCTATCTATGAGGATGTCGTTAAGACCGTCGGAAAGTTTGAGATTAAAGATATATTTGACGCTGCCAATAAGGCAATCGATACATATAGACAATATCTCGTATCAAAGACAGATATGAACTCTCTCATGGATAAAATTGGCGGCGTACTCAAAGATTTTGAGGGCAGGATTCCGCAGGAAGACATCACGGCAATAACTTCAAAGCTTAAGGATATGCCAAAAGGTGCATCATTACAGGATTTAATTACCGGTTTACTCGGCAAAAAGGATGTTCAAGGTTAATATTTAATTTATTAGATATGCCATAAGGGGGTATATCGGAGGAGAGCAGAATGTTGCAAACATTGCAAATCATAAGCCTTGTAGTAGGCATACCGAGTACTGCTATTGTCCTCTTAACATCAGTGTGTAAACCATTCAGAGCGTGGCTTTTTGGTCGCTATCGTGGGCAAGAAACCGACAGATGTTTGTTGAGAGACAGGATTACGGAGATTTACTACAAGCACTATCAAGAACGTCGGATGCGGCTTTACGAATACGAAGACTTGGAAAAGCTTTATATGCAATATAAAAAGTTAAAAGGTAACTCATTCATAGACAAAATATGGAATGAAGTCCAAACTTGGACTATCGACGAATAAAAGAATAGTTTTATACAGAGTGGGCTGGGTGAGGATAAATCATCCAGCCCTTGTTCTGTGTTGTACGGGAGGGCAAATGATTACAGAAAGCTATATTAACAAGCTCATCGAGCAATACGCCAAGTCCCCCGCGGGCAAGGCAGAAATAAAAAAGAAAACGGGTATGGAGTATGTCGATAAAGATCCAACGGCTATGTTAACGACATACGGCGAACAAATGAAAAACATTTTATATAAGCACGTCAACGCGCTGATTAAGTCTATTACACTCGATGATATAGTAGTGCAAAAACCATATATGGACAGCGACGGTCTTTGGCGGTTAGAAGTTTCCTTTAGAGATGGTTCGCTTGAAAGAGATTCGCTATATTTAGACGGAGATGATCCCGTATTGCACAACATAGTTTTGCTATTTGCGAAAGGATATAATGCACGTAATTATGTGTACGGATGGTGGATAACCAAGTACGGTAATCACGGTGATGTACGAAGCCGTAAAGAAAGAGAAGGAAGTGACTTTCTAATTCAAGCAATAAATGAATTCAATAATGGCGCCGGTAAAGGTATAGCAAAAGCGGAACTTCTTGGGGATTACAAAGAATGTTCCAAGGCATAACATTGAAAACAACGCTCGCGTATGCGAGTTTTTTAATATTAAAAAAGGAGGAGGAATATGGCTGATAATATAATTGGCATTAAGTTTGGTGTAGCTGGCGGTAAAGGTTTTCAAGCGGGTTCATCGGGTGCTCTCATCAAAGAACAATTAGAATATATCGCAAGCAAAATTAGCCTTAAGGTTAACGTAAATAAAACCTATTTCAAGAACCAATTATCTTCGCTAAAGAAAGAGCTCGACAAGACTCTCAGCTCGTTGAACATAAAAATTAGAGCGAATGTCAAGCCTGAAGTTGAAGGGGGCGGCGGTTCCTCCAGCGGCGAGAATGATGCCAAAAAACAAGGGGTATCCTACGAGCAATTAAGAAGTACTCTTGAGAAATTATATCAAACCAAGGCTAAACTTTTGAAACTCTCAGATGAGGAGAAAAAAGGAACGGTCGGCGGCACGCTTCTTACACGCCAAGCCAAAGAACTACAAGCAACATACAAAGAGCAGCTTGCGCAATTAAAAGAGCTTCTTGGAAAAGACGAGGAGCGCGTTAAGAGCGTTCAATCCCTGGAGCGCGCGCTGAAAAAGGCTTACAAAGCACAGTCTGCTTCGGCATCCGCTCCCACAATTGCAAACGAGACTGCTCTTGCCAAGTTAGATGTAAAAGCACAATCACTTTATACAGATAACGGTTTTGATAAGATAATTGCGCGAAGTAAAGAGGCGGCACGATTAGTCGATGAATTCCACGCAAAGGTTCAGGCGGCTCTTAACCAAGAGGGTGGCGTTACTAAGGATGAGGTTACAAAGCTCAATACTGAATTCTTAAATACACAAGCACGTCTTAAAGAAATTGGCAGAGAGACAAATACTGTTGGTAACAAAATCAAAGAAGCCTTCGGGTCTCGTATTATACAACGTATCGCACAAACGCTTCTGCTTGTTTTGTTGCGCGCATTAAAGCAAGTTTACGATAACGTGAAAAAGATAAACACAGCAATGACTGAGCTGAATATCGTAACAAAAGCTACGTCTCGGCAAATGAATGACGCTGCGAAAAATATATCAAAAGCGGCAAGAGAAATTGGTACGGGTATTGCTGACCTTACACAATCTACAACCGTATATGCAAGGCTTGGTTATGACCTCAAAGATGCGCAAACACTTGCGGAAAAAACAACCATTTATGCAAAGGTTGCGGGGGTTAATGTTAACGAAGCAACAACAAATATTACTGGTATTATTAAAGCTTTTAATATAGGTGCTGAGGGATTAGAGGCGGTACTTGACCAACTTATATGGATTGGTAATAGTTTCCCAATTTCACAAGCAGAAATTGGTGAAGCAATGAACAACGCCGCAAGCGCACTCGCTGCAAACGGAAACAGCTTACAGCAATCTATAGCAATCGTTTCTGCTGCTAACGCCACTTTACAAGATGTTAGCAAGTCATCGACGGCAGTTAGGACAATTGCTGCACGTATTTCTAAGAGTACTGCGGAACTCGAAGAGCTTGGCGAAGACGCAGGCAGTATTATGGCAACCGCCGATCTTGCTAAGGAAATGAAGGCATACGGCGTTGAAATCCTAAATAGTAATGGTCAATTAAAATCTACATATGCGATATTAAATGACCTGTCTAAGGTGTGGGATAATTTAGATTCAACTTCGCGCGCAGCGATTGCAGGTATGATGGCGGGTACGAGACAACAAGCTGCCTTTTATTCAATCATACAAAATTGGGGCGATGCTCAGCGAATCGTGTCCGATTCTGGAGAAGCGGTTGGCTCGCTCATGGAAGCCCAAGAGACGCGTCTCGATTCCATAGAGGGCAAATTAGAACAACTCCAAGCAACTTGGGAAAGCTTTTCGCAAAATATTTTGGACAGCGATCTTGTTAAATTTTTCGTAGATTTGTTGAAATGGGTTGGAGAGGTACTCAATGCTATTATGGGCTTTGGCGATGGTGCAATCCCTAAAATGGCGTTGATTGTTGTATCAACTATTGGCGTTATTGCGATTATGAAGAAGCTAATACCGCTTATCCAAACAGCGCGTCTACAATTCAAATTACTTGCAATGGAACTTGGTGTTTCAGCCACTGGAATTAAAGGATTCTTCTTAACCGTTGGCGCTGCAATGAAGAAGTTTATGGCAGAGAACGCGCCTTTGTTAATTATTTCTACAATAATTTCAATGATGACATTATTTGAGGGTAAGGTTCAGGGTTTTGCTGAGATTATCGTTGGCGCAGTTATGTTTATAGCAGCTGGTATTGCCATTGCTATTAAAGGTATTGATACGGTTGTAAAAGGCTTCATGGCGTCCAACCCGCTTGGGTGGATATTGGCGGCTATTACAGCGGTTGTTGCTATAGTTAAAGGCGTCATTGATTTAATTAAATCTTTTAATCCTTCATATGAAGATTTGAAAGAGGCGGCTAAGGAATGCAAAGATGCTTGGAAAGAAACTAAGGAAGAACTTGAGGAAGTTAAGAATAAAATCAAAGAGGTTCAAGAAGCAATTGATGAACTTAATTCTAAAGATAAGCTCTCAATTGTGGATCAACAAGAACTACAAAGACTTAATCAAGAATTAGAGCTCCTAAAACAGCAAGAAGCCGTTAAAGAGGAAGCTGCAACCGTTGCACAAAGAGACGCAATGAATGCAGCCGAAGACGCATTAGATAAATATAAAAGTAAAAATACAATCAAAGACAACAACGGCAATGTAATAAAAAGCTTTGATAGCCGAGTTTATGATGCTCTAAAAGATTATCGCAATAGTTCAGATAGAGACTGGGCACTTAAAACTATTCAAGAGTATAATGAAGTTCTTGATGGTTTTGAATATGGCTTGAATGAAAAAATGGATAGCTATCTTGCAGACCGTGATAAGTTGCTTGATATGTATACAGCTGCAACGCAAAGTACACTTGATGCGTGGTCGGCTATAATTTCAAGAACTACCAACCAAGGTGCTGTAGACGCATTAAAATCGTTTGCTGATACTTATAGCGATACAACAAAAATTACAGGGGCAGCATTAGAAGAACTTGCACAACAGACGCCAGAAGTGCAGAAGCTTTTTGAATACCTAAAAACAATCGGTATATGGGATGGCACAAACTGGGATGACTTAACGGGGCTCATTGGTGATTTACGGACGAAGCTTGTCGAATTGGCTGAGATTAATATTGTAGATGATATTGAGGCGATTACGGACAAGTTTGATGTGCTTAGCGATGCTTTATCGGATGTCACTAAAAATGGTATTGTATCTCTTGGTACACTTCAAACCTTGATGGACAAATATCCTTCCTTGCTTGATAAGTACTTTAATAGAGACTTAGATGGTTATAAGTTATCTGGTGACTATCAAGGACAAAGTAATTTTGATATATTAAAAGACATGGCAATTACGTCGCTTCAAGAATATCAAAAAGTTCTTGAAGACGCGAAGAAAACGCTCGCGGGTTTAACGAAAGAAGACGATGACTATGAGACAGCTTTGAAGAACTTAGCGACAGCACAAGATAACCTTAACATAAAAGAGATTGAGTGGGCATCGCTTCTAAGAGAATTAGCTATAAGTGAAGAGACTGATAGATTGGAAAAGATGCAAGATGCACTTGAAGAACAGCTTGATATTTACAAAGAGCTTATTGACATTCGCAAAGACTTGCTTAAAACCTATCAGGAAGAGATTAACTATCAAAAAGAGTTAGCGAAAAAGCAGAAGTCAGTTGCCGACTTACAAACTCAGCTATCTCTCGCCAAACTTGATAAATCGGCAACGGGGCAAGCGCGCGCAAGAGAGTTGGAAAGCCAGCTACAAGAAGCTCAGGAAGAGCTTGATGAATACACTCTTGAACGCGCAATCGAAAACATAACCACTGCACTTGACAATGAGTATAACGAGTATGAGCAATTTATTCAGGGACAAGTAGAGCTTATTTCTACTCAAATTACAGAGATAGCACAGACGCTTCATGGGATACTTACAGGCATAGAAGGACTAACCAACACACAGTTTACTGGTACTGAAATGTATGACCTGTATTCCGACCTTAAAAGAAAGCAGGCTGCTGGTATGTCTGTGACAGGCGATGCAAAAACTTTTATGGATAAAGTTGCCGCAGGAGATTATAGTGGTGCAGATTCGTATTACATTGCTGCAAAGTCAGTTGCTGATTCATATAAAACTCCGCAGGCACCGGCGCCGGAAATGACGGAAGACCAGAAAAAAGCAGCCGAAATGACTAAAATCAAGGGCGCGTGGGGAAAAGGCATGGCAAAAAACAATGCTGGTGATAATGGCGAGGTTATATTAAATGGGACTACTTATCATGTCCAAACGGCAACAGATGGCGACAGCGATGGACTATATAAAGCCGCATACGAAGTTAATAAATATGGCGACAGAGATATCTTTTACTATAAAGGAAACCTATATGGTTGCTTAGATGGAACCATCTTAAAGCTTGAAGAGCAAGATGGATGGGGAAGATTTTGGAACGGTGTAGGCAATAATAATGGCTGGGAGGCATTAAAGCGCGCCACGGGAATGTATCACTCTGGCGGTTTTGTTGGTGATTTCACCAGCCTAAAGAGCAATGAGGAATTTGCGAAACTGCTTAATGGTGAGTTTGTTTCTACACCAAGGCAGATGGATAACTTTATGAAAAAGACCTTGCCCATGATGTTGTCAAGTAGAGGAAGCAATGGTGCAACCATCAACAACAATTCACCACTTATTGAAATCAAGTGTGGTGATGTAAATGAGAACACGCTTCCAAAGCTTAAATCTCTCGTTGATCAAGCGGTTACCAAGATAGAAAAGAATATGGAAAGTGCTTTGACACGAACGGGATACAAAAAAAAGTTTTAATACAACAATGAGAGCAGGCTCCGCATGGGTCTGCTCTCTTAATATAAAAGGAGGGCAGAAGATGTTTAATGCAACGGAGTTTACATACGACGGAATCTACTCTGAACAATATGGCTTAAAAATAGCAAGTTTCAATAGCAACGTATTGGAGGAAACGCCGTATGTTATACCAAGCGTTGTAGTTGGCAAGGCGCCTAAGGCTAAAAAGTTTCATTATTTAGACTTGACGTATGACAGCCCGCCGACCTATGATTTTTCAGTTGTTAGTGAAGAGGCAATAGAGGAAGAACTGTTGAGAGAAATCTTAACATGGCTTGATGCCAGAAAAGGTTTTAAGCCGCTTGTTATTATGCAGCAAGGGTTAGATGAATTTATTTATAACTGTATTTTTACTGTGACAAGTTTAATTTATCATTCTGGGAAATGTGTAGGTCTTAATTTGTCCGCTACGTTTGATTCTTTATACGTGACGGGGAAACCAATTGAAGTCATTGTCTTTGGTAATGGCGAAATCAAGGACGTTTATTTGTACAACGATTCCGATAATATTGATGAATATATTTACCCTGCGGTTGAATTTGATAGCGCAGATGGAAAGGTATCTATCATCAATCTTACAGATGATAAAACGAGAGAGTTCGCCTTTGACGGAGTTGCGCCAAATTCTGTGTATAAGGTAGACAATGAACTCAAAATCATTACCGGCGACGGTAACGACTTGCTGAGTAAGTTCAGCAAAAAATGGTTGCGTATTATGCGCGGCAAAAATCACTTAAAGGTGCGCGTGAATGGCTCGGCTACTATTAGCTGTCCGCGCTACATCAAAATAAGCTTTTAATAATTAAAGGGAGGTAAAATATGATAAGTAGTTATGATTACTACAAACAAATCGAAAGTCCAAATATGTATTTGTGCAATCCAGACAGACGCTTTATTTGTGCTTTGAACGGCGATAACAGACATTTGGTCTTACGGTTTAATGATTTATCAGAATTGACGTTTACCGTTCCGAAGCTCAAAGAAACAGAAACATATTACAATCTGATTGAGTCGAAGAGATTGATATTCATTGAAAAGATAGGCTGGTTTCAGATAGTGGATGTTTCAGAGGCAACAGAGGGCGATAGTAGCTCGAAAGATGTTACAGCGCAATCGCACCAATATTCATTCAAAGACCGTGGGTTTATTACCGAAGAAAGACTGTATATGTTTTATAATCCGAACGACCCACTTGATGAAAAATATGACAGTAGCAACGCATTAGCAATACCGTCTGTTGTTGGTCAACTACACCAGCAGCTTGGAGTTAAAGTATTGCTAAATAACGCCGATACTGAGTCTACAGAGGACAATGGCGATTGGACGATAATTTACATTGACCCGATACTTAAGTTCCGCTCAAAGAGCTATGGCGAGATGTACGTGGCTGCTGAATACATAGATAACATTTGTCGCGGGTTTGATGCGAAGGATGACCTTAATGGTTACGATTTTATGATTAACCAAGTCGAGAAGGCGTTTGAAGTTATCTTTGAGTTTGACTTTTTGCATCATGCTATTAAAGTTAAAACATTGGATGACATCACTAAACCGACTAACATATACTTAGCATTCGATAACCTTGTTACTTCACTAAAGATTAAGGAAAGTGCAGAGGATATTGTGACGGTTATGTCGTGCAACGGTAGCGACATCGACATACGAACCGTTAACCCGATGGGTACAAACTATATAGCAAATTTTGACTACTATAAAAAGCATAAGAGCGATGACGGAAAGATTGACTATCCTTGGATGTCAAAAGAATTGATAACCGCGCTTGATGCGTGGGAAATCGAGTTTGAAAAGTGGCAACACGACGATAATACGCGCACTGGTCACACAAAGAGCTATAGCACGCTCGTCAAGGAGTTGCAAGACTTATATACACAAAAATTAAAAGCGGATGAGGATATTCAGTTTGCAAATCTCAAGTTGACTGATATGCAAGTTGCGCGCGATCAATATATAAATGGCGACGACAAGATACTTGAAGGTGAAGGGTATGTTACGGCTGAAACTGTTAATGTTGGTAGCAAAAGTTTATTGCCAGCATCAACCTTTTACGGCACGAACTTCACGGATACGGTTACGATTGTCGGGCATACTGCCGCCGCAAAACCAGCAAAAGGCGATGACGGACACTATACATTCTCGTTTAATGATGCGGGTGTAAACGGTACCCCTAAAACACTGATACAGAACTACATTGACTCGAAGGGAGATGAGGACAACGCCACAGTAGCTTGGTACTTTATGGATAGCGATAGCCGAAGCTATTGCAAACTGAACGTTGCGTCTGAGGTGGGTGTTGTCAAAGATAACGACGGCAACATAGCCAGCAGTGGTACCGTTGAAGTTAGGGGCGTTACTATGAGTGTAGTTAATCAAAATAGCGCGTTCACTATCACTTTCCCTGACGGGACATCTATATCGGCTTCTCAATCAAATTCGTATTTTATCTACGACGGCGCGCGTTATCGCATTCTCGCGGGCGCGGACGGCATAGTTTCCGTGTATGCTTTTTACGTATCAGGTTTTGAGAGGTATACAACATACGCAGAAACGGTTGGCGATAATGGTTGGTGTTCAATATGGGAAAACCATATCAACCGTACATTAACGCCGATTAGCAACAACCTTCAAAACGATATTGAAGTCATAGAAGGAGAGATGACTTATATCAATACACAATGCAACATACAGCAGTTTATCAAGCGGCGCGGGCAGGAGCTGTATGATGAACTTTCAAATTATTGGATAGAGGGCGATTATAGCAATGGTAATATCGCTACCTATGACACGACAACAATGCCAGAAAGGATTGATCTTGCGAAAGAACTTATGAACGCAGGGAAAGTTGATTTGGCAAAATGTTCACAGCCACAGTTTGAGATGACGGTGGACGCGCTTAACTTTATTAAGATGTATGAGTTCAGGCAATTTACTAATGAACTTGTGCTTGGGCGAATTATAACGATTGAAAAATGCGAAGGTGTATGTTTCCGTCCTGCGTTGATGACAATCGAATATGACCTTGACGTGTCGGATTCGTTCAGTATGACATTCTCTAACGCATCGAAGCCGGGCGACACATCAATGACCTTTGCTGACTTACTTAAAGAAACATCGTCGGCTACAAGAACGGTATCGGCTAATTGGTCTAATTTAACTGACTATTCACGTAATAAAGAAAAGTTAACGAGCATGATTAACGCTCCGCTTGATAGAACTCTTCGGGCGGCACAAGCTGATATGGCGGCACAAGCTTTTATTATAGATGATACCGGCATACTCGGCAGGAAATATGACGCTGAGGTAGACGCATCCAATGGTACGTTCCTTCCAGAACAGATTAGGATAATCAATAACACAATTTTATTCACAGATGATAACTGGGAATCTGCTTCGTTAGCCCTTGGAAAAATCTACGGGGAAGACGGTGAGTATCTTGGTTATGGTCTCGCTGCTGATGTGCTGATAGGTACACTGCTTATAGGTGAAACTCTTGAGATAAAAAATGCGGCAAACACCATTATGCTCGACGACCACGGAATAGCTATTAACAAGAAGATATACGATGAAAATAGCGATAACTTCACATTGCAGCGCGTTTTTGAGGCGTCTACGGATGGTAACCTGTATGTAGTGGGGGAAATATATGCTACAAAATTAACCCTTGCAGACGGAGTTTATATTGAATACAAGTCAATATCGGACACACCAGACTTAAGTAGATTTGTTGTGACCGAAAACGGTTATATGCGCACAGATGATTACAGCTATGGCGGAAGCGGTGCATATGCGAATGCTGGTATGTGCATCAATTTCGCAGATCAATTCATTCGCTCGAAAAATTTTGCACTGGATGCCTCTGGTGATATTAACGTTCGCGGCGGTAATATTGGCGAGTTAATTGTGGAAACCAAGGACGGAAGTCGTTACGAAACAACTAAGTTTACAGGAACAAAGACTATTCAGGTAACGATTCCAAGAGGAACTATTGGCTTCAACGATGGTGTAGGTGTATGGAATATGTTTGCATACATTGGTAGTTTCTCATTAGAAGACTTGGGAATTACCGATACTGAAGGTGTCATTATGGGCGAATTTAGCATCGCTCCATTCGGAACGACATTTCAAGGAATGGAAATAGTTGGGTATACAGATAGCGGTATTGAAGTGAGCGCGTGGGTAAAAAATAAGGCGACGTCGCTAACTATGGATACGACGGTGTCTGCTGATGTTGAATTTTCATATTATAGACAATCGTCGGCTCCAACACAGTATAGTTTAATATACACTAAAGATAACACCTTCAACATAAGTAGCGCTAACAATACAAGCGTTCTTACCATTACCAACACAAGGATGCAGCGCGCCGACATATCTTCAATAAATGTTGCCGATGCACATATCGCAGGAATTACAATCGAAGGTGGGGCATTGGCGTATGACGGCTTGACATTAGATTTTAGCGATAGCGGATACGATAATTATTCGGCAAAAATTGGTTTTACTGGAACGACAATCATGGTTTATATAGATGGTAGTCCTCTTCCATGTAATAAGACTTTTGATGTTGAATACACAGATGCTGGCACGCCGTTCAAGAAAACCACCTCTGTTACTGTGTTGGCTGGAACAAACATGAACAAGGTTGAACTCCCGATCCTGGACAACGTAACAGACGCCGCATTCGTAGGTGGAGCTAAATACTTTAACTTTACGATGGGCGAAAGCTCTTACGATAGATACATTGGTATTCGAGGCGGCGGCTTATGTGGTCTTGGCTCTTATAATTCAACATACAGCTGTTTTGTTGGTGGTTCACTTGGAACAATCAATGACCGCTGGAGTGGTTTATATACACTCAATATCGGTTCTGCAAAAAGCTCATATCAAGATGGGCGCGTAAGAAATATTTATGCGGAAACTATTCGCGTAGAGAATTTGTATAATCAAGATGGTGAAGCTATTACCGGCTCTGACAGAAATATAAAGAATTCGATTGAGTATTTGTCAGACAATCCGGTGGTTTTTAGCGAATTTTTCGATGCGCTCAAACCTGTAACATTCAAATATAATGACGGCAAGAGTGGAAGGAGGCACATTGGCTTTATTGCGCAAGACGTTAAAGACAGTATGGAAGAAAATAACATAAGTCAATCTGATCTCGCGATTTACTGTAGCTGGATGTCTATCGATGACGAGGGGAATGAAGTCGAGGTTTGTGGTTTGAGATACGGAGAGTTTATCCCGCTTGCAATACACGAAATCCAAGCGTTAAAACAAAAGGTTGCAACGCTTGAAACTGAACTCAAAGAATTAAAAGGAGAATTAAATGAAGCTTAATAAACTAATTGGCATACGTAATATTTTAGTTGCGCACGCCAACGATAGAGTTTACGCAAAAGTTGCGTACAAGATGATGAAGTTTATAAAGGCATCCGAAGATGAGGATGCCTTTTATAATACAAAGCTCAAAGAGCTTATCGAAACCTATGGGGAAAAGGATGCGATGGGTAAATTTGCCAAAGATAAAGTTGGCAATATAAAAATTAAAACCGAAAGTATTGATGAATGCAGAGAAGCTATAAGGCTTCTCGAAGAAACGGACGTTGAATGTCCGAACATTCATTTTCACATAGAGGAGTTAAGCGGGTTAAAGCTTTCAATGTCGGAGATGTACGCTATCGATGAAATAATCATAGAGGAGGGATAATATGCAATTCGATTTGTTGGGAAAGGCTGTAAGACGTTTTCGCCTTCCCGCAGTAGATTATGTTAACGCCCCAGTAATTATAATTCCCGTCCAAGAAGGCGACGTCAATTCGAGATATTTCGAGATAACACTATATGATGATCACGGCGATATGGATTTGAGTATCTATTCTAAGGCAATGTTAAGCGGAACAACCCCGTCAGGTATTGTTCTCACATCGTCCAAGTGTGAATTTTCAGAAGACAAAAAAACGGTCATCGTTCAATTTAGTGGCGGCTTTACGGCGAGAGCTGGAAGGGTAGCTTGCGATATTTTGTTCACGAACGCGGATAATACCGTCGCCCTTACGTCTCAAAGATTCTACGTTATCGTATCTGAATCTCAATCTGGCAAAGTCATTACGGAGAACGAAGAGAATTATAACGAACTTCTTTCATTGCTTAAAGAGGTTGGAGATCTTGAAAACAATTTGTCAACCGCTGAGAACGATAGAGTAAAGGCAGAAGCGGCTCGTGTCGCCGCGGAAAAAAAGCGTGTTAGCGCCGAAAGGGCGCGCGCAGACGCAGAAGATGTGAGGGCTACCCAAGAAACAACGCGGCAAACAAACGAGGAAACTCGCAAAACAAACGAAACGAACCGTGGAACCGCGGAAAGCGGAAGGGCTACCGCCGAAGATGGACGTATTGCGGCAGAGACCGCGAGAGCCACAGCAGAACAGAATAGGGCAACCGCAGAAACAGGACGAGCGAATGCTGAAAGCACGAGAGAAGCTAATGAGACCGCTCGTCAAACAGCAGAGACTCAACGTGCTACAGCAGAGTCAGAGAGGGCTACCGCCGAAACACAGAGAGAAACAGATTTTCAAGCCGCCAAGGAAGCCTGTGAAGATGCCACTCAAGATGCGAACAATGCAGCTCAAAATGTGCAAGACTTATTAGACGCATTGCCGTGCCCGACAAATAAAGTAGACGGGGAAGTTACTACAAATCTTATAGCATTAAACTTTGTCGCTTTGGAGGGGTAATTATGAATTGTTGTAAAGAAACAGATAACGCAATTCGAGTTATCAGAGGCGATTTGCTTGAAGTTTATTTTGTTGTTGACGACGTGGAAGTTGATTACATTGAGCGCGTGATATTTTCTTCTATATCCGCCAAGATACTTTGCGACTTACCTTACTCAGAAGAGCAAGAGGCTTTCTGTTTGCGGTTCACCTCAAAGATGTCAAATCTATTGCCAACTGGGTTCTATACGTATGACTTGACACTTGAACTTAAAGGTGGCACTACGCTTACTTTAATGCACGGCGAAGAGTTCACTGTCTTCAAGAAGAAAAACTCTCTATTAGTAGAGGATTATCTTGACGAAGAACAAGACAACAATAAACCCGATGATGGCGAAGGTAACGAAACCGAAGAACCAATTGAACCGCCTACTGACGAAGGTAATGGCGACTACGGTAACGATAATAACGAAGGTGACAACGATGGCGACGACAAAGAGCCAGATGTTTCTGGTGGAGACGAAACGACGCCGCCTACTACCGATGACGGGGAGGAGAACAATGGTAGCGATTAAGAAGACCATTCACGCGCATATCGTTAGCGCGGATCAAAAGAACCCCACACAAATAGGCAAAGTGTTCTCTCTATTGCCGAGTGATTACAGGGGGTTAATCAATTTACCAACCATCAACGGAACGGAAGTAATAGGCGATATGAAAGCGAAAGAGTTAAGCCTGCTTTCGTCTCGTGTGGATGATTATAATGAACACGAACTCGGCGCTGACGAAGACGAAGGGAAATATTTTGTACTTGTCGGCGCTGATGAAGAAGTGGCGAAGGTGCCAGCAAAAACAGTTGCTAACGCTTTGTCACTTATAAAGACAACCGATGAAATCGACGAGAATATGGAAGTCGGCGCATATCGGTTTGTAGAGAAAAAGAGAGGTGAATAACAAACTATGGCAACAACCAAAAAAGACTATCAGATTATACAAAAACTTGGTGAAGACGAGTTTCTCTTACTTCACCCTGAAACGAATGCTGAGAATGTCGTAGTTGATGTGGAAGGGGTCGAGGGGGATGACTTAGCTGCCGCGCTCAAAGCATTAAAGAGCGACGTGGATGACAAGGCTTCTTCTTCCGAAATTCCTGACGTAAGCCAGTTTATTACAAAGGCGGTTGAAGACCTGCTCAACTACTATACAAAATCCGCAATCGACGATAAAGTTACAGACCTTGAAAACAAGGTAAGTGCGATTCCAAAATTCTCGATCAGTGTTGTAGCGGAACTTCCTACCGTGGATATCAGTTATACGACAATCTACTTGGTTAATACAGGCAGCGACAGCGACAATCTTTACACCGAATATATCTATGTCAGCGACTCGTGGGAAATTCTTGGAACACAAAAACTCGACCTAACGGGGTACGCAAAAGAAGAATGGGTTAGCACACAGATTTCTGGATTTATTACTGAGGCGAGGGTTCAAGAGCTTATTGCGGCAGCATCAATCAAAACGGCAGAAACCGCAGACAAGCTTTCTACCGCAAGAAAAATAAGTGTCAGCGGTGATGTTATAGGAGAGACCACTTTCGATGGCGCAAAAGATAGCACTATCCCCGTTGAGTTGAGTAAAACTGGTGTGGCGGCGGGTGTTTATACTGCTGTCGAAGTGGACGAAAAAGGGAGGGTTACTGCCGGCTCGAGGGCGATTGAGATAGGAGCCGCAGGACAAACAACGCCGAGTCAGGATTTAGCTATCGGTGGGCTATTTTTCAAATTACTTTAAGGGGGTAAATATATGGCGGGATATAAATTACAAGGTAAAACCGCAAGCGGGACAATGGTAGATATTCCGTTGGCTGCAACTTACGATGCGGCTGGAAACGATATACAACAACATTATGCTGCAAAGACAGAGTACGAAGCCGTAATGGATAAGCTCGGTACGATGGATGGTAAGCTCAATGCGCTTGTCGGCTTGTCTAAGGACAGCTCTTTTGCTGGCGCGTCGTGGAGCACAATTAAAACACTTTCAGAAGCGGGGCTTGCCTCGGTAGTGTGGAGTGTTGGTGACGAGAAAGAAATCATTTTATCTACTGGCGAGAAAATTACGATGGTTATCCTTGGGTTTAACCACGATAATCTTACGGGCGGTGGTAAAGCGGGCGTGACGCTTGGAATGAAAAACTGTTTATCAACGAACTACGTGATGAACCCAACCAGTACAAACGCTGGCGGATGGTCTGAAAGCACGATGAGAACTTCAACAATGCAAACTCTTTATGGGCTTCTTCCCGACGAAGTTAAGGCAGTGATAAAACCAGTCGATAAAGTTACGGCGAGATATGATCGGGGTGGCGCACTTGATACAACTTCCGATAAATTATTCTTATTCTCGCAGCGCGAAGTTATGGGTAACAATATGTACTCGAAAACTTCTCAGATGTCGTTCCCTAATGAAGGCGAGCAGTATGAGTACTTCAAGAATGCTCCCATACCTAACCCAAAAACAGGAACGGGGGCGTTTTCAGTGCTTGAAGGTACGGGTTGTTTCTATACTTCCGATACCGCAGTAGCAAACAAGTACGACAACAGATTTGGACAAGAGAAGACTACATCAAGTAACGTTTATTATAACTTTAATAACGCAAAGGCACAAGGGGACAGTGCGACAACATCGTGCGCCTGGTGGCTTCGCTCTCCGTGTTCCGGTAGTAGCGGCTACTTCTGCTATGTCGCCACCCTCGGTTACAGCAATGGCATCGGTGCCAGCGGCAGTGGCGGCGTCGCTTTCGGCTTTTGTGTTTAATCTCATATCGAAACAAAAAAATCCGCCACGTTATGTGGCGGAATTAAAAACTAACAAGGAGGACAAGTATGGATCAATTCTACTTCAAACCTACGCCCGATGCGCATAGCGAGGCGGAAAAGCTAATCTTTGTAGCATCCAACGGGCAGGGATATATAGCCAACAACGAACTACATATCTGCGGCAACTATCACTTGATATATAAATTTGCAGGTGAGAACGTCGGCTGGTATATGAAGAACCCTCAGGATAACATCGATAGATATCTTGGTCTTGGCGCGAGCCCGTCTGTTCTGATAGGAGATATAGACGTTAAAGACGAAGAGTATTTTGAGGCAATCAAATACGTTCAACCCGAACACGAAGAACGGGAAGACGAAGAATAAACAAAAAAATAAAGACACAATAAGGAGTTAAAGATGTCAGTACATAAGCATGATAGACATGAATCGCAGTTACAATTCATAGAGACTGCAAGACAGTTAGAGATTTTCACCTTAAGAAATTGTGTCAAATTTCCAAAACGATATACTTTTTTCATTACGACCGAAATCGTGCGGTTATCGCAATCGGTGTACAATAATGTCAAGGCAGCAAATAGCGTTTTCCCTTCTGGTGAGTTAGAGGTGCAGATGCGCAGAGATTATCTCACGAGGGCAAACTGCGATTTGCAGTGCTTAATTTCCCAACTTGACGTTGCGAAAGAAATGTTTGGTGAAGAAGTTAAGTCGAACACGTGGTGTGCGTGGATGGACTTGATAGAAGCGGAAGCCAAACTAATTTCCGCCGTCAAGAAAAAAGATAAAGAACGCCTTAAAGAAACCACTCAGGAATCGTAAGGCGATTTTTTATACACAGGTTATGAGCCGTTAAACATTTGTCGTGGCGTGCAACTGGTGGCTTCGCTCTCCGTATTACAATAATAGCAACAACTTCTGCTATGTCAACAACAACGGTAACAGCAATAACAACAATGCCAACAACAGTAACGGCGTCGCTTTCGGATTTTGTACGATAATGTCAGACACAGTAATTCCAATTGAGGAACGAAATCAGTACGAGTACAAAAGGGGCTTATGACCTTTCCGTAAGGATAAATGAATATTTTGATGTGGTCTACCGGACGCTTCTTGCATTGCGCGTGATTGTGGTAGCGCGTTTAATGGTAGGTACTACTATGCAGTTATTTTCCACAATGATTTCACTGTACAAGGTATATAATTTTTATGAATAGCAAGGAAAGACATGAACTAAGGTATCAGAGACGTAAACAAAAACGCCTCGAGAAGAAAAGGAAATTTGATGAAATTTATTGTGATTACAATAAAGTCTTCACGTTTGATAACTTATATCATAGTTACAAACAATGTTGCAAAGGTGTGGGTTGGAAATCCAGCACCCACAAATACAGAACGAATGCTCTGCTCAACGTAAATTCTACATATAAGATGTTGCGTGATGGAACATTCAAAAGCAAAGGATTTTATGAGTTTAATATAATCGAACGAGGTAAGCCAAGGCACATTCAAAGCGTTCATATTAGCGAGCGTGTAGTGCAGAGATGCCTATGTGATTACAGTTTGGTTCCAATATTAAAGCGCTCTTTTATCTACGATAACGGTGCTTGTATAAAGCTCAGAGGAATTGACTTTGCACTCAACCGAATGAATAGACATTTGGAAAAATATTACAGACATTACGGTAGCGAGGGTTATGCCCTCGTTTTTGATTTCTCAAAATACTTTAATAGCATTGACCACGTTGCGCTGTTGAAGATATTACGCGAGAAAATCACTGATGATAGACTGTACGCTATTGTCAAACAATTAGTAGATGACTTTGGTGAAAATGGTCTTGGGCTTGGGAGCCAGATATCGCAGAGTTGTGCATTAGCACTCCCAAACAAAATGGATCACTATATCAAGGAACAACTTGGTATCAAGTATTACTGCCGTTATATGGACGATGGGTGCCTGATACACCACAGTAAGGAACATCTACAATATTGCTTAAAAAAGATTACGGAGATTTGCACAGAGCTTGGCATAAAGCTAAACACCAAGAAGACACAAATCGTAAAGTTGAGCCGCGGTATCAACTTCCTTAAGACACATTTCATTTTAACCAAGACAGGAAAGATAGTCCGCAAGCCGTACAGAAAGAATATTACGCTTATGCGTAGAAAATTAAAAACGTTCAAGCGTTGGGTTGACGAGGGCAAGATGACTTTTGAAGACGTTATGACATCGTGGTGTTCGTGGCGTGGTCATCAGCTAAAGTTTAACTCGTATTGGGCGAGACAAAGAATACACGACCTTTACGTGCGATTGTTCTATTGGTCGTGAAATAAAAAATAGCGAGTGTCACAGGCGGCACTCGCTTTATAAATAGGAGGAAGTTATATGAATTGGCAAACGATTTTGCTTTCTGTAATCAGCATCGTTTTAACCGCTCTGGTAAGCTGGGGTGCAGAACGGCTTATTGCACTCATCAATACTAAGCTGGCAAACAGCAAGTTTGCAAAGTATCTTACGAGTGCTGTAGATGTAGTTACGCGCTCCGTTAAAGCTACATATCAGACTTATGTAGAGTCGCTTAAGGATAAGAATATGTTTACTCCCGAGGCGCAAAAAGAAGCACTCTTGAAGGCGGGAGAAATGGCTCTTGCGCAGTTAACCGAAGACTCGAAGAAATGGATTGAGACGAACTTTGGCGACGTTAAGACGTGGATTACAAACACTATTGAATCGGTTATCTACGATTTGAAGAATAAGCCTGCCGGAGAAAGCACGAATGAAGAAGCTTAAGGCAATAGGCTTTTGGATAGCCTCATTTACGTGGGGTCTTCCTATGACGTTAGTGGGCTGCCTCGTTGCTGTCGCGTTGATGGTGACGGGGCATAAGCCCCACAGATTCCATTACCTCATTTATTTTGAAATAGGGGAAAATTGGGGCGGCTTTGAGTGCGGATGTTTCTTCGTGACAAACAAGAACCCTACATTCAGCATCAGGCGCCACGAAAGCGGGCACGGCTTACAGAATATTATGCTTGGCGTATTTATGCCGTTCTTGGTAAGCATACCGTCTTGCATACGCTATTGGTACAGGGAGATACTTGTACGTAGCGGCAAGAAGAGATATCACGATTTACCAGATTACGATAGCATATGGTTCGAGGGTTGGGCAACGCGGCTCGGCGATAAATATTTCAAAGACTAATCGCGAGGCGACAGATGAGTATCTTTAACGATATAAAACTTGCCTTAGAACAGGCGATAGAGTATGAGCGTGGGCAAGCGTGTGACGAGAGTAAAGAATAAAAAAAATAGGCGATCTATGGATTAGTTTCCACAGGTCGCCTTCTTTTTTCTCCAGAAAGTATTATTTGGCGCAACTTGCTGGAGAGAATATTAGTTTGAATAAAAGGCATCTTTGATATAATTAAACATCAAGCTTAATTGCGTTAAAGTAATAGGTGTCAAGAGCGTAGAGATTTACTTCCTTTTCGCAAGTAAATGAGCCATTAAACTCAATATCGCCGTCCGCGGGTATGCCATTATATTGATTTGAATAGGTAATCTGTATAGCCTTCCCAGAAAGCGCCGCGTCAGTTTTACCTTTGACGGTCAACTTTGCTACATAAGGGTAGAACTTACCTGCGATGCTCTCGTCTTTTGTGATGGTGTTCTTTTTTGTAAGCACTAATTTAGCTTCCGTGATTTGGATGACATAGCGAGTTTCTTCAACTTCTGTCGGGTCATTCGGGTTTGGATAAGTACGCTTAACATATGTGTACGTAAAAGATACATCAGGATAAGCCAAGAATTCGTCTCCGACATTAACTTCTTTGATATTCGGTTGTGATGTGCCGCCATTATTGTCGGCGGGTGATGTTCCGCAGGCGCATAATGTTACCAGCGAAAGCGCAATGAGTAAAGCACAAATAATTTTTTTCATAATAAGTCTCCTTATAATTTTATGTATTATATCACATATCAACCATTAAGTCAATAAAGCTTATCGTTCAACAATAAAAACAGGGCGACCCATAGAAATGGGTACGCCCTTATTTTTTATTCCTTTTCTGAGAATGATACCGCAAGGGGATTCGATAACCTGCCCCCAGACAACCTTTCGATTAACGCTTGTAAGTATGTGAGCGCTTCGTCAACTATGTAATCTGGCGCGATATGCGTTCCTCGTGTCGCTCTATCTATTTCGCCGATAGTGATTGGCTCGGGGATTTTAATGTTAAGTCCTTGTGCTTCTCTTTTAATAAAGTTTTTATGCGCTTGGTCAACACATAGTATGGGTGCATTTGTATATTCGCTTATACATAGCAATCTTATCGTTTTGCCACCGCCGCGCCTAAGATTATAAATCTTCATAGTGGTTCTCCTTTATTTATAAAGCTGAAATTTTTTGCTTATTAAATGAGCGATGTCATCTTCGAGTGGGCGGAAACCGATGCAAGTAAGAGTTCTGCCGACGCCGTTCTCATCAATTTCTTCTGGCTTGAGTTCAGTAAGACAATTATCTTTGATAAGAAAGAAATCCTTGCCTTCAACCAGACCAAGCTCACGAGCCATTGTGATAGCCTTCATAAGATGGTTATAATTCTTTGCCGCGCAGATAGTTTTTGTGAATATACCACAAATCCATTCATCACAAATACTTGATGGTAAAGTTATAGAAAATGTTTTATTCCCCGTGGCAGTTGATTTAATTATTCTTGATTGGTCTCTAAGTGGTTTAGTTAAAAATGCCATAGAGGCATGGCAGCATTGCGCCGCCAATTTCCCAGCTGACATATTCAAATCTTTTCTTGCTATAATTAACTGTCTCATTGTTCTCTCGTCTAATATTTGTATCATAAGAAATGCTCCTTAATCGCCAGTCTGGCTGCGCCATTTAGCCGCTGTGACACTTTATCGAGTTCCTTGAAGAAGCTATCGTCAGAGGCTATCGACGCTGTAAAGCGCTATTTTGAGGTGCTACCGAGACCGCCGTTTCTTACTCCGTCTGCATTGTCATCGTCAGTCTTGAAGTACTCAAGGATGATACCCTGAGCGATAGCGTCGCCCTTGTTCACGACGAGCGTATCGCCGCGCTTTGAGTCGTTAGTTATCTTAACCCAGATGTGTCCTTCGTTGTTGGAATTGTTGTAGTAGTCTGCGTCGATGATGCCGACCGTGTTATCGAGTTGCGCTCTGTACTTAAACCCAAGACTGCTACGAGGAACAACCATAAGGAACTTATTGTCGTCAAGCGAAACCTTGATACCCGTAGGGAACTTGATAGATTCGCCGGGAGGGAGTTCAAAACCGATGGTGGCATAAATGTCGTAGCCTGCGCTGCACTTCGTAGCGCGGTGGGGAAGTTTTATGTCATCGTAGTCAGCCATATGCTTGCCGCCCCATGCGTCCAAGTCATATTGCTTCTTTGAAACTTTTTCAAATTTATTCATTATGTATTACTCCTTAAAATTGCCAACCTTGAGGGTAGCAAATATTCTTTTATTTAAGCGGATAATCCTTTGGTTGGAAGAACCAACGTAGGGAAGGTTTACATCTTTTAATTCCTCGACGAACCGTCCGTCAACAATTGTATCTATATACTGGAAGATTTCTTGCATTTCCTCTGGGATATCTTCGATACGATACCCAGTGTAGAGCCATATATTCTTTTTGGGAAATGTTGCTTTGACTTTTTTACAGAGAGCGAGAAGAGTTGTGTAGTTGCAATGGTGCAACGGATCGCCGCCCGTAAGCGTCAACCCTTGTATGTATGGCTTTGAAAGTTGTTCAAAGATTTCATCTTCCTCAGCCCGTGTGAACGGAATGCCAGAGGATGGGGCGTGCGTCTGTGGATTGTGACATCCTTTACAGTGATGTTCACAACCCGATACGAAGAGAACAACACGCAACCCGTCGCCGTTTAACATATTGTCGTGTAAAATATTATGATAGTTCATACGTACCTCACATTGAAATCCTGTCTTTGATTTCAGCGTTCTTTGCGTCGTTGTACCTTGTGCGCCCGTGTACCCTTGTGTAGCCGAGATAGCCGTTCATTCGGTCAATCTTCGTGATGAGTTCGCTTCCGCATTTCGGACACTTATCCATATCCAGCTGTTCATACCCACAGTCTTCACAGTAGGAGAGCGAGAGGTTAATGCCCTCATAAAATCCAAAGTCCATTGCACGTCTGATGAGCGTTTTTATTGCGTCTTTGTTGTATGAGACGGGATAACGGCAATATTGTATCTTGCCGCCGTTGAACAAATCCCAAAAACGGCGCTCATAATCTTGCTTTTCGATGGGAGTGATGTCTTCCCATACGCCGCAGTGGAAGCTGTTTGAAACGTACAATCTGTCGGATACATTCTGGATGATGCCGTACTTCTTACGGAACTGTTCTACTTGCAGTCCTGCAAGGCTTTCGGCGGGCGTGCCGTAGATTGCATATAAGATACCGTCTTCTTTTTTGAACTCCGTTACCTTAGCATTGATATGCCTCATAACTTCAAGGGCAAATTCTCCGTCCTCAACAATTGACTTTTTGTTGTAGAGTTGTTGAAGTTCGTTCAGAGCCGTGATACCGAAGCTCATAGTCATTGGCTTGAGAAGTGGCTTTATCTTGTCGTCGGGGCTGAGCGTTCCGCCGTAGAAGCCGCCTTGGCAATAACCAAGAGGGTTGGTGGACGCGAGCTTTTCGCCGAGATAGTCATAGGTCTTTTTGTGCAATCCCCTGATGAGTTGCAGATAATAGTCAAGCGTTTCGTAGAAATCTCTGTTCTCTTGGCGCGCTTTTTGCAATATCATCGGAAGATGCAAACTGATTGCGCCGAGGTTAAATCTTCCTTCAAAAATCGGCGTATCATTCTCGTCGGCAGGTTCCATACCGCCGCGCTCATACCAAGGCGAAAGGGACGCGCGACAACCCATAAGCGATACGACCTTGCCGTACTTTTTGTACATACTCGGTATGTAGCCTTCGCCCGTGAGGGAGAGGAAGTCTGGGTACATAGATTTACTTGAACATTCGACTGCCGTGTCAAATAAGTACTCCATAGGTTTGCCTTCGCCGTGTAAATTCTCGTCATACAAGAAGGTGAGCTTGGGGAAGAGCACAGGTTTCTTGTGACCTGTCGCGCCTTGACCACCCATACGTGTCCTTAAAATAACTTCCGTAGCCATCTGCTCCCAGCGGCTTGTGCCGATACCGAATGATGTTGCGATGAAAGGGTAGTCGCCGCGGCTACTGCCGACGGTGTTGAAGCGGTACTCCCAAGACTGGAAGCCTTGTTCAAAATCGCGGCGTACCTTACGCTCTGCATATATGTCGGCTTGTTCGTCTACGGTCTTGCCAGAGTTGTTTAACACGGATGCGATAGCGTAAAACTCGCGCTTATATTTTTCGTAGCTCTTTTGAGCATACGGCGCCAAGATTGTGTCAACGCGGGGGATAGTGAACCCGCCGTACTGACAAGCGGCTGCGCTTATCGTGATGTCACTGATAACGTCGAACGCAACATCCAATGTTTTAGGTTCTGTGTACCAAACGTTGCCCATTTCAAAGCCGCCGGCAAGAACCTTTGCAATATCAAATAAACAGCAGTTCATTGTATCTAAGCGCGCGGATCTATCGTGGATGTAAATGTATCCTTCATTCATAGCCGCACGTTCTTCGACGTTCAAGAAGAACTTCTTATAAAGCTCTCCGTTCAGCTCGTTGTAGATGAGACTTCTTTGCGTAGGTACGAGCGCGCTGTCCGTGTTGGCGTTGTCTCTGTCGCCTATGTATCGTATCGTTTGCGACTTCTTAAATACTTTGTCGAGTATGTGTACGAAGTCTTGCTTATAGTTGCGGTAGTCTCTGTAGCTTTTTGCGACTTTCGGGTTAACCTCGTCAAGCGCGGTCTCAACTAATCTGTGCATTTCGAGAATGCTTATCTCTTCTTGTTGAGGGAGCCTTGATTTGACCTTGTCGCATACTTGCCGAATCTCTTCGTCCGTAAATTTTACCAGTACGCGCTCGGCAGATTTGCTGATTGCGTTAATAATTTTTGCGTCGTTGTATTCAGATAATGTTCCGTCTTTTTTAACTATCTTCATTTAGCTATCTCCGTTTTGCCAGCCAAAATTTGGTCGGCATATTCAATTATTTTGTCGTAGGCTTCTTGCCAATTATTTACTCTCACCATACCGTTTGCGTTGGCGTCGAAAGCTTTATTGTGTGATGCGGTCATCAAAATCTTTTTGTACGAACCGCCAAGAAGATTATGTACGCCGTCGTCCACCAAAATGTCAGCATTGATGAGTTGCTTGCTACATATCGTGATAACATTCCACCAAGAAATAAACGGGAAGTATCTATCGAGGATGTATTCCAACTTGCGACGTATTGTTTGATAGTTTGAGTTGGTACAGATGTATAACTTAAAGCCCAACTCATTGATACGTGAGAGGTGGTGGATAGCATCTTCTTTTGGTTGTACTGTTCCCCAAAATTCGTCTTCATATAAAGGGGCGTAAACCTCATCTTTACTTAATGATGGGAAGAATTTTTGAACATCCCAACCCGTTATATCGTCAGTCTTAACAGACGTTCCGTGTTTCTTGTTCAACCATTCCGCCCACGCCGGAAGTAAGTTTTCTATCGTGTCGTCCATATCAACTAACAGTGTGATATGAGAGTAATCTTTCGACATTTAATTCTCCTTAATTCGCTGCTCTATGGCGTCCAGAATGCCTACAACGCCGCCATATAAGTCGTCGATGCCTTTGTCATTGAGAAGCGTAAAGTCGCTCTCAATGCCGTCCAGCGCCGTCTCAGACGGATGTCGTTGCTGCTCTTCGGTAAGTGGACTTTTGAAGTCTTTTCTGATGACGCGCACATGGAAAACATTCGCGTCGTCCGCTTTTAACTTTTCGAGTTCGTTGGGGAATCGTGTGTCTGGGATGATGATATAATCCCAAGTATCCTTAAAGAACCCAGTGACCTTAGCGATGAAGTCTACCCAGAAGTCGGGTTCAACTTTTCTGATGACGTTGGTTCCAACTTGCTGTAACAGAGTTCTGCCAGCTTCGTCTTTCTCGCCGTTCCAATTGAAGAACGCTTTGCAGATATACTTGAGCAAGTCTGCTTGGTGTATGACGAGGACGGAATGCCCGCGGATAACGAGTTCGTTCTTAAAGATTTCAGCTGATGTGTCTTTGCCGTTTTGTGCTTTACCAGATATACAAATAAAATTGCGCACTATGTATTCTCCTTATTGTTGTGTTTCTTCGTCTGAGAAGATAAATTCTTTTGCGTAGGGAAGTGAACGCGCCCACGATATGAAGTTCGGAAGGTCGGCTTTGTCTGCGCCAGACCACTCATTCAGTTTGTGGTGCCGCCTATGCCTACAAATAGCCAAGAGATTTTCGTAGTTCAGTGTTACGGTTCGCGTTTGCAACCAGCTCTCTGGGAGCCAACGAATCAACTCTTTCCAGATTTGCTTATTTTGCGTTTTGTTGTACATAACTCTCAACGTTTCAAGAAACGGGATGAGGTCGTTCTCAATTGCGTTGAAGACGTTTATCTTTTGAAGGAATGGATCTGATTCTTCGGTGTTAAGTACGATGCTGTGATAATCGTCCGTTTCAAAGCAGTCGATAGTGATAGGAGTGGATGCCAACTTGTGCATGGTTGATGTCGAGTTCGCAACAGTTCCGACCTTGTATGTATCAAATTCCTTCCACCAATAAAGTGGAGCCGTAATATCTACGGACACAAAGATTTGCCGTAAGAATTTGCGGTGTTCGCTGCCAGCCTTTGTAAGAGTAGTAGCAAGTTTCATATCGTTTTCGCCGATAACGTACTTGTCATCATCGTAATAGCTGTCTGACTTAGTCCAGCTATTCTTGGGATTACGCATGCCGCGCAACGCGCCCTCAAAATTAAATACCTGTGTGTTCTCGAATTTCATTGTGTTCCTCGTCGTCTTCTTTATCAAGTTCGTCTATCGTAACTTGGTGGTAACCCTTAGGTTGAGGGAATGGTCTGTAGAGGGTGTGACCGCAGTGGCGGCACTTTATCTTGTCAACCTCGTTCGCAGGGTAGTTTGTAACTTCCACCTTTGTAGAGCCACACTCCGGACAAGCGATTGACAACTTGCCATCTCTTGTAATGCTTAGGCGAAATGATTTCATTATGTATCTCCTTATTTTTTGATGCGGTGAACTGGTATGTAGCCTTTTTCAAAACGCTCTTCCAATTCAAAGATTGTGTACCTATTAAAGGGGCGCGATATCTTGCTTTGAAGCTCTTTCAACTTGTCCCAATATTCTGGCAGGTACTTCCAGTAGTTGTAGAGTTCCCACTGATTTTTGTTTGCACAACACCAGCAAGAAACTCGGTCGAGGATTGAGTAAAGGTCTATGTATCCGTCGTGGCATTTCTCAATCCATTTGATATTGTGTGATTGACAATATTGCAAGCAGTCGGCTTCGCTCATATTCCAATCCGCGAGTGGGAAGCGCTTGTATTCCTTACGTTCCTTTTGAAGTCTCAGCGTTTCGTCGGCGGCTATGCCAACATAGCAAATCGTTTCTTCCTGTTCACAATACTTGTCAATTGCTTTCAGCTTTTCACTCGTACCCCAGCGGCAACGTCCGCCGCACCAAGCATATCCGTATCTTACAATCCCGTCCTTGCGAGACTTGTGTGGCTGCTCAAACATCGTATATAAGAACGGACACTTGGGGCGAAGAGTAGTGCATTTAATTCCGCGCTCTTGCGCATATTTCGTTAACTGTTCCCAGTTATAGTAGATTGACTGAAACTCCATATTCGTATCGTAGAAGACGATTTCGTCGAGTGGGAGTTGTTGTTCTATAATTTTGTAGACCATAGCAAGACTATCCTTGCCACAGCTGCAACTTGCGATATACCTCATAAAATCTCCTTAATAAATTTTTTCTCAAATTTATTAAGGATGCTCCGATGGCTTCCCGTGCCGCAGTAGACTTTACGACGCTATTTGAATCAGAGCTTTACGGATATCTTAATCACCAATTCGCAATAAAGGATGTCAACCCAAGGCACCAAGTATGCCTTTGCTCACCGACCCAGTAAATGGGAAGATTAAATGAGTAACGCGCATTCTTTTTGTTATGTACATATTTTTTTCCTTGTTATCTTTTTTGGGTGGAAGCCAGCTCGAAACTTCTCATCCAGTTCTAAAATAGAACTGTGAGAATTAAATGTTGTCGGACTGTCTTTTTGCCATAGTTTCAATTGTTCCCATAAATCTGGGAAATGGTCATAAATTACTCTTAGGCTATACAGCGATTGCTTAGGACAAAACCAACACCCATCACGGTCAAAGAATTGATAGATAGGGGAGAGGCGATTGTTTTGTATGCAAATCTCTTTTGCCTCAGCTTCGATAACTTTTTCTTCATAAAGTGGCGCAACTTCATTTTCTTCGAGGCGAGCATATCGATTAGGTTCATCATATGCGATGCCAATATATCTAACGTGGTTGCCTTGCTTCTTAAAGTATTTATCGATTGGACGCATTTTAAGTCTGTCGTTACACCAAGCGCCGATAGTGTAGGGGAAACCATATATGCTACCCGCACGCTTACCCGACTGTTTCTTGGTGTAGAAAATTTCCTCAAAACTCATTTCGTCCTCAATGACCGTCACGGGTACATTAAATTCTTTTTGAAGAATAGGAATTATGCTGTCGATGAAGGCTTGCTGAATAGGGAAACAGCCACTCATCGTTTTGGTTGCCTTTATCTTGCATATTACGATTTCATCAAGCGGATATTTTTCTGGATGAGCCTTTATGACGGACAGCATTGCGAGACTGTCTTTGCCGCAACTACAGCTCGCAATGTACCTTGGTCGCGGCTTCTCTTCTCTTCTCTTCTCTTCTCTTCTCTTCATATTTTTCTTTCATTAAGCCTCCTTGTTGTAGGCTATAAGATACCAATAGCCCGTTTGATTTTTGTAGAGGTCGGCAGCATATATAATGTCGCCAGCCTTAATGGGTTTCTTATCATATATGTTTGCCTTAACTGTGAGCCGAGCTGTCTTACCACTGCCGAGGCTTCGTGTTCCAACTCTGTAAGACCACACTTCACCGCCCGCGCTTGAGAGGGGGACGACATCTGTTATGAGAAGTCTTCTGCGATCTTCTTCACGGTTGGTTACAACGTCAGCGTAACCGAGGATGTCCATACTGTACTGTATCTGTTGTTTCATCGACGGTGATGGCATTGGATGTTGCTTTATGTATTGCTCGAAGTCATACAAACACTTCATTGTCGTTTGTTCGTTTTCCATTCTGTAAGATGCAGACTCTGTGCCGTCTTTGTTCGTGGTTGAACAGTTGTACGACAATATCCGCTGCACAACAATGGATGTCACTTTGTCTTTTCTGACCGACTTTGCTTGACCTTGCTTTAACAACTCCCACAAATCAAGGATGGAGAGGAGTTCGTTAATGTTACCAAACTGTTGGAAGTAGTCGATTGTGATGAGGGGTCTAACCTTTGAAGCCTTGAGAGCTTTTTTATCCAGCCACGCCAGCACATCAACGAATGAAGTAAAGTTATTTTTACTGCAATCATATAAGGCTGCGCCGACCGAAAGGCTAAATCCTTTTATTGCGGAAAGAGAGTTCACAATCAAGTTGTTTTCAACGTCTGCTTTAATTGAACGGTTATCCTGTCCAAACCTAAACGGCGGAAACTTTATATTGAAGTAACTTTCAGCCTCTTCTTTAAGGGCGTTCATTTTGTCTTTGTCGCCCTTTTGTTCGGCGAGGGTAAGTAACACTTCATAGAACTCCAACGGGTGGTGTGCTTTAAGCCAAGCGCCGTACAGACTATCCAAAGCAACGCAATAGGAGTGGGATGCGTTGAATGAGTATCTTGACGAGTCTTCAATGATTTGCCACAGCTCTTGCGACATAGATGCCGCTTCTTCTGGCGTCTTATGCTCGTCTTCAATCATTACCTGAGAGAAGCCGTTAATGAACTTCTCTTTATATGCCAACACCTTATCAGCGCGCTTTTTAGCAATGTTTTTTATTGCCGTATAGCAGTCGCTCATATCAATGCCAGCGTAGTTCAGAGCTGCCATTTCTTGTTCTTGGTAGAGCAAGAAGCTGCTCGGCATTTCGTCTGTCTGTATCAGTTCATCAAACGCCTTGACGCCGTATGCAAACGGTTTGCGTTCTTCAAATGTCTTATACATTGACTTGAAGCCGGGGCGAATAGCAGCAACGAATGCACCAAGCTCCGATATATTCTTCGGCTTGTACTTCGTTACTCTCGAAGCCGTTCCTGTCTGTTCACATTGGTTGATACCAAGAGTGCAACCTTTTTCGTATATCTCCCAAGCCTTATCGTCGGGTGGACACATTTTAAGAAGTTCGGTAACAGTCGGTGGTTCAATTCCAATGCGGTGGTAGGCTCGATAAATTAAGTCAACCACAGATACTTTCAGCAAGTCATTCTTGAGGAAGTGACAAGCTTCTGCCCAGTGACCGTCCATTAAACAGCAGAGGTGGTCTTTGACTTTAACTAAGCCAATTTCTTTTCTGATGCTGCCCTCATAGAGCAGGTATGAGCAGGGTGCAATACTCCACGAGGTTACAAGACCGAGATAGTCTTTGCTTTTTTCATATATCTCGTGGAAGTCTTTATCAATGTAATCGAAGACGTTGATGTCATCTTTTTCGTCTTCGGGGGCGTGCTTAACGGCAGCTTCGTACTTTTTAATTTGTTCGGACACCGCATTGGCGATCTCGAAGGATATGCCTTGTGACTTTGCGTAGAGTTTCCAAGCCGCCGATTTCTGCATGGTGCCATAAGCTACCATAGGGTAGGCGTGGTCTTCGCCAAGTATTTCTTGCTGTGCGCGAGCAAACGGTTCTACGGGTGCGCAGTTGAAGTCTATATCGGGCAAGGAGCCGCTTTGTAGAATTCTCGTTGCGCTCATAAAACGTTCTGGGTACATATGCACTTTGGCTGCAATTCTGTCAACTTCGGTGAAGCCAAGAAGCATATTTGTGATGAACGATACCGCGGAGCCACGTCCGCTTTTTGTCAACCATCCGCCGTTCTCTTTTCCTTTGCGGATGATGTGGTAGTTGTCGATGAAGTAGTCAGCCATATGTGTGTCTTCAACGGTCTTAATTTCTTTTTCAATTTCGGACTCGTACAAAGCCCATTTATCTTCGGGCACCGACTTTTTATATTCTTCCCAGCCGCTCCATACCAAGCTCTTGTACTTCTCGTTCTTTTCTTCTTGTGACAAAGTAGGGAAGAGGGAGGGCATTTTAATATCGGTGTTGAAGATAGGACTGTCATATTCTTCAACTTCGAGAAAGACGCCTGTGTTATCCATAGCGTCGTTAATTTCACTGTGGCTTAACACGCATTGGTTAGCAAACCTTTCGTATGCTGTGTCGCCATCTGGATAGTCGAGGAACCACCCTTCCTCGTCGGGGTATGTTAACCCTTTCGATACGAGGAAGTCGGTTCTTGTTTGACCTTGGTCTGCGCCTATGTAGTGACTGTCGCACCCCATAATAAGAGGTATCTTCAATTCGTTATGTAAGCGCAATATTCTTTTGTTAAGTTCACGCTGAGACTCTGTGTTGTGATACTGAACTTCAAGGAAGAAGTTTTTGCCAAAGTGCTTTGCAAGCATAGCGGTTATCTCTTCAATGTTTTCATAACGCCAATATGCTATACAAGCCGTTGTTACAATTAAGTCATCCTTTGGAAGTGAGAGGAGCAGCGGTACGTCGAGCCTCGGCTGCCCGTAGAAACCTGTGAGGTTTGCTTCGGACAAAACGTCGTTCAATGCCTGCCTGCCGCGCTCATTTTTAGCTCCCAAGAAGATGTGGCAGTTCGTTCTGTCTTTCTCTGCTCTGTCTTTAACCCAGTACGCCTCGGCACCTATAAGTGGTTTGAGACCGTATTCTTTCGCAAGCCGAACCGTTTCAAAGTAGTTACCTTGCCATCCGTGTTCAGCAGATGATAGGATACCGTGCCCAAGAGCTTTCGCTCTCTCGGCGTAATCCTTAGGGGTTACCGCCGAGTCGGATATTCTTACGTTTGTGTACATCGCATGACGATGGTAGTTTTGAAATACTTTCATTAGCCTTCTCCAGAAATGTGTCCATAAATCTCTTCTTCATCTTGCTGATAAAGTTGAGGCGGCGGGAAGGGGAGTGCGCCAGCGTACTCTTCATTGTCCCAGCCATATCGTTTGTCAAGTGACTCTTCGTCAACGAAGAAGCGCCTTGACGGTTTGTCGTAGTAGAGCCCAGCGGAACTGCCCTCAAATCCGAGCAATCTATCCTTTAAGATGTCGCACAGTACATCGAACTTAATAGGTTCTTTGTACCAGCCGCCACGCTTATTAGGAACGCCGCGCCTATCGTCTTGTGTTACTCTGTACAAACTCAAAATCCTGTGAGCCAAATCGATGATTGCCGAGATGCCTTGGATATCCATTTTGTTCAGCCTGCGCATTTGTTCAATCTTGTGTGGGTGTACAACCAAGAGAACCGCGACGTTGTACTTCTTCGCAAAGTCGATGAGCCGTGTAACAAATTCTTCTTGTTTCTGATACTTGTTCTGCTCGTTCGCTTCGAGGTTGACAGACGTCAGGTTATCGATGATGTGTAACTTACACCCATATTTCCTCGTAGAATCTTCCATAGATTTCAGTATGGAATCTACCTTATGGTCGTAGCCGTCCTTGTAGATGAAGAGCCTTCCGCGATAGTATTCATTCATCGCTTTTTGTGCTTCTGGAGTTACCTTCCAATAAGTTGCACCGTTGAAGTTATACTCTCTCACGTTGCGCTGTCCGGCGAGGATGTAGTTAATCCAGTTCTTGCTCTGGAAGTTGGGTAACTCGCCAGAGTAGAGGAAGGCGTTCTTATCTTCGTCTACCGCGTTACATATTAACTGTGAGAGGAACGATGACTTACCAGAGCCATTGACGCCCGTAACAATTGTGAATGTTCCGTAGAACAACTTCATAAGTTTCTTATCTAAATCAGGGATGCCAGTCTTTATGCCGTCGATTTGATCCAAGTCAATATTGGTGATGTCGGAGAAGTCCGAAACACTATCGACAGGCGTGTCTTTTGCGTTATGTATGAGTTCGAGTACGGCGTCTTTCCCTTCGTAGTACAAGACGTGGTTAAGGTCTTTCATAGGGAAGCGCTTGTCTTGCTCGGCATCGTAGTGGAAGAGTGGAATGCCGACAACTTTTGTTCTCCAAGAACCAAGTCGGAACACACATTCCTTTTGCATTTTGATGCCTGCTTCATCATTATCCGAACAAATGATGATGCTCTCAAACTGTTCGAGCCAATCAAAGTTTTCCTCAATCCAGCCGTAGTTGTTTGCGCCAAGCGGTACCGAAACTGCGTTCGTAAAGCCTGCCTCGATGGCAGCCATACAGTCAATTTCGCCCTCGCAAATTAAAAGGGGAGAGGTTGTGTTGACTCTGTTCATATTAAAGAGTAGAGGGGTTGTGTCTGCGTCTTTTTGGCACCAAGCCTTTATCTCGCCGTTCGCCTTATCAATCTTATGTGACGGACGATATTTAACGAGGCAGAGAACATCATTGGTGTCGTAGTAGTTGAACACGATGTTGCCGTGAGCGTCTTCGCGGACGTCAACAGCATCTACTGTGGTTTGTGATATGTGTCGTTGAGCCAAATATGTATAGACGTGCTCTTTGTCATTCAGTGGCTCTTCTTTTGGGTATCTGTACTGATATTTAGTTTTGACGCCTTTCTCTCCGAAAGAGACGGACATCTTTGCTTCCTCGAATAATTTTTGCAGTGCCTCAAGATATGTCATTCCCGTGTGAGTGTACGCATCGATGATATCTGTATTTCTACCGCACCCAAAGCAGTGGAAACTGAATGTCTTTGGGTTGTAGATGAAACTCGGTGAGTCTTCTAAATGCCACGGGCATAGTGCTTTTTTATTTACGGCATCATACTTTTCGAGGTTTAATAGCTCAGCAATTATTTCTGCGTTTCTGTCGCCAAGCTTTGCTTTTGCTTTTAGAATTTGTTCCTTTTCGACAAGAATAAGCCTATACCTCCAATGCTATATTTTGCTTTCGCAATACTCGCGATGATTGCACAAGTTCTCGCTAAAGAACTCGTCACACGTCGGTGTGAAATCCCAACACTCACGGATTTCTTTCACCGTCTCTCTTGCCCAACTTAAAGCTTCGTTTAAGCTGGACTCGTCGAACGGTATGTCAATCGACATATTTTTTCTGAACATCATAAAGCGAAGGATATCTGGATATCTACCGTATTTTTTCTTCACAAATAATGCGTACAGATAAAGCTGTCGTGCATATTCCGCTTGTTCGCGCTTGTTCTTGAAAGAACTCTTGGATTTATAGTCTTGTATAATAAGCTTTCCGTCTTTGTCTTCAAAAACTAAGTCGATTACGCCGTTAAAAGTCCAGTCGTCAATTTCGTAATCGAACTGTGATTCAACTTCTAATATTTTTCTGTCATCGTATCCTGCAAAGTTTTTCAGGTACTCAAGCCCTTGATCGTAGTAGAGCTTTCGCATATCTTTGCAGTACTTGGTAGAAGGGAACTTTTCGGGCACCGCCGCGTCAAATTCCCACTCATATATGCCTACCAAATCCCAAAGGGTAAGTTCGCCCTTTGCGTATCTCTCCATAATGGAGTGAACTTCAAGACCATAAGAACTGAAGCAATTTCCGATGCCTTTCTTATGGTCTATGTATGTCATCTTGTACCCGTACTTGCAGGTGTGGAATGCTGATAACTTAGAAAAACTATACCGTTCCTTTCTTGGCTCTCCGCTTACCAAGGACAAGCGTCCTCAGCCGCCGCAGGAGCAGGTTCCTCTTTCGGCTTATTCTTCTTATTGGTTTCCGTCGCGGGAGTGTTGCCGCCTGACCTTTCGCTGCCTTCGATTTCTGCTTCGAGGATGAGGAAGCGGAAGAAGGACTTCTTGCCGTCGTCGGTGTCTCTGCGTTCGTTGGTGAACTTCGACTTCGTAATGATGATGCGGTCTTCGCGCTTCAAACCTTTCAAGGTGTTAACCGCTTTGCCGATAACGCGAGGGAACCACGATGAGTTTACGTAGTTGCCGTCATTGTCCTTTTCCGATGTGGTAATTTGAAGGTCAACGTACTTGCCGTTCTCGGACGGCGTTACTTTCCATACTTTTGCGTAGATTTTGTTGTCGTTAAAAATCATTTCGTTTCTCCTTTTGGTGTGGTTGACTTTTTGCTTGCTTTTGACTTTTCGAGCTCCGCAAATTCTGCCATAACCGCCGCGCAAATCTCAATCGACTTGATGCTCGAAGGGTTGGAGTTGCCGTTGTTGTATTTTCCTACAACTGCCATAACTTCTTCTTTTGCGAAACCTTTTTTGATGAGCTCGGAGCCCTTGTCTAAGATTTCCTTAACGGCTTTTGCAAGTTCTTCCGCCGCAGCCTTTTGCTCTTTTTCTTGATCATAACCTTCGGCTTCCTTTTGTTTGCTTCTGTACTCGTCGGGGTCTGCTTCGGATGTTGCAAGCTGTAACGACTTCATAAGGAAGTATCTGTTGCAGTATGTTTCTGCCGCGCCGAACGCTTGAGATGCGTCTTCCATTTGCCCTACGAGAGCCCAAGGTACTTCGATGTACTCGCCGGGGGTCTCGGCGTTGACCCATTTGTACACAGAGTCGGCGGTGACGACGAACTCGTTGACTGTCTTGTTTGCTTTGAGTTTCGCGTCGTATTTTTCGTATGTATAAGGTTGAACACGAAGCGTGCCTTGAACGATGGAGTGGTAGAGCATAACTCCATACTTTTGCATACAAGCAGTTACTTTCGCCTGAATCTCTTCTTCGGGCACGTACTTGTAGTTGTAGCCCGACTTGGTCTTTTGAAGAACCCCGGCAGCGTCGGCAATCTTCAAAATCTTTTGGTGAATGTTTAACTTTTCTGTATCTGGCATTTTTGCCTCCTTTAATTATTTGTCTTCGTTATGGATGCCGTTCAGTATCATGCGCTCCCAATCTTCGTAGGATACGTCTTTCTCTTCGCCATCCGGTGTAGAGAGTTTTACGGCAAGCTGTAAGCCCTTTAGCGTGATACCGACTTGCTCAGCTGCTGCGTCAAAATACCTAAAGGCATTTGCCATATAATCGTGGTCGGCGCCGCGGTCAAAATGTATCTCTTGGACGTGAGCAAGATTAAGTTCAACTTGTCTGCCATCTTCGGAGCGTACATATATTCGAGCACCGGTTGGGGTAAATCTATGTAAATCGGGCGGCATTATTTTTTAGTCTCCTCGAAAAGATTTGACGCTATCAAGTCCGCAACACTGATGAGTGTTACGAGCTTTGAGTTGTCCTGAGCCTTGCTCAGGCTGTAATCGCCGCCCTTAGTGGCGGAGTCAAAACCGCCCATATGCCAGCGTATAGCGAGCAATTCTTCAAGCGAAAGCTTTATGTACCACTGCAAAATGATGCAGCTCTTTTCGCCGTGCCCGAGTGGAACTCTTTCGTCAACTTCATAGACTTCTTTGACAACCCAGTTACCGTTTTCGTCTTTGACGTTCCGTGTTCCGCGCTTATAGTAGTTAACCTTGCAGAGATCATGGAAGAGGGCGGTGACCGCAATGGTCTCTTTTGAGTAACCAAGCTGGTAGATGTCGTTTAAGCGTGTGAGTTCTCGATGTACGTTCAGCGAGTGTTCGCACAAGCCGCCTTCATAGTTTCCGTGGAATCTTGTACTTGCCGGTGCAGCGAAGAAGTCGCTGTCTTCAAGCCACTTTAAGAGGTCTTCAATGCCGTCGCGCTTAATGTCTTCTCTGCAAATAGATAGGAATGTTTCTTTGTTTGTCATATGTCTCCGTGTGTCTAAATATGTTTTATAATATAAAAAATAAAGATGTAGAAGTTATTGTTCTTTGCTACACTCGCTGCACATCATTGTTCCGAGTTCAGCGTCACCGAGTGGAGCACCGCAACAAACACAAACTTCCGACATATTACGGAGTTCGCGCTTCTGCCGTTGTCTGAGTTTATGGTTGAGTTGCCGCCGCGCTGAGCGCTTCAATGAAGTATTGAAGCTATCCAGCCGCGGATCCCAGCCAGCGTCTTTTGCGGTTACTTTTTTCGTACTACGCATTTGCAAGTTCTCCTCTGATTCTCATCAATATTTTGCCAAGCTTGTTCTTGCCCTCTCCGTTGCACACGCCCCATTCTCTGTCGTTCCAGTCGTTACCCTCAACGAGTTGTACGGAACCGGTGGAGAGGAGTTGCTCTTTTAAGTCTGAATGCTGCATAAACTTTGCTCGACATACCTCGTACATGATGTCTTCTTTGACTTGCTCCCAATCTGGGCGGAGCTTAACTTGTCGTCCAAGTCTCTTTGCCGCTGATGGGTCAAGGTCGCAAAATTCGCTTGCTCTTTCAGGGCACTTCATTGCATGAAACGCCGCCTCGTTATTCTTAAATGTAAAACCAAAGCAGCTCACATCTCTTTCGTAGAAGTTACTGAGGTAGTAGTTGTTTCCTCTAAATTCTGTGATGTCATTCATTTGTCTGTTCTCCAAATACAAGTTTATTTATATAATCTTTATCTTGTGTGAATATCGGTATATTAGTGTCGATAATCCATTCGTGACGCTCTACATCATTTCTTAAAGTTGTTTGTCTTCTAATACAAGTACCGCGCTTTTGAGGTATTGTGTAATCGTTCCAGTTGATGTTACGTTCGCTAAATAACTTTTCTTGCAGGGCGTCGCACTTAATCCCTTGCATTTCTTTGTGGGAAAAACACGATTGAGCAACCATAAGAATTGAATTGCGCGTTGCATCTTGCTGACGCCATATAAAGTAGTTAACAACTTCTTCCTTTGGTAGTATAAAAGCTCTTGCATCGAACATTGCTCCTGCCTGTTGTGATTTTGAAAGAGAATCACAATATCTCGTAAGATCCTTTATGCTGCTTTCATCACTCTCTTCGTTGACGTCCTTAAAAACAAGGTGATGTTTCGTGCGTTTAATGTCGCCAACCTTGGTAGTGAATATTCTGTTGAACTGCAAGGTTGCCATACTTGCCGCAATACTTACAAGTTTCTGAAGATTGTTCTCGAACCACGGTTGCGTCTTAATTGTGTCATAATCCGTGAGAAGTAGGCTGATTTCGTCCGACTGTGTATATGCAAGCTTGCATCCAGAAATGTTTTCGGCGAGGAACTTCGCCGTTTCAGCCATAGTTTCCATAAGCATTTTATCAAAAGGGCGAATGAACCCTTTTGTAAAGCTGTGGAATGCTTTGCCATCGATACGAATGATAACAGGGCTACGCTTAGTCAAATATATTCTTGATATATTTTCATACTCTTTCATTCTGTCGCCAAGCGAATTGTTCTCCATATAATTTTACTCTCCGTTTACTCTTGAAATAATTTCTCGAACGATCTCATCGTACCCTTTAACATCGCCATCGATGGAATGGTAGGGGATGTTTCTATCTTTGAGCAGTGAGATTACCGATGCGCCAAGCGCGTCAGACTCAGCCTCAGTCTGCTTACGCCCAACGGGATTGTACGGCTTAACTCTCAGCAGGAGGTAGTTAAGATTGTCGTAGGTGTTGAATACGTCCATTACTGCTTTGTTAAAGTTTTCCGTAAGTCGTTCATCGTTGTTATACATTACACTTAAAGGAAGGGGACTGTCGGTTACGATAACATCTACCTTACCAGCACAGCGGCTTATCCTATAAGATTGTTCTCCAAATATGTATGCTTGGTTGCGGAACGCTTCATCGTTCCGTTCCCAAACTTTGTCTTTTGCATACTCAGTAATGAGTTCTGCATTAACTCCTGCCATTTTGATGCAGGAAAAGATGTATGCGGCGCCAGTGCTTTTGCCAGCCCCCGGAACACCGAAGAGGTTAACTACGAGTGTGTTGCTCATTTACAGCTCTCCAAATATAAGTCAAGCATTTTCATTGTGTACCCTGTTGGCTCATCGGCAAATATTCTTGCTCCAAGCTCTTCGAGTGCGTCCTTGTCGTCTTCGCCGATTTGACCGTAGCCGTTCGTGCTCTTCGGTCTTAATAAAGCGTCTTGCTTGCCAGATTGTTTGATTTTAAGTGTCGCTGCGTTATCTGGTTTGTACTTGTCGCAGTAACTGTGGCAACAAGTGCAGTTATCAGCGCAGCACATATTGTGCCATCCGTCACCAGAGAACCCGCGTACTGCATTGTAGCGGCAGAACTCACAAGAGAATTTATCTTTATATTGTTCTGCGAGCTGTTTGACGTCGTAATCCCACAGTTCTTTGTTGATCTGGCTAAGTTCTTTTTCAAGCTCGGACTTTTTATTTAATAATTCCTGTTTATCCATTGATTGTGTACCTCGCTCTTTATGGTGTTGGAACCCTTGTGTCCCACATAGCAGCGGCTTCCTCACGAGAGTCATAAATTAAACGACCTAACGGCTCGTCTGGCTCTGTGGCAATGGGACATTTCACGTCGTCTTGTTCTTCGTGGACTAACATATAGCCTAAACCGCTCCAAGGATCGTCTTCGTACTCGTCTGGATGAATGTTGCCTTCGTCGTCACAGACTACAATTCTTGCTTCTTTGCCACAAAATGGGCAAGTTAACTTTTTGTCCATATTTTTTACCTCAATAAAATATCAGTTTTATTCAAATTTAATTGTCGCTTAGCTTAATGCCCGTGCCGATACATTTGAATACAAATCGTATGCTGGCAATTACCGTCATGGTGATTGATGCCCAAAGTGGCATACCTGTTGTCCAAGCAGCAATGATGATGCAAGTGGTTAACATAGTTCCCTCCGTATTTAATATCTTGGCGGTCTTTGATCGCCATCTATGTATAGTAGGGCAAGCAAAGCCCCACACATAAGACCTAACATAAAGTAAATCATAGTTCTCTCCGTTGTGTCTAAATATGTCGTATATTATTTATTAAGTAAGCCGCATCTGTAAAATGGCGGCACTTATCCTATTATGTGTCTAAATATGTTTTATAATAGCATAGTAAAAAGAAAATGTCAAGAGATTTTTGACGATTTTCTTAAAAATTTTTTTTACATTTTTGCCGTTTTCAATTACATTTTCTAATACGGCTGCTTTTGTCTTGCCTTTGGCGCTCACTTATTATATAATGTATATATAATTTCCAATGAGGTGCCATATGAAAGAGTTAAAATTGAATGAGTTCCTTGACCGCGCCGACGACTTTATCAATAATGCGTCGATGGGAGAAAATTTCTATGCAATACAAACCAACTCAGGCAAGGCTATTCTGATTAGCGAAGATGAGTGGAAGATAATGACCGACGCAATGAGGGTTGCGATGGGATGCAACCCTAAACACTGCGATTGATTTATCTATAAAGCCACGGGTATTTTTTCTTCGTTTCTTTATATTGCTCAGCAGCTATTTCGGCGCGCTGCCAATTTGCTGCTTGTCTGTTCCAACTATATTTGTATCCAGCCGCGTCAAGTTCTCGCATTGTAAGAAGAACCTTTAAGTCTCCGACGAGCTTAGCGGGTATCGACTGATACAAGTTCGTAGGAATGCCGCGGTGGTCATATTTATATTTAATGCCGTCAACCTCAATGATTGTGTTTGGAATGCCAACGAGAAGGTCTGGGCGGTCTATAAGCGGCGCATCAAAAGGGTAATGCCAAATTCTATCAATAAGAGGGAGTTTTGAGTCATCCATAGGATATTCTTCATCCTCTCTTGCAGATGAGATAGTCGCCAAATACTTTGCCCTGTCCGTAGTTCTCTGTTCTGGTGTGCGTCTGTCCGGCAGGTCGTACTCTTGATACAAGCTTTCGATTGCATCCATTAAGCTATCACCAGACAACGTATTAGACGATGGCAGAGCGCTTAAGTCGTCAATTATTTTTTTGAAGTTTTTTGCACCAAGCTCATCTTGCAACGGAACATTTGTGATGGTGCGCTTCCTGTGAGTGTGTTTGTTGCCCTTGATCTTTGCGGATTGGTTGAACCACACAATCAAGAAGACCACAAGCACAATGAGTGCCAATGTCATATTAAATTTTCTCCTTTTTGTGCAGTCTTAAATACTTCACATTATTATATAGTATAGCAAAGAAATATTTTCTTGTCAATACTACCAATAGGGCTGAGATTTTTAACATTTATGTGTTAATTCAATAGATTTGTCCACGATTTGTCCACGCCGCACAAGTATCGGCAAGAAATGGTTGGTGTTTGTAGGTGATAATAAGTGATTTTTTACTATTCAATCCTACTGTACAAGTGATGTTTAGTGCCTATAAATGTTGCAAGGTGATTTTAGTTTTAATTCACAAATTATTGCGCAAATTTTCATTTTAGCCCTTTACAATCAAAAAAAATCGGTATATAATGATTGCGTTTGCAACCGTTTTTATAATTATATAACGGTTTTTGTTAAAAATAAAGTGTTTTAAGGAGAAAACGGAATGTCATTATTGGAAGAAATAAAAATGAAAGCCGCCGCCAGAAAAAAGACTATAGTTCTTTGCGAGGGGGAGGACAAGCGCGTGGTGGAAGCTGCGGCGCGCATAACTAAAGAAGGTATTGCCAAAATCGTGCTTATCGGTAACGAGAATGAATGTAAAAAAGTTGCGCCTGATGTGGATTTGACGGGAGTGACGCTTGTGGATCCGCTTACTTCTTCCAAAACCGCGGAGTATGCGAAAATACTTTACGAAGCCAGAAAGTCTAAAGGTATGACGGAGGAGCAGGCAAGCGAACAAGCTAAAGACAGGACGATGTTCGGTGCGCTTATGCTTAAAGCTGGCGATGTGGACGGCTACGTTTCGGGCGCGTGCCATTCTACGGCGAACACTCTGCGCCCCGGATTACAAGTTGTTAAAACCGCTCCAGGAATCAAAACCGTTTCGAGTTGTTTTATTATGATTGCTCCCGACAAATCAAATCCTTATAACCCTGACGGTGTTGCCGTTTTCGGCGACTGCGCGATTAATATCGAACCTACCGCGGAACAACTCGCCGATATAGCCGTTTCTTCGGCAAAAACGGCAAAAGATATAGCAGGAATCGAACCGAGAGTCGCTATGCTTTCGTTTTCGACGAAAGGTAGCGGAAACGACGATAAATTCACGCAAACAGTTCCTAAAGTTCAGCAAGCTACGGTTCTTGCAAAAGCGGCGGCTCCTAATCTCGCGCTTGACGGCGAATTCCAGTTTGACGCGGCGGTTGCTCCCGAAGTCGGGCAACTCAAAGCTCCCGGTTCTAAAGTTGCGGGGCATGCAAACGTTTTCGTTTTCCCCAATATTAACGCGGGTAACATCGGTTACAAAATAGCGCAACGCTTTGGCGGGTATATGGCGGTAGGTCCCATTTGTCAGGGATTTGCAAAACCTTTGAACGATTTATCTCGCGGTTGCAATGTTGAAGATATCGTGGCAACCGTTGCTGTTACCGCATTACAGGCAGAATAAAAATTAAGGGAGAATAAATATGAAAATTTTAGTAGTAAACGCAGGTAGTTCTTCGCTCAAATATCAGCTTATTGATATGGAAACTGAAAAAGTATTGGCAAAGGGCGGATGCGAACGCATAGGAATACGCGGTTCGCTATTAAAAGCTAAAGGGAACGGCGGCGAGAAAATTTATAAACAGAGCATGCCCGACCATAAAGAAGCTATAAAACTGGTACTTGACGCGCTTTTGGACGAAGAAATCGGCGTTATTAAGTCAATGAAAGAAATAGACGCTGTGGGACACAGAATAGTTGCGAGCGGTGAATATTTTAAAAAGACCACGCTTGTCACGCCCGAAGTCCTCAAAACTCTTGAAGAAAAGACGTTTGAACTTGCTCCTTTGCACAATCCTGCGGCAGCCACCGGATTAAGGGCATGTATGGAAGTTATGCCCGGTACGCCCATGGCGCTCGTGTTTGATTCTTCGTTCCATGCAACTATGCCTCCCAAGGCGTACCTTTACGGTATAGATTATAACGATTATAAGGAATTCGGAGTAAGAAAATACGGCGCACATGGTACCAGTCATAAGTTTGTATCTGCCGAAGCGGCAAAATACCTTGGAAAAAATCCCGAAGATTTGAAAATAGTAACATGCCATCTTGGCAACGGCTCTTCTATTTCCGCTGTGGACGGCGGCAAGTGCGTTGATACCTCTATGGGATTTACTCCGCTTGCCGGCGTGCTTATGGGAACGCGTTCAGGCGACATAGACGCCTCTGCGGTTGAATTCCTTGCAAGGAAAAAAGGGCTTTCTCACGCCGACACTGTTACATATCTCAATAAAAAGTGCGGTGTTGCCGGAATCTCGGGAGTTTCGAGCGATTTCAGAGATCTCGAATCGGGAATGAAGAAAGGGAATGAAAGATGCGTTCTTGCGCTGGATATGTTCTCTTATCAGGTTAAAAAATTCGTTGGCGCCTACGCTGCGGCTATGGGCGGACTTGACTGTATTGTGTTTACCGCCGGAATAGGTGAAAATACGCCTTATGTGCGTGAAAATGTGTGCAAAGGGCTCGAATTCATTGGCGTTAAGTTCAATTCACGGGCGAATAAAGCTAAAAACGACGGGAATATTCGCGAGATTTCCAAAAACAATTCCAAAGTTAAAGTTTTAGTAATTCCGACGAATGAAGAACTCGTTATCGCCAGGGAAACGGCTGAACTTTTATAAAATTTATTTTTGCGCCGTAAAAATGAGTTGACAAAGGTTTTTTAACTATATTATAATCTTAAGGTCAGCTACATTATGGAAATTGAAGTAAAAAAGCTTAACGCGCTAAAAAAATACACGGGGAACTTTCAGTTTGAATATTTGCCTGAAAATAATCTTTGTTTGGTGCCGTTGAGTGAGATTTCGGGTGCGGTTAAGGTTTCGGGTGAATACGAAATTTATGATGACGATTGCGTGGGGGTAAGACTCACGGTAAGTTACAGAATTTCGGGACACTGCTCTTATTGCTTAAAAGATGCTCAAAAGCTTACCGAATTCACGTCGGATATACTTTTTGTTCCCGAGCATGACGGCGATAATTATTTTTACGACGGCATAAGAATTAATCTTAAAACCGCCGTGGATGATGCAATACTTATAAGTCAGCCCAGCGTTTTACTATGTAAAGAAGACTGCACGGGTATTGACGTACCTAAATAAATTATAAAAAGAGGTGTAAAAGATGGCAGTACCCAAGGGCAAACAGTCCAAAAGCAGAACTAATAAAAGGTTTGCAAACTACAAGGCAACGGCTCCTACGCTCGTTGAATGTCCTCATTGTCATGAATTGAAAGAGGCTCATAAAGTTTGCGGGAATTGCGGCTACTACGATAAAGTCGAAGTAGTGTCCAAGGACGAAAAGAAAGCAAATTAACAAATCTGCGGACTGCCTTACGGCGGTCCGTATTTTTGCATTTAAAGAGGTAAATATGAAACATACGGACATAAGAGAACTGTTTTTGAATTCCGAAGTTTACAAAGATAAAAGCGTTACGGTCTGCGGATGGGTGAGAACATGGCGTGATTCGAAGGGGATAGCTTTCATAGAATTGAATGACGGAACTTGTCTTAAAAATTTACAGCTTGTAATTGAAAAAGGGGTCGTAGCCGAAAGTCTGTTGAAACCGGCTTTCGCCACGGGAACGGCAATAAAGGCAGAGGGAATTTTTGTTCCTTCAGAGCGGAACGGTTTCGAAATTAGTGTTAAAAATGTAATTGTTTTGGGTGAATGTCCTCAAGATTATCCTTTGCAAAAAAAGCATCACACACTTGAATTTTTGCGTACAATTCCGCATTTGAGACCGCGTACGCGTTTTTTTGAGGCTGTTTTTGCAGTGAGAAACGAGCTTTCATTTGCAATACACAAGTATTTTCACAGTCACGGTTACAAATACGTTCATACTCCTATAATAACGGGCAGCGACTGCGAGGGCGCTGGAGAAATGTTTCGTGTGACCACGCAACCTTGGAATGCAAAAGAAAAAACCGAAGCGGAATATTTTTCTAACGACTTTTTCGGAGCAAAGGCCGGACTTACGGTGTCGGGGCAGTTAGAAGGCGAAATCGCCGCTATGGGATTAGGTAAAATTTATACGTTCGGACCTACTTTCCGTGCGGAGCACAGCAATACTACAAGGCATGCGGCCGAATTCTGGCAAATAGAACCCGAAGTGTGTTTTTGCGACTTACAAGATATAATTGAAATAGCCGAAGATTTTATTAAATCGATTATACGCGACGTAATAGAGAATTGCCCCGAGGAACTCACATTTTTTAACGAGCGATCAGAAAAAGGGCTTATTGAAAAACTTAATGCGGTGATTTCAAGCGATTTCGTTAAACTTAAATACTCCGACGCGGTTGAGATTCTCAAAAAATCCGGTAAAGAATTTAAGTTCCCAGTAGAGTGGGGTTGCGATTTGCAAACGGAGCATGAGAGGTATCTGACCGAAGAGCACTTTAAAAAACCCGTGTTTGTAACCGACTATCCCGCCGATATAAAAGCGTTTTATATGAAGCAAAATCCCGACGGCAAGACCGTCGCCGCGACAGATTTGCTTGTGCCGGGAATCGGTGAAATTATAGGTTGCAGCGAAAGAGAAGCGGACCTTGAAAAACTTAAAAATGCAATGCAAAAACGGAATATGCCGCTTGACGCTTATAATTCTTACCTTGATACAAGAAAATTCGGAAGCGTTCCGCACAGCGGTTTCGGTTTGGGATTCGAGAGAATTCTCATGTATATAACAGGAGTTCAGAATATACGCGATACATTGCTTTATCCCAGAACGGTGGGCAGTCTTTGATTTTTAAAAACTTATGAAAAACAGAATTTGCGTTATTTTTACGGGCGGAACGATAGGTTCGCGCGTTTGTGGCGATACGGTTGATTTGCGAAACGAAGAAAAGAGTTTTTTGCTTGAATTATACCGTGGACGTTTTGGTAACGATACTGAATTTGACGAATATCGGCCGTTAAATATTTTGAGTGAGAATATTCAGCCTTCTGATCTCGAAATTATGGCGTGCTGTCTGCGAAAGGTTAAAAATAACGGGTATAAAGGCGTTATAATAACTCACGGCACTGATACTTTGTGTTTTACGGCTAATCTTTTCAGTCAAATTTTCTGTGATATCGAATTACCGGTAGTTTTCGTTTCCGCGCTCTATCCGCTTGACGATGAACGGAGTAAAGGCTTGGAAAATTTTGCCGGAGCAGTTGATTTTATTAATCAAGCGGATTACGGCGGAGTATTCGTAAGTTTTCAGAATTACGGACAAAATTGTAAAATTCACCTTGCAAGCAGGCTTATTGCCGCAACGCAGATCAGTGGCGAATACGAAAGTATTCTGGGCGTGCATTTCGGAGAGATGCTTGACGGTAAATTCATTTATAACGAAAACCCTTTGAATCCCGCTATTGCGCAGCTTTATGAAAAACGTAAACCTTGCAAGTCTCAAAAGTTGTGCATGGATATGGTTACGATTCAGGCGCACGCACTTTTAAACTTTGATTTTTACCGCTTTACGGAAATAAAACCTAAAGCCGTTATGGTTCAGCTGTATCACAGCGGGACGGTTTGCACCGCAGGTAAAGAAGTTAATTTCAAAAATTTTCTTAATTATTGTAAAAATTTAGGCATAAAAGTAGTTATATCTACAATTGACAGCAAGGCGCGGACTTACGGTAGTGCATTGGGGCTTGCGCAATCTTGCATACCGGCATACGATATAAGTTTTGAAATGGCAACCACCAAGGTTTTGCTCGCTTTGGGCTCGGGAAACGATATAGAAAAAGAACTTGCCGAAAATCATTTTTTTGAAAGACTTCGTTAATTTAATTTTTTAAAAGAACCTAATTCCTATTGACATTGTAGGAATTAGGTTTTATAATGTACTCAACAAAGTTATCGTTTTGAATAATTAGCGTTAAATCAGGTAATCATATGGGCGGAGATATATTTTGATTAAAAATTATGAAATAACCGGTATGACGTGTTCGGCGTGTTCTTCCGGCATAGAGCGTGCAGTAGGTAAACTTGACGGAGTCACCTTGTGCGAAGTTAGCCTTATGGGTAAATCGATGAAAATCGAGTACGATGAAAGCGTTTTAAACGAAGAAACAGTGTTTTCTACCGTCAAATCTTTGGGATACGGAATTTTTAACGAAGGACAACAACCGCAAGTTAAAGAAAAGAGTATTGACAAAAAGCTTTTTGTCAGATTTATTGTTTCTTTGGTTTTGCTTGTTCCGCTTATGTATGTTTCTATGGGGCATATGTTAGGCGCGCCTGTTCCTGACTTTTTAAATCCGCATTACGGCAATTCGCAATGGTTTGCACTGTATCAGGCAATTTTTGCGGTGGTAATAATAGGCGTGAATTATGCGTTTTTTAAAAACGGAGCGGTTGCTGTATTTAAAAGGGTACCGAATATGGATACGCTCGTGGCGCTCGGTTCGGGTGTTTCATTTATTTATTCCGCAGTGCTTACGGGGTTTATTTTTGCGGGTGTGTCTCCCGAAGCGAACGCAATGAATTTACACTTTGAATCTGCGGCAATGATTTTGACATTGGTAACCGTAGGTAAATGGCTTGAAGAAAAGTCCAAAAAAAAGACGGGAAGCGAGATAGAAAAACTTTTAAAACTTGCGCCCGATACGGTTATTGTTGAGATTGAAGGCGAGCAGAAAACAGTATCGGTCAAAGAAGTGAAAGCGGGTGACGTACTTATTGTTAAGCAGGGTGAATATATTCCTGTGGACGGCGTTATTTTGAGTGGTTGCGCTTTTGTTGATAAGTGCGCTGTTACCGGCGAAAGCCTGCCTGTTGAAGTTGAAGCCGGCGATTATGTGACTTCGGCGGCGATTGTCAAGAGCGGCGTGATAAAAATACGCGCTGAAAAAGTGGGAGAGGAAACTACTCTTTCTAAAATAATTAAGATGGTAAAAGACGCCGGGGCAAGCAAAGCCCCCATTCAAAAGATTGCGGATAAAATCGCGGGTATTTTCGTGCCGGCGGTGGTATTAATATCTTTGATAACCTTTGTAGTTTGGTTAATTATAGACGGCGGTTTTAACCCTCAACACAGCGTTACGTATGCTATAAGCGTTCTTGTAGTGTCTTGTCCTTGCGCGTTGGGATTGGCTACACCCGTTGCAATTATGACGGCAACCGGCAAAGGTGCTTCGCTCGGTATCTTATACAAAGACGCGGAGAGTTTGCAAAAGGTTTGCGACATAAACACGGTATTGCTTGATAAAACGGCGACTATCACGGAAGGCAAGCCTCGCGTTACGGATGTTTTAACTTATGAATGCGAGCGTGAATTTGCATTAAAACTTGCCTGCGGAATTGAAAAAAATTCAAATCACCCTTTGGCAAGGTGTGTTGTCGATTATGCCGAAGAGTATTTTGAAGTGAACGACTTTGAATACTTGGTCGGTAAAGGCGCCAAAGCCGTATATAACGGAAAGACGTATTTGCTTGGAAATCTGAAATTGCTTGAAAAAGTAAATATCGGGCAAGCGGTAAAATCAGCGGCTGAAGCGTTGTCCAATAACGGAAAAACAGTAATCTATCTGTCTGACTGCGAAAAGGTCTTTGCTCTTATCGCTGTAGCCGATACTGTTAAAGATAGCAGTGCCGAAGCGGTTTCACTTTTAAAAACACGCGGATTGAAGGTTGCCATGCTTACAGGCGACGAGCAACGCACGGCAAAGTCTGTTGCGGAAAGCGTTGGAATAAGCGAATATATTGCCGAGGTATTACCTGAAGATAAGCTCAAGGCTGTTGAAAACGTACAAAAAATCGGCGGTCGTGCCGTTATGGTAGGTGACGGAATTAACGATTCTCCCGCTTTAAAGCAAGCGGACGTGGGTATTGCTATGGGTAACGGTACCGACGTTGCCATAGACTCCGCGGACGTGGTGCTCGTAAGTGAAGATTTACGGACGCTTGATACTGTATTCGATTTAAGTCGTGCGGCGGTTAGGAATATCAAAGAAAATCTGTTTTGGGCGTTTTTCTATAACGTTATTATGATACCCGTTGCGGCGGGGGTATTCTCCGCGTTGAATTTTCAATTTAATCCTATGATAGCGGCGGCGTGTATGAGTTTAAGCTCATTATTTGTAGTTTGTAACGCTTTGAGGCTGTTGCTTTATAAAAATAAAAACTTAAAAAAGGAAGATAATTCTATGAAAACTATTGTAAATATCGAAGGCATGTGTTGCGAACATTGCGCAAAAAGAGTTGAAGAAAAGCTTTCTGCCGCCACAAATGCCGTATCTGTTGACGTAAAATTAAAAAAGAAAATTGCGGTAATTCGTAGCAGAGAGGCGGTTTCCGATGAGGAGATTACGGCGCTAATAACCGATGCGGGATATAAAGTAAACTCAATAGAACACAAGTGACAAACATAGTCAATTTGTGACAGTATAAGCTAACGCCACGTTTTGACATATCAGCATACGAAACTTATAATTTTATTATGGAGGTCGGTATGCAGGATACTATGCTATTGGATAAACGCACAAAAGATTTAGTTTTGGAATATGTTCCGGAGGGTGACGTTTTGGACAGCATCGTATGTTTCTTTTCGATTTTTGCCGACGCTACACGTGTAAGAATGCTTTCGGCTTTGGCAATATCGGAAATGTGCGTTACCGATTTATCGCGCGTTTTGGAAATTAACCAAACCACGGTGTCACACCAGTTGAGATTGCTGAAAAATTTAGGAATAGTCAAGAGCGAAAGAAGCGGAAAGATTATTTTTTACAGTCTGGTAAACGACACCGTGAACGACGTAATGTTAAAGGGCGTTGAATTTTTAGGTTGTTAGGATGTAACAGAGGCGCATATGCGCCTCTGTCTTTTATTAGATACAAAAAAATTTAATTGTGAATTTTTATCAAAAAGTGTTGAAAATTTTTAATTTCTGTTATAGAAGATAATTAGTGAAGTTTTTATATTTTGGAGCAGGAAGGGATGAGAAAAATATTAAAAACATTGACTGTGCTGTTTTTAGCGCTGTCTTTAATGTGTTTTACGGCTTGCGATATTTTTAATGGTGATTTTGGAAAACCTTCTAATCCGCCGTCAGGTTCGTCCGGCGAGGAAGAAGAGCCTCCCACACCGCCGCAAACAACCGAATATTCCGTAACATTTTATGCAAACGGCGGAAGCATTGCCGGTGAATTTAGCAGTTACACGGCAGGCGAAGAAAAAAATTTGCCCGACATGGTAGAAAAAGATCATTACGTCTTTGACGGATGGTTTTCAAACGAAAATTTTGATGGCAACAGAGTTACGGCAATTTCGGCAAACGAGACGGGTGATAAAAAATTTTACGCAAAGTGGTTGCCTGAAAAGTATGAAGTGGAGCTTTACGTAAACGGTTCAAAATATGCAGGTAACGATAATGTTACCGAATACGCTTACGTTACGGAGATTGTTTTGCCCGTATTGCAAAAAAACAACTATATTTTTAACGGTTGGTATTCGTTTGCCGACTATTCCGGTGCAAAAGTTACAGCCATAAACAGCGGGGAATACGGTAAAAAAACTTATTATGCTAAATTGGCACCGATATCGAGCGATAAACTTGAATTATTAGCGTATGGCGGTTACGAAGAGGGTGCCTATGTCGAATTCGGTGAGGTTGACGGAGTTAAAACTACCGAATACAGTGTAAGCTATAAAAAGAAATCCCAGTCGGATAATTATTATATTGAAATAGACGAGGAACTTATAAGAGTTGCCAACGGGCTTATTCGTGCCGACATTGTGGGGATTGCGGAAGGTGAATACACTATTTGTGTAACTGCAGGAGACAGAGGTTCGGCTACTGCCGATGTTAAGGTTACTGCTTACGATCGTTCAGGATATGCTCATTTTAATTTGGACAAGAGCAATTACAAAGAAGGCGTAGGCGCTTATAGCTCGGACGGAACGCCCAAAGACAGTGCCTACATAGTTTATGTTAAAGAAAATAACAAAAACAGCGTAGTTGCTCCATGGAATTCTAAAATTGTGGGATTGGCAAAAATTTTAGGTGACGTAAAAAATGCGAAAAAGCCGGTTATTATCAGAATTTTAGGCAGAATTTCTGCGGCAACGTGGAAAGAAAAAGATTATTCTGTTTTCGCGGATTCAAACGGTCACGTTACTGCGGACATAATATCTCAAAACACTTTAAGTAATACCGATGCCGTTCTACTCATAATCAAGAAGATTTGATTAGTCAGGGCTATAATTCTTTGAATATTTATGAAGGTTGCACCAAATTGGACGGACTTTCAAGTTCTATAAAATACAACAGCTCTAAAAAGGAATTTGATTCGTGTTGGAACGATTGTACGATTCAGAATGCAAAAAATCTTACGGTAGAGGGAATAGGTAAGGACGCCGAATTGTTCCAATGGGGAATGACTTTTAAATCGTCAAATTCCATAGAGGTTCGTAATCTTACGTTTGACGATTATACCGAAGACGCGTGCAGTTTCGAAGGCGGTACTTCCGTAACAACGGTGGACGGATTCAGCACGCAACGCGTATGGCTTCATCACAACACTTTTAACGAAGGCGTAAATTATTGGGACGTTTGTAACGAATAGGACAAACACGACGGCGACGGCAGTACGGATTTAAATGGAGTTTCTTATGTAACGATTTCTTATAACCGTTACAATCAAACTCATAAAACGGGGCTTGTTGGCGGCGATAAAGCTCATATGCAGGCAAATATAACGTTCCACCACAATTATTACAATGAGTGCAAAAGCCGCTTGCCAGACAGGCGAATATGCATATGTACAATAATTATTATCATGGTTCAACAAGCACAAGTATTTCAATACGCGGCTACGCATACGCCTTTATTGAATATTGTTACTTTGACGGAAATAATAATACTATGATAGACGTTCAAAGCTACGATTCTAATACGCTAAACAGCTACGGAGTTGCAAAAATATTTAATTGCATAATGAACGGTAAAGGATATTCGTATAATGCAATGCCGGCAGACGAAAAACCTTTGAAACAAGATGAGAACAAGGCGAACGAACCGTTTATAAATTTTGTGACAGACAGAGCAAAGAAAGTTACGAGTTTTAATAAATTCGCACCGAATTTCGATACGGATTCTGAAAAATTTTATTATAATTCTACCACAAAGAACTCAAATGTTACCGATTTGATAACGGATGTAAACGCAGTTCCTGAAAAAATTCCCGAGCTTGCCGGAATTCATAAAAACTGATTATATTAAGTAAAAAAAATCTTGCGTTAAGGCAAGATTTTTTGTTTTGCATATATAGGCGTTATGTGTTATACTTTATTCGAATGGTTGACGTTATAAAGGAAAAACTAAAACTGCTTCCCGATAATTCCGGCGTATATATTATGCTTGACGAGTATAAAAATATCATCTACGTCGGGAAAGCGCGTGTTCTTAAAAATCGTGTAAGGCAGTATTTCCATAATTCGCCGAAGCCCGAAAAAGTAATGAAAATGGTTGAAAATATTAAAGATTTCAACTATATAATTACCGATTCGGAAATCGACGCGCTTGCGCTTGAAAACAATTTAATAAAAAAATATAAGCCGAAGTATAACATTCTTTTAAAAGACGACAAAACATACCCGTATATCAAAGTGGATATGCGCGAAGACTTCCCGAATTTTTATATTACACGAAAAATTTTAAAAGACGGGTGCCGCTATTTCGGTCCGTTTATGGGGGGGATAAATTGCCGCGACATTTTGGATACCGTTCAGCTTACTTATGGTGTAAGACTTTGTAAAACCAAAATTACGGGAAATAAGCGTGAATGTCTCAACTTTCATATAGGTAGGTGCGTCGCGCCGTGCGCAGGGAAGGTAAGTAAAGAAGATTATGCCGAAAGAGTAAAAAAGGCTCTGTCTTTTCTTGACGGAAATTATAAAGAAGCGGAATATATTTTGAAAAATAAGATGTTATCCGCCGCGGATAATGAAAATTTCGAACTTGCTATTGATTATAAAAACAAACTCGAAATGCTGTCAAAACTAGAAGCAAAGCGAATTACGACTTTGAGCAGGTATGTTGACGCCGATATAATAGCTTACGCAACTAACGATTTATATTCGGCTGTAAACGTTTTGATAACGCGGAAAGGCGTTATGCAAGGCGGGAGCAGTTTTGCGCTTGACGAAGCCCATATGTCAGACGGGGAAGCGCTTACGAGTTTTATTACGCAATATTATATAAATCACGATGCTCCGCCTGAAATAATTTGCGAAGAATTTTGTGAAAAAGAATTATTACAAGATTATTTTAAAGATAAATTCGGAAAAGCAGTTGATATAACTATTGCAAAACAGGGCGATAAAGCCAAACTCTTAAAAATGGCGAAGCGTAATGCCGAAGAGTATCTTGAAAAATCCGTTGACAAAATTAAGCATAAAGACGATATGACGATTAACGCGTGCAAGCGTTTACAGGAACAGCTTTCTCTAAAAAAATATCCTAGAAGAATGGAGTGTTACGACATATCCAATATAAGCGGAGTAGATAAAGTGGGCTCTATGGTTGTTTTTATAGACGGAGAAGCAGACAGAACAAGTTATCGCAGATTCAGAATAAAAACCGTGGAAGGGGCAAACGACTTTGCATCATTACAGGAAGTTTTAAACCGTCGACTGGAAAAGCTAGGGAGCGACGAAGAGGAAAAATTCCCAAAACCGGATCTTGTAATAATCGACGGCGGGAAAGGACAACTTTCTGCCGTTAAAGAAATTTTCAACGATAAAAATGTAAACGATATAGAGCTTGTATCGCTCGCAAAACGGGAAGAAGAAGTTTTTACATTATATAACGACGAAAGTATAAAAATTTCGCACCGTGATTACTCTCTTAAAATGCTTCAAAGGATACGTGACGAGGCGCATAGGTTCGCGATAACTTATTTTAGGAATATTCACTCGAAACGTAATTTGCAGAGCGTATTGAATGAAATTGACGGAATTGGAAAAGTAAAGCGCCTTGCCTTGCTTGAAAAGTTTGGGAATCTGGATAAAATTATGAGTGCAAGCATTGAAGAGCTTTCTGCCGTAGAGGGGATATCCGTTCAGCTTGCTGAAAAGATAAAGTCACATTTGCAGGAAAATCTATGAGAAAAATTAATTATAAACTTATTGTTTCTGATTTCGACGGGACGTTGATTGACGATAAACAAGAAATATCCAAGAAAGTTAAGCATAAGATTGCCGAGTATGTTGCCTCGGGCGGCATTTTTGCCGTTTGTACAGGCAGAATATTAAAATCTATTTTACCTATAGTGCGCGGTCTTGATTTAAAAGGGTTGGTTATAGCTAATCAGGGAGCGGTGATTGCCGATATAGAGAGCGGCGAAATAATAAAATGTACCGGAATCAGTTATAACGAAGCGGCAAACGTTTGTAGCTTGCTGGAAAGTATGAATCAAGACTTTAATATTTATTGCGGTGACAAAATTTATACCGATACGCCTAAAGATAACGAATATTTAAAAATATATGAACGGATAATAGGTGTTGAAACTGAACAAGTAAAAGGGAAACTTTCCGACTTTGTAAAAAATAATAAACTTTCCTGTCAAAAAATTGCTTGTCTTGTGAGCGAGAGCAAAAGAGACGAATTATATAAAACCCTAAATGAAGAATTGGCTGATAGATTCGATGTTACATGTAGCGCAAAAGTTCTTGTGGAAGTATCTAAATTAGGCGAAACAAAAGGAGAAGCGGTTAAATTTTTGTGTAACCACTTAAATATTTCCATTGATAAATGCGTGGCATGCGGGGATAACTTGAACGATTTGTCAATGATACGCGTTGCCGGTATAGGCGTAGCTGTAAAAAATGCGGATGCTGCACTGAAATCGGAAGCCGATTTTGTTTCTGTGTCAAATAACGAGGGAGCAATAGCTCAAATTATAGAAAAATTTGGTTTTGCGTAGTATTATGTGTGAAATATTAGCTCCTGCAGGAGATGAAAAAAGCGCATTTGCGGCAATAAACGCTGGTGCCGATGCCGTTTATTTAGGATTAAAACAGTTTTCGGCAAGAAGTTCGGCGGAAAATTTTGATTGGGACAGTTTGGAAAGCATAATCAAATATGCCCATGCTTTTGACGTAAAAGTTTATGTTGCAATGAATACGCTCGTAAAAGATTGCGAGCTTGAAGATTTCATCGGTTCTGCTATACGGGCGTGGAACGTCGGCGCGGACGCTCTGATATTAAGCGACCCGTTTATTGGCGCGTTTATTAAAAAGAATTGTCCCGAAATTGTCTTGCATTTGTCTACGCAGGCAGGCGTTTGCAATGTTTACGGTGCAAAATTTGCAAAACGGCAAGGTTTTTCCCGTGTAATTTTGGCGAGAGAAACAAAATTAGAAGATATAAAAGAGATTGCAAAAATAATTGAAACCGAAATTTTTGTTCAGGGCGCTCTTTGCACGTGCTTTTCCGGACAATGCTATCTTTCATCATTTGCCGGCGGTAACAGCGGTAACCGTGGTAAATGTAAGCAGCCTTGCAGAAAAAAATATTCTATTGACCGTGAGGGCTTTGAAGAAAGCGCTTACAGGCTTTCACTTTCTGATTTGTGTATCGGTGAAGACGTTACGCGCTTGCTTGAAGCCGGAGTATACTCATTAAAGATAGAGGGACGCATGCGCCGCGCCGAATACGTTTTTTCAGCGGTAAAGTACTATAAAAACATTTTAAGCGGGTGTATAAACTCAACGGATTTAAGCGATTTGAAGCGTTCTTTTAACCGTGGAAATTATACTAAAGGATTAGCTTTCGGTCAGGATAAATCTTTTATATCTTCCGCAGTACAGGGGCATATAGGCGAATATGCAGGACAGCTACAAGTTATAAACGGTAAATACGTTTGCCGAGCCACTTTAAAATTCGGCGCAGGAGACGCCTTTAAAATTCTACGAAACGGAAAGGAAGTCGGTGGCGCCGTATTTTTAGAGAATGTTAAGGGTGGGTTCGTTTTATCGTCAAAAACGAGGCTTAAAAGCGGCGATAAAGTTTTTATAACTACGGACTCGGCGCTTAACGAACGCCTGTCGTCTGTCATAAAAAAGATTTCAGTAAATATATCGGTAAATTTAAAGGTGGGAGAGCCTGCTGAAATTTGTTTAAACGGTATAAAATTTTGCGGCAGAGTCGAACTTCCCTCCGCAAAAAGCAGACCGATTACCGACACGGATATACGGAATTGCTTTAAAAAGACCGATAAATTTCCTTTTGACGTATCATTTTCTGAAATTAAGTGTGATAATGTCTTTATGTCATTGTCGGAGTTGAACGCTTTGCGCCGTGAAGTTTTCGGGTCCTACTACGATTATCTTTCGAAAAATAATAATAAAAAGTATGAAATTGTATACAACGAGCCTCGTTTTGCGACTGAAAAGTCGGCTAAAACTGCGGTGATTGCCACCGATTTAAGAGAAGTTAGCGCCGATATAGGTATTTTAAAGCTGAAAAGTTATAAAGACGACCCCGTGAAGTTTTTAACAGGTTTTAACGGCGAAAAATTTTTGTATGTGCCGCCTTATTTGACAGGTGAAGAAGCAAATTCGGTTAAGACTGTTGCGTTATACTTTGACGGTATTTACAGTGACGGAATTTACGGGTTCGAACTTGCGGCGGAACTCAATAAGTCTCTTTTTGTCGGGACAGGCTTAAATATTTCCAATCGTCTTGCGGTTAAGGGCTGCTTAGCTAAATATGTTTGTCTTTCGAAAGAGTTGACCGTTAAGGAAGCAAACGAACTTGCGGCGGATAAAGTATTTTATTTTATCGCCGGAGACGTTAAAGTTATGGATTTGATCTATTGCCCGTTTGAGAAAAAATGTAAAAATTGCGATATGCGCGAAATTTACACTTTGACAGATGAAAAAGGCAGGAAATTTCCTCTACGGCGTTACACGACAGGAGAATGTCGTTTTGAATTGTATAATTGCGCGTCGCTTGTTTCAAAGTCGTCAGATTGCGGTAAACTTGTAGACTTTACGTTGCGATGCGAATCGAAATTGACGTCGGAGTTGTTTGAAAACGAAGAAAGATTGCGAAACTGCTTTAAAGAAGTAACCCGCGGACATTCCGTGGATCCGATTAATTAATATGGATTTAAACAGTATTGAAAAATTAGAACTCAATAAAATTTTGTCTACTGCGGCTGAATATGCGTCTACCGAGGGCGGTAAGTCGTTAGTTCGTTCACGGTTACCGTCAAGCGACTTGCAGGAAGTCAGACGGAGGCTTACGCTGACTGAAGAGTGCGACAAACTGCTTTATGTTTACGGAATAGGCAAAATAGAGTATTTTTGCGATTTAAGTGACGAGCTTGAAAGAGTAAAAAAAGGCTCAATACTTTCTTGCGGCGATTTGTTGAACGCGGCGGCGCTGTTACGTGCGGCAAGGCTTGCTTATACTTCTGTAGTTAAAACCGACGAAAGCGATATAACTCTCGTGCGGTCTTTGACGAATAATGTTTATTTTAATAAAATTTTAGAAGACGAAATTACGGAAAAGATTATATCCGTTGACGCGGTAAGCGATTATGCAAGCGATAAACTATATTCCATTCGTTCGAAAATTAAAAATCTTAATACACGTATAAGAGAAAAACTCTCCGAATACACTTCCGGAAAGGACGTAACGTATTTGCAGGACTCGATTGTAACGATTAGAAACGACAGGTATGTTATTCCTGTAAAGGCGGAGCATAAAGGCCACGTTAAAGGGTTTGTTCACGATCGGTCTAAAACGGGAGCAACATTTTTTATTGAACCCGAATACATTTTGGAACTTAATAACGAGCTGATAGCGCTCACTGTTGACGAGAGGGAAGAAGTTGAAGCTATATTGAAAAATCTTTCAAATCGCCTTGGCGCTATGGCTGAACAACTTGTAAAAGATATAGAAATTTTATATGAACTCGACGCGCTCTATGCCGTAGCCGAATACTCTTACGCAAATAAATGCACACTTCCCAAAGTGAACGGTCGCGGATTTATAGAAATTATCAAGGGAAGGCATCCTTTAATCGATAAAAGAAAGTGTGTTCCCGTTTCGGTGACATTGGGAGGAGATTACAGCTTTTTACTTTTGAGCGGCGCAAATACGGGCGGAAAAACTGTAACATTAAAAATGACAGGACTGTTTTGCCTTATGGCGGCTTGCGGTTTTTTTATTCCCGCTTCCGAAGGCAGTACGGTTGCCGTATTTGATAATATTTTCTGTGACGTAGGCGACAGTCAGAGTATAGAGGAAAGTTTGTCAACGTTTTCCTCTCATCTTACAAACATAATCAAAATCTGTAATGAGACCGATAATAACAGCCTGGTGTTAATAGACGAACTTGGCGGAGGCACAAATCCCGACGAAGGTCAGGCTATAGCTAAAGCGGTTGTCGAACGTCTGATATCTCGCGGCGGTAAGGGAATAGTGACTACACACTTTACACCACTCAAAGAGTTTGCCTACTCCTTAAACGGAATCGAAAATGCAAGTATGGAATTTGATTCCGATACCTTAAAGCCGCTTTACAGTATAAAGATAGGTTTGCCCGGAGCGAGTAACGCGCTTGCCATAGCCCGCAGGCTGGGTATGGACGAGGAAATTTTAGCTAATGCAGAAAGTTATTTGTCAGAAGGCGCAAGGAGCTTTGAAAATGTAGTTCGGAAAGCCGAAGAGAGCCGCGTGGAGGCGGAGAAAAAACTTGCAGAGATTGCGGCGTTACAGTTGGAATGGCGTGAAAAGGTTGCAAAAGCAAACGCACATATAGACGACCTGAACAGAGAGCGAGAAAAAATTAATCGCTCCGCCCGCACCGAAAGTAGAAGAATAATTGCGGACAGAACCGAACAGGCTGAAGAACTTTTGTCCGCGATAGAAGAGATTTTTAAAAAGGAAGAATTAAAAGAGAGCGATCTGATAGCCGCGCGCACGTTGAAAAATAAAATGAATGCCGCCGCCTTTGAGGAAGAAGGCGAAATTAAAAAAACGGTTGATTATGTTCCTGCGACTTCGCAAAATATAAAAGCGGGAATGAAAGTGTATATTAAACCAATGGATTGCGACGGAACCGTTATGTCTTATAATCCGAAAAAAGACGAAGCCGAAGTAAATACCGGAACGCTTAAAATGCACTTAAAAACAAAAGATTTATTGATTATCGGCGTTAACAAACAGGCAGATAAAAAAATAAAGGTGTTAAAATCTATTCCGCGGTCAGCGCCGGTTATGGAAATTAACGTTTTAGGATTGACCGTGCCTGAAGCCGTTTATGAGGTGGAAAATTTTATTGACAAGGCGGTTACGGACAATCTCGAAGAAATAAAGGTTATACATGGAATCGGTACTGGAAAACTCCGTCAAGCAATACATGAAAGACTGAAAAGGCATAAAAACGTAGAAAGTTTCCGCCTTGGCAAATACGGTGAAGGAGAAACAGGCGTAACGTTTATTAAGTTAAGATAGGAAAGTTGAGCACTTAAACGTAATATTATATAAATAGTATTTTGTTTTAGGGGTAAACTAATTGAAAGGTAAATTATTTACTGTTTTAACTAATATAGCGCTCGTACTGGTAATTACAGCCGTCTCTCTCGTCGGATTTTTCGGCGGAAGCACCAAAGCTGTTTTATATGAAAGCGATAACCTTTTTTATGGTGGCGCCGAAGACAGCGGAGCTGTAGGATTGACTTTTAACGTTTACGAAGCTACGGATAACGTTTATAAATTTTTGGATATCTTGGATGAATACGAAGCTAAAGCAACGTTTTTTATCGGAGGAAGCTGGGCTGACGACAACGTGGATTGCGTCCGTGAAATTTTTAAACGCGGGCACGCTTTAGGCAGTCACGGATATTTCCATAAAGACCATTCTAAAATGTCTTACGACGCAAATCTCGAAGAGATTCGTCCCAGTAAAAAGCTGTTGGAAATGATTTGCGGCGAAGAAATAGGGTTATTTGCGCCGCCGTCGGGTGCGTTCGGAGAAAATACACTGTCTGCGTGCGATTTTTTGGGCATGAAGGTTATAATGTGGTCGCGCGACACCATAGACTGGCGGGATAAAGACGTTAACACCGTTGTGTCGCGTGCAACTAAAAATCTTAAGGCCGGTGAATTCGTATTGATGCATCCCAAAGACTGGACGGTGCAGGCTTTACCGGAAATTTTAAAATACATAAGAGAAAACGGTCTGAAAGCCGCTACGGTTACCGACCTATTAGGAGAATAATGGTTCACTACAAACAATTTGACAACGGAATAAGACTTATCGTCAACAAAATGTCGTCGCTCATGTCTGTAACTATGGGCATACTCGTGCATACCGGCGCGTGTGTGGAAAACGACAAAGAGGATGGAATTTCGCATTTTATAGAGCACATGATGTTCAAAGGCACGAAAAAACGTACGTCTTACATGATTTCGGATGAAATGGACAGAATCGGCGCACAAATGAACGCTTTCACCGGCAAAGATATGACGTGCTACTATGCAAAGTCGACTACTGGGCATGCCGCCGAAGCGTTCGATATTCTTGCGGATTTGTTTCTGAACAGTACTTTCCCCGAAGACGAAATGAAAAAGGAAAAAGGCGTAATAGTTGAAGAAATAAATATGAACGAAGATACTCCCGACGATTTGTGCCTCGATTTGCTTGCGGGAGCGTTTTACGGACCGAACGGATACGGAAGAAATATTCTCGGTCCAGCAAAAAATGTAATGAACTTTTCAAAGCTCGACGTGGACGAGTATATGGACAAGCATTATATTCCTGATAATATCGTAATTTCTATGGCCGGAAATATCGAGCCCGCCCTTGCAGAACAGCTTGTGGAAAAATACTTTTCTTCTATGCAAAAAAAATGTTGCGGACGAGGTGAAATAGTTGTTGATTTAAAAGGTAAGTCCGTAGTAAAAAAGAAAAAGATAGAGCAGATTCACGTAGGGATTGCGTTCCCTTCGGTTAAAAGATATCACAAACTCTATGACGCAACACAGGTAATGAACACTATATTCGGCGGCGGAGTTTCTTCAAGGCTGTTTCAAACGGTTAGAGAAGATTTGGGTTTGGCTTATACCGTCTATTCATACGTTTCGTCATATGCGGAAGCCGGCGCGCTTTCTATCTATGCAGGTGTAAATGCGGAAAAATATCGCAAATCTGTTGACGCAATTATGGGTTGTATTTCGGAAATGAAGAAAAATAAAGTTACCGAAGAAGAATTTTTACGCGGCAAAGAGCAGTTGGTTTCTTCATCGATTTTTTCGCAGGAAAGCACGAGTTCGCAGATGTTGCTGTTTGGTAAAGAAATGCTGTACAACGGGAAAATTTATAATTTCGAAGAACGCGTTAATAAGATCAACTCGGTTACTCTCGACGACGTATGCGAAGCCATAGATTTTAATTTTGATGAAAAATTCAAAGCGTCGGCACTTGTCGGTGCGGTAAGCAAAGCGTTGTGAACTGTATTATAAAACACGGTTTTGAGCCGGTTTACGATAAAAACAGTAAAGTTTTGATTTTGGGCAGTTTCCCTTCGGTCAAATCAAGACAAGTCGATTTTTATTACGGAAACAAACGTAACCGTTTTTGGGAAACACTGTGTTCTTATTTTGGAGAAGCAGTGCCAGAATCCACACAGGATAAAATCGATTTTCTGTTGAGGCGTAATATAGCCATATGGGATATTGTAACCGAATGCGAAATAGATGGGTCAAAGGACGATACTATTAAAAATTTTAAAGTAGCCGATTTAAAAAAGGTCTTGCAAAATTCGGAAACAGGCTATATAATAGTTAACGGTGGTAAAGCGTACGAGATTTTCGTTAAGCATTACGGAGGAATTAATACTCCTTATATAAAGCTTTCATCAACAAGTCCAGCGAACACACATTTTAAAACGGAAGAATGGTATGACGCATTATCAAGAGCTTTTGGACGAACTTAACTTACTTGCGGAAGAGGAATATTGTTCCTTTCATAAAAAACTTTTAAAAAACGAAAGTCTAAACGTATTGGGCGTTCGCATTCCGGCATTGCGTAAAATTGCAAAAAAGTATGTAAATTTAATAGACGAATTGATGGGGTTTCCGGACGAGTACTACGAGGTCACTTTTATCAAGGTTACGGCAGTTTCGCTTTTAAGATACGAAGAGTTTATCAGGTACGTCGACCGTTGCGTTGTTCTTTTGGATAACTGGGCGACGTGCGATTGCTTTGCTCCGAAATGTATAGTCGGACATAAACAGGATTTTTTATCTTACATAGAAAAATATTTAAGCCATGGCGGCGAATTCTACCAACGTTTTGCGTTGACTACGCTTTTACATTTTTATGTTGAAGAAAACTATTTAAGTTTGATATTCGAAAAAGTAAGCTCGGCGAACAATCGGCGGTATTACGTTCATATGGCTTCTGCTTGGTTGGTTGCGGAAACGCTTGTTAAATTTTACGACACGGCGAAAAACTTTTTGTCAAAAGAAACGCTGGACATAAAAACTCATAATAAAGCAATACAAAAAGCGGTTGAAAGTTATAGGCTGACCGCAGAACAAAAAAACATTTTAAAAGGTATGAAAAGATAATGGTTATTTCACAACAGTTGACAGAGGAATTCAAACTTCGCCCCGACCACGTTGACAATATTTTGAAATTGCTCGACGAAGGCAATACCATTCCGTTTATTGCGCGTTACAGAAAGGAAATGACGGGTGCGATAAACGATCAGGTCTTGAGAGAACTCAACGACAGATACGAGTACCTGAAAAATCTCGAAAAGCGCAAGCAGGAAGTGGCTTCCGCGATAACCGAACAAAATAAAATGACGGAAGAAATTCAGCTGGCGATAGACGGGGCGCAGACTATGACGGAAGTTGAAGATATTTATCGCCCCTTTAAGCAAAAGAAAAAGACTCGCGCTTCGGTTGCAATCGAAAAGGGGTTGCAAACTTTGGCTGAATTTATTCTTGCTCAGGAAGGCGACCCCAATAAGGAAGCCGAAAAATACATAGACGAAGAAAAAGGCGTTGCAAACGTTTGCGATGCAATAAACGGAGCTAAAGATATAATAGCCGAAATAATTTCCGATAACGCCGAGCTCCGTAAAAAACTGCGCTCGCTTCTTGAAAATCACGGAGAAATGCAGGTTAAATTAGTTCAGGACGACGAGCGTGGAACATATGCAATGTACGCAGACTATGCTGAAATCATTCCCGAAATTAAAAATCACCGTATTCTTGCAATTAATCGAGGCGAAAAAGAAGAGTGTCTCAAAGCTAAAATTTATTTTAATCCCGATATAGCAAAACGTATTTGCGCGTCGAAATACGTGAAATCCAACGGTAACGCCGATTGTGCTAAACTTATAGAAGAAGCGGCGGACGACGGTTACGATAGACTTATCCAGCCTTCGGTCGAGCGTGAAGTTCGCGCCATTCTCACGGACAGAGCGAGCGAACAGGCTATTAAAATGTTTGAAGTAAATTTGCGCCCCTTGCTTTTGCAACCGCCTGTAAAAGGGAAGGTAACGTTAGGTCTTGACCCTGCTTATCGTACCGGATGCAAACTTGCGGTAGTAGATGAAACGGGCAGCGTTTTGGATACGGGAGTGGTTTATCCTATACCCGAAGTTCATAAACCCGCACAGATTGAAGCGGCAAAAGATACAATTAAGTCGCTTATTGCAAAGCATAAAGTAGATATTATATCAATAGGTAACGGTACGGCCAGTAAAGAGACCGAAATTTTTGTTGCCGAGCTTTTAAAAGAACTGGACGGAAGCGTGAGTTACGCCGTTGTAAACGAGGCGGGCGCCAGTGTTTACTCGGCAAGCCCTCTTGCAGTGGAAGAATTTCCGGATCTTGATTTGACGAGGCGTTCGGCGATTTCTATTGCAAGAAGATTGCAGGATCCGCTTGCCGAATTAATAAAGATAGACCCTAAATCAATAGGCGTCGGGCAATATCAGCACGATATGGACAAAAAACGCCTTGACAGCGTGCTCGGCGGAGTGTTGGAGGACTGTGTTAACAACGTTGGCGTGGATCTGAATACCGCAAGCGTTTCGCTTTTAAAGTATGTGGCGGGGCTCAATTCCGGCATTGCAAAAAATATAGTTGCTTATCGTACGGAAAACGGGAAATTCAGTTCTCGTTCGCAGCTTTTAAAGGTTTCAAAACTCGGGGCTAAAGCGTATGAGCAATGTGCGGGCTTTTTGAGAATTCCGAATGGTAAAAATATTTTGGATAATACGGCGGTTCATCCCGAATCATATAAAAAGGCAGAAAAACTTTTAGAACTTTTCGGTTACACTGATAAAGATGTAAGAGATTTTAAACTTGGAGAACTTGCCGAAAAAGTTAAATCTTACGGAGAGGTAAAGGTTGCGGAGTACTGTGAACTTGATATTGCTACAATGAAAGATATCGTTGCGGAATTGATGAAGCCGGGCAGAGATATCCGTGACAGTCTTCCCAAAAGGCAGTTGCGCAAGGATTTAATGAGTATTAACGACCTTGCCGAAGGTATGATAGTCGAAGGCACTGTAAGAAACGTTATAGATTTCGGCGCTTTTGTAGATATCGGTGTACATCAGGACGGACTGGTTCACATTTCTGAAATTACGGACAGATATATAAAGCATCCTTCCGAAGTATTAAAAGTAGGTCAGCAGGTTGAAGCCGTAGTTATTTCGCTTGATAAGAAAAAGCAAAGAATAGGACTTTCTATAAAGCAGGCAAGGAAAAAAGCAAATTAACTTGACAAAAAACAAAGTATATAGTAAACTTATTCCGATACATTCAGGAGGAAAAAATCATGTTTGAAGAAGTTGCAAAATTACTTTCAGAGCAGTTGAATATCGACGTTTCTAAAATTACCGAAGACAGTGAAATCGTTAAGGATTTAGGTGCAGATTCTCTCGACGTTGTCGAAATGCTTATGACGTTGGAAGATAAGACTGGAAAAACAATTCCCGAAGAGAAAGTGACCGATCTTAAAACCGTAGGCGATGTTGTAAAAATGCTTGAAGAACTTTAAAGCCATATACAATTACAAGGAGCAGTTAATTTGACTGCTCCTTTTTAAATAAAAAGAAACTCCCGCAAAGCAGGAGTTTCTTTTTTTAAACAATAATATTTATTAAACGTTTTGGTACGAAAATAAATTTTTTAATCTGTTTTCCCTCAATAAAAGGAATTATTTCAACGTTGGCTTTTACAATTTTTTCGATTTCTTCCGCATGCATATCAGCAGGAACTGTGATTTTGGTTTTTATTTTACTGTTTACCTGAATCGCATATTCTATAGTGTCTTCGCCGCATTTCGATTCGTCGTATTTTACCCACGGCTCGTATGCAATTGTTTCATTATGCTTTAAAACCGTAGTCCAGATTTCTTCCGTCAAGAAGGGTATAACGGGGTTGAGCAATTTTATGAAACCTTCGGCGTATTCCAACGGGAAACTATTTCCTTCGGCAATTTCTTTATAAACTGCGTTTGTGAAAATCATCATTTGCGAAATTGCAGTGTTGATTTTCATTGCTTCGTAATCTTCGGTAACCTTTTTAACAGTCTGATTATAAATTTTTTCAAGGTTTACGTTAGGGGTAGAGGAAATTACTTCAAGTTCTCGATAAAGTCTGTTTATTCTGTCTATAAACTTTTTAACCCCTTCGATATTTGCGGTAGACCAGGGTTTGCTGTCAACAACGGGGCCCATAAACATTTCGTACATTCTTAAGACGTCGGCGCCGTATTCGGCAACAACGTCGTCAGGGTTGATAACGTTTCCAAGACTTTTTGACATTTTATTTCCGTCTTCACCGAGTATAAGTCCCTGATGGAATATTTTTTTGAACGGTTCTTTACAGGGAACCAGTCCTTTGTCAAATAAAAAGTTGTTAAAAAACCGCGAATAAATTAAGTGTCCTGCAAGATGTTCCTTGCCGCCCATATAAAAATCTACGGGCATCCAGTATTTTAACAGTTCGTAATCTGCAAATTCTTTGTCGTTATGAGGGTCGCAATATCTTAAAAAATACCAACTTGAACCTGCCGATCCGGGCATCGTAGTAGTTTCACGCTTGCCGTTTATGCCGTTTATTTTTACGCTTACCCAGTCGATGGCATTTTCAAGCGGAGCGTTTCCGCCGTGCGCCTTGTAATCTTTCATTTCGGGCAAAACGAGAGGGAGTTCATCGTCGCTTAAAATATATACCTTGCCGTTTTCGAGATGAACTACAGGGAGAGGCTCGCCCCAATACCTTTGACGTGCAAAAATCCATTCGCGCAACTTATAAGTAACGGTTTTTTTACCTATTTTTTTATCTTCAAGCCATGCTATCATAGTTTTAATTGCATCTTGCTTGTTCAATCCGTTCAAAAAACCAGAATTAATATGATTTCCGTCCTGCGTATATGCTTCTTTTTCAACGTCGCCGCCTTCGAGCACTGGTATAACATCCAGATTAAACTTCTTTGCAAACGCGTAATCACGCTCGTCGTGAGCGGGAACCGCCATTATGGCGCCTGTTCCGTACGTGGTAAGAACGTAATCGGAAATAAATATCGGAACTTTTTTGCCGTTTACCGGATTTATTGCATAAGCACCGGTGAACGCGCCCGTCTTTTCTTTATTGAGTTCGGTCCTTTCCAAGTCAGATTTACCGGCGCATGCTTTTTTATAAGCTGCTACTTCAATTTTTTGAGCGGTAGAAGTAATTTCGTCAACAAGTTTATGTTCGGGAGCGAGCACACAGTACGTCACTCCGAAAAGTGTGTCGCAACGCGTGGTAAACACAGTGAATTTCTTATCGGTTCCGTCTACGACAAAATCTACGTTTGCTCCCACGGATTTACCTATCCAGTTGCGCTGTGCGATTTTTGAAGATTCAGGCCAATCTACGTCGTTAAGACCTTGAAGCAGTTTTTCGGCATATTTGTCTATGTCTATTACCCACTGTTTCATATTTTTGCGCACTACGGGATAGCCGCCACGTTCGCTTTTTCCGTCTATAATTTCGTCGTTCGCGAGCACTGTGCCCAGTTCTTCGCACCAGTTTACGGGTGTTTCCACATAACGGGCAAGCCCCTCGTTATAAAGCTGTTTAAAAAGCCATTGCGTCCATTTATAATAAGAGGGGTCACAGGTTGAAACGGTTTGATCCCAGTCGTAAGAAAGCCCCAACATTTTTAGCTGGCGCGTGAAATTTTCGATATTCTTTTGCGTAAAACCGCCAGGATGATTACCGGTTTTTATTGCGAATTGTTCCGCAGGCAAACCGAAACTGTCAAAACCTATCGGATGTAAAACGTTGAACCCCTGCATACGCTTCATTCTGGCCACTATGTCGGTTGCAGTGTAACCTTCGGGATGTCCGACGTGTAATCCTGCGCCGGAAGGATAGGGGAACATATCGAGAATATAGTATTTGGGTTTTGAAAAATCATGAAGATCGGTATGAAAAGTTTTGTTTTTATCCCAGTATTTTATCCACTTTTTTTCAATCTTTCCGAAGTCAGTATAAGCCATAAAAAGTCCTTGCATTCTATTTGAATAGATTATACATTTTTTTGTTACAAATGGCAATTATTTTTAACCGAAAAGACTTTTAAACTTGTTGACAAAAAAAGTTTATTGTAATAAAATTAAATTGCTCGGGAAAAGACAAGTACCGCCGAGGTATTTACAGAGAGTGCGGGGCAGCTGAAAACCGCATAATTACCGGAGATAACGGGAAACCGCTTTTACCAATCCGAGCTCAAAAGAGCGGCTTTTGCGAAACAAAAGCAATTAAGGTGGAACCACGCGAAAAATTTTGCGTCCTTAAACGATTTGTTCGTTTAAGGATTTTTTTATTTATCGGAGGACAATATGAAAATCAAACTCAAAAACGGCGCCATTCTTGAAGTGGAAAGCGGTTCAAGCTGTGCGCAGGCGGCTGCAAAAATCAGCGAAGGTCTTGCTCGTTCGGCTGTTGCGGCAAAGGTAAACGGCAAAATATGCGACCTTTCGCACAAGCTAAACGAAAACGACGAACTTGAAATAGTCACGCTTAAAGATAAAGAGGGATTAGAAGTATACCGTCATACTTGCGCACACGTCCTTGCGCAAGCCGTTAAAAATATTTTTCCCACTTGTAAGCTTGCAATCGGTCCCTTAATAGATAGCGGTTTCTATTATGATATAGATTTCAAAACGCCTATTACGCAAGACGATTTTGAAAAAATCGAGACCGAAATGCAAAAAATTATAAATTCACGTACCGTTATAGAAAGATTTGAACTTCCGCGCGAAGAAGCGATAAAACTTATGAAAAAGTACGGAGAAACTTACAAAATAGAGCTTATTGAAGACTTGCCCGAAGACGCGGTAATTTCTTTTTATAAGCAAGGATCCTTTACGGATCTTTGCCGCGGACCACATCTGCCGAATACGGGGAAAATTAAGGCGTTTAAACTTACTTCGCTTACCGGCGCTTATTGGCGTGGTAACGAAAAAAACAAAATGTTGACTCGTATTTACGGAACGGCTTTTGAAAAGAAGGCGCAGCTTGAAGAATATCTTGCCGCTGTAGAAGAGGCTAAAAAACGCGATCACAATAAGTTGGGACGCGACCTCGGTATTTTTATGACGAGCGATGTGATTGGGCAGGGATTACCGATATTGATGCCCAAAGGCGCGAAGATTTTACAGATTTTACAACGTTACGTTGAAGACGAAGAAGCCAAGCGTGGATTTATGATAACAAAAACCCCTAATATGGCTAAATCGGATTTATATAAAATATCGGGACATTGGTCTCATTACCGTGACAAAATGTTCATTTTGGGTGAAGTTGACGAACACGGCGAATCCGCAAAGGGAGAAGAGATTATGGCTCTGCGCCCTATGACTTGCCCTTTCCAATACCAGATTTTCAAAAACGGTTTAAAATCTTATCGTGATTTACCTTGCAGATATTCCGAAACCGCGACTGAATTCAGAAACGAAGCCTCAGGCGAAATGCACGGACTTATCAGAATAAGGCAATTTACTCTTTCAGACGGGCATATTATATGCACAAAAGAACAGATTGAAGGCGAGTTTAAACGTTGTCTTGATTTATCGTATGATATCCTTGACGCGTTGGGAATGAGAAACGACGTAACTTTCCGTTTTTCAAAGCGTGGCAAGTCCAAGTCGGATAAATATATAGATAACGACGAAGCTTGGAACAATACCGAAGCGTTAATGAAAAATATTCTTGACGATCTTAATCTCGAATATGTCGAGGCTGACGACGAGGCCGCATTCTACGGACCCAAACTCGACATTCAAGCTAAAAACGTTTACGGAAAAGAAGATACTCTGATTACGCTTCAAATTGATTTTGCCGCAGGTGAAAGTTTTGAAATGCAGTATATAGATGCGGACGGCTCTAAACAGACGCCGTATGTAATTCACCGTAGTTCAATCGGCTGTTATGAGAGAACACTGGCGCTTTTAATAGAAAAATATGCCGGAGCTTTTCCGTTGTGGATGTGCCCTACGCAGGTTAAAATTTTACCCATTACCGACAGAACCCTCGGATATGCTGAAAACGTGTGCGATAAACTTTTGAATGCGGGCATCAGGTGCGAAGTCGATAAACGCAACGAAAAAATCGGATATAAAATCCGCGAAGCAAAAATGGACAAAATTCCTTACGTTTTAGTTGTCGGCGATAAGGAAGAGGAAGACGGTACAGTAAACGTAAACAAACGCGGCGTTGAGACGAAAGATACGGTAAAACTTGAGAGTTTCCTTAAAAAAGTAGTTAAAGAAGACCGTGAAAAGGTAATTTTTTAAGTAAAAACGTTTGACATGTGCGCCGAAAACTGCTAATATATTTTTGTTAAGCAAAGGTTACCCCTTTCGCCGTACGAATGGTTTGTTCGGCATGATAAAGTTTTAAAGGCATTTTTTGCCTTGCAATTTATCGGGTTACTTTTGTGTAGCCCGATATTTTTTCGGTAAAATTTTTGAGAGGTATATGATTATAAAAGACTTATATTCCGTCAATGAGGCTATTCGCGACAAGGAAGTGAGAGTTATCGGTGCAGACGGCGCTATGTTGGGCGTAATGTCAGCATATCAGGCGCAAAAACTCGCTAACGATGCAGATCTCGACCTTGTTAAAATTTCCCCCAACGCCGTTCCGCCCGTGTGTAAAATTATGGACTATTCCAAATTCAAATACGAGCAGTCGAAGCGCGATAAAGAAAACCGCAAAAACCAGACTATTGTGGAATTAAAGGAAATACGACTTTCTATGACGATTGACGTCGGAGATATAGCCGTAAAAACCAAACAATGCCTCAAATTTTTGGAAGCCGGTAACAAAGTTAAGGTTTCCATAAGAATGAAAGGGCGTGAAAACGCCCGCGCCTATCAGGGTGTTAAAGTAATGGAGGACTTCTTTACGGGGCTTGACGGCAAAGCCGTTCAGGACAAGAAGCCTTCTACGGAGGGCAGAATGATTATAATGATGCTCTCTCCCGTAAAAGAAAAATAAACTTTAATTTTGGAGGACAAGAATATGCCCAAGCAAAAATCGCATAGCGGTACCAAAAAGCGTTTTTGGCTTACTTCGACCGGTAAGGTAAAAAGACCTCACGGCGGTAAAAACCATAAGGCAGAGACAAAGAACAGAAAGAGAAAAAGAAATTTGCGTCAGAATACGCTCGTTTCTACCACTCAGGAATCAACCGTAAAATCCATGATTCCTTATAAGGGTTAACAGGAGGTCAAAATTATGCGTATTAAAAGAAGTGTAAACGCGCTCAAAAAGCGCAGAAAGATAATGCGCCTTTCCAAAGGCTACTTCGGCAATAAATCAAAGTCTTACAGAATCGCTCGTGAAGCGGTTATGAAGTCCCTCAATTATGCTTATATAGGAAGAAAGCTCCGTAAGCGCGATATGCGCAGTTTGTGGATTGCACGTATAAATGCGGCGGCCAGATTGAACGGACTTTCGTATTCAAAGCTTATGCACGGACTTAAAAATGCCGGTATTACTCTTAACAGAAAAATCCTTGCGGATATCGCCGTAAACGACGCTCCTGCTTTTACTGCGCTTGCAGAAAAAGCAAAAGCCGCATTATAATCAAATTTTAAGCCTTTTTACAAGGCTTAATTTTTTATATGGTAATTACATCTAAATCAAATCCGCTGATTAAAGAAATTTTAAAACTATACGATAAGAAATTCCGAAAAGAATATGGTCAATATATTGTTGAAGGGATAAAACCGGTACAGGAGTGTATTGCCGCCGGTTGTAAAGTTAAAAAGGTAATTTGTTCGGAAGAACTTTCCGGACAGTTTGACAATGCTACCGTGGTATCTCGCGCTGTTTTTGAAGGTATTTCGTTTGAAAAAACTCCGCAGGGGGTTCTTGCTATTGTTGAAATTCCCAAGACGAGCCTTCGGGCACCGACGGATAGCTGTTTATTGCTTGACTGTTTACAGGACCCTGGAAATCTCGGAACAATTATCAGGACGGCAAATGCTGCAGGATACCGTGAAATTTATTTAATAAATTGTGCCGACCCGTATTCCCCAAAATCGGTGAGAGCGAGTATGAGCGGCATATTTTTCGTGAATATATTTCAGGGGACAAAAGACGAAATATTGGCTTCGCTTGAAAGCGTTCCATTAATTTGCGCCGATATGGACGGCGAAAATATTTTTTCGTTTAAATCTCCTGAAAGGTTTTGCCTTTGCATAGGTAATGAAGGTTCCGGAATAAGTAAAGAAATATTCGACAGGGCGGATAAAAAAGTAAGTATTCCTATGGAACGCACGTGTGAAAGTTTAAACGCTGCAGTATCTGCGGGAATCGCAATGTATCAGTTAAAATACAATTTTAAAAGAGGTGAATGAAATTATGTCAGGACATTCCAAATGGCACAATATACAGGCAAAAAAAGGAAAGACAGACGCAGCGCGCGCTGCCGTTTTTACGAAAATAGGGAGAGAACTTGCGGTTGCGGCAAAAGGCAACCCTAACCCTGATACAAACTCTAAACTTGCCGACGTTATAGCCAAAGCCAAAGCTGCTAATATGCCTAACGAAAACATCAAGCGTTCTATTGCTAAAGCGGCAGGCGAACTTGGGGACAAGGATTATAAGGAATTGGTTTACGAAGGATACGGTGTAGCGGGTTCGGCGGTAATAATTAAAACTCTAACCGATAACGTGAACCGTACCGCCGGAGATATACGTTCAACTATGGGCAAATGCGGCGGACAGATGGGACAAACCGGTTGCGTCTCGTATATGTTTGACAATAAAGGAGTGTTGGTAATCGAGCGAACAGTTTCGCTTGACGAAGATACTATGATGGAATATTGCCTTGAGGCGGAAGCTGAAGATTACGTAGCGGAAGAGGACGTTTACGAGGTTTATACTACTCCCGAGAACTGGTCGCATGCGCGAGCATACTTTGAAGGTAAAGGCGTGACGTTCCTTGAAGCCGAAATCAAAATGATACCCCAAAACTATATAACTCTTGACGACGACAAACTTGAAACATTTACGAAGATGCTTGATAAATTAAATGAACTCGATGACGTTCAAGACGTATATCATAATGTTGAATTGCCTGAAGATGACGATGAATAATAACTAATTTAGATTTTCCCGCGTTAAAGCAACGCGGGATTATTTTTATATACGCATAAAAAATTTGCAGTTACAAAAAATAGTGTTACAAGCGTACACGCTTTATTATATATTGCTTGCCCGTTAAAACGTTTAAACATTGGCGTTTCAGCGGATAGGCGCGGGGAGTATCCTTATTATGCGGGATACTCCCCAACGTATTTTTCGGGGATTTGCTTAATAAAATATATTATGCCGAAAATTAAGTTTAACGCGCTTAAAGCAATAAAAAAAATTTTACCGTTCATTATATGTGTTTCCGTGCTGATTTCGGTGCCGTGCTTAACGGCGATTCATGGTAGAGAAGAGGGGCCGACGAACAATGATCCGCTCGTACTGACTGTATGGCAAATTGACAGTTTTGAAGGAGGGCGCGGATCACGCGCGGCATATTTACAAAATATTGCCGACGAATTTTCAGCTAAAGAAGAATGTTTTTTGAGGGTAAGTTCGCTATCGTCAAGCTCTGCCAGACTAAATCTTGCAAACGGTAACATACCTGACCTGATTTCCTACGGTGCAGGAATCCACGGACTTGAGGTTTTTTTAAGAGGAAAAAAACCTTATCAAACGTGGTGTAACGGCGGATATTGCATTTTGACGCTTGAAGAAAATGCTGACTTTTCAGACGTGTCTCCCGACAACACTGTAGTTAATTCCGGCACCGAAAATCTCATTGGGGCTACCGCAGTATTTTGCGGTTTGGATAAAGCCGATTTTGAAAAGCCGACAGGCGCTTATGTGCAACTAATTAATGGAAAATATAAATATTTGCTTGGCACCCAAAGAGACATTTTCAGACTAAAAACCCGCGGAATGACGTTTTCAGTAAAACCTGTAACTCAATTCAACGATTTATATCAAAATATATCGGTAACAACAACAGATTCAAGACGCAAGAACGTTGCGGCGAAATTTATTGATTATTTGTTAACCAAATCCGATAAATTGTCAAAACTCGGGTTGATGATAGGCGGAAAAAACCTTTATGACGATGAGATGTCTCAAATGGAAGGACTTTCGTATGATTATAAACTGATTTCTCCTGTAAATGAGAGCACAAAAAAAGAACTTATATCAGCCATAGCAAATTGTGACGAAAATAAGTTGAAAATCTTACTTAAATAATTGAAAATAACTTAATAAAATGGTATTATATAGGAGAAGCGGTTTGAAACTTGTTAAAAATATATTAACTGATGAAAATTTTTTATTTTCAGAACATACGACTTACGGATTGGGCGGACACGCAAAAGTTGCATACTTTCCCGAAACCGAAGAAGCCGCAACAGAAATTTTCAAATTCGTTAACTGCAATTTTAAAAAATCATTAATTCTCGGGAACGGCTCTAACGTACTTGCTTCGGATGAATTTTATGACGGCGCCGTTATATGCACGGCAAAATTAGATTCAATTTCTTGTAATGGGGACGTGCTCAACTGTCAAAGCGGTGTAACAGTAAAAAAATTACTAAATTTTTGCGTGGAAAACGGTCTCTCCGGTTTGGAATACCTTGCCGGAATACCTGCGAGTATTGGCGGTTTAATTTATATGAACGGTGGAATCAATTGCAGACATTTGGGTGAAGATGTTCTGGCAGTGAGCATATATGACGGGAATTTACGCAAAATAAGCAATGAAAACTGTGATTTTGGCAATAAACACAGTATTATGCGTGACATAAATGCGATAATTTTGAACGTTGATTTGAAAACTGTATCTGACGACCCGATAAGAATCAAGAAAAATATCGAATATTTTTTGAGTTTGCGCAAGATTCAGCCAAAAGGGAAAAGTTGCGGGTGCGTTTTCAAAAATCCGAAAAATTTGAGTGCGGGAAGACTTATCGACGAAGCAGGTTTAAAAGGATTGTCGTTTGGCGGCGCGTACGTAAGTAGCGAACACGCTAATTTCATAATAAACAACGGAGCCACTCCGAACGAAATATACAGTTTGATACGTGAAGTTAAGAGTCGTGTGTACGCGCGTTTCGGAATAACTCTTGACGAAGAGGTGATTTACATAGGTGAATTTAATGGAACTGACGGCTGATTATCATACTCATACTCCGTATTCGCACGGAAAAAATACCGTTTTGGAAAATGTAAGAGCGGCAAAAAAAGCAGGGTTAAAGGAAATAGGAATAACCGACCACGGCTTTAACCATATTCTCTTCGGATTAAAGAGAAAAAATTTGCCCGATATAAGAAAAGAATGCGACGAGGCCGAAAAACTTATAGGCATAAAAGTTTTGTTGGGAATGGAGAGCAATCTTATTTCGGTTGACGGTGAAACCGATATGAAAGAAAGCGATCTCCAGTATTTTGATTTATTTCTTTGCGGCATTCACGAAGTTTTAAAGTATAAATCCTTTTCCGATATGCGCAATATTATGATTAAAAATTATATAGCTTATAAGTTTGGAAAAATTCCCGACAATAAAGTTGTGGAAACCACAACAAAGGCCTATATAAACGCTATAAAAAACAATCCGATAGACATAATTACGCATATAAATTACAAGTGTTATTGCAACCTTGAAGAAGTTGCGAAATGTTGCGCCGATTATGGCACTTATATTGAAATTAACACAAAAAAACGTCACGTATCTGCCGAGGAGCTCAATATTATGGCAGCTACCGGTGTAAAATTCGTTATTGATTCCGACGCGCATTCGGCGGATAGAGTCGGCGATATGAAAATTGCAAAAGAAGTTTTGAAAGACGCCGAAATTCCTTTTGAGCAAATTGCAAATATAGACGGTAGATTACCCGAGTTCAGGTTCAAAGAATATAAATTGAGAAATTTGTAATATGTTTAATTTTACCGAAGAAATCAAAAACGAAATAATTTCGTCAGCCGTGACGGATTACGACGCTTTTCTTTCAGCATTTATCAGAACGAGCGGTAGCGTAATTTCAAAAAACGGCTTTTTCGGTTTTGAAATAATAACTGAAAACGAACGCACTGCGGAATTTGTTACGTCTATTCTGGAGGAATACTATAATCTGTCTCTTACCGTTTCAGGCGCTAAATTCGATTTAATGAGCGGGAAGGATAAGCTCGCATTCGAATGTGCAGATGAAGCGGCGGAAATAATTTTATTAAAAACAGGCATAGTCGGCGAAGACGACGACGGTAAATATATTAACTTCGGAATTTGTGACGGCGACAAACAGTTTTCTAATAAAGCAGACTTTATTAAAGGGGCGTTTCTGGGCGGCGGCAGTTGCACATTGCCGGAAGAAGAAGTTTTCAGCAGAACGGGATACCATTTTGAAACGGTTTTTTCAAATAAACTGACAGCAAGCGACTTTTGCGATATGCTATGTGAATTCGAAGTTTTGGCAAAACTCGTAGCAAGAAAAGACAAATGCGTAGTATACGTTAAAAGTAAAGCGGTTATTTCGGATATTTTATTTGTTATCGGCTGTGAAAAGTGCCTTGATAAGTTAAATAAAATCGTTGAATTAAAAGACAAACAAAATAACGCTAACAGAATTAACAATTGTTCTGTTTCTAATATTGATAAAACTGTAACCGCATCCGTAAATCAAATCCGTGCCATAGAAACAATTGCGCAGACCATAGGTTTGCAGAGTCTTGATAAACACCTTTTTGACGTAGCGGAGTGTCGTCTTGCCGATAAAAACGCTTCAATGCAAGAGCTTGCAGAGAGGCTTAAAATATCTAAAAGTTGTTTGAATCACAGAATGAGAAAAATCGCAGAGCTTGCGCAGTCGCTCGCAGATTGAGGAAAACCATGACCGATTTCGTACATTTACATCTTCACACTGAATATTCGTTGCTCGACGGCGCGTGTAAAATAGATAATCTTATTGATTATTGTAAAAAGAACGGCGTTGATACGGTATGTATAACAGACCACGGAAATATGTACGGCACGCTACAACTTGCCGAAAAAGCTTACCAAGCGGGAATAAAATACATAATCGGCTGCGAATTTTATATGTCGCATGATATGACCGATAAGTCTTCAAATACTGCCGAACATCTGATTTTGCTGGCAAAAAACAAGGCAGGTTATAAAAATCTCGTTCAACTGGACTCGATGGCGTTCGTGGACGGGTTTTATTATAAGCCGAAAATAGATTACAAAGTATTAAAAGAGCACTCCGAAGGGGTGATATGTCTATCGGCTTGCCTTGCAGGAGGAATTCCGCGCAGACTACTTTCAGGTGATTACGAAGCGGCGAAAAAACTGGCGCTCGACCTCAAAAATACTTTCGGAGAAGATTTCTATATCGAAATTCAGGACCACGGGATTTCAGAAGAAAAAGCGGTTTTGCCTATGCTTGTAAAACTGGCGGAAGAAATCGGCGTTGAACTCGTTGCAACGAACGATGTACACTATCTCGGCAAAGAAGACGCCGAAATGCAGGACGTCCTGATGTGTATACAGATGAAAAAACAACTCGACGACCCCAAGAGAATGAAGTTTTCAACGAACGAATTCTATTTCAAAACGGGCGACGAGATGCTTGCGCTGTTTAAAAATTTGCCTAAAGCAATTTCAAATACGCGCGTTATCGCGGATAAAGTTACCGAACCTGCCTTTAACCTTGATAAAAAAGGTTATCCGATAAAAGACACTTCTCTTATTCCCGAATATACTCCTGAAGATGGCACTACGGCAGAAGAGTATTTGCGCAAACTTACCGCCGACGGATTGAAAAAGCGATACGGCGATAATCTTTCCGAGCGGGAGCTCAAAAGATCGGAATACGAATTGAATATTATCTGCGGTATGGGGTATGCTGATTATTACCTCGTTGTCTGGGATTTTATTAACTGGTCGAAAGAGCAGGGTATTCCCGTAGGACCGGGCAGAGGCTCGGGCGTAAGTTCGATAGTTGCGTATTCTATTGGTATAACCGACGTTGAACCTTTGCAATACGATTTGCTTTTTGAGCGTTTTTTAAATCCCGACCGAGTATCGATGCCGGATTTCGATATCGATTTCTGTACTGACAGACGAGAAGAGACTATAGAATATGTTCGCGAAAAATACGGCAGGGAAAATGTTTGCCAAATAGTTACTTTCGGTACGATGGCGGCGAAGAACTCGATAAAAGACGTAGGTCGGGTTATGCGCGTGCCTTATTCGGAAACGGACAGACTGACCAAAATAATGGATGGCAAAACTTCTATAAGCGACTTGTTGGGCAGAAGAATTGACGGCGCGAAAGCAAAGTTCGAAAGTGAGAACGACCCCGATAAAAGAGCCGACCTCGAAAGCAAATTCAACGAGCTTAAAGCTGCGAGAAACGCCGAATTTTGTGAAATTTACGAAACGGACGTGACGCTTAAACGCGTTATTGATATGGCGCTGAAAATTGAAGGCATGCCGCGGCAGACAGGTATGCACGCCGCAGGCGTAGTTATCTGTCAAAAACGAATCGCCGATAATGTGCCATTGTCGAGAAACGGTGAAGATATAACTACGCAATTCGTCGCAAAAGAGATAGAAGCTTTGGGTATGCTGAAAATGGACTTTTTGGCGCTCGTGACTCTTACCGACATAAAAAAATGCGTTGATTATATTAAAGAAAATTACAGTATCGATATAGACTTCACTAAAATAGGTTACAGTGACGAAGGCGCTTACTCACTTATTGCGGAAGGCGATACCGACGGAGTGTTCCAACTCGAAGCAGGCGGAATGAAAAGGTTTATGAAGCAACTTCGCCCCGATACGCTTGAAGACCTTATAGCCGGAGTTTCGCTATACCGCCCCGGTCCTATGAAATTTATTGACTCTTTCTGCGCCCGCAAACACGGACAGGAAGCTATCGATTACGACTGTCCGCAGGAAGAAAAGATTTTGAAAGTTACTTACGGAATTCCTGTCTATCAAGAGCAAGTTATGCAGATATTTCAGGATTTGGCCGGTTTCTCGTTGGGTGAAGCGGATCTGGTGCGCCGCGCAATGGGCAAAAAAGATAAAAAAACGCTAATGGCGCAAAAAGAGAAGTTTATTAACGGCGGCGTTAGCGATATAAACGGCAGCAAAATAGTCGGCTGCGTTCAAAATAATATTTCCGCGGAAGTAGCAAACAAGATTTTCGGCGATATGGAAGGTTTCGCTTCCTATGCATTTAACAAATCGCACGCCGCGGCATACGCAACGCTAGCGTATCAGACGGCATATCTCAAGAAATATTACTGCAAAGAGTTTATTTGCGCTCTACTGAATAACCGGCTGAATAAAATAGAGGAAATTACGAAATACGTACTTTATTTAAAAGATAAAGGGCTTAAAGTATTCCCGCCGGATATAAATAAAAGCAGATCGGTTTTCGGCGTTGAAAACGACGGCGTGCGATTCGGTCTTTCAGCTTTGAAAGGTACGGGGCAAGCGCTTATAGATGAGATAATCAAGGAACGCGAATCCAAAGGACCTTTTAAAGACTTCCCTGATTTCATTACAAGATGTATAGATAATCTTAATTCGCGCGTGGTCGAGGGACTTATTTATGCCGGCGCGTTTGACGAAATGGGAGTTACCCGTTCGCAACTTGCCGAAGTTTACGAAGGATTATGCGCCCGCGCAAAGGCAATAAGCAAACAAAAAAACAGCGCTCAAATGAGTCTTTTCGGCGATTTTATCGAAGAAGAAAAGTTGGAAGTTTCTTATCCGGATTTACCCGAACTCGAATTGAACGAAAAACTTGCTAAAGAGAAAGAAGTTTTAGGCGTATACGTAAGCGGTCACCCGTTTGAAAAGTATATGAATGCTGTAGACGGCTGTACCTTCGACTGTTCTTTTATGGACGATTATGTTGAAGACGAAGAAGGAAACAGAACTTATAACAGAATACGAGACGGTGAACGCATAACAATGGCGGGCATAATAGCATCTTACAGACGCACTACTACCAAAAGAACAGGGGCTTCAATGGCATTTTTAAGCCTTGAAGACGTTTACGGAAGTTTGGAATGCGTTTGCTTCCCGTCCGTCTACGAAAAGGTTAAAGCCTTTCTCGGGAACGACAAAATAGTTAAAATATCCGGAAAAATAGAAATAGACAGTGAAAAAGGATTCAGCTGTATAATCGACGAATTGACGGAACTGAACGTTTCAACCGAAAACGTCAGACATATGCAAGCGCAGCCCGCGGAAGTCAAGCAAGCTGTATTATGGATAAACGCAAGCGCTATTGACGGCGAAACTTTTGACGAACTTGTTTCTATACTTTCCAATTACGAAGGTAAGACTATATGCAAAATTTTGCGCGAAGGAAAAAGATATAAACTTCCTACCGGCGTAAACTATTGTAGGGGACTTTTGGCGGAACTCTATTCCGTTTTGGAACAGAGTGACATTAAATATATAGATTAATAAAAAATTTAAAAAAACTCTTGTTTTTTAAATTTGTTTTTGTTATAATAGTTTGCGAATGATGAGAAACCGAGCGGTTTGGGGGAGCGAATTTTCGGGTGCCGTTCGGATTGAGCTTTTCGGAGGATTTTTTAATGAAAAGAATAGGCTTGCTTACAAGCGGAGGCGACGCTCCCGGAATGAATGCGAGTATTCGTGCGGTTGTACGTACGGCGATTTACTTCGGAATGGAAGTATACGGAATAGAAAGAGGCTACCAAGGACTTATCGACGACGATATGGTTGCGTTGGAAATGCGTTCCGTCTCAGACATAGTTCAACGTGGCGGTACAAAGTTGAGAACCGCACGTTGCCTTGAAATGCTCACGAAAGAAGGGCAGAAAAAAGCGGTAAAGACGCTGGAAGCAAGAGGAATCGAAGGTCTCGTGGTTATCGGCGGCGACGGGTCTTTCAGAGGAGCAAAATGCCTTTCGGAAGAATACGGTATACCGACTATCGGAATACCGGGAACCATAGACAACGATCTTGAATACACCGATTATACGTTGGGGTTCGATACGGCGGTCAATACTTGTATCGACGTTATAAATAAATTGCGAGACACCATGACTTCGCATGAAAGAATTTCTGTAGTTGAAGTAATGGGAAGGCGTTGCGGCGATATTGCGCTTTATGCGGGAATTGCAAGCGGGGCTGAAATTATAGTAGTTCCCGAGGTCGTTTTCGATCTTGACGATATAGTTATGAAAATAAACCGTTCGCGCGCGAATGGCAAACACTCCAATATAGTAGTAGTTGCCGAAGGTGTTTGTACTGCAGACGAGTTTGCAAAACAGCTACAATCCGTTACGACTTACTCGGTCAGACCTACGACAATCGGACATATACAGCGAGGCGGTTCTCCTACCATGGCGGACAGAATGCTTGCCGCACAGTTCGGAAACAAAGCGGTAAGGCTTTTGAACGATGGGATAGGTAATCGCGTGGTAGGTATACGTAAAAACGAAATTATCGATATGGATATAATAGAAGCCGTAAGCATGAAAAAGAAATTCAATTACGAGCTGTATGAAACTCTTCAAATGATTTCTATGTAAAATATCAGCCGCTTAAACGCGGCTTTTATTTTGTTGAACATAAATTTTCAGGTTTATTTTATGATTTTAACGGTTTGTTTAAGCCCTTGCATTGACGTAAATATAGAAGTAAACTCGCTCGGCGTAGGCAAGAGCCATACTATAATCAGTAAAAGAATATTTTTTACCGGTAAAGCGATAAACGTTGCAATAGGTGTAGCGCGGTTGCGCTCCGAAGCCTTTTCTACGGGATTTATGTACGACGGAAACGGTAGTCAGTTCGAACAAGAGCTCCACCGAGAAGGTGTTCCTTATAAATTTATATGGAACGAAGGGCGTGTTCGCGAAAACTACAAATTTATCGACCACAAATCGATGTTAACGGAAATAAATGATATAAGTTCCGCTGTTAGTGAAGAGAAGCAAGAAGAACTTATTAATTTAGTAAAGCAATTGTCTACCACATGTGAGGCGGTAGTTATTTCAGGAAGTCTTGCAAAGGGAATGACGCCGGATTATTACGGCAAGATATTGTCGGTAATTCCGGCAGGCGTAAAAAAAATAGTAGATACGGAAGGCGAAAGATTGTTTTCTTCGCTAAAACAATCGGTAGACCTTGTTAAACCAAATATAGATGAACTCGAGCGTACGCTCAATAAAAAACTCCGCACAAAAAACGATATGCTTAACGGCTGTTATGAGATTTTAGACAGAGGAGCAAAACGCGTTTTACTTTCTTTAGGAAAAAACGGCGCTATCTTGACCGACGGCAAATTAAACTTATACAGCAAAAGCGTGAACGTGGCTATGAATTCGACTTTGGGGGCAGGCGACGCTATGGTAGCGGCTGCGGCGAACGCTTTGGTTCTTGGCGAAACTCCCGAAAACATTTTGCGTTGCGGTGTAGCGGCCGGAACTGCGGCTGTTACTTCACCTGACAGCATATCTTTCAGCAAAAGCAAATACGACGAAATTTTATCTTCACTTTCAGTAAAAGAAATTTAACCGTAAACGCTTGTAAATTGAAAATTTATATAGTATAATAGAAAATAACCAAGGAGATTTATTGTTATGTGGAACAGTCAGGCGCCTTTAAATTTGTTGTTGTCTATGCCCAGTACTTTGAGTAAAGAAAATCTTATAAATTTGCAAGCGGTGATAGACGTTGACAAAATGCTCAACAGTCAAAAACTTCAACGTGATTTATGTGGCGAATACGCGCCTTTTTGTGATTTTTGCGATAAAAAATTGCCTTATCCCTGTGCGCATGCATACGTTAAAATGAAGCAATCTGAAGGTTTAGACGTAGAAATCGATCAAAATGCATTTATTGAAGAAACTCCTGCAAAAACAGAAGAAAAAACGCCTAAAAAGACTATAAGAATAGCATATTTGAAACGTACAAATTAAAAAGTTATATCAGCCCGTCAAAGACGGGCTTTTTTTGCGTAAATTTTATAAACGTGCGGCATACTTTATTAGAGGATTGAAATTGTATGTGCACTGCGATAACTTTTAAAACAAAAAATTTTTACTTTGGAAGAAATTTAGACCTTGACCGTTCTTATGGCGAGGAGGTGGTTATAACGCCGAGAAATTATCAATTTGCTTTACGCAACGGACTCGTTATTAATAACCACTATGCTATGATAGGAACAGCCTTTGTAAACAACGGCTATCCGCTTTATTATGATGCTTCAAATGAAAAAGGGCTGTGTATTGCGGGACTCAACTTCGTTAAAAACGCATGTTATTCTGACGAAGTTACACAAAAAATTAATTTAACGCAATTTGAGTTTGTTCCTTACTTGTTAGGAAGATGTTCAACGGTTGACGAAGCCGAAAAGGAAATTTTAAAAATAAATATAACAAAAGAGGCTTTTTCGCCGGATTTGCCTATTGCAGATCTTCATTGGATTTTAGCAGATAAAAATAGGTGTATTATAATAGAATACGTTACCGAAGGGCTTAAAATTTACGATAATCCCGTAGGCGCGCTTACAAATAACCCACCTTTCAATATGCAGCTTTTCAATTTAAACAACTATTTAAAACTCTCTCCTATAGAACCTAAAAACTCTTTTTCCGACAAACTTGATTTGTCGGCTTACAGCTTTGGAATGGGTGCTTTAGGTTTGCCGGGGGATTTATCGTCGCAATCGAGATTTGTGCGCGTTGCGTTTACTAAACTCAATTCCGTATCGGGAGATACCGAGGAGGAGGGTGTAAATCAATTTTTTCATATACTCGAGAGCGTTCAACAATCGAGAGGAAGCAATAAAGTGGGAAACGGTTACGAAATCACGGTATACACGTCTTGTTGTAATGCCGACAGTGGTGTTTATTATTATACTACTTATGAAAACCATTGTATATCGGCTGTTGATATGAAAAAAGTTGATTTGGACGGGAAAGGACTTTTACGGTATAAGCATATAAAATCGGAAAATATAACCCGACAAAATTAGATGCTTGATAATACGGTAACGTTGATATAGTAAAATAAAAAACCAACGGTTACTTATTTCTTTTGATTAAAAGATGAAAAATTCTTAAAAAAACTTGGTGCAACTGAAAACAGCATATGTTACTTGGTAGAATATTTTAATTTAATTCTTGTGTTTTCCCTGTTTATATGTTATCTTATATGATAAACTCGATGGTCCGCATTGACACTTACTTTATTTAGTGTTAAAATATGAAAAAAACCGCTATAACAATAGCGGTTTTAATGGAGCTGCTAACCGGACTTGAACCGGTGACCTCGTCCTTACCAAGGACGTGCTCTACCTGCTGAGCCATAGCAGCATTTAATTTACTTGAATATTATATTTTAAAATACATTTATTGTCAATTTATTTTTAACTAATTTATCTAAAAAAACGGAGAAAACATTGCAATCAACCGATTTAGAAAAAGTAGCCGTTAAAACTTCGGTTATTACAATAATTATAAACACCGCTCTAGCGGTGTTCAAATTACTTGCCGGTATATTAGGTGCGTCTATGGCGCTTGTCTCTGACGCCTTACATTCCGCATCAGACGTATTTTCAACAGTAATAGTACTTGTCGGAGTAAAAATTTCGTCTAAAAAGGCAGATAAAAAACACCCATTCGGCCACGAAAGATTCGAGTGTGTTGCAGCAATAATTCTTGCTATAGTATTGTTTGCCACAGGTGCGTGGATAGGCTACGGCGGAATCGACAGTATAGTTACCGGCGCATATCTCAATTTTGAAATTCCTAAAATTATTGCTCTCGTTGCGGCAGCGGTTTCAATAGTAGTAAAGGAAATAATGTTCTGGTATACGCTTATGGCCGCCAAAAAAGTTAATTCCGCCGCATTAAAGGCTGACGCCTGGCACCATAGATCTGACGCTCTTTCTTCTATTGGCAGTCTTATCGGCGTAGTAGGCGCTATGTGCGGCGTTCCTGTGCTTGATTCCGTGGCGTGCATAGTAATTTGTTTAATGATTTTAGTTGCCGCCATTCGCATTTTTATTGATGCAATAAAAAAAATGACTGACGAAGCGTGTGACGAAGAAACCGAGAACAAAATAAGAGAGTTCATTTTGACAAGTAAAGGCGTAGAACACATTGACGAACTTATGACGAGAATGTTCGGAAACCGCGTGTATGTAATAGTAGAAATCGCATGTAAGCGCGACCTGCCGCTTTATGAAGCACATGAAATCGCCGAAAACGTTCACAAAGGAATAGAAGAAAACTTCCCTCAAGTTAAACACATTACCGTTCATGTAAATCCTTTTGAAGAAAAAAACGAACAAGAAGAGGAATTCAAATAATTGCAATGGCATAAATTTGACAATTTAAAAGAGGCGTAAATTTACGCCTCTTAATTTATATATTTCTTATAAGTCCTACAACTTTACCTAAAATTTTCACGTCGTCAAAAACGAAATCCTGCATGTCATCGTTTTCCGGATGCAGAATTATTTTATTATCGCGTTTAAAAAACCTTTTCACCGTTGCTCCGTCGTCGACAAGAGCTACAACAATTTCGCCGTTATCAGCAGTTTCCTGTTTGCGCACAACAACTTTATCACCGTCATACATTCCTATTTTAATCATCGAAGAACCCTGAACATTCAGCATAAACAATTCTCCGCCTGAAAAGAAATTTTCAGGTAAAGAGAAGTAGTCTTCGTAATTCTCCGCAGCGAAAATCGGTTGCCCTGCCGCAACCGTTCCTATAAGAGGAACAGATACTGCTTTACTTTTAAGCGCGATAGCGCGTCGTTTTACATCTGACTTTTCCAACATTCCACGCTCTTTAAGGCGATTTATAATGTTAAAGACGGTAGCGGTGGACTTGATTCCGCATGCTGAACAAACTTCACGAACACAGGGAGCATATCCGTTTTCTGAAATAAATTTTTGAATGTATTCAAAAACTGCTTCTTCATTTTTGATTTTATTAATTTGTCTATTATTCATAGCAACCCTTTTTTTATATTATAACAAACTTATAAATAAAAATCAAACAAAAGTTTGTTAAATTTACTTGAATTTATTTGCTGTGAGTATTAAAATAGGGTAGAGGTAAGATATGAAAACCGAAAAAAGTCAGTGCGTATTGTATGAAAGGGAGTGCATAAATTGCGGAGAATGCGATATCTGCGATTTAGATCCGTTAAAAATCTGTGACAACTGCGGAAAATGTCTTAATATTAAAGACGATGCAGTCATCAAAATCGATAAAATTATTGCGGAGGAATAATAATTATTATTCCTCCGCCGGTTTAAGTTTTACTTTGCCGACAACCGCACGACGGTTATCGTCGCTTATCGCCGCATAGTGTTTTCTGGTTGTGTTTACGTCTTTATGTCCTAAAACGTCGGCTACGACATAAATATCGCCCGTTGCTCTATAAAGTTGCGTGCCATAAGTGGAACGTAGTTTATGGGGAGATATTTTTTTAAGCGGAGAAATTATTTTTGCATATTTTTGAACCAAGTTTTCCACAGCGCGCACGGTAATGCGCGATTTGTTGTTTGAAACGAATAGGGCGGTAGGCTCTTTTAAATCTTCGTAGTTATTTTCTTTATAATCAAGATATCTTTGCAGTGCTGCGGCAACGTCTTCGTCAAAATACAGAATAGATTTATTGCCGCCTTTTCGCGTAACAATAAAAGAATTATCTTTAAAATTCAAATCCTCGTTATTAAGCCCCACAAGCTCGCTTATACGTATGCCAGTACCAAGAAATAGCATTAAAATAGCAGTATCTCGCACACGTGTTTTTTCATGATACGCTCTTTGGTGGGGAGTAAGACCATCACCGCTTTCCGCCGCCTCGATAATATCGAAAACTTCGTTAGAATCAAGTCTAATGATAGGTTTTTCATGCAATTTTGGCGTAGATACTTTTGCGGCATTGTCAACGCTTATCATATCTTTATTAAAAAAATGTTTAAACATTGCGCGCACAGAGGAGAGCTTACGTGCCTTTGCGCGTTCGTTGCATATATGTTCCTTGCCGTTAAAGTTATAATGCGATAGAAATCCCAAAAAATACTCTATATCGTTACTTGTAACTTTTTCGATATCGTCAAGCGTAATTTCCAAAACAGTTTTGCTTTTTCGAAATTTTTTTTCTTGAAGGAAGTAAAAAAATATTTTTAAATCGTGTGCGTAGTTCAATCTCGTAAGCGTAGACGTTTGACTGTCTATCGATAAAAAATAATCGTAGCAAAACGAAGGAAGCTCTTCAAGCAATCTTTCAATAGTTTGCAGATTTTTGTTATTTCTCTGTACATAATAATTCGACATTTCGTAAAAGAGGACCTCCGTTGCGAAGAATTAAGGAATATTCAACACTTCGTAAAACGCGACTTTTACGAAGTGTTTACCCGTATAAACAGAATAGCACCAGGATAGTAAGTTTGTCAAGAACTTTTTAACGTAATTTTATTGATTTAATTTTAAAACAATATAGCAATAAAGAATTTCAATAAGTGAAATAAATAGAAATTTAACTACTATGTCAGACATAACAAGATAAAAGCGGCGGAAATCCGCCGCTTTTATCTTGTTATTTTTCTGTTTTTTGAACTAAACTTTTCAAATTCCAAATGTTGTTTGCATAATCGGCTATAGATCTGTCAGCCGAGAAATATCCCGATGCCGCGATATTGCGCAACGACATTTGATTCCATTTGATTTTATTTTTTGAATATAAATCTGAAATTTCATGTTGAGTATTGCTGTAAGCGGCAAAATCAGCCATACACATATAAGGATCCGCTACGGGAGAATCAGTTAAAAGATAATTAGCAATATCAGCAAACGACTCACCGTTAAACCCAATTATTAGCGCTTCTATAATACGACGCAGTTTAGCGGATTCGTTATAGAATTTACTTGAACTGTAACCGTTTCTCCAAATTTCGTCGACTTCGTTTGATTTGTAACCGAAAATAAAAATGTTTTCGCTTCCAACAGCCTCCGCCATTTCAACGTTCGCACCGTCGAGTGTTCCGATCGTCAGGGCACCGTTTATCATAAATTTCATATTGCCGGTACCGCTCGCTTCTTTTCCCGCCAAAGAAATCTGTTCCGAAACTTCGGACGCCGGCATAAGCTTTTCTGACATGGTTACGTTATAATCTTCCATATACACTACGTTTAATTTTTCTTTAATTTTGGGATTACTCTTTATTTCGTCGGCAAGGAAGTTTATAAGTTTGATTATTTTTTTAGCCATTGCGTAACCCGGCGCGGCCTTTGCTCCAAAAATGTAAGTTTTGGGAACTATGGGCAAGTCGGGATTATCTTGCAAATCCAAATATGTGTCGATTATATTGAGAACGTTTAAAAGTTGACGCTTATATTCATGAAGCCGTTTTGCCTGAACGTCAAATATCGTATCCGGATTTATAATTAACCCCTGCTTCTTCTTTGCAAAATCCGCAAACTGCTTTTTCTTGATTAATTTAATCTCATCAAGTCTGTTTAAAACGGTTTTATCGTCTTCAAACTTTTTAAAATCGGCAAGACGTGAACTGTCAAGCTCGTAGCCGTTGCCTATGCATTCGTTCAATAAAGCGCAAAGCTCGGGGTTAGACTGATTGAGCCAACGTCTGTGGGCTATACCGTTTGTTACGTTTGTAAACTTTTCAGGCGAAAAATCGTAAAAATCTTTAAACACAGATGTTTTTATTATTTCACTGTGTAAAGCCGAAACACCGTTCACATTATGACCACCGTAAACGGACAAATTAGCCATTTTTATGCGGTCATGTTCAATTATAGACATTCTTGAAATCTTTGCCCATTCACCGGGGAAACTGTTCCAGAGTTGCTCGCAAAGGCGTCTGTTAATTTCTTTTATTATAGAATGAATTCTTGGAATCGTCCTTGCAATCAAGTCCTCCGACCAAGTTTCGAGCGCTTCGGCAAGCACCGTATGATTAGTATAAGCGCACGTTGCCGTTGTTATTGCCCAAGCCTTATCCCAATCATAAAAATATTCGTCCACGAGTATTCGCATAAGTTCGGGAATCGCCATTGCGGGGTGAGTATCATTAAGATGAATAGCCGCAAGTTTAGGCAAATCGGCAAGATTGCCGTATCTGTGTTTGTGATCCTCTACTATATTCTGGATAGAAGCCGAGCAAAGGAAATATTGCTGTTTTAAACGCAGAGATTTTCCCGCATTATGGTTATCTGCAGGATATAAAACTTTGGTTAAAAGATCGGCGTCGTTGTCTTCGGTCATAGCCTGATAATAATCGCCTTGTGAAAAAAGCTTCATATTGAAGTCTTGAACCGGTCTTGCCTTCCAAAGTCTCAAAACCGATACAGCTTCGCTACCCTTTCCTGAAACCATCATATCGTAGGCTACAGCCTGAACCTCGTTGCAATTTACGTAATTGGTTTCAAGCCCGTTTTCAGTCCACTTTTCTTCAATCTGCCCGTTAAATCTTACAATAAAAGACTTATCCGTCCTCTGCGTGAGCCATGCTTCACCGCCAGGAAGCCACACGTCCGGCAATTCAATCTGCCATCCGTCGACTATTTTCTGTTTAAAAAGACCGTATTCGTATCTTAAAGAATAACCCATCGCGGGATAATTGCCCGTAGCGAGAGCGTCCATGAAACAAGCGGCAAGTCTCCCTAAACCTCCGTTTCCGAGTCCCGCGTCAGGTTCGAGCTCATACAAATCTTCAAGTTTAAAACCGTACGATGAAACCGCTTTTTCGAACTCGGAAGTAAACCCCAAATTATATAAACTGTTTTTTAGCGAGCGCCCCATAAGGAATTCCATACAAAGATAATATACCCTTTTAGCGCGTTTCGACTTGACCTTTTTATGAAACTGCTGTCTTTTTTCAAGCAAGATATCTCTTACTACCATAACGACAGCCTTGTAAACCTGATCTTTGGTAGCCTCGGCAGGGGCAACGCCGAAATATCTCGACAATTTGCCCTTAATTAAATCTTTGGCTTCCTTTTCGGTAACTGCGTTTGTGCTCATTTCGTTCTCCTGTGACTGTAAAAAATTATTTAAGCATATCTAGATAGAGCGCTTCGTACTCTTTAGCGGAATGACTCCAACTGAAATCGGAAGTTGCCGCACGATACATTAATTTTGACCACTCTTCTTTATTTTTATAATCGGAAACCGCTTTACGCAATACAAAAAGCATATCGTGAGCATTGTAATTCGTAAAGGTATATCCGTTGTGTAAAGGCTTTATGCTATCGTAAAGCCCGCCTGTTTCTCGAACAACAGGAACAGTGCCGTAGCGGCAAGCAATCATTTGAGAAAGCCCGCAAGGCTCCGATTTTGAAGGCATAAGAAAAATATCGGAACCGGAATAAATCTTTCTTGATAAATCGCCGTTAAATACGATGTTCGTACTAATTTTATCGGGATAGCGGTTAGCGAGATCTCTGAAGTAACCTTCGAAATGCCCGTCGCCTGTACCAAGTATAACAACTTGAACGTCGTCCTGCAAAAGCTCTTCTATAACCGCGGTTACGAGATCAAGCCCCTTATGCGAGACGAGACGAGTGACCATCGATATAATCGGAGTATTCGCTTTTTGAGGCAACCCCAGTTGCTTTTGCAATGATTTTTTACATACTGCCTTATTTGAAAAATTCTCTGCCGTATAATTTGCATATAAATGCGCATCTTTTTCGGGATTGTATCCTTCAACGTCTATGCCGTTTAAAATTCCGCAAAGTTTAAAAGAATTTTTATTGATTATAGGATCGAGTCCATGCGCGTAATACGAATTTTTAATTTCATCCGCGTATCTGGGGCTGACAGTAGAAAATCTTTCACAGCACTCAATCGCTCCTTTCATAAGATTGATCGAGTTGTTATATTCCACGAGATACTGATACGTTCCGTAAATGTCAAAAAGATCGCTCAATAAATCGAGAGAATACCACCCCTGATATTCTATATTATGAATGGTAAAGAGCGCTCTTATATACTGATATTCAGGTCTGAAACAGTAATTTGTCTTCAAATAAATTGCCGCAAGCGCCGCTTGCCAATCATGGCAGTGCAGAACGTCGGGATAAAAGTTTAAAAACGGCATAATTTCAAGCACGCTTCGAGAGAAGAAAGCAAATCTTTCTCCGTCGTCAAAATATCCGTAACAACCCGGACGCTTGAAGTAAAATTCGTTATCGATGAAATAGAATGTAACCCCGTCCTTCACATATTCGAAAATGCCGCAATACTGATTACGCCATGCAAGGTGCACATAAAGGTTGCCGAGATAACTGAATTTATCACGATATTCTTTTTTTATATCCGAATAAAGAGGCACAACTACTCTTACGTCAAATTTGCCGGTAGCGGCAAGAGCGGTCGAAAGAGAACCGATTACTTCGGCAAGCCCGCCGGTTGCAATAAACGGCGTAGCTTCCGAAGCGACGAAAAGAATCTTTTTCTTTCCTGCGGATTCCTGCGATTCACGCTTTGTTATGGTACGCGTGGTTTTGGGTGCGGCCGGTTTTACCGAAGCTTTCGCTACAGTTGTTGTTTTTGTGGTTTTATTTTTAGTTTCAGTAGATTTAGTAGTAGCCATATTTTCCCCCTTCGCTTAAATAAGCGAACCTTTATTTATGAAGTAAGGCTGAATTTCGCACCCCGCAAGCACTCGGTTGTCACGGATTACGGAATTTTTGTCGCTTACCACGTAAGACAAATCGCAGTTTTCACCCACGATGTTATCCGTCATAATTATGCAATTTTTTACTACGGAGTCCCTTCCAATTTTTACGCCGCGGAATAGTATGCAGTTTTCTACCGTTCCTTCTATTACGCAACCGTCTGAAATCAGCGAATTCTTAACTTTTGCAGTTTCGGTAAATTTTGCCGGAGCGCTGTCGTTGACTTTAGTATATATATCTCTGTCCCCGAATATTTCCTTTCTAACGTTCTTATCGAGCAAATCGAAATTAATAGAAAAATACTTTTCAAGCGAAGAAATACTTGCGTAATAGCCGTCGTGCTTATATGCATACAGCTTATATGTCGATACGCCGGGGCTCAATATGTCACGGCCGAAACTCTTATATCCGTGCTGAATTGCATCCTGAATAAGTCTCAACATAAACGACGTGCGCGCTACCATCACGTTAATATAGTTCTTTTTTACGCCGCCAAAAGTAGGATTGATTTCTATGCCCTTTATTCTGCCGTCTTTAGAAGTTTCAAAAGTCATATAATAATGAGATTTTACCACTTCGTGTTCGTGATAAACCATAGTGATATCCGCGTTTTTTTCAATATGCGCAGCTATTACTTTACTGTAATCAAGTTTATAAACGCCGTCGCTGTCCGCTATTACTACGAAATCCTCTTTACATTTTTTCAAAAACGCGGTTGCGCCTTTCAAAGCTTCAAGTCGGTTACGATACAAGGTTTCCGATTCTCCGCTGTAAGGAGGCAACAAAATAAGTCCGCCTTCCTTTCTGGCCAAATCCCAGTATTTCCCAGTTCCGAGATGATCCATTAAAGACTGATAATTGTTTTTGGTTATCATCCCAACGGTAGTAATACCCGAATTAACCATATTCGAAAGCGCAAAATCCACTACACGATATCTTCCGCCTATGGGAATCGAACCCATAGATCTCATTTTTGTAAGTTCGGGAACGTTTTCCTCGTTCATGCTCGAAAATATAATTCCAACGGTCGTAGCCATATAAATTTCCTCCCCCTTATACGTCTTTATCGGCTATTTCGCCTGCGGGAATTTTGCCGTTCTTTTTAACCGTAACGCCCCGCCCGAGCACCGTAATTCCGGAAGTTTTTCCGCCGAGCTTTAATGCTTCTTCCATAGGGGCTCCAATTTGTGCTTTTTCTCCTATAACCGCATCTTCGTCAATAATGGCGTAATTGACTTTAGCTCCGGATTTAACAGTTATGTTGCCCATTAAAACACTGTCAATAACTTCGGCGCCGGCTTCTATAACACAATTTGTTCCTATTACGGAATTTACTACTTTACCTTCTATTTCTCCCCCGGTTGCGACAAGTGAATTTATTACCTCTCCCTGAATATATGCCGGCGGAGCAAGCGGGCTCCTTGAATGAATAACTCTTTCTCTGTCCTGAAGCTCAAAGTTAGGAACCACTCCCAACAAGTCCATATTCGCTTCCCAAAGAGAGCTTATAGTTCCTACGTCTTTCCAATAACCATCAAAACGGTAAGAATACATTTTTTCTCCCGCTTTCAACATGGCGGGAAGCACGTTTTTACCGAAATCTTTTTCCGATGACGGATCGCCGTTGTCGAGTTCGAGATATTTATAAAGTTTCTCCGCCGTAAATATGTATATCCCCATTGATGCTAAATCACTTTTGGGATTTTTAGGCTTCTCTTCAAACTCATATATTGTACCGTCTTTATTGGTATTGAGAATACCGAAACGGGACGCCTCTTCGAGAGGCACTTGCATACACGCAATAGTACAATCTGCTTTTGCCGCCTTGTGCGCCGAAAGCATTTTATCGTAATCCATTTTATAAATGTGGTCGCCCGAAAGAATCAAAACGTACTCGGGGTCGTACATTTTCATAAATCTTATATTCTGATAAATGGCATTTGCCGTGCCTTTATACCATGAAGTATCTTTTTTCGCTTCGTATGGGGAAAGAATATGCACCCCGCCAAAAGTTCTATCCAGATCCCACGGCTGCCCGTTCCCGACGTATTCGTTTAGAACGAGAGGCTGATACTGCGTGAGCACCCCCACGGTATCAATACCTGAATTTATGCAGTTTGAAAGCGGAAAATCGATTATCCTGTACTTTGCACCAAACGAAACCGCAGGTTTTGCTATGTTGCTGGTCAAAGCGTAAAGCCTGCTACCCTGCCCTCCGGCAAGCAACATTGCAACGCATTCTTTTTTTGTTAGCATTGCTAAATCCCCCAAATATTAATTATTTTTCTTTTATAAAATACATACATGACAGTCTGGGAATACTAATTTTTAAAGCATAACCAGTTTTCACGTCAGATTGTTTTACCGTATTGAATACTTTCTTTTTAATTTTTCCGTCGCCGCCGAATTTCGCTTCGTCGGTATTTAAAATTACGCGGTAACTCCCCTTATTTATTCCTATAAAATAATCTCTTAAATCCACGCCGGAAAAATTCATAACAGCCACAATTGTTTCTCCGTTTCCGCCATAGCGTGAAAACGCTAAAAGGTTGTTATATTTATCGTCTACAACAAGCCATTCAAAACCGTTCCAGCCGTTATCAATCTCGTATAGGGCTCTTTGAGAAAGATATAGTTTATTTAAATATTTGACAAAACCGCACATCTTACAGTGCAACTCATATTGGTCGGCAAGAAATAAATCTATTCCCGTACTATAATCCCACTCTTTAAATTGTGCTACTTCGTAGCCCATAAAATTGAGTTTTTTTCCGGGGTGAGCGTACATAAACGCCAAAAACAGCCTTTCACCGGCAAACTTATCTTCATATTGACCTGACATTTTATTAACTACAGAGCCTTTTACATGTACTACTTCGTCATGAGAAACCGGTAAAATGAACCGTTCCGAAAAGGCATACATTAACGAAAATGTCAGTTTATTATGGTGATGATTTCTGAAATACGGGTCTTGACGACAATAAAACAATACGTCGTTCATCCATCCCATATTCCATTTATAGTCAAAGCCTAAACCTCCGTCCGCAATACTTCCGGTAACTTTGGGGAAAGCGGTAGATTCTTCTGCGACTGTTATAGCACCGACAAAATTTTGCCGTATTACCGAATTGAATTTCTTTAAAAAATCGATGCCTTCGAGATTTTCGCTCGAACCGTAAATATTTGGCGTATAGTCGCAACCGTTCCTGTCGTAATTCAAATAAATCATTGACGCTACGGCGTCTACGCGTAACCCGTCGACACGATAAACGTCAAATAAAAAATATGCGCTTGAAAGTAAAAAGCTGTCTACTCCGCCTTTACCGTAGTCAAAACGACGCGTTCCCCAGCCAAAGTGTTCCATTCTGTCCCATAACGGACATTCATACAGAGGTTGACCGTCGAATTCGTACAGCCCCCAATCGTCTTTAGGAAAATGCGCCGGTACCCAGTCAACTAAAACTTTAATTCCGTTTTCATGAAATGCATCTATAAGGGCTTTAAATTCGTCAGGCGTTCCGAGGCGTGAAGCAATCGAGAAATAGCCTGTTACCTGATATCCCCAACTACCGTCAAAAGGATACTCGTTTACAGGCATAAATTCTACGTGCGTATAGCCGAGATCTTTAACATACGGCACTAATTCGTTTTTTAAATCAACGAACGTATAATAAGAATTATCTTCATGCCTTTTCCATGAAAACAGATTAACTTCGTAAACGTTCAAAGGAGCATCGTAATTATGAGGAATATAAAGTTCACCATAAGGCGAAGGCTCAGGCAAATCGCATATTATCGAATAATTTGTCGCTGGAAAATCGGATTTGAACGCATAAGGATCCGCTTTGAAGATTTTTCTTCCGTCTGACGTAATTATGTTATAACAGTATTTGTCGCCCAAACGCGCACGAATTTTCGCTTCATAGCTTTCTCCGTCCGGAAGCAACCGCATATTAACGGCTGTTTCTTCACCGCAAAACGTACCGAAAAGTTCCACGGACGCGGCGTGCGGTGCCCAGACTCTGAACGCATAAAATCCGTCTTTATCTTTATGGCAACCGAAATATTCATATGCTTTAAAATCCAATCCGCTATGAAACTTTTTTAGACGTTCTTCGACGCAACTCATACCTAATTTATTTTACCATATAATAAAACAATTTTCAATAGCGATTTTAAAAAATTACCAATATTTTTTGACTTTTACAATTTTTTACATAAAATTACCGCCTTTATCAAAAGGCGGTAATAATGAATAAACTTTATTTAATATATTCTGTTAAAAGTGCAATACAGTCGTTTTGAAAACTTCCCAATTCTTCAGGCGACAGCTTTTTGAATGAAGCAAGCGCAAGAGAATAAACATAGCGTACAACAAATTTTTGCTTTTCTTCGTCAAGGCTTTTTAATTTTTCAATAACGAGACTTGCGGTGTTAACGATAAGTGTTTTTGAAAGTTCGCCCTCACTCATTCCATAGTAGCGCCCCATTTCACTGTAACGGCGCATATATTCGTCTACAACAATAACAGCAGGCACATTGCCGTTTTTAAGCGCTTCTGTCTTTACGGTAATTTTATCGTCTGAAAGAATATTTTTAAACAAATCGATTATTACACTGTCTTCCGCCGCTCCATCTTTCTTCAAAGCCCCGTCCAAATCCGCGTCGATACGAACAAATTTTAATTTGTCCGGAGTCTTATATTCAATAAAACTCAAAAAATGCGGATCGATAAAATTATCGCAAGAAATTGCGTTAAGCCCTTCGTCTTTAAACAGTTTTATATACTGCGCCTGTTGCAACTCATCCGATACGTAATAAACGGTTGCAGGTTTTCTACCTTCTTTTTCGTTCCCGCCGTCGGCTTCAACAGAATTATTTTCCGTCTGCGTAGGAACCAAGTCGTTAAAGCCTACATATTTACCGTTTAAATCTTTATATATTATAATATCCTTAACTTTTTCATAAAAGTCGTTTTCTTTAATGCAACCGAATTTTATAAAATTACCTATATCATCCCAACAGTTTTCGTATTTTTCTCTATCGTTTTTATAAAGAGATATAAGCTTGTCGGCAACTTTTTTAGTAATATGCTTACTTATCTTTTGCACTTCCCTGTCGTTTTGCAAGAAACTGCGCGAAACGTTTAACGGAATATCGGGGCAATCAATCACGCCGTTTAACAGCATCAAAAATTCCGGAATTACTTCCTTGATATTATCAGCAATAAACACCTGATTGCAATAAAGTTTTACCTTTCCCCTCTCGAGTTCGAGTTTGTTTTTAACTTTGGGAAAATATAGAATACCCTTTAATTTGAAAGGATAATCCATATTTAGGTGCACCCAGAACATCGGCTCGTTATAGTCCATAAAAGTATCGGAATAGAATTTTTTGTAATCCTCTTCCGTACAGTCTTTAGGAGCCTTTGCATACAGAGGCATCGTTGAATTCAAAGGTTGATCTTTCCCGTCTCCTTTAAAATTCACATAAACGTTATACGGCATAAAAGAACAATATTTTCTTACCAAATTTTTAATATTGTTTTCCTCGAGGAATTCTTTTTCCGCCGCCGCAATATGCAAAACTATTTTTGTTCCGCGCTCTGACTTGTCACACTCTTCTATACTGTAAGTTGCGTTGCCGTCGCTTTCCCAATGGACGGCGGGAGCACCTTTATATGACTTTGTAAATATTTCAACGCTTTCGGATACCATATAAACGGAATAGAACCCCAAACCGAAGTGACCTATTATTCCGTCGCCGCCAGCTTTTTCATACTTTTGAATAAAGTCCGATGCACCTGAAAAAGCTATTTGGGTAATATAGTTTTCCACCTCGTCTTCGGTCATTCCTATACCGTTATCTTCAACCGTAAGCGTTTTCGCCTTTTTATCGACCGATATTTTTACACAGTATTCTCCATTATCCTCTTGCGCTTCGCCCATCTCGGTCAATTTCTTCAATTTAGTTATGGCGTCCGTGCCGTTAGCTACAATTTCTCTTAAAAATATGTCCTTATCGGAATATAGCCATTTTTTTATAATGGGCATCATATTTTCACTTGAAATTTTAATGTTTCCTTCTCTTTTCATAAAATACACCTCTTAATTACAAAAAGTTACAATTATTTTATAAACGCACGAAATAAAGGCTAAACAAAAAACTCCGCTTAAAAAGCGGAGTTTTCAATATAAAAATTAATTAGTTATCTTTTTTTGCGCTTGCAAGCAAATCAGCAATCGAAGTTCCGCCGATACTGCCTTCGCTCCAAGTAGAAAGCTCATCGTCATTAGAAACGCTTCTTCTCGACGAACGACCTTTGCGGGGAGAAGTTTCTTCACCGTCTTCGTCACCATGCTTTCTTCTTTCGCCTTCGGGAATAAGCGCTTTAATAGAAAGATTCATCTTTCTCGCTTCCACATCCAAAGCAATGATTTTCGCATCAACTTCGTCGCCCACGTTGAGAACGGTTGCGGGAGTTTCTATCCTTTCATGCGTAATCTGCGATACGTGTACAAGTCCGTCAATTCCTTTTTCAACTTCCACAAAAGCACCGAAAGGAACGATTCTTACCACTTTGCCGTGAACAACATCACCCACATTGTATTTACCCTCGGCAAGGTCCCAAGGTTGAGGCTGAAGCTGCTTGTATCCTATAGAAACTTTTTTATTTTCCGCATCTATTTTCAATACGAGGAACTCGTAAGTTTTACCGATTTCAAGAACGTCTGCAACATTCTCGACACCGGTCCAAGACAAATCCGAAATATGAGCGAGGCAATCGAAACCGTTTACAGACACGAACGCGCCGAATCCTGTTGCGCGCTCGACTTTACCTTTAACGACGTCGCCGACCTGAATATTAGAGAAAAACTCGTTTTCTTTTTCAAGTCTCGCTGCGTCTCTTGCATCGCGCTCTTCCTGTAAAATTACTCGTTGCGACGCTATAATCTCTTTACGAGCTCCGTTCCTTTTAATCTCGAGAGCACGCAATCTTAAATTTTTGCCTTCGTATTTAGCAAAATCTTTAACGAATCCGGGACGAATTTCTTTTGCTGGAACGAAAACGGAATAAGTACCGAACTGCGCGGTAAGTCCTCCCTTATTTGAGCCCGTGCAAACTACCGAAAATTCTTTGCCGCCCTCTATTTCGGCGCCCAAAGCCTCTTCCTGTTGCATAACCTTAATCATCTTCTGAGACAATTTAAGGGGATTGAGCCCAACGACAAGTAAATCGATAGGATCGCCCAATTTAGCAACGTAATCGGCCACGTTATAATTTTCGCAGTCAAGATCGTCTTTGCTTAAATGAACTTCCGCTTTCGAGAAGGGCAAAAGAATTTGCAATCCGTCTTCCGAAGCCTGCGAAATCGTCGCGGTTACGGTTTGACCCTTCCTGAACTTCGACTCGTTGTCGATTTTAGCAAGCGCCTCCTCCATAAGGTTGCTTGCCTTAACTTCTGTGTTTTCTGCCATCTTTAAAAGAACCTCCCGGGTTTGTTCGTCGGGAGTCGATGCCCCTGAAACAATACCTATACTCTTAAAATTTTTAATTTTTGTAATATCCAAACTTTCCGCGTCGGAAAGCCTAAAAACGTTTTTACAATGTTTTCTTGCCAATTCGTACAGCCTGCCGGTGTTACTGCTGTTCAGTCCGCCGATAACAAGCACTGCTTCACATCGTCCGGCAAGAACCTCTACTTCGTTCTGCCGTCTTATAGTAGTATAACAAATCGTCTTGAAAACAGCAACTGTTTTTTCACAAACTTTTTTAATATTTTTAATAATTTTTTCAAATTTCTGCAACGAAAAGGTCGTTTGACACACTATGCACAAGTCTTTTTGTGCAAATTCGGTAAAATCTGCTTCAGGATCGTTAATTACCCGCGCGCTGTTTGCACACCAACCCAATAGCCCCGTTACTTCCGGATGGTCCGGCTCGCCAACAATTAAAATGCATTTACCAAGCGCATACTGTTCCTTAACTATTTTTTGAGTTCTTCTTACAAATTCGCAAGTACAGTCAACTACCTTGATATTTCTTTCGGCACAAATGGAATAATAATTCTCGGGTACGCCGTGCGAACGAAAAACCACTGTGCTTCCATCGGGAATTTCATCCAACGAATCGACGGTTATCAGACCTTTGTCCCGTATTGCGTTTACCACAGCAGAGTTATGAATTATTTCACCTAAAACGTAGGCATTTTTACCCTCGAGGCTCATTGCCGTATTGACCGCGCGCTTAACGCCGGTACAAAATCCGCTGTGTTTTGCTACGATTACTTCCATTATTTCCCTTTCTTTTTGTCCTTGATTATTTGCGAAAGAGTAAAATAACATTCTTTCATTTTTTCAAGCAAAATTTCATCGGCACGTTCAACGTCTTCCTGCGCTAACTTTTTATCGTAAAATTCACTCAACTCAAAAGGGTCGCCGTAGTAAACGCGAGCCAACTTGAACAGCCTGATTTTTTTAACCTGCACCACGGGAATTATTGGAGTTTTCGTCTTTATCGCAAGAGCCGTCGCACCGCTTTTAAACGGCAAAAAAATTTCGTCGGTTTTATTGCGCGTTCCTTCGGGAAACACGCCTACGAAACTGCCTTCTTTCAGATATTTCATTGCCTGCATAAGCGCTCTTACGTCCGTTCCGTCTCGCATAGCGGGAATACACTCGCTCTTTTCCGCAAACCATTTGCCCAACTTCTTTTCATAAAGCTGTTTCTTTGCTATAAAATGAATTGGTTTGTCCGTTGCCATAGCAACGACGGCAACGTCTAATACGCTTTTATGATTCCCTACGAGAATATAAGGGCGATCGTTAAACCGCTCCTTATGTCCGTACTTTTTATACGGAAAAAAGGGCACTATTAAATAACGGTGAACTCGCCGCAAAAAACGAAACCATTTTTCGAATTCGGTAAGTTTTTTTCTTTCTTTTTTCATTAAATCTTTTCCTGAATTTTACCGATTACTAATGCGGTAACCTCTTCTATGTTCATGTCGGAAGTATCTACCACTACTGCGTCGGAAGCAATTTTCAAAGGCGCCGTTTTTCGGTTTTTATCCTGAAAGTCACGTTCGTTAATTTGCGCCAAAATCTTTTCATAATCGCTCTCAAGACCTTTTGCCGCGTTTTCATCTGCTCTTCGACGCGCCCGCACTTCAGGAGAAGCCGTCAGATAAAACTTAAAATCTGCGTTCGGTAACACATTAGTCCCTATATCTCTGCCGTCAAGAATACACGACTCGGCTTTTGCGATTTTTCTTTGCAATTCAACCATTTTTTCCCTAACGAAAGGGTGCGCCGAAACAGTTGACGCACTCATCGAAATCTCGTTTTTGCGAATTTCTTCCGATACGTCAATACCGTCAAGGTAAGTATGTTGAACGCCGTTTTCATACCTCACGTCAACATTTATTTTTTTCATAATACTCAAAACATCCGCAACATTTTTCACGTCCGCTTTTTCTTTTAAGCATTTAAGCGCACAAGCCCGATACATTGCCCCCGTGTCCAAACATAATACATTGAGTTTTTTAGCTATTTTTTTTGCCACCGTACTCTTACCGCTACCGGCCGGACCGTCTATGGCAACGTTAAAAACAGATGTAACGTCTTTACGTAAAACTCCGGCGCCGTTTAAATAGACATGTTTGGCGCAACACTCTTTTTCCGCCAAAATCATAACGCGGATACATTTACACAAGGCGCCGTCAATTTGCGGCTCAAGCGAAGAATACAACGGTACAGCACAAAATCCAGCCTCTCTCGCCGCTTTTGCCGGATAAAAAGAGTGTAAATCACACGTATTCGAAAACATAATACACACTATTTCAGTTTCCGTTATACTGTTTTTTTCACAGATAATATTCAAAAGACTTTTTACTGCCGATTTTATTTCTTCGGCACAATCGTTTTCGACCGTAGTCGCACCGCGTATAGCAATCATAAATTATCCTTTTATAGAATTTCCCGCCGCCCAACCGGTTGAAAACGCTATTTGTAAATTATATCCTCCGGTAAAAGCGTCCAAGTCAAGCACCTCGCCGCAAAAATACAGTCCTTTTACCAATTTACTTTCCATTGTTTTGGGATTAATATCCCTGACGTCGACACCGCCCGAAGTAATTATCGATTCGTTAAAATCACGCAGAGACGCTACGAGCATATCAAAATTTTTTATTGTTGTCAATAATGCAGTACGCTGTTGACGCGTTACCGAATTCACATGTAAATTTTCGCCTATTTTACTTCTTTTTAAAACTTCGGGTATAAGCGCGGACGGCAACAATTCCTTTAAACAATTTGAAATCGTTTTATTCTTATAATTTTCAAAATCACGCAAAACTCGCCTATTTAATGCCTCATTGTCAAGCGCGGGTTTTAAATCAAGCGAAAGTTTTACTTCATTCAATTCAAGCCTGTTAATAAGACTTGAGGCAGACAAAACGATGGGACCCGAAACCCCGAAGTGCGTGAACAGCATCTCCCCGAAAAATTCTTTCAAAATCTTTTGTCTGTAAAATACGGAAATCTTTACGTTTTTCAAGGAAAGACCTTGCAAATTTTTAAAAAAATCACCTTTCAAATTTAAACCGCAGAGTCCCTGCCTCGGCTCTATAATTTTGTGCCCCGCATTTAAAGCAAATTTATAACCGTCGCCCGTAGACCCTGTTGACGGATAGCTTACTCCACCCGTACACACTATAACTTTATCTACGCTGTATCTATCTTTTGTTGTTATTATGTCAGATATAGTACTATGCAAAATTGATATTTTCTCAACTTTTTCACAAAAATTGAACTTGACACCAACCGATTTGCAATAATTTTCAAGGCATTTAGTTACATCGCTCGCCTTGTCTGACACAGGAAAATATCTCCCGCCTCGCTCTAATTTAAGTTTTAAACCGCCGTTTTCAAAAAAATTCACGCAATTTTCAGGAGAAAATCCGTAAATTGCCCCCGTTAAAAATTTAGCGTTATTTACAACGTTCAATAAAAATTCGTCCGGCAAACATTCGTGCGTTACATTGCACCGCCCCTTACCGGTTATATATATTTTTTTTCCGCACTTTTCGTTTTTTTCGAACACAATAACCTCATGTCCGTTTATTGCCGAAAAGTATGCCGCAGTTAAGCCGGCCGCACCGGCACCTATTACCGCAATCCTCATACAAACCTTAATAACGGCGCAGACATTAGCCTGCGCCGCCCGAAATTTTTATTATACAGGATATACTTTATTGGGATTGTTGGCTAAATCGCTGTCTACCCCCGTATTCTTTGCCTTGCGCCATTTGAAAAAATTCGTCGATACTTCAGGAAACAGCGCATATGACAGAACGTCTTCTTCCTGAGTATAAAATCCGTCGTTTTTAACTTTTTGGGTCAATGCCGCCATTTCATTTTCTATCAAATCCGCCGGCCGACACGTAACGATGCTATCACCGTCTTTTTGGCACATTTTAACTACTTCGGGATTTTTTTCACCGAGCACAGCGCCATATTTGCCTAATATCATATCCTTAAATTGTGCAGTTATCGTTTTATATCTACCGAGTAAAACATTCCACACAGCCTGTGTTCCGACAATCTGACTTGAAGGAGTTACAAGCGGGGGATAACCGCTGTCTTTTCTTACGACAGGGACTTCAGCAAGACATTCCAGAAGCTTTTCCTCTTTACCGGCTTGTTTTAACTGATTCATGAGGTTAGACAACATCCCTCCGGGGACCTGATATAATAAAGTATTTATATCTACCCTTCTGACTTTAGGATTCAGGTACCCGTCTTTTTCAAGCCTTTCGGCAACTTTGTTAAAGTGAGTTACTGCGGGAAGAAGTTTTTCAATCTCTATACCGGTATCGTACTGCGTGCCTTTTAACGTTGCAACTAGCGGTTCCGTTGCCGGATTGGAAGTGCCGTTCCCCAAAGGAGAAAGCGCGCAGTCAACAATATCGACGCCAGCCTGAATAGCCATCAAGTAAATCATATCGCCCGTACCTGTAGTGTTGTGCGTATGAAGATGTACTTTTGTTTCAGGACGAAGTTTTGATTTAAGCTCTTTAACGAGTTCATATGCAGTAAACGGCAAAAGTAAGTTAGCCATATCCTTTATACATATATTTTCCGCGCCCATATCTTCGAACTGCTTTGCAAGCTTAACAAAGTATTCTGTTGTATGCACGGGACTTGTCGTATAAGAAATAGCGCACTCACATACGCATTTGCCGTTTACGCCGTATTTTTTAATTGCTTTAACGCTAGCCTCCAGATTTCTGGGATCATTCAAGGCATCAAACAGCCTTATTACGCCAACACCGTTTTCAACCGACTTCTCTATAAACTTTTCAACGACGTCATCGGCATAATGGCGATAACCTAAAAGATTTTGCCCGCGCAACAGCATTTGAATAGGAGTTTTTTTCAAATATTTTTTTAGATTTCTTAAACGGTCCCAAGGATCTTCGTTTAAAAATCGAAGACAGCTGTCAAACGTGGCACCGCCCCAAGCTTCCAACGAATAATAGCCGACTTCGTCTAAAAGCGAGAGCATAGGCTCCATCTCTTCAAATTTCATTCGAGTTGCCGCGTGCGACTGATGTGCATCGCGCAAAATCGTATCGGTAATTAATACTTTTTTATTGTCCATATTGTACCTCTTATCAAACAATAACCGAACTAACCGCAGTTATCACCGCCTCGCCTGCCGTTCCGTCAACATATCCGCCGAAGCATGCGAGCAAAACACCGGCTGCGATAGCCGACCCAATAACCCCAGCCACGTTAGGCCCCATGGCATGCATAAGCAAATGATTTTGAGGGTCGTATTCCCGTCCGACGTCTTCGGATATACGCGCCGCCATAGGTACGGCGGAAACGCCTGCCGATCCGATCAGCGGGTTAATTTGTCCCTTCGTAACCTTGCACATTACTTTTGCCACAAGCAAACCGCCTATCGTACCGATTACGAAAGCAAACAAACCGATTCCTATAATTTCAAGCGTTGCAACACTCAAGAAAATTTCACCTTTCGCTTTACTTCCAACGGCAATCCCGAGGAAAATAGTAATAGTATTCATTAACCCGTTCTGTGCCTGCGTAGAAAGTCTGTCGACTACTCCCGACTCTTTAAAGAGATTGCCAAGCATAAGCATACCCAATAGAGCTATTGAATCGGGAAGAATTATTCCCACCACAAGAGTTACGATTACCGGAAAGAGTATTTTTTCGAGCTTTGAAACCTGTCGCAAGGGCTTCATTCTTATAGCCCTTTCCTTTTTTGTCGTCAATAGACGCATTAAAGGTTTTTGAATAATAGGAATCAGCGCCATATATGAATACGCCGCAATCGCTATCGTGGGAACGTAATCCGATGCAAGTCTTGACGTGACTAATATTGCCGTAGGTCCGTCAGCGCCTCCGATTATAGCTATAGCCGCCGCCGCCGCAACCGAAAAACCAAGCGCCGCCGCAAGAATAAACGCAACGAATATGCCAAGTTGAGCTCCGGCACCTATAAGCATACTTTTAGGGTTTGCGATAAGCGGTCCGAAATCGGTCATAGCTCCTATTCCCAAGAAAATGAGCGGCGGATAAATAACTTTATCCACGCCGAAATACAGATACCACAGTAAGCCCCTGTTTTCTACGCTATCATATGACGTCTGCCCTTCAGGATAAGTGCCCCAAAGCACTTTTTCGGCACCGGGGATATTTATCAAAAACATACCGAACGCTATCGGCAGAAGCAACATCGGCTCAAATTTTTTGACAACGGCAAGATACATAAGTATAAACGAAATCAAAAGCATGACGTAGTTTTGCCAGTTACCCTGAACAAACCCCATCGACTCATACAGATTACCGAATATACTGCCGAAGTCTACCGCAAGTAAACTCTGCATAAAACCTCCGCAATCAGCCTATAACGGCAAGAACCGCATTAGTTTCGACGTTTGCTCCCTTTGAAACGTTAAGGGTAATTTTTCCGTCGCACGGAGCTGTAATTTCATTATCCATTTTCATCGCTTCGAGAACCATCACGGGTTGATCCTTTTTAACAGAGGCTCCGTCCGCTACCAAAACGTTTTTAATAAGCCCGGGAAAAGGCGAAAGCACCTTTTCGCCTTTGACGTTTACTGCAGGTTTAGCCGCAGTTTTAGGCGCCTCAACCGTTTTAGGCGCAAGAGTAACGCTCTCCGACGTCTCACCTACTTCTTCAACACCTACGGAATAACTTTTTCCGTCTATAGTCACAACAAAATTACGCATTTTAACACTCCTTAAATCCTTTTGATTCTCTTTACTTTAAATTCGCACTGCGGCTTTTCTTCGCAATAATACGCCATTATTGCCCCGACAATCGCCGCTTTCACGTCGTCTGGCAGATCCTCGGGCGCATCGGTAACGACACTTTCATTCGGTTCGCTCTTCTTTACACGCCTGGCTTTAAGTTTAGCTCCCCATCCGCGCATAAACGCAAGATTGTTCGTCTTTCGCAATACAAGCCCAAGCAACCAAATTATTAATATTATAATTACGATGCCGGCAAATACTATCAAAAAACCGATAAGCGCATAAACGAGCGCTTCGCCAAAATTTTCAAAATAGTAATTGCCGTCGCTTCCCGCAATAAAACCCAATAAATTATTTAACATAACCCCCTCACTTTAAAAGCGTCTGCAACGACGCCGTAAGGTACTGTTTAATAAACGACGGTTGAATAATGTTATCAATATATCCGCCCTGCGCCGCGTTAATAGGGTCGGCGTTCTCTTCCGAATATTTTTTACGGAGTTTTTCCACATCGACTTTTTTATCTTTCGAATACTCTATTTCCGCTCCCTGCACGCTTCCGAACAAAGCTATTTCCGAGTTAGCAAAAGCATAACTGAAATCATACCCCATAGATTTGGAAGCAAAAACGGTATAACCGAGTCCTATAGCTTTCCCGTATACAACTGAGATCTTGGCCGTATCGATACAATCGAGAATTCCTACGTATTCGCCAATCTCTTTTAATACAAGGCTATCGTTATCATTCAAATTGCAACTTACGCCGAGAGCATTTACAAATGTAACGTAGGGCAAGCCGTAACAACAAGCAAATTCGGCAAAATCCTTTATTTTTCTCACGTTTTGAGCGGTAAGTTCAACCCCGTTGCCGCCGGAAAACACTGCGCAAGCAGTTGCAATGCCGCCTATTCTTGCAAGATAACATTTTATTTCGGGGCAATAAGTACCGCCGAGTTCTATAGCACTGTCCTTATCGAAAACGGATAAAATAGTCTTCTCGTCAGCATTTTTATCAAGAGCGGGAAGACTTAAATTCATTTCTTCGCTGTCAATAACAGGCATAGCCAAAAACTCGTTAATTTCTGTTATCGATTTTTTAATTTCGGCAAAATCTTTGATCGAAAAAGTCGCAAGTTGCGCATATTTTAACCCTTCGACACCGCCCACCTGATATTTCGTAAGATTTTTACCTGCCTTTGCCGATATTACCAACGGACTGTTAACACAGAGCGCACTCTTATTTGCGATAAAATAAGTAAAATCGCAAATGGCAGCCAAAACGGCAATCTGCCCGTAAACTTCTCCGTTTACTATCAAATATTGCGGAACCGTTCCCTTCAACTGCGACGCTTTCAAAATAAGAGTTGCAAGTCCTTCGAGCACGTTAACCCCTTCGCCCAGTTGTACGCCCAAAGACGAGAGCATATAAATTACCGGAGTAGAAGTTTTTTCTGCCTGATTGAGACATTTTGCAATTTTTTCACAATTCGCTTTACTCATTCCACCCGATAATACCGCGGCATTTTGGGCGACAATATAAAAAGGATAGTCGTTAACCGTGGCAAAGCCCGTAACTACCCCCTCACCCTCTGCATTTTCACCGTAATATTCGTTTTTAGAAAAACTGAAACAGGAAAGTTCCACGAAGCTGTCTTCGTCGATAAGAGAATTAATTTCTGCGCGAACGCCCTTGCCTGCATCGAGTATTTGCTTTTTGCGTTTTTGCAACAAGCTGATTTTATCCATAAATTTCTCCCGAATGACAAATTTCCTACTAATACATTTTATCACATTAAATTGCAAATTTCAAATTAAATTGGATAATGTTTTACTTAAATTTTATTTAATTTCAGAAAAAACAAACACCGCATATTAAATAAGTTTACAATGAGACGATTACATAAAATACAGCCCGCAATTTATCGTTTTAAAATAAACCGCGGGCCACAATTTTAATATTGTCAGTAATACGTTTATCGGCGTTACTTTGATTTACCGATTTTAAGTTTGTTTTTTATAAAATAATCTATTTTTTCGTAATATTTACACACGAGATAAAAAGACATAATTACAAGACCGATAATTATTGCCCATATCATAATCCCCCACCAAGTTGTAAAAGGTATGAGTTCAAAGGAATATGCCGAAGAAAAAATCGAAATCGCACGCGTAACGGTAATCATAATGAGAAAATAACCCCACGTCATAGATGACATACCGGCAACAAAGCACAAAATATCGTCGGGGAATAACGGCAAAAGGAACATAAGCGACAAAATCAAATAATCCTTGCCTTTAAGTTTGTTCAGCCATTTATCCAGACTTTCTTTGCCGACTATCCAGCAAACGGCTTTATATCCTACCCAACGACCAATGGCAAAGGCTATTAACGACCCCGCGACTATACCTATAAAGCTGAAAAAAGCGCATTTAAGGGGTCCAAACATAGCTGTGCCGACGGCAACCGCCACCGACCCGGGCACCGGCAACAAAACAACCTGTAAAAAACTGAATAAAATATATATGAAAGCGGCCCACGCGCCCGCGCCTTCGATATATTCCCGCAGGGCGTCAACACTGTTTATCTTCGCAATCAACCCGCTGGCGCAAAGCGCAAAAAAGATAATCGCGCATATGTCTATAAATACGAGCGTACAAACCACTAACCTGTACAAAGAAGTTTTTTTGATTGCGTAAAATAAGACGCCTAAAACCGCAAAAACAGCGGCAACTGCACCGGCAAGCACAACCATAGCGTCAAAGTGTACGGCTATAAAGTCAACGTTTTTATAGGTAAACGCATAGGCGGTAAAAAGAAAAGCGATTGCGCTCAACAGCACAACCGCCAGTATATTAACGACATGTTTTAAAATTTTCGTGCGGTTCATTCTTACTATTATTATATAGTAAATAAAGAATTTTTATAATCCGGACTTAAAACTTTTAACTGCATCCGTTGCAAGCTTATCGCAAAGATTATTATATTCGTTATCCGCATGCCCTTTTACTTTGATAAATTCCACGCGGTGTATCCTTGTAAGCCTTAACAATTCACGCCACAAATCAACATTCAAAACGGGCTTATTATCCGATTTTACAAATCCGCTCTTCTCCCAACCGAAAATCCAACCGTTAGCAAAAGCGTTTACGACGTATGCGGAATCGCTATAAACTTCTACAATGCACGGTTCTTTAAGACACTTAAGTCCTTCAATAACCGCAGTAAGTTCCATTCTGTTATTGGTTGTACTTTCCTCCGCGCCGGAAATACGCTTTTCATACCCGTTGAACATTAGCACTGCACCCCAGCCGCCAACGCCGGGATTTACCGAGCATGCCCCATCGGTATATAGAGTAACTTTTTTCATTATTTTCGCTCTTTAATTCGCTCGACACTAACACCAACCGCACCCTTAACAAGTTTACGGAAGCCGCCGTCTTCAAACATTCTGACGGCTTCTATTGCGCTATCGTCTTTACATTCACGCACAACCATCTCGTCAATACTTTTTTCGCTTCTCTGTACAAGCTCCGCAGTGCCCAAAATCGATTGCACCGCAACAATCATTGCTTCGTTTTTTGTAAGCCCTTGTTCTACTCCCGCATCTACAAGACCGTCAAGAAGCATAAGCGGATATACCCCGTTCCCGCATATCGCACTGACGGCACCGAGTTTACTTTCTTCCACGCTGACCGTCGTACCAAGTCGGTTAAATATGTTGCTTATAAAATCAGTATCGTCGGTAGATTTATTATAATCGGTCATATCAAGCCCGATAACACCACTACCGATTGCGCAAGGCGAATTCAAAACCGCCCGAGCTACTTTTATAAGCCCTACGCCTATAAGATTTTTTATCTGACTTTTAGTTGCGTACTTGTTCAAAGAAATTATTTTTTCGGGTCTGAATCCTTCGAAACTGCCTATAACACCTAACAATTGTTTTGAATCCACAGCCAATAAAACATATTCGCTGTTTTCGGCTACAAACTTATGATTCAAAGTCGTTTTAACTCCTAAATATTCAAGAGAATCCAACGCAACCTCACTGTCGTCGCTGACTATGATTTTTTTCTCTCGTATAAAATCGGATAAAACAACCCCTCTTAAAACCGCAACGGATTCGTCGCAACAGCCGATAACGCCCAGCTTGAATTGTTTTTTCATAAAATTCGCCTCCAAAAACAGTTGACTAAAAAAATCGGTTATTATATAATTAATATGTTACAGGGGAGTAGCTCAACGGTAGAGTCGCGGTCTCCAAAACCGTCGGTTGCATGTTCGAATCGTGTCTCCCCTGCCAGATACTCATACTACAACATATGGTGGTATGAGTATTATTTTTATACAAAATACACAATATAAATATTAAACTCATTTTTAGATCGTAATGATTTTATCAAATTTTTTTGGTAAAGTCAATTCAATGTTGTATTTCTTAAAAATTTTCAAACCATTCTTTGAAACCTGTCTGATGCAAATTTAAATCACAATCAGAAAAGTTTCAAACAAAAAAAGGCTGCAAGAAAGTACAATTGCCATAGGGAATAAAATACTAAATTTTTAAGAGTTGCACTTTCAAGCGACGACAAACGCTCTCGAACATTTCGTTCGAGAGCGTTTTACTACAAACTATTTAGAACGCTAAATTGAAATTTATCGCCTAATTTACAAGATAATATTTTCCCGTTTTAGTTTTCGCTAATATTTTCTGTTCTACCATACGTTCTGTTATTCTTGGAAAAGCGTTAGGATTAAAAACTCCCGCCTCTTGTAATGTTTTTGCGCTTTCTTCCGATATTGCACCACTTTTTAGCAATTTTTTAATAATCACTTTTTTTCTTAACATTAATGCGGGGACAACACCCATATTTACATCTCAAATCATTTTCATAAATTACTGTTTATCTTACAATCATTTTATCACTAAAAATTAAAGAACGCAACCGATTTCCTCACTATAACTTTTCTTACAATACACTGGTATTCCTTTAGAATAAAAACACTCAATATGCGTGACATAATACTACGCAAATTTAATACTTTAAATATTCACGCTACCTTTTTGACCGAGAACAGATTTGTTTTGCTCTAATATCGGTTTAACTTCCGACTCTATAAACTCCACGGTTTGAGACGGCGCCCTTCCAATAAAGTTTTTCGCGTCGAGTATCCCGTCAAGTTTACCGTGCACCGCTTTAAAAGTTTTATCTTCTTTAATCAACTCTATAAGGTTATTATCTTTTCCAAGTTCTTTTACATTTTTGCCCGCCAGCATAGATAAAACTCTTATCTTCTCGTGCAACTCCTGACGGTTACCTCCGGCTTTTACACATTCCATCATTATATTTTCCGTAGCCATAAACGGAAGCTCCGCCGCTATATGTTTTGATATGACTTTTTCGTATACAACGAGATTTTCAGAAACGTTCATATAAATATTAAGAATACCATCGAGAGCTAAAAACGCCTGCGCGTTAACAATTCTCCTGTTGGCAGAATCGTCAAGAGTCCTTTCAAACCATTGCGTCCCCGCCGTTACCGCACAATTTATAGGCAACGAAATTACAAACCTTGCAAGGGATCCTATTCTCTCGCTACGCATAGGGTTGCGCTTATAAGCCATTGCCGAAGACCCGATTTGTGATTTTTCGAACGGCTCTTCAATTTCTTTCATATTTTGTAAAATTCTTATATCGTTAGAGAACTTGTACGCACTCTGTGCAATTTGCGAAAGCACGCAAAGAACGTTATAGTCGAATTTTCTGGGATAAGTTTGCCCCGTTACCCCGTAAACTTTATCAAAGCCGAGTTTTGAAACTACTCTTTTTTCGAGCTCTTTAACCTTTTTTTCGTCGCCGTTAAAAAGCTCCATAAAGCTCGCCTGCGTACCTGTAGTACCTTTTACGCCGCGCAACTTAAAAGAATTTTGCAAATTTACAAGGCTATTATAGTCCATAGTAAGATCTTGCAACCATAATGTAGCACGCTTGCCAACAGTGGTAAGCTGTGCCGGCTGAAGATGAGTAAACCCAAGCGTAGGCAAATCTTTATACTTAAGCGCAAATTTCGCAAGCTTATCAATTACGTTTACAAGCTTCTCTTTAATTATTTCAAGCGCGTCCCATAAAATAATAAGTTCGGAATTACAATCCACAAAACAACTTGTAGCCCCAAGGTGAATAATGGGCATCGCAATCTTTGCCTGATCGCCGAAAGCGTGCACGTGCGCCATTACGTCGTGCCTAACCTCTCTTTCATACTTTTCCGCCGTCTCGAAATTAATATCTTCGGCAAAATTCTTCATTTCGGCAACTTGCTCTTTAGTAACGTTCAATCCGAGTTCCATTTCCGACTCGGCAAGAGCAATCCATAATTTGCGCCAGAGTTTGAACCGCTTTTCGTCTGAAAAATTCTCGCTCATAGCTTTACCCGCATATCTCGTAATTAACGGATTTTGATAAACAGTGTTATCCATTATTATCTCCAAAATTAATATTTTACGGGAGCGGAATAAACCGCCCCGAAAGTTTCGACTGTAACAGTTTCCATAATCTGCGGAGTTTTGGGCTTATCGTTCCAGTCGGTGGAAACCGAGGCTATTTCGTCAACGACCTCGATTCCTTCAATAACTTTCCCAAAAGCCGCATACTGCCCGTCCAGATGAGAAGAATTCTGATGCATTATAAAAAACTGCGAACCCGCCGAGTTGGGATTCATCGCGCGCGCCATAGAAATAACGCCGCGTAAATGTTTTATATCGTTATTTTTAAAACCGTTAATAGCAAATTCGCCTTTAATAGAATATCCGGGTCCGCCGGTCCCCACTCCGGCAGGATCTCCGCCCTGAATCATAAACCCCGAAATGACGCGATGAAAAATCAGCCCATCGTAAAAACCGTTGTTTATAAGACTTATAAAGTTGTTTACGGTATTGGGCGCTTTATCGGGATAAAGCTCTATCTTTATTTCCTTTCCGCCCTGCATTTTTATTGTAACTATAGGATTTTGCATCGTTTAAACTCCTTATTATCATTTATTTCAGTTCTTCGTATTTTTCCAGTTTTACTCCGGCCTCTTTAAAAAGTCGCAGAGAAAAATCGTCGGGATACCCCTCTTTATAAACTACGCGCGCTATTCCCGCATTAATTATTATTTTTGCGCAAATTACGCATGGTTGGTGAGTGCAATAAAGCGTGCACCCCTCCACGCTGCAACCGACGCGCGCCGCCTGAATAATGGCGTTTTGTTCCGCATGAACTGCATAACACAGTTCATGCATCGTACCGCTTGCGATATTCATCTTTTTACGCATACACTCTTTTTTGTCTACGCAACTCTCTATTCCTTGAGGCGCCCCGTTGTAACCGGTAGCGATTATTCTTTTATTTTTTACAATTACCGCGCCGACGTGCCTGTTCTCTTTAAAACAGCTTGACCACGAGCCTATTTGCTCGGTCATTTCCATAAATCTTTTATCCCATTTATCCATGTTTTCAAACGCTCCATATAAGTGTGATTATTTTACCATATTTTTCATTAAAATGCAATTTTTTAACTTTAAATGTTTAACTTTATTTTGCCGAGTTTATAAAATAACCGTAATAAAAAATAATGTATTTCGGAGGAAATTTACTTTATGACGATCAAGCCTTTATTCGACAAAGTAGTCGTAGAAAGCCTTAAAGCCGAAGAAAAGACAAAAAGCGGACTTTATTTAACCGCCGCATCGCAGGAAAAACCCGCCACTTGCCTTGTGGTTGCCGTAGGTCCCGGCGGAATTGTAGACGGTAAAGAAGTGAAAATGCAAGTTAAAGTCGGCGACAAAGTTCTGCTTGCAAAATACAGCGGAACCGAAGTTAAAGTTGACGAAAAAGAGTACACCATAATACGTCAGAGCGATATTCTGGCAATAGTTGAATAAGGAGATTTTTAATTATGGCTAAACAGATTAAGTACGGCGACGAAGCAAGAAAGTTACTTGAAAACGGCGTTAACATAGTAGCTGATACCGTTAAAATTACCCTTGGTCCCAAGGGAAGAAACGTAGTTCTCGATAAAAAATACGGTGCACCCCTTATTACAAACGACGGCGTGACCATCGCAAAAGAAATAGAACTTGAAGACCCCTTTGAAAATATGGGCGCACAGCTCGTTAAGGAAGTTTCAACCAAGACGAACGACGTGGCGGGCGACGGAACCACTACCGCCGTTGTACTCGCCCAAGCAATAGTGCGCGAAGGACTTAAAAATCTTGCCGCAGGCGCTAACCCCGTAATTCTCAAAAAAGGTATAGCGTCCGCCGTTGAAACGGCTGTTAAAAAAATTCAATCTATTTCGAAACCCGTAGAAAACAAACTTGGGATATCACAGGTTGCTTCCATTTCCGCAGGAGACGAAAAAATAGGCGAACTTATTGCTAACGCTATGGAAATAGTAGGCAAAGACGGAGTTATCACCGTTGAAGAAGGCAAAACTATGGCAACGGAACTTTCCACCGTTGAAGGAATGCAATTTGACCGCGGATACGCGTCCGCTTATATGGTAACCAACACCGAAAAGATGGAAGCCGTCCTTGATAATCCTTATATTCTTATTACGGATAAAAAAGTATCTTCCCTTCAGGAAATTCTGCCGATTATCGAACCTATAGCTCAACAGGGCGCAAGACTTCTGATAATTGCCGAAGACGTTGAGGGCGACGCGCTGGCAGCGCTTATCGTCAACAAGCTCAAAGGCGTTTTGAATTGCGTGGCAGTTAAAGCACCCGGATTCGGAGACAGGAGAAAAGCTATGCTTGAGGACATAGCAATTCTCACAGGCGGCACCGTAATTTCAAGCGATTTAGGCTACGAATTCAAAGACGTAACAACCGAAATGCTCGGCAGAGCCGCACAAGTTAAGGTTGACAAAGACAATACAACAATTATCGACGGAGCAGGCTCCGCGGAAGATATTAAGGCAAGAGTAGCGTCGATAAAGGCACAGATAGCCGAAACCACCTCCGATTACGACAGAGAAAAACTGCAAGAAAGGCTTGCAAAACTTGCAGGCGGAGTCGCCGTTATAAATGTAGGCGCGGCAACCGAGGTTGAAATGAAAGAAAAGAAACTCCGCATTGAAGACGCGCTTGCAGCCACTCGTGCAGCGGTTGAAGAAGGAATCGTTCCCGGCGGCGGCGTAGCTCTCCTTTCCACCGTTCCCGAGCTGAAAAAACTTGTGACAAGTTTACACGGAGACGAAAGAACGGGTGCGGAAATAGTAATGAAAGCAATTGAAGCTCCAGTTCGTCAAATAGCGGCAAATGCCGGTTATGACGGCTCCGTTATAGTAAACAATATATTGAGAAGCAAAAACCCCAACTACGGTTTCGACGCTCTTAAAAACGTTTACACGGATATGGTTGCAAGCGGAATAATCGATCCGACAAAAGTATCTCGTTCCGTACTTCAAAACGCAGCTTCTGTAGCTTCGACTTTACTCACTACCGAAAGCGTAGTAACCGATATCCCCACCCCGCCCGCTCCCCCTATGGGCGGAAACCCCGATATGGGCGGCATGTATTAATCTAAAAAATAATTTTAAAGCCGAGACAAAAGTCTCGGCTTTTTGTTTTAACACAATTTATTTAAAATTCTTTGCAAAGCGTACTTGCCGTGCTCGTAAGTAAGTCCGCCTTGAAAATAAGCAATATAAGGAGGCTTTACCGGTCCGTCGGCGGAAAGCTCTATGGAAGAACCGCCGACAAATGTTCCCGCCGCCATAATAACATTGTCGTCGTATCCCGGCATAGCCCAAGGTTCGCAAGCAACAAAGCTGTCAATCGGGGAAGCATATTGAACTTCACGAATAAAATCAATCATTTTATCCGCACTGTCAAATTCGATAGCACGCGTTATATCATACGGAATTTTATCAAGCGACGGATAATTTTTATAACCCAATTCAGACATGGCGGTTCCAATCAAAAGACTTGTCTTCAATGCCTGCGCAACAACATGCGGCGCAAGAAAAAGTCCCTGATAAAAATTGAGATATCCCCCGACAAACGAACCGACTTCTAAACCTATTGAAGGCGCAGTGAGTCGTTTACCTATGATTTCGATGTACTCTTCTTTACCGCAGATATACCCACCGGTTGGAGCAAGCCCGCCGCCGGCATTTTTAATGAGCGACCCAACTATAATATCGACTCCAACTTCGGTAGGCTCGAGCTTTTCTACAAATTCGCCGTAACAGTTATCTACGAAAATGCACCCCTTGAATCCCAAATCACGCACAAATTTACACGCTTCACCTATTTGCGCACACGAAAGAGCGTCACGCAACTCGTATCCGCGTGACCTTTGAATATAAACAATTTTTACGCCGTTATGCAGTTTATTTTTAATTTTTTCAAAATCAAAGCCGCCGTCTTTAAGGTCGCAATAATCAAAATTAACGCCAAAGTCCTTTAATGAACCGTTGTTTTCTCCGAAAATAACTTCTCTTAACGTATCATATGGCATACCGCTGATACATAACAACGTATTTTTAGGACGTAATATCCCAAAGAGAGCAACCGTCAAAGCGTGCGTCCCCGATAAAAGATGAGGAGAAACTATTCCTCTCTCTGCTCCGAACGCCTCTGCGTAAAGTTTACCCAAACAGTCCCTGCCCTCGTCGTCGTATCCATAACCCGTGGTGCCGTTAAAGTGTCTGGTTGCAATTTTATATTTTTTAAAAGCGTTTAAAACTTTAACCTGATTAAAGTAAGCAATTTCGTCTACTCGCGCAAAATGCTTATTCAGCTTTTTTTCACACTCTTCTATTATCTTCATTTAAAATCTCCAAAACTTTGTCTGCCGTAGCATCTTCAGGCGCTAACCACACTAAATTAGGCATTTTTTTAAAAAAAGTTATCTGTCGTTTTGCATAACGGCGCGTATTTCTCTTTATTACGTCACGCGTAGTACTTGATAAATTGCCATTTTTTATATCATACAGCACTTCTTTATAGCCAATAGCCTGCATACTTTGACAAGTTTCGTCAACGCCTTGAGCCAAAAGATTTTCGACCTCGTCCAAAAGCCCTTGCCTGAACATTTCGTCCACTCTTTTGTCAATCCGAGAATAAAGCTCTTCTCGAGGATAATTTATCGCCACGGCAACGTAATCTCGTTTGGGCTTAAGTTCATCGCTTTGTTCTGATTTTTTTTGCCCGCTCAAATCAAAAATCTCAAGCGCTCTTATAACTCTTTTTACGTCGTTTGGGTGCAATTTCAACGCCGCTTGCGGATCAACGGCTTTTAATTTTTCATGCAGTGCTTTATTTCCGTATTTTTTTGCAAATTTTCCGTACCGCTCTCTTATTTCAGAATTCCCGAGGGTTTTACCGTAACCGAATTCAAACAGTAAAGACTTTATATAAAACCCCGTACCTCCGCAAATTACGGGCGTTTTTTCTTCATTTAAAAGCCTTTGTAAAACGGGTTCTGCAAGTTCCCTGTATTCGCCGACGCTAAACGGCTCACAAGCATCCGCAACATCAATCAAATGGTGTTTAACGCCGCGCATTTCTTCTAAAGAAGGCTTTGCCGTTCCAATATCCAATCCCCTGTATACGAGTTGCGAGTCTGCGGATATTACCTCGGAACCGAGTTTTAGCGCACAATCTACGGCAAGTTTTGTTTTGCCCGTGGCAGTTGCCCCGCAAATTACGAGAATTTTTTTCAAAATCAAACTATCCTTTTGAACATTTTTTCAACATCTTTTTTTGAAAGAGTAACACAAACAGGTCTGCCGTGAGGACACTTAAGCCCTGTATTTCCGTCAATCATTTTAAAAAGCGAGTCAACCTCTTGGTCCGTCAAACACATCCCGCCCTTTATAGCATGCTTGCACGCGGTCATGGCAAGCTTTTCTTTCAAAACGTCCTCTACTTTAACCGATTTATAACCGTCAATATGCGAAAGAACTTCGTCAATAAACGCGTTCACGTCTATTTCCTGTAAGTCAACCGGGATTTCGTCAATCCTGAAAGCACCGGAACCGAATGGCGCAATGCCAAACCCGAGTGTGCGTAAAATTTTTATGTTACTCTCCAAAAATTGCGCTTCCGAAGGATTTACGTTAAATATATACGGGATTAAAAGAGGCTGTTTTACTATGCTCCGTTCTTTCAGCTTTGACATAAGCCCGTCATATATGAGCCTTTCGTGTGCGGCGTGTTGATCTATCAAATACACCCTCTCGCCATATTCGTAAATAAGATAAGTTTCGAAAAGATTTCCTTTGAATTTACAGCTTTTAAACTCAATTTTCTGCTGTTCGCGCCTTTCAACATATTTAGAAAAATTTTCTATTTCCGGTATCGCATATTCGTCAGAAATTTTCAAAACGCTTTTTTCGCTTTTTTGAGTTAATTCGGCAACGGTCAAATCACGCAACGGCTCGAAATTAATTTTAACTTCATTATTCCCCGATTTTTCAGCCATTTCGTTCTTGGATATTTCTTTTGACTGAAAACTATTTGTTGAGTCTTCGACAGATACCAAACTGTTCTTTTCCGCAAATGAAGGGATTACCGTCGCCGCAGAAGCGGACGAATAAATTTTATTTGCTTCCGAAACGTTCCCCGCAGTAGATTTAATTTCCGTAATTCTTACGTTTTCGTTTAATACGAAAGCCGCCGCACGAGCGGTACCGTCAAGAATAGGAGAAATTACAGAATAAACCATACCAAAAACGCGCCTGTTATCCAAAAAGCGCACGTCGGCTTTATTTGGATGGACGTTAACGTCCACAAAATCAAACGGAACGTCCAAATTTAACACATAAAACGGAAACTGCCTTTTCATAGCGTAGCTTGCATAGGCGTTGTTGACCGCCGTCGCAACAGTGTTATTGACTATGTATCGTCCGTTTAAAAACAAACTCTGATAAGTTTTATTTGCTTTAAAAAAGTTTTGATTTCCAATAAATCCGTACAACCGAAACCCGTCTTTTTCAGCGTCTATTTTATAACACTCCGAAAGAACTTTAGCGCCGTAAACCTGCGCAATAGCTTCTTCCATTCCGCCGCCATAAGATTGAAGAACAACTTTTCCGTCCACGAAATATTTAAAGGAAATTTGCGGATTACCGAGTATATATCTTATTACGAAGTTGGTTATATCCGCCTCTTCCTTTTTGTCCGCTTTTAAAAATTTTGCGCGTACCGGAGTGTTATAAAATAAATTTCTAACCGTTATAACCGTTCCGCACTCGAGCGCGGCGGGCGTTACCTCGCTAATTTCTCCCCCGTTACACTCAATCTTCCACGCTTGATTCCCGCTTGTTACCGAGACGATTTCCACTTTTGAAATTACAGAAATACTTGCCAACGCCTCGCCTCTGAATCCTAGCGTGGTTATGTAATCGAGATCTTTTTCAGACGAAATTTTACTGGTTGCATGAGGCATAAAGGCGTCGCAAAGATCTTCTTTTTCTATACCCGAACCGTTATCAATAACTTTAATTAAATTTTTTCCGCCGTTTTCAATATATATTTCTATTTCGGTAGCGTGAGCGTCAAGACTGTTTTCAATAAGTTCCTTCACTGCCGAATATGGTCTGTCAACAACTTCGCCCGCAGCTATGCGGTTATATATATTTTGAGTTAAGACGTTTATTTTTTTCATCTTTTCACCTTTTCGACTAAATCCCCAACAAGCATAAACGCCTGCATAGGCGAGAGATTGTCCACGTCCACATCGCGCAATATTTTTTCGATTTCATTGGGATTCTCGTTTTCGGCTTCTTTGACTTCTACGCGCGGACCGTTACCGTTTTCTATGTTTTTAAGTATAGACTTCGCACGGTCGGTAACTGACGACGGAACACCCGCAAGTGAAGCCACCTCTATACCGAAACTGCGGTTTGCCCCTCCGCGCATAATCTTACGTAAAAATACAACCTGTCCGTTCAATTCACGTACGGAAATTTTGTAGTTTTTTATACCCTCGAGCTTGTTTTCCAACTCTGTAAGTTCGTGGTAATGAGTCGCAAACAGAGTACGCGCCCCTATTTTTTGCGTTATATGTTCTATAACCGCCCACGCAATACTCAAACCGTCGTAGGTTGAAGTTCCTCTGCCGACTTCGTCTAAAATCAAAAGGCTGTTTTTTGTGGCATTTTGAATTATGGAGGCAACTTCTATCATCTCAACCATGAACGTGCTCTGATCGGATATTAAATTATCGCTTGCGCCCACGCGGGTGAATACCCTGTCGGTTAAAGGTATTTGCGCCGATTTTGCAGGCACAAAACTGCCTAAATGCGCCATTACGGTTATAATAGCAACCTGACGCATAAACGTACTCTTACCCGCCATATTCGGTCCCGTTATTATCATAGTGCGGTTTTCTTTGCCGTCGAGTAAAACGTCGTTCGAAATAAACTTATCTTTTGATATCTTTTCAACTACGGGATGCCGCCCCTCTTTAATGATTAAAGGTTCGTCGCTTTCTACAATTTGAGGCCGAACATATTTATTTTCTTTAGCTACCTCCGCAAAACAAACAAGCAAATCAAGACGCGCCACAGCAAAAGCGGTAGTTTTTAATTTGTCGAGAAAATGCAAAAGCTCTTCTTTTATTTTAGAATATATTTCCGCCTCGAGCTTTAATGAAAGTTCTCCACTCGAAACTATCTTTTCTTCCAACTCTTTAAGTTCGTCGGTAATAAATCTTTCCGCATTGGCAAGAGTTTGTCTGCGTTGGTAATGAAGCGGAACTTTGTCCGCAAAAGATTTCGACACTTCTATATAGTAGCCGAAAACTCTGTTGTAGCTTATTTTTAGCGTTCTGATGCCGGTTGAATCGCGCTCTCGCGACTCCATATCAAGGACTATTTTTGCTCCGTTCTTCACAATTTCCCTTAACTCGTCCAGCTTGACATTAAACCCCTTATTTATATAATTTCCGTCTTTCATATTAGGTTGCGCATCGGGAGCAATCGCGCTGTCAATGAGATTGGTAAGTTGCGATAAATCGCACAAGTCGTTACAGATTTCCTTTAAAACGTTCGATTTGAAACCCGTAAGACTGAATTTTATGTTGGGAATTACGGAAAGTGATTTTGCAAGATTTATACAGTCGCGCGGGTTTACCGTTCCGTTGCTTATTTTTCCCGCGATTCTCTCTATATCTTTAACATCTTTCAGCATATCAACTATGCCTAATCTCGCCACCGTCGAATCAAATAATTCCTGAACCCCTTCAAGACGATTGTTTATCGCTTGTTTATCGTAAAACGGGTATAAAACGGAAGAATTGAGATAACGCGCACCCATCGGAGTTTTGGTCTTATCCAAAATCCATAACAGACTCCCGTAACGAGCCCCGTCGCCCAATGTTTTTACAATTTCAAGATTGCGCAACGCGGTTGCATCAAGTACCATAAGTTTTTCGTTGGCAATATATTTGACGCCGTTAATATTTTTCAGCGCGTGCATTTGTGTCTCTTTAAGATATTCTATAAGCGCACCCGCCGCACTAACCGCGCATTTGTGCCCAGATATTGCAAACGCAGAAAGCGTCTGCGCATTAAACTGTGACAGAAGAGTTCTTTCCGCCGAAGAATAACCGAACGCCCACGCAGGATAGTTAGAAACCCTGGGCAAAACTCCGCGGCTTATTTCAGGCAAATCTTTTACGGCGAATAACATTTCATCATTGGCAATAATTTCTTTCACGTCGAGAACAGCCATCTGTGAAACGCACTTTTTTATAGCCTCCGCGCCAAAAAATTCCGCGGCGTTCAGTTCGCCCGTAGTAATATCAGCCCAGGCAAGCGCAACGGTGTCATCTTCCTTACAAGCGCAACATATAAAATTGTTTGCCCTCTCGTTGAGGGAATCGCCGGATACCGTACCCGCAGTAACTACCCTTACGACCCCGCGCAAAACCATACCTTTTGCCTGCGAGGCGTCTTCGAGTTGTTCACATATAGCGACCTTTTCACCGCAAGCGACCAACTTATTTAAATAAACTTCCACAGCGTGGTAAGGAACGCCGCACATGGGCGCCCGTTCTTCCATACCGCAATCCCTGCCTGTAAGCGTAAGATCGAGTAACTTCGAAGCCTTCACGGCATCTTCGAAAAACATCTCGTAAAAATCGCCGAGCCTGTAAAACACAATACAATCTTTATATTTTTCTTTAACCGTCAGCCAGTGCTGCATCATTTGTGACAGAGCCATTTTATATTTCCTTAAAACTTCAAACTATTTCGCCTTTAAGCGATATACCGTTCGCTTCGTTGATTTTTACGTTTAAAAACTCGCCTATTACGTCTCTTTCGCTTTCGAAATAAGCCATTCTACCGTATTCGTCCCTGCCGAGATACAAACCTTTTTTATCGTCGTAATCTTCACAAAGCACTTCCACCGTTTTATCGATATATTTTTCCGACTGTCGCCGTGTTTGCGCATTTACAAGCGCTATTAGCTCCATTATTCGTTTTTTAGATACTTCAGGCGCAATCTGTCCGTTCATTTTTGCGGCTGCCGTGCCCTCACGTTTGGAATATACGAACGAGAAAGCCGAAGAAAAACCTACCGATTTAACGAGGTTTAACGTATCTTCGAAATCCTTGTCGGTTTCACCGGGAAAGCCTACTATTAAATCCGTAGTGACCGCACAATCCGGCAAATATCTTTTTAAAACATCTATTTTTTTAAGATAATCTTCAGCAGTGTAACGCCTGTTCATAGCTTTAAGTACCGCGCTCGACCCGCTTTGCACCGGTAGGTGTACACATTTGCATATTTTTGTATTACGCGCTATAACTTTAACAAGTTCTTCAGAAAAATCTTTCGGGTGACTCGTCATAAAACGCAAACGGAATTTACCCTCGATATTTGCGATTTTTTCAAGCAACTCCGGAAATGAAATGTCCTCGGTTCCATTTGAATAAGAATTCACGTTTTGCCCCAATAAAGTAATCTCTTTATATCCGAGCGAAACAAGCTCCTTTGCTTCTTCTATTATTTCCGACGAATGTCTGCTCCTCTCTCTGCCGCGCACATAAGGCACTATACAATAAGTGCAAAAATTATTGCAACCGTAAGTTATGTTTATCCACGCGTTAGGATAACTCGTCCGTAAAGGCTTAATTTCTTTATAAAGTTTTCCGTCGTCGTCTGAAATTTCAATAACCGCTTTTCTTTGCGACTGTTTTTTTATTATGTAGTCCTTTAATTTGCCTAAATTATGCGTACCGAAAATTATATCTACATACGGAAATTTTTCATGCAGATTTTCGGCTTTTCCCATTTGCTGGGTAAGACAGCCGCCCACCGCTATAATCATATCCCGTTTATTAGATTTGAGTTTTTTAAGCATTCCTATATTGCCGAAAGCGTGATTTTCGGCATTCTCTCTTATGCAGCAAGTATTAAAAACCGCTACGTCGGCGTCTTCGATATTTTTACATACGGTGTAACCGAGCTCCGTAAGCATACCCGCAATCTTTTCGGATTCGTGCACGTTCATCTGGCAACCGTACGTCGTTATATGATAAAATTTGTTCATAATCTACACTATTATATAATTTTTGCGTGAAATTTTCAATAAATTTGCAACAATAATTTTAAAATATAAATACTAATTGAAATGAACAAATTCCTGAAAATTTCGCTTATAGGCGCATTGAGTTTTTTAATTATTTTATCCGCGTTATTTTGTACCTATCTGATTATTACAAAAGACGCGGTGCTGGACCACGACAAACTTTCTAAACCGAGTCAAAATATAACCATATTTGACGAAAACGGAAACGAAATAACAAACGCTTCTACAGCAAATAAGCATAAAAGCGTTAAACTTTCCGATCTTGACGAAACATGTATAAACGCTTTTATCGCCTCCGAAGACAGAAATTTTTATTCGCATAACGGACTGAATTACGGCAGAATGATAAAAGCGCTGTTTAAAAATATTGCGGCGGGCGCTTTTAAAGAAGGCGCATCGACCATAAGCCAGCAACTGATCAAAAACACACATCTGTCACAGGACAAAACAATAAAACGCAAGCTAAATGAAATACGGCTTACAAAACAGCTTGAAAAGGCGTATTCTAAAGACGAAATTCTCGAAATGTATTTAAATACTATTTATTTCGGACATAATTGCTACGGATTGCAGAGCGCCGCGGAGTTTTACTTTGATAAAAAAGCTGAAAATTTATCCTTGACGGAGAGCGCAACTCTGGTCGGGTTATTAACTTCGCCAAACAATTACTCTCCGTTTAAAAATCCCGAAAAAAGTCTAAAAAAACGCAACACCGTGCTAAACTCTATGCTTGAATGCGGTTTCATTGATGAAAATACGTATAAAAACGCCGTAAATCAGCCTCTTAACGCACAAAAAACCGAACGAAACGGACATTTCACCGACTACATGAGCGCAGTCTTCGACGAACTCGAGGACATTGACGTCAATGTTTACGATATTGCAAGCGGATGCAAAATTACCACGTTTTTGAATACGGATTTGCAAAAATATATAGAAAACTTGAATTACGAGTGCGATAATTCGATAATAGTCACGTCACGCCAAGGCGGAGTAAACGCCTACAAATCCACGATAAACGGAGCGAAACGTCAACCCGGTTCAACCGTAAAACCTACTTTTGTTTACGCGCCGGCCATAGAAGAAAGAATTTTGACTCCGTTTACAAGAATTTTAGACGAAAAAATCAATTACGGCGGCTATTCTCCCGAAAATTACGACAAAAAATATCACGGCTATGTTTCGGTTACAGACAGTTTGAAATACAGCTACAACGTCCCCGCAGTAAAGACTTTGAATTCGCTTACAATAAAAACTGCCGAAAAGTACTTGATGCGCATGAATATCAACCTTGAAGACGACGAAAAAAACCTGCCGTTAGCACTTGGCGGAATGAAATACGGACTCAACCTAAAACAAATAGCAGACTGCTACTCTGTATTCCAAAACGGAGGCATATATTCCCCTTCACACTTTATTAAAGAAATAACAGGACAAGACGGAAAAACCTTATATAAATGCGAGCTTTCCAAAAGCAGAGTATTTTCACAAGGAACCTGCTCTCTGATAAACGATATTCTTTTAACCACAACCAAAAGCGGAACGGCGAAAAAACTTGCAAATATCAATTTTGACGTAGCAACGAAGACGGGCACCTGCGGAACGGAAGACGGAAATACAGACGCTTACGCGATCGGCTACACAAGCGAGCACTGTTTGGGCGTATGGCTTGGCGATAAAAATAATAAAAAACTGAATATTACCGGCGGGAATAATGGGTGCGAACATTTAAAATCTGTTTTGGAAAAGCTTTACGCAACGCACGAACCGCAAAAATTAGACGTTTCCGGCGAAACCTCCACCGTTGAAATCGACGCCGAGGAATATTACGAAAATAACAGAATTGTTTTAGCCGACGATTATTCGCCAAAATTAAACAAACTTACCGTAAAAGTTTTAAAAGGTAACGAACCGACGGAAAAAAGCCGAAAATTTTCATCTCCCGAAATATCCAATCCGACTTTAAAAGTTGAAAATAATGTTGTAAGCATATCATTATGTCACACAAAGTACTATGCATATTTAATTAAACGCTATAAAAACAGCGATTTTGAAGTGATTTATGACGGAAAATGGAAAGAAATAATTACGGATAAACCGAAAGACGGTTGTTACACCTATACGATAACGCCCTACTTTTTAAACGGTGAAAATAAAATATTCGGCAAAGAAATTTCTTTGCCGAACGTAATTGTGTCATCAAGCGAAAACAAGTCCCCACAAATTAAAATTCCCGAAATTGCAGGAAAAGACTGGTATAATTTATAAATTAATTGTTTCAAGCGACGACATAGCCTCTTCAATAAGTTTGTCAACTTCGAGTTTACTCTCCTCTTCAAGCACGCTTGCGATCGTAGGTTTTATTACGGGATGTTTGGGCAAAAATACCGTACAACAATCCTCGTACGGGCGGATTGAAATATCAAACGCGCCTATTTCACGACTTCTTTCAATTATTTCATCCTTATCAAACCCGCACAAAGGCCGCAATACCGGTAATTTACGAATTACGCTGTTTGATGAAGTTATTCCTTCAACGGTTTGACTGGCAACCTGTCCAAGACTTTCACCGGTTATCAAACATTGCGCGCCTATTTTTTCAGCGGTTTTCTCGGCTATTCGCATCATAAATCTGCGAAGCAACGTAACCATATATTCACCGTTACATTTTTTATGAATTTCCTCCTGAATATGCGTTACCGACACCACGTTTAAACGTATGCCGCACGTATACCCCGATAATACCCCTGCAAGTTCTATAACTTTATCTTTAGCCTGCATATTCGTATACGGATAACTGTGAAAATGAATACAGTCTATCTGCATACCGCGTTTTGCTATCATGTGTCCCGCAACGGGGCTGTCAATTCCGCCGGAAATCAACAATAGTCCTTTGCCCGAAGTACCTACGGGCATACCGCCCGCCCCCTTTATAGTCTCGTTAAAAACTAAAGAACTGCCGTCTTCCCGCACGTCCACATCGACGGTAAAATCAGGCTCGTGCACGTCTACGGATAGATTTTTATAACGGTTTAAAAGTCTGCCGCCGAGTTCGGCGCTTATCCGCATTGAATCCATAGGGAAAGATTTATCCGCCCTATGGGTTTTCACTTTAAAAGTGCCGTTCTCTCCGCATACTTTACATGCGGCGGTAAAAATTTCTTCTATATCCGACTTTACTTTGAGAGCAACGCTTAAAGAATGAATCCCGAAAACTTTTTTCAAACGCGAAACTATGATATCGGTATCATTTCCGTCAAATCCCTCGATAAGATATCTGCCGCTCAACCTTTTAATCTCGTGCTTTATACCTTTAAGGGATTTTTCCATATTCAAAATGAGCACACGCTCAAAATAACCACGGTTTTTACCTTTTAAATGAATTTCAGAATATCTTACAATTATTACGTTTTCCATTATTGCATTATCGCCTTTCTGTTTGCCGCCGTCCTGTTGAGTATTTCGGCAGCGGCACATATTTCTTCAATTGTGTTTTCAGGACAAAAGCTCAAGCGTAGAACCCCGTCCGCCACATCTTCACCCAATCCGCACGCTAAAATTGTGCGGGAAAATCTCTTTTTTTCATTGGAAGAACAAGCCGACCCCGTACCTATTACCAGCCCCGCGTCGTCCAGTTCGTGCAAAAGCGTTTCACCGCGTACTCCACGCACCGAAACGGTTAGTATATATGGCGAGGCGTTTTCACCGCTAATTTTTGTAAATAAAGATTTATCAAGTTTTTCCCACAAAAGATTATTCAGCTTTTGCACCGTTTGATAATACTCTTTTAAATTTTTATAACGCTTGCAAGCGGCAAATTCGAAATTTTTAATTCCGAATACATTTTCCGTGCCGCTTCTTAACCCGTATTCTTGACCTCCGCCATAAATAAAAGGTTTAATTACTATGTTTTTGCGCTTAACGAGCGCCCCTACACCCTTTATCCCTCCTATTTTATGTGCACTTACAGAGTACAGGTCGATTTCTCCGCAAAGTTTAAACGGTATTTTCCCGAAAGCCTGAACGCCGTCCGAATGAAACAGACAAAATTTGTTTTTTGCTTTAACGGCTTTTGCAATATTAAACACGTCGTTTACTGCGCCCGTTTCATTATTTACGTGTATCACCGATACGAGCGAGGTTTTTCCGTCCACCAAACTTAATAAATTTTCCTCGTTTACACTGCCGTCAGCGTTGATTTTTGCATATCTGACTTCGAAGCCTCTTTGCTTCAACTCCGAAACGGCTGAAAATACAGCCGAATGTTCGCCCTCGGTTGTAACTATATTACCACGTTTACCCCCGCAAAATACCGCCTGATTGTCAGCTTCCGTACCGCAAGACGTGAAAATTAAATCAAAGTTTTCGTTACAGACCAACAACGAAAGAATGTTTGCTCTTGCAGTTTGCAATTCACGCATTAAACCGTATCCGCCCTTATAAAGAGCGGACGGATTAAAATATTGCGACGTAAGATATTTTTCTGCGGATTTCAGACATTCCGCGTCCGGCTTGGTTGTCGCCGCGTTATCGAGATAAATCATTAAATTTCTATGCCGCCTTCGAACGACTGCTTGACAGTACCGTCAAGGTGAGCTTTACCCTCTTTTTCATATTTAACGAATAAGTCGCCGCCGTTGAGTTTTGCTGTAACTATTTCGTTATACAAGCACAATCCGTTTTCAGCAGAAGCAATTGCCGCAGCCGCAGCCGCTGTTCCGCAAGACAAAATTTCCCCGTGACTGCTTTCCCAAACGCGCATTTTGAGAGTTACACCGTTAACTACGCGTACACATTCGAAGAAAACTCCGCTCGACAGTTCGCCTTTTTCCATCAGTTCCTGCCCAAGCGCCGCCATATCGATTTCTTCGATTTTATCCATAAAAATCACGCAGTGCGGGTTGCCTAAATCAACAAGAGTCACAGCGTATGTTTTACCGCCTATAGTTATCGAATTTCCGTCCTTAACAACCGGCTTTCCGAGATCCATAGCTACAGAGCTCGCCTTATTGTTAAATGAGTTCACTGAAAGCTCTTTAACCCCGCAACATGTTTCTATCTTAATTTTCTCTCCTGCAAGTTTGTTATCGAACAGATATTTTGCCGCGCACCTGATGGGGTTTGCCGCCAACCCGCTTTCATTTCCGTCGGGATTGAAAATTCTGACTCTTGCATCGGCTATTGAGGATTTTTCAATTAAAGCCACACCGTCTGCGCCTATGGCATAGTGCCTGTCCGCAAAGTTTATAGCAATACTTTCAGGACAGGTAATTTCTCCGTCAAAATTATTGAAAAGAATAAAATCGTTGCCGCCGCAGTGCATCTTTGAAAAATTAAGTTTGAGTTTGTGCTTTCTCAACTTATTTATATCTACAAGTTCGGTGTTAAATTCGTTATATCTGCCTGCAATAACGTCTGCAAGCGCGTTAGTTGTGTCAAGCGACGTGAGTACGGTTATTCCCAAAAGAATAGCGTGATGATGCAAACTAATATAATTGGATATGGATTCCACATCGGTTTTGCCTGTATAAACTACGTAATCTACCTTACCCTCGTCCATAAGTTTGAATATTTCTTCGTTGGAAGAGAGTCTGGCAACGTCTGTACATTCGAGTCCGAGACTCCTTATAACGTCGGCAGTTCCCTTTGTTGCATACAGTTTTAAACCCAAATCGGCAAATTTTTTAACGATATTTATAATTTCAGGCTTGTCTTGATCGTTTATCGTAAAGTAGATTCCGGCAGGCTTCTGCTTGGTGGGATGTTTCATATTAAACCCCGCAGAAACGAGCCCCTTGAACAGGGCTTCTTCTATTGTCTTACCTATTCCCAAAACCTCACCCGTAGACTTCATTTCGGGTCCGAGCTGTGAATTAACGTCGTTGAGTTTTTCAAATGAAAATACAGGAACTTTTACGGCGACATAAGGCGAATTGGGATATAATCCCGTTCCGTAACCGAGTTTTTTAAGCTTTGCCCCCATCAGAATCTCCGTTGCCAGATCAACCATAGGGACGCCGGTAACTTTTGAAATATATGGTATAGTTCTTGAAGCACGGGGATTTACTTCTATAACGTATAACTCGTTACGGTAAATCAAATATTGGATATTTATCAAACCTTTGGTTTTTAAAGAAATTGCAAGTTTAGTTGAAATATCCACTACCTTTTTTAGCATCGCGTCGCTTAAATTGTATGGAGGATACACAGCAATGGAATCTCCGCTGTGTACTCCCGCCCGCTCGATATGTTGCATTATTCCCGGAATAAGCACGTCGGTACCATCTGAAATAGCGTCCACTTCCAACTCCGTTCCCATAAGATACTTATCGCAAAGAACGGGATTTTCTATTTTTTGCGCAAGAATTACGTCCATATATCGCTCGATATCGTTTTGCGTAAATGCTATTGTCATATTCTGTCCGCCTATTACGTAAGACGGACGTAAAAGCACGGGATATCCGAGTTTTTCGGCTGCCGCTACCGCATCTTGCTTGTTCATAACGGTCAACCCTTTGGGTCTTGCTATTCCAAACTGTTCTAAAAGCGCGTCGAATCTCTCCCTGTCTTCAGCAAGATCAACGCTGTCCGCCGGCGTGCCGAGTATTTTTATACCCTTTTTATCCAAATAGGAACAAAGTTTAATCGCCGTTTGCCCGCCGAACGTTATTACTACCCCGTAAGGTTTTTCTATATCGATTACGTTTTGTACGTCTTCGGGCGTGAGCGCTTCGAAATAAAGCCGGTCGGCCGTGTCAAAGTCGGTAGAAACCGTTTCAGGGTTGTTGTTAATTATGATTACCTCGTACCCCATACGCTTTAACGCCCAAACGCAATGAACCGAAGAATAGTCGAATTCTATTCCCTGACCTATACGGATAGGTCCGGAACCGATAACTATTATGCGTTTTTTCTTACTTTGGAGAACGAACGGCTTCGCCTCGTCGTGTTCTTTTTCATCATAAGTTGAATAGAAATACGGCGTCTGCGCGGAGAACTCCGCACCGCACGTGTCAACCATTTTGAAAACCGCGTTGCGATGCGCTGGCAACTTATTGCCTGAAAGCCTTTCAAGCGCTTTATCGGGATATCCGAGCTTTTTCCCGCGGAGATATTGCTCGCGCGTTATATTTTTACCCGCTATTTCGTCTTCGAAAACGGCGAGATGCTTTAGCTTGTTTAAAAACCATCTGTCTATTTTAGTTATATCGAATATAGTGTCGAGACTTACACCGCGTTTAATAGCCTGATAAACGACAAACAGTCTTTCGTCCGTCATTTCGTGCAATCTCACTAATATTTCATCGTCGCTCAAAGCTGCAATTTTAGGCAAGTTCAAAGTGTCGGTAGAAATTTCAGCTCCGCGCACCGCCTTCATTATGGCGGCTTCGAAACTCGTACCTATTGCCATAACTTCGCCGGTAGCCTTCATTCTCGTACCCAAAGTACGTTGTGCGTAAAGAAACTTATCAAAAGGCCATTTGGGGAACTTTACAACCACATAATCTACAGTAGGCTCAAAGCAAGCGTAAGTTTTCCCCGTAACGTCGTTTTTGATTTCGTCAAGGGTATAACCGAGTGCTATTTTAGACGTAACCTTTGCTATAGGGTAACCCGTAGCCTTGGAAGCGAGCGCCGACGAACGCGAAACGCGCGGATTAACTTCTATAACCGCGTATTCGAAAGAATCGGGATTAAGAGCAAACTGACAGTTACAACCACCCTCTATTTTAAGTTCGGAAATAATTTCAAGCGCCGCCGTACGCAACATTTGGTATTCTTTATCCGATAAAGTCACGGCCGGAGCGATTACTATCGAATCCCCCGTATGTATGCCAACGGGATCGAAATTTTCCATAGAACATACAGTAAGGACGTTGCCTACGCTGTCACGCAAAACCTCAAATTCTATCTCTTTCCAGCCGCCGATATATTTTTCAATCAAAACTTGCGTAATAGGCGAAAGCATGAGCCCGTTATTGGAAATCAATTTTAATTCTTCAATATCGTGCGCAACGCCGCCGCCCGCTCCTCCGAGCGTATATGCCGGACGCACTATTACGGGATAACCGATTTTTTCGGCTATGGCAACACACTCCTCTACAGTGTAAGCGATGTCTGAAGGCACGACGGGCTGGTTAATCTTTTGCATCGTCTCTTTAAACAGCTCCCTATCCTCGGCGCGGTCGATAGAATCGAGATTAACGCCGATAAGCTTAACACCATGCTCGTTCAAAAATCCGCTTTTCGCAAGCTGGCACCCGAGAGTAAGTCCGGTTTGTCCGCCGAGCGAAGCAAGCAGGCTGTCGGGTTTTTCTTTTATTATAATTCTTTTAAGCGTGTCTACCGTAAGGGGTTCCAAATAAATTTCATCTGCAAGCGCTTTATCGGTCATTATAGTTGCGGGATTACAGTTACAAAGAACGACGTTAACGCCGGCGTCTTTCAATACGCGGCACGCCTGCGCACCTGCATAGTCGAATTCTGCAGCTTGTCCTATAATAATAGGACCCGAACCGATAACGAGAACCTTCTTGATTTCTTCTCTCTTAGGCATTGAATTTACCCTCCCTTACGTTTTTCAAAAATTTATCAAACAGGAATTCGGCGTCCCGCGAACCGCTGCAAGCTTCAGGATGAAACTGGACGGTGCAAGCATTTATCTGCGGATAGTCGAAACCTTCGCACGTGCCGTCGTTCACGTTTATAAAACTTAAATTTCCAACGCCTTCGAGACTGGAAGAAATTACTTCGTAACCGTGATTCTGGCACGAAATATACACTCTGCCGGTCTCCAGACTCTTTACGGGTTGATTTGCTCCGCGGTGCCCGTATTTCATTTTCCTTGTTTTCCCGCCCATAGCGAGAGCAAAGAGCTGATGTCCGAGACAAATTCCGAAAATAGGAAGCTTGCCGGCGAGCTTTTTAATATTTTGAATAATTTCAACGTTTTCAGCGGGATCTCCGGGACCGTTCGTCAACATTAACCCCTGCGGATTAAGAGCCAAAATTTGCTCCGCACTGTAGTTTGCGGGAACTTCCATGCAATAGCAACCGCGTTTTACAAGTTCACGTGTAATATTACCCTTTGCGCCGAAATCCCAAACGACTATTCTTGTGTCTTCGGGATTGCCGCAGTAAGTGACCTCGTTGCACGAAACCGCTTTAACGGCGTCTTTTATGCGGTAATTATTTATAGGCGTAAAATCTTTAACGGGTTTTGAAGTAATCGCGGCGTTCATTACGCCAGCCTCGCGCACGATCTTGGTGAGTTCGCGCGTATCTATTCCGTAAAGCCCGATCACCCCTGTTTCTTTTAAATAATTTTCAAGCGTACCTTCGCATCTGAAGTTAGAAGGCTCGTCGCACTTTTCTCTTACAATATAAGCCGAAAGCCAAGGCTTTTCACTTTCACAATCCGAACGAATCATTCCGTAATTGCCTATAAGCGGAAACGTGTGCGTCACTATTTGACCGTAATAGCTGGGGTCTGTAAGCGTTTCAATATACCCCGTCATTCCCGTCGTAAAGACGAGCTCGCCGATAACGTCGCCTTCCGCCCCAAAGCGGAAACCCTCAAAAATTTTGCCGTTTTGCAATGTTAGATACGCTTTTTTCATCTTTGCTCCTCAAAAATTTTATCCTTAACTAAAAGAAAGACTGATTTAAAAAATAAATCAGTCAAATGAAAACAAAATTATTAAAACGAATATTTTCGCCGGCGATAGATCCGACGCTGAAAGAAGAACTATTGCAGGCAAGCCCGTTGTTTAATACAAAAATTTCTTTCATAATTCCGTAACCTTACAAATTATATTACAGTCACAAATTTAAGTCAAGTAATTAATAGAGCGTTGTAAGAAAATTATAATCTTTGAGTTTTTTTCTTATTGCAACGTAATCCGGTACAAAACGACTTACGAGTTGCCAGAACCGTATAGAATGATTATGATGCCGCGTATGACAAAGCTCGTGCACGATTACGTAATCCACGATATCTTGCGGAAGCATAAACAGCCTGAAATTAAAAAAAATTTCGTTTTCGCCCGTGCAACAGCCCCAACGCGATTTATAATTTTTAATATTACAACTTTTAAATTTTAACCCCGTTGCCTCTGAAATCTCTTTTACCCGAGTATAAAACCCCAAAGAAAATTCATCATTAAACAATTTTTTTAAATGTTTTACGCTTTTAACGTAAACGCCTTGTTCACAAATGCAATTTCGGGCGGCTCCAATATAAAGCGGAACTATTTCCCCGTATAAAAAAATATTCTTATAACCGTAAACATCGGCGTTGCGCATCAAATTTTCAGAGTTGCGTACTGCAATTTTTTCAATCCAACCGCGTTTTCTCTCCAAAACATCATCAATATATGAATTTGTCGTATCTTTAGGACAACGAACCGTAATTACATTATCCTGCGATACGGTTATGGAAAGACTTCTTCTTTTTGTGTAAATTACGTTATATTTCATTAAAGCTCACTTTAAACTGAACGCGAAGTTCGCCGTCTACTCTGCCCTCAACAACGGTATATTCACCGCAGTCTTCGCGAAAAAACTCGATTTCTTCACCGTATTTGCACTGCTTTACATAAGTTATCTGCATTGACCGAAGCACCTTATTATCAAGTTCTTCCGGGGAAAATATATCCATAAGGAAATCGGCGTATTTAGTATTGTTAACGTGAAAATAATGATCGTAATCCGAATATGCGACTTTTTTGGTATAAGCCTTTTTCCCACAGTCGATAAGAGGGATTTTCCAGTCTATATAGCCAACCGCGCGTTCCGTATTATAACCGTCGAACGCACCCTCCTTAAAAAATGCCGAAACCGGCAACATAGAAAAATTATGCGTATCAATCATACACCAGCGCGAACACCCGATACCCGCTTTAAAGCCGTTTATAAACAATTCGAAATCCCTTAAAAATATAATTTTACCGGGAGGCAGCGGCCATGTGTGAATTTCGAGAATATCACCGAGCTTTACGCGAGAAAAGAATTCGACATACCAGTTTGCAATAATAAAGCCTTTATTCACCGGCGCAACGTCCTTGTAACCGAAACCGAGCTCGTCTGCAGAAAGGCAAGCACTCTCCTCCATAAAAGCAAGTAAAGAAGACGGCTTTAAATTGTCGTAAGCGTCGGCGTCGGTATATTTTATTTGATACGATTTCTTGTGCCTGTACAATCTATCACCCGAAAAAATTTTTTATTGATTTTAACACTTTTTAACGTCAAAGTCCACAAAAATAAACAATTTTTATCAATTATGCGTGGCATAGTACTATTTAAATTTTTAAAACTGTTGACTTAACGATTATATTATGGTAAAATATTACAAAATACGGAGGGTCTTACCGTGGAAGAAGAAATTAAAAAAGGCATAGAAACCGCTACCGAAGAAGAAAATAAAAGCGCAATAAGCGCAGATCTGATTCGCGGACACATAAATACCATAATTTTACGTACGCTCTATGAGCGCGACAAATACGGCTACGAAATAATTGAAGAAATAGAGAACAAAAGTCACGGGCAGTATTCGCTTAAACAACCCACGCTCTATTCTGCCTTAAAACGACTTGAAAGCCAAGGATACATAAACGCATACTGGAAAACAGACGAGGTTTCAAACGGCGGCCGCAGAAAGTACTATACTTTGACAGACAGCGGCAGAGAAATTACTGAAAAAAATCAAAGTGAATGGGAATACTCGAGAACAGTAATAGACAGTTTGATTTCCGACAAAAATTTTGACTTTACGCAACCCCCTCCTTCAGCGGTTGATTTTAAAATTTTAAAAACTTCGACAACGCGCGTTCCTTCCGTTAAAAGCGAAGAGTCCGAAAAAGTTGAAGAACCGAAACGCGAAGTAAAATACGAAGAAGAATCTACCGTTTCAGTCACTGCGGAACAGTACGAAATAAAACCCGAACCTATCGTTGAACAACCCGCTGTTGCCGATGTGCCGATAACGAGAGAAACCGAAACAGCGGCCTCTTCCGTAGTTGAGACGCAAAACCCTCAACCGGAAGTTGCTCCGCCCACTCCCGTTTTAACGCAACCCACACCCGAGCAAATCGCCGAAGAGCGCAGAATTCACGAAAACTATTTAAAACTTATATCAGAACCGGTAGCGCCGACGGAAGAACCTTCAACGAATCCTAACTCGGCGAACATAAATACTGAAAAATTAATCTATAACAGAAAGCCTGAAACCGAGCGCGACTATAAAAACCTTATAGATAATCTGTTTGTAAGAACCGTTAGACAGCAACCGCAACGCGAGCAGTCTTCAACACCCGTTCAAAAACAAGAATTTATCAACGCGCAACCAGCGGTAAATTATGAAGATGCGAGCGTAAAAGCATCTAAAGACGGCTTAACCGTAAACTCATCCGATTTCGTTGTTTCAAGCAAACGCAAAGCAAAATATAACCGAGGGGCGGCCCTTTTCAAAAGCTCGTTAATTATTGCCGTGGTTATGCTTGTGGAATTTGCATTGAGCCTAGCGTTTAAAGACCAATTGGGCGTTTCGATAGGCTACCCTATAGTCATACTCGTTTTGGGAGTCGCACAGCTTCTTATATTCGGCATACTCGCAACCACTGATTTCGGCAAGAGTACGCGCAAGCCTGCAAGTCATTCTTATTTAACGACTACGGTAGTTTTGGCAATAATTGCAATTATGATAATATTTGTAGTTTCGTTATTGCTGAACGTTAATTTCGCAAATGCCGGCGACGTACTTGCCAAAATAATTATACCCGGTGTTGTCGCATTAAATTTGCCAATCTTTTCTACGGTATTCTATACTTTAAGCAAATAAGAAAACTCCGCTCATAATGAGCGGAGTTTTAGTTTTTCATCTTTTTATCAAAGCATACATTTTCATGTCTTCGATTTTTCCGTTTTTATACGCATTACTATGCAACACGCCCTCTAAAAGAAATCCTGCTTTTTCAAGCACTCTGCACGACGCTGCGTTAAACGCAAAAGGCTCGGCGTAAATTCTGACTATATCGCTGTTTGAAAAAACGTAATCACAAATTTGTTTAACCGCGGCTGTTGCTATTCCTTTGCCCCAGTACTCTTCGGCAACATAATATCCCAGTTCTCCCGTTCGCGAATGAATGTTCCCTTGCCGCGTTACAGAAATACTCCCCACAACCTTTTCGCAATATTCAATAGCAAAAGCATAATCACCTAACTCGGAACCGAGCATAGCGGTTATGAATTCTTTTCCATCGTCCTCAGTATACGGATACGGTAATCCGTCGCGCAGGTTATTAAGCACTTTTTTGTTTGAAACGCTCCTTGCCAAAGAGGAAGCGTCGGCTATCTTCCATTTTCTTATTATACAATTCATAAGATTAAAATTAATCCCCGATTTTATCGGGGATTCATAATTTATTTTGCAAATTCTGAAGCTCTGAATTCCCTTATGACGTTTACTTTTATCTGACCGGGATATTCTAATTCCGCTTCTATTTTTTTCGCTATATCCTTTGCAAGGAACATAGTTTGCGCGTCGTCCACTTGTTCAGGTTTAACTATAACGCGCACTTCTCTGCCCGCCTGAATGGCGTAACACTTGTCCACACCCCTGAATCCCGAAGCAATAGACTCAAGTTTTTCAAGACGTTTTACGTAATTTGTACCCGTTTCGCGGCGAGCACCGGGCCTTGCGCCCGAAATTGCGTCGGCAGCTGCAACCAGCACCGCCTCTATAGTTTTAGGTTCCACGTCACCGTGATGAGCCTGAATAGCGTTTATTACGTTGTTGCTTTCACGATATTTTTTAGCGAGATCGGCACCGAGCTGAATGTGGGTGCCTTCTTGTTCGTGATCGACTGCTTTACCTATATCGTGTAAAAGTCCGGCACGTTTTGCCAACGTTACGTCAAGCCCCAGCTCCTGCGCCATAAGCCCCGCAAGCTGCGCCACCTCTATAGAATGCTTGTACACGTTTTGTCCGTAACTAGTTCTGTATTTGAGTCTGCCCAAAAGCTTAACGAGTTCAGGGTGAATACCGAAGATACCAACGTCAAACATAGCGGCTTCACCTGCCTGTTTGATTTCCTGATCCATCTCCTTTTTCACTTTTTCAACAGTTTCTTCTATCCTTGCCGGATGAATTCTTCCGTCGGTAATCAATTTTTCAAGCGAAAGCCTTGCGACTTCGCGCCTTACCGGATCAAAACCGGAAAGAATAACAACTTCGGGCGTATCGTCAATAATGAGTTCTATTCCCGTTGCATTTTCGATTGCTCGGATATTCCTGCCCTCTCGACCTATAAGCCTCGCCTTCATATCGTCGCTGGGAAGCGGTACTACTGATACCGTTATTTCGGAAGCGTGGTCGGCTGCACAACGCTGAATTGCGAGCGATATTATTTTTTTTGCCGAATTATTAGCCTCCTCTTTGGCAGTTTGTTCAAGGTTTCTGACCTGAACCGCGACATCATGTCTGGTTTCGTCAAGAATTTCGTTTGCAAGCTGTTTTTTAGCCTCTTCCTTAGTGAGTTGTGCAATCTTTTCGAGTTCCTGCACCATAAGCTCGTGTTGATGGGCTATTTTTTCTTGAGATTTTTTGAGTTCGTTTTCTTTGTTTAAAAGTTCTTTTTTCTGCTGTTCCAAAGCGCTATTCTGTTTTAAAAGCGATTCTTCCTTTTTATCCAGAATTTCTTCTTTTTGAACGAGTCTTTGTTCTTGCTTCTGCAGTTCTTGCTTTTTATCCCTGCACTCCTTTTCAAACTCGTTTCTTAATTGCAGCTCCTGTTCCTTTGCTTCTAAAATTGCCTCTTTTTTTAAGGATTTACATTCAAGGGCAGCCTCGTCTATCATTTTTTTGGTTCTGTCCTGAACTGTACCCAATTTCTTATCAATGCCTTTTTGTTTAAGCATACCGCCGACAAAAAACATCGCTATCGCCGCAAGAGCAACCACGCCCAGCCCTACGCCGAGACCTATCACTAATCCGTTGCCGTCGCTTGCAAGAAACAGGCTGCTAAATGCCAATATGTTCATTTTAGCCTCCTGATTGGAAATATTTAGGTATATACGACCTTCTTACGAAGTAGTTTATATTCCATATATTATTCTACAACATAAGCCTGAAAATGTCAATTTATATTATAAAAAAAGCGGTTTAAAACCGCTTAAATTATTTTATATTTTCAAGCCATATTTCGCTTGACGCATCTGAAGGCATTCTCCAGTCTCCGCGCGGAGATAAAGACACCGACCCCACTTTGACCCCGTCGGGAGAACAAGACCGCTTGAACTGTTGCGAGAAAAATCTTTTGTAAAAATTTTTGAGCCATTTTTTTATGGTTTGTTCTTCGAATTCGCCTTTAAAAGCATGACCGGCGATAAACAACACTTTTTCGGGCGCAAACCCGTAACGTATAGCATAATAAAGGAAAAAGTCGTGCAAAATGTACGGACCTACTATTTCTTCAGTTTTCTGTGCTATTTTTCCGTTGGTTTCAGGCGGCAACAATTCCGGTGAAATCTCCGTATTCAAAATGTCGGTAAGCACTTTTTTACATTGTCCGCCGAGCTTTTCGGCTTCGTAAGCAACCAAATGCTTTACGAGAGTTTTGGGAACAGAACAGTTTACGCCGTACATCGACATATGGTCGCCGCTATATGTCGCCCAACCGAGAGCAAGTTCGCTTAAATCACCGGTTCCCACAACAAGCCCGCCGGTATCGTTTGCGATATCCATTAAAACGAGCGTCCGCATTCTCGCTTGCGCGTTTTCATACGTAACGTTTTTATCCTCTTCGGAGTGCCCTATATCTTTAAAATGTTTTCTTACGGTATCGGATAACGCAACCGTTTTGCACATTGCGCCCAAAGCCCCTATTAATTTAACCGAATTATTCTTTGTTTTGGACGTAGTGCCGAAACACGGCATAGTTACAGCGATAATATCCTTTAAATCTCTGTTTAAAGCCTTAAACGCACGTACCGTAACTAGCAGAGCGAGCGCACTGTCCAAGCCACCCGATACACCAATAACAGCCGTTTTTGCCCCCGTATGTTTAAGACGTTTTTCAAGACCTTTTTGCTGAATAGTTAGTATGAGCTCGCTTCGTTCGGTAAGCCCTGCGGCCGGCACGAAAGGAGTTTTAGAAAATTGCCTTATAAGTTCGCCGTCAAAATCCGAAGATTCAAACGGTACAACGCAAGCGTAATCCGTGTCAATCAGTTCCCCGTTATAATCTTTACCGTCTTTATAATACCCGCTCGCCGTTCTGCGCCGCTCGCTTTCAAGCATTTCAACGTCGATCTCTCCGTACAAAAGTCCGTTTTCAAACAACTTGCTTTCAGAGAGTACGGTACCGTTTTCGGCTATAATGTTATGACCGGAAAAAGCCATATCGGTAGAGCTTTCACCATCACCTGCGTCGCAGTAAACGTAACCGCATATCAGTTTGCCCGATTGAACTTTAACTAAATCTCTTCTGTAATCGGCTTTCCCCACCGTTTCGTCGCTGCAAGACAGATTTACTATAATATTTGCCCCCGCCCGCGCATGAGCTATCGACGGGGATTCCGGCGCCCATAGGTCTTCGCAAATTTCTGCGGAAACTGTAAACGCGGGGTAATTTTCGGCTTTAAATATAATTTGCGAGCCGAATCTGACGTTTTTACAACCTGCGAAATTCACTAATGCCCACGACTCGGGAGCCGGAGAAAAATACCTTCTTTCGTAAAACTCGCCGTAATTTGGAAGGTAAGTTTTGGGAACTATACCTAAAATTTCACCGTTGCAGAAAGCCACTCCCGCGTTATACAGCAAACCGCAAACCCGTACAGGCATACCGACAAACACCAAAGTTTTGAGTCCCTTTGTCGCTTTACAAATCTCCTTGGCGGCATTTTCGCATGCGGAAACAAGCGCGGTTTGATTGAACAAATCTCCGCAAGTATACCCGCAAACGCCGAGTTCCGGAAACACGGTCAATTGACTTCCGTTTTTCGCACTCTCTTTGATATTCTCTATTATTTTCCGCGCATTAAAACCTACGTCCGCCACTATTATTTCCGGAGTTGCAGCGCAGACTTTTATAAATCCGTAATTCATGTTATTGTTTGCCGTTCAATTCGGCTTTAAACGCTTCTCTTATTTTGGCTTCTATTTCCGCCTTTAATTCAGGGTTTGCTTTCAAATGTTCACGGAGCTTTTCTCTGCCCTGCGCGATTTTTTCGTCGTTATAATTAAACCAGCTACCGCTCTTTGTCAACACCCCGAAATCAACGCCCAAATCCATAAGACAGCCCTCTTGCGAAATTCCTTCACCGTAAATAATATCGAATTCCGCCACTTTAAAAGGAGGAGCGAGCTTATTTTTTACCACCTTACATTTCGTTCTGTTACCTATAATCCCGCCGTCACCCTTTAAAGCGTCCGCCTTTCTGATATCAAGTCGGAGCGAAGCAAAGTATTTGAGTGCTTTTCCGCCGGGAGTTGTTTCGGGATTGCCGAACATAACGCCAACTTTTTCACGCAACTGATTAATAAATATAACGCTCGTTTTTGAACGGTTGGTTATAGCGGTGAGCTTTCTTAAAGCCTGCGACATAAGTCTTGCCAATAATCCGACGTGAGTATCGCCCATATCCCCTTCGATTTCGGCTTTAGGCGTAAGCGCTGCTACGGAGTCGATTACTATAATATCCACAGCGCTGGATCTTACAAGCGATTCACATATATCAAGGGCCTGTTCGCCGGTATCGGGCTGCGAAAGATAAAGTTCGTTTGTATCTACGCCGAGAGCGTGAGCGTATTGCGCGTCGAGTGCGTGCTCCGCGTCTATAAATGCAGCAACTCCGCCCATCTTTTGAGTTTCGGCTATAATATGGAGCGCAACGGTAGTTTTACCGGAAGATTCCGGTCCGTATATTTCCATTATTCGCCCGCGGGGGACACCGCCTATTCCCAAAGCCAAATCAAGCGAAAGACAACCCGTAGGGATAACTTCAAGATCGGTATTGACCTTATTATCGCCCAGTTTCATTATCGCGCCCTTGCCGTACTGCTTTTCAATCATGGCAATAGTGGAGTTAAGTGCTTTCTGTTTTTCTTCGTTCATATATATAACCTCAAATTATTTTAACTTTTTAAATACCGCAAATAGAGCAAGATTTATCGCCGTCTGCGTTATACTCTTTCTTGTACCGTTAAGATTGTACTCGTAAACTTGTGTCTGCGCACCGTCCGCAACCGCAATATAGAGCAAACCTACGGGTTTTTTAGTATTATCCGATTTTGGCCCAGCTATCCCCGTAGTGGAAACCGCTACGTCGCAGTTACCGGTAGAAATAAGCCCTTCCGCCATTTGAGCCGCCGTCTCTTTTGAAACAGCACCGAAAATCCGCAACGTATCTACGTTAACGTTAAGTCGGGATATTTTCGCTTCGTTTGAATACGTATTGAGTCCTTCGAAATAAACTTCGCTTATACCGGATACTCCTACCAACCTTTTACTTATTCCTCCACCGGTAAAGGACTCCGCTACGCTTATTTTCATTCTTCGCAATTTTAATAGCTGAAACAACCGTTCTTCGAGAGTAATATCGTCAAGCGCATAAACGTAACCGTTGAGGACTTCAACCGCGCCGCGCAAGGCTTTATCGAATAAAGTTTTTGGTGTAGAACCGTTATAAACGAGCTCGATTTTACAATCGCCGAAACTTTCAGAAACATTTACGTCTATACTTTCACACGCGGTCTTAATCTTTGAAACAGCCGACTTGATAACCGCAGACGGCGCGCCGACCGTTTTAATATAGGCCTTTTCATAATGCACGCCGTATTTTTTATTCCAAACCGCGCAAATATCTTCGATTTGAAGTCTGTTTGCGTTGTCGGTAAACAACATAAACGCCGTGAAATCCTGCGAATTATAAATGTTAAGTTCGCTAAACTCCCCGCCGCGCACGCCGGAAATAAAATTTTTCAGCGTTTTCTCCATTACTTTGGGGCAATAGATTACCGCGTCGGAGTAATTTTCGACCGCATCTTTTAATGCAAACGTTATCTCCCTTGAATCGTCATACGAAGCACATAGAACTTTTTCGAAATAATATCCTCGCGAAGCGCATCCTGATAATATCTCGTTTACTCCGTTGAAATCGTTTATTTTTTTACTGCGGAAAAATATAAGGCACTTTTTACCGCTTTTATAGTTTTCTGCCGTATTCATTTTTTGAGTACTTCTATGTTTGTGACTATATAGTTAATGCCGGAAACAATTGTTAAAATCACGGATATTGCAAACGCCGCGAGTCCGATATGATTTATTATTACAACCGCTATGTGCTGTGTAAATTCTCCAACACCCGCGCCTATGAGCAAAACAACTATCGCAACGTCCTGAAAAACGGTTTTATACTTTCCGACTACATCCGCCGCAATTACCATTCCCGAACTTGCGGCAACCATTCTGAAACCGCTTACAATTATTTCTCTTGCAAGTATCACGGCGACGCCGCAACCCATTACAATTAAACCTATACTGCCCATGGATAAAATAATATCTTCAGGTCTGGTAAGAAAAATCACAAGCGCGGATAAAACTAAAACCTTGTCTGCAATAGGGTCAAGAAATTTACCGAAGTTGGTGACAAGACCGTACTTCCTTGCAATTTTTCCATCAAAAAGGTCAGTTAAACTTGCTATGGCAAAAACGGCGAGAGCCGCGAAATAGTGCCCTTTGAAGGGCACGTAAAATAGAGCAATAAACACGGGAATCATAAACATACGCGAGAGCGTAAGTTTGTTTGGCAGATTCATTATTCCTTTGCCCGCCGCCCTTTTATAAGCTTTACTCTCCTTGTCAACCTGCTTTTCTTCATTCATTTTCGTAATCCTCCGTACGACCGTAAAGGTCGTAAGCACCGCAGCTCTCTATAAGCACCTCATAATATTCGCCCTGAACCGCCGACCGTGCGTTAAAATAAACTTTACCGTCTATTTCAGGCGCCTGAAAATACGCCCTTCCTACGAAACAGTTTTTATCGTAATCTATCCCGTCGCACAAAACCGTTAATATTTTGCCGATTTGTTCCGAAAGTTTTTTACGTGAAATTTCACTTTGAACGGCGTAAAGTTCTTTAACCCTGCGTTTTTTTACGCTGTAAGAAATTTGTTCTTTCAATTTATACGCGGGTGTATCGGGTTCACGTGAATACGCAAAAAAACCACAGTTATCGAATTGCGCTTCATTTAAAAAACTTTTGAGCCCTTGAAACTGTTCTTCAGTCTCACTCGGAAAACCCGCTATGAACGTGGTGCGCAAAGCTATTTCCGGAATATTCTCTCTCAATTTTTTAATAAGACGTAAATACTCCTCTCTTCCTTGCGGGCGATTCATAAGTTTGAGAATTCCGTTTTCGCTATGTTGTAAAGGAATATCGAGATATTTTACTATTTTAGGGTTGTCCCTTATTTCTGCTATAAGCTCGTCATCTATCATATCGGGATAACAGTATAATAATCTTACACTATTAATGTTGACAAGTTTTGTCACGTTTTGCAAAAATTTTGTTAATTTTTTTTGTCCGTATAAATCGAGCCCGTAACGAGTTACGTCCTGCGCTACCAAAACCAATTCGGAAACCTCGCCGAGGTTTCCGGCTTCTTTCAATAAATCTTCTATAGGGTAACTTCTATACGCTCCGCGTATTTTTGGAATAAGACAATATGTGCAACGGTTGTTACAACCGTCCGCAATTTTTAAATACGCGTAATGCAAAGGCGTGGTCACAAGCCTGTCCGAAGAATATAAGCCTTCACCACAACCGACAGAATTTATTCTACCGACCTCGTAAGATTTTTGCAGCGCTTCAAAAAACTTATCGTAATCTTCCGTTCCGAGAAAGACGTCAGCCTCCGTCAACTCGGGAAACGTTTCGGCAGAATACTTTTGCGGCAAACAACCGGTTACTACTATTTTTTCCAAATTACCGCTCTTGTAAGCCGAAAATTCCAAAACGGTTTCTATAGCCTCTTTTCTCGCTTCATTCAAAAACGCGCAAGTGTTAATTATGAGAACCTGCGCTTTTGAAACATCGTCGGTTATTTGCATACCGCGCGCGCTTATTGACGCGAGCAGTTTTTCTGCGTCTACGCGATTTTTATCACAACCCAAAGAAACGAGTCCGTAAGTTTTGCTATGCAAATCAATCATCTATTTCTCCGAAAATGTTGAAGAATTCTTCTTTAGAAAGCAAAACTTTTCTGGGTTTAGACCCTTCCGACGGCGTTATATATGTCATATTTTCCATCCAGTCGATAATTTTGCACGCCTTTATATAGCCCACTGGAAAACGCCTTTGTATCATCGATACGGAAGCCTGATTGCTCGTAACGCAGTATTTTAACGCCTTTATAAAAGTATCGTCTATTTTTGTTTCTACGTCTTCGCCGCCGTCGCTTCCCGCAAGAGACGCAGGCGTTTCTTCTTGCTCTACTTTGTTTATAAAGTCTGACGCCTCTTCATCAAAATATGTTTCGTTATTCGCCTTAACGAAATCTGTTACTTTTTGCACCTCGTGCGTATCTACGAAGCAACACTGAATACGGGCAAGGTCGGGATTTTCCGCCGAACGGAAATACGAATCTCCTTTACCCAGAAGTTTTTCCGCCCCGCCGATATCGAAAATTGTGCGGGCATCGTCAAACGAATTTACTTTAAACCCTATACGCGTAGGCAAATTTGACTTAATTAGTCCGGTTATACAGTCTACGGAGGGGCGTTGAGTGGCAAGAATAAGATGTATTCCGCACGCACGTGCTTTTTGAACGAGCTTTATTATGCGACTCTCTATGTCCTTTTTAGCTTGCAACATCAGATCGCCGAATTCGTCCAGAACAATTACAATTTTGGGGAGCTTTTCTTCACCCTGCGGCAAATGCGTGTTATACTCGTCGAGATTTTTTGTCGCCACGCCTGATTCCGTCATTTCCTTGAATAACGAATAGCGACGTTCCATTTCTTTTATAGCCCAGTTCAGCGCCTTAATCGCTTTATCACACTCGTAAATAATTTCGTTAATCATTAAATGCGGCAACTTATCGTAGGAAATGAACTCTACCTGTTTAGGATCGACCAAAATCAGACGAAGTTCTTCCGGTCCGTATTTAAACAGCAAACTTACCAAAAGGGCGCTCAAACAAATACTTTTACCGCTGCCCGTAGTTCCGGCAACAAGAAGATGCGGCATTTTTGTTATATCGGGACAAACTACTTCACCCTCCACATTTTTACCAAGAGCAAATGTGAGCGAGCTGGGCTTGCTGTTCAAAAATTTAGGGCTTGCAAGCATATTTTTAAGCCCTATTATCGCTCTTCTGTTATTTGGAACTTCGATAGAAAGCGCACCTTTAGAATAATTGAGGTATGCGTTTACGTTGTCTTTACGCAACTCCATAGCTATAGCGTCGCGATATCCAAGCGAACGTTTTATATTGGTTTTATCTTCGATAATAACGTCGTAACGAGTAATCGAAGGGCCTATCGTAACATTGGATACTTCGCTCGCAATTTTAAATCTGTCTAGCGTTTCAACAATAATACGCTTATTATCCTCTATTTCAGATGTGTTTACGTTCGCATTTTCGGGATAATCGTCAAGCAAGTCAAGCGACGGGCGAACGTACTTTTTCCAAACGTGTTTTTGTTTTTCTTTTTTTACTTCTTCAACGGGTTGAGCCGGTTGTGCGGACGTCGAGGGTTCAGGTCGCCTTGCCGTAATCCCTTCATTTTCAACCGATATACGTTCTACGCGTGCACGAGGGAAAACTTCCGATGTGGTCTCCGGCTCATCTTCGTCGCTGTCGAAAAGTTCCGCATTACTACGCTCCGTACGGGCGACTCTGCCTCCGCGCTGAATTTCACCACCGAAAATATCGTCCACATCCAGCTCGCTTCGAGGTTGTTCCGCGCTCTCCATAGCGGGGCGAAGCTCGTCAGCAGTTTCACTGCGACTCGGCTGCGTGAACGGAGTTTCAGAAATAAAATCGTTAGAAGGTCGACGAGCGGGCGGCTGCTCGGCAACGGGAGGCTGGGGTTCGGGCTCCGCGCTGTATTCGGGAACCGTCTCCTCTGCGTCGTATCCGTAATCGACTACGCCGTAGCTTCCGTCTTCCACTTCGTAAGGATTCGTTTCTTTATCCGCATACTCGTCGCGGTTTAAAGACGGCTCTTCATACATCGCTTCTTCGGTATAAGAATTATTAAGATTTTCTACAGGTTTTTCTCCGTAAACGTAATTGGCGGGCATAGCCGCAGGCTGGTTGTAAACTTCTTCCCTGTAACTTTGAGAATAAGTCTTTTGTCCCTGCTCTGCGGTTTTTGAAGTTCCGCCTGAAGAAAAACTACTTAAATAATCCGCTTCGCTTGAAACAGCCGGACTGTTAAAATATGAATTCTCGTTGAAAATCATATTTCTTCTGTAGCTTTCCGCATCAAACTCACCTTTTTCAAAAAGAATTTTTCTGCCGAGGTTTCTTTGAGAAAACTTGTCGTCGCGAACTGTTGCTTCTACGGGAACAGATGTCGGTTGAACAGGTTGAACCGTCTGCAACGGAGCTTCGTATTGCCTAACCGGCTGCACTTCGCTTTTTTCAGGAACCACCTCAACCACCTGAGGCGTAACTTTTTCTTTTTTGGAATTTATCCTTACGAACCCACCTTTCCGAAAAGCAAGATAAGTAAGATATCCGCAAAAAATCGCAAGTAACGAAAACAAAACATAAGCCGTTACGAACCCTCCGAGGCTTGCAACGGGATAAACCAAAATAGCTGAAATTACACCGCCGAGAGTATATCCCGCATAGCCGTTTTGAGCGTTCATATAACACTCCTCGATATACTTACCGTAGTTATCGAGCGCGTAGCCTCTGGTACTTACTGCGTGAAAAAGCAAAAAAAGCATAAAGACGGTAAAAGAAATGGCAAGCGCTCGCCGCACGGGGATTTTTACGCTCTTTTCAAATACGAGCCATTCACCGAGATAAGCCAAAAGCGCCACGACAAGAATACCGCCGTAGCCGAAAGTTCCGTACATAAACGTGCACATAGGTCCGCCTATTCCGCGGAACACCAAATCGCCGGTAAACAGCATAAGCAAAACTATCGCGCTAAAAAGCATGAGAGTCATCCCCAGCGTTTCCCTTGTAAATATGTATGATATTTTTCCTTGCTTATCGTCTTTTTTGTTTTTCACTTTAAAACTCCGGAAAATTCTGATTGCATTTCATTCCTTATTATATCATTTAAACTTAAAAATGACAACAGATTGAACCTATAAATTAGTTTTAATTTTATTCTACAAAAACACAAGCAAATTTATTTTTTAATTATTATTCATTTATATTTTGTACTGTTTTATATTTACCCGCCATATATACGCAAAAAAATAAAACTCCGTTTGCAGAATTTTCCGCATTAAAAGAGTTTTATATGAATATTTATTCGATTTTAGAAAGAATAAGCGCTTTTGCAATGTCGTAAATATCACCGGCGCCCAGTATAAGCACAGTATCTTCATTATGTGCGATATTCATAAAATCCACTATATCATGGGGGCAATCGCCATATTTTGCATTTTTTACAGCTTGTGCTAGCGATAACGCGCTCCCCTTGTCGTCAAAATATTCACGGGCGGCAAAAGTTTTATAAATGAGAATATTATCCATTTTGGAAAGAACTTTTACGAATTCCGCAAAAAAGTTTTTCGTTCTCGAATATGTGTGAGGCTGAAATATCACGAACAGCTTTCCCTTTGTAATACGCTTTGCCGTTTTTATTGACGCCTCAATCTCGCGAGGGTGATGCGCATAATCGGCTATACATCTTACACCGTTGATATCGCCGATATGTTCGAACCTCCTCTCCACCCCTTTAAATGCTTTTAATCCGCGTACTATTGCGTCAAATCCTATACACGCGGAACGCGCTGCCGCCGTCGCCGCCAACGCATTGTAGACGTTGTGCTTACCGTAAACGTTCAATTCGATTTTGCCAAGACGAGCGTCGTTTTCATAAACGTTAAAAGAATACTTTCCTTTTATGCTACGCAGATTTTCAGCACGATAATTGCCCGCGCCGCCAAGACTGAAAGTAACTGTTCCGATTTTAAAGTCCCCCGCCCTTGTGACTGAAATATCAGAGGATTTTATAAAAGTTTCATATGCCTCGTTCAACTTTTCAATGCTTCCGTAACATTCCATATGATCGGGGTCGTTATTCAGCACTACTGCAATATCAGGCTTCAAAAGCAGGAAGTTTTTTTTATATTCGCATGCTTCGGTAATAAAAAATTTATTTCCCGAATAACGGAAATTTCCAAAATCAACGTCTCTACCCCCGGCATGCATGCAGAACGGAGCTCCCGCCGCGTAAAAAATGTGAGCAAGCATAGACGTGCACGTTGTTTTTCCGTGACACCCCGAAACAGCAATAACTCTTTCGAAAGTCCGACTTATTTCATACAGAAGCTGTCCGCGCGAAATTATCGTTTTACCGAGCTTTTCCGCTTCAATCAGGCGAGCATCGTTTTTTTGTATTGCGTCGGTATAAACTACCGCGTCGAAGTCGGCTACGCTACCGCAGCCGTCCGACGTTTCGATTTTAGCGCCAAGCAAACGAAGTTTTTGCGTATAGATATTTTCCGCCAAGTCGCTGCCCGCCACGGTTTTCCCCGCGGAAAGCATAAATTCGGCCAGACCGCTCATACTTGTACCACCGATACCTATAAAATAAAATCCGTTAAAATCGTCCCAAAAAGCTTTGCGCATATTTTATATTATTTATTTTTACTGCAAATTATCACATTTTTCGACTTTTTTTAAAAAAATTTACAAAAAAATTATAAATAGGTATTGAATTTATAATTCTTTTATTGTACAATAGTAACAATGAAAGTATATTCTGGCAGGTGATTGAAATGAAAATCTCAGATGTACGAATCAGATTAGTTAACAAGGGTGACAATAAGTTAAAAGCCGTGGCTTCAATTACTATCGACGATTGTTTCGTAGTGCATGACATCAAAGTAATTGAATCCCCCGAAGGAGAATTTATTGCCATGCCGAGCAGAAAAACAAATGATGGCGAATATAAGGATATTGCACATCCGCTTAATACCGAGACACGAGAACTATTGAAAAAAGCAATCCTTAAGGCTTACTTTGACGAACTAAAATAACAAGTCATGTTATGTTTTCAGTTAAATAATGCTGGATTTGTAAACGAAAGCCCGCACGCTATAACGCGTGCGGGCTTTCGTTTATAATAAAAATTATTGATCGCGCTTTTTACCAAAATTTTTAAGCATCTGCGCAAATTTAGGTATGTTTTTTTCGGAAGGGCGCTCTATAGCGGTTTCGTCCTCTTCTCTGTACTGCAAAGGCTGAACATTTTGCGGCTGAACGGGCTGTACCGGAGGAACATAAGGCGCTCTTTCAACCGGTTGCAAAGGCTGAACGGGCTGTACCGTTTTATAATACGGTTCGCTGACCGTCATCCTTCTCCCGTAATTTTCAGGTTCATAATATTGCGAGCCGTAATTCCTTTGCATAGGCTCGTCCTGCTTGGAATCGTAACCGGGGAAACTCGTTGCTATTACAGTAATTTCGACTTCGTCCTGAACATTAGGATCTATTCTCGCTCCGAAAATAATATTAGCCGAAGCGTCAACTACGCTTTTAACGAGTTCGGCGGCGTCCGTAACTTCGTCTATAGTCAAATCCTGACCTCCCACTACGTTAAGAATAACTCCTCTGGCCCCTTCTATAGTGGTTTCAAGCAACGGGCAATTTACCGCAACGCGAACCGCCTCTATTATGCGGTTGTCTCCCTTTGCCACACCCACGCCCAAATGCGCTATGCCCTTGTCCTTTAAAATAGTTTTTACATCCGCAAAATCGAGATTTATAAGAGCGGGGTTAACTATAAGCTCTGTGAGCCCTTTTATACTTTGCTTTAAAATTTCATCGGCAACGCGCAACGCCTCGGTCATAGGCGTATTTTTCGCGACTACCGTTTTGATTTTGTCGTTGGGTATAACTATAAGCGTATCAACGTATTTTTTTAGATTATCGAGACCCTTCGCGGTATTCTCCATTCGTTTTTTGCCTTCAAAACTGAAAGGTTCGGTAACGACCGCGATGGTAAGTATTTTTAAATCTCTTGCGATTTTAGCTATAACGGGAGCGGCGCCCGTACCAGTACCGCCGCCCATACCGGCGGTAATAAATAAAAGATCGGTTCCTTTGATCGCGTCCGTCAACGCTTCTTTGCTCTCCTCGGCGGCAGCTCTGCCGACTTCAGGGTCCGCACCCGCCCCCAAACCTTTGGTAAGAGCGCTTCCTATCTGAATTTTATTTTCGCAGGGAGAAAGCGTTAAAATCTGACTGTCGGTGTTCACAACAAAATATTCGGCGCTGTTTATCCCCGCATCAAGCATACGGTTAACGGCATTGTTGCCTGCACCGCCTACCCCCATTACCTTTATTTTGGCACGCCCCGTTATCCCTTGCGAGCCTATGCCCTGTAAATCGTTAAACATATTTACCTCCGTTAATCGGTTAAATTCTCCATAATTGATTAATTATCGTTGAGCGCCGCGTTCAAAAGGCTTAAAGAAGCGGAAAAATGCGGCTTATCGTAATAAGGAACTTTCGGCGCAACGGTTTCTACGGGTCTTACCAGCCGCCCTGCGAAATGCTCAACCGTTCCGCGAACGACTTTTACCCCCTCACCAGTAACAAGCACAGGTTTACCGTCGATATTCCTGCCCGTAAAATTTTGTCTGCATTCTTCTATTGTTTCGCAAACGCCGTCAAGCCCTTCACGAATTATATCACGCAGTTTTGCGGCGGGGAAAGCATAATTCTTACCTTCGTAAACGCACTCCTCCGTCTTGTTGAGTTTTTCTTTGGCGTTTAAATTTACGGTAGACAGCAACGAATTCGCCACTTGGAACGGAATATCAAGCTCCGTCATAAGATAAAAAGCTATATGTCCGATCCCCACAGAAAACGACTCGCTATACAAAACGCCGTTTCCGCAAACAACACTGTATGTAGATGAAATATAACCGAAATCGAATAACACAGCGCACTCGTCGCGCTTTTCGGCTTCTATCAAATACATTGCTTCGGCATAATTTGACGGAATGAACTTCAACGCGACGCTCGCCGCGCAAGTTTCAAACGCTCTTATAACCGAATTTATAAATGTTTTTTTTGCGTAATAGAAAGAAAATTTGCCCTGTAAACCGTCGCTTATTTCCCCAACGGGGTCAATCACTTTGCGTTTATCAGACAAAACATAATAAAGGCAACTGCTTTTTATTATCTCCCATCCTGCTTCAGGCGAGGGTTCGCTCATATCGGAAAGATATCTGCAGTTTTCTGAAGTTATCCTTTTAGCCGATTGAAAAGACAGCACTTTATCCACGTTTTTGAGTTTGGTAAATTCGCCCGGAACGCCCACAAAAAAAGTTTTGATTGCGCCCGACGCGGATAAAGTACTTTTAACAGCAGACGACACTGCCGAAATAAAACTCTCTTCGCTTAAAAGTTCGCCTTCGGCAAACCCGTCGTACCCGCAATTATATTTGCTTTTTATTATGAAAGTGCCGTTTACGCCCCTTTCGCCGACGAGCGCGCAGACTTCGCCGGAGCGTATATCCAGCACCGCAACGCCGTTTGAGCGCATTGGGCATTCTCCTACTCTATTATATAATTAATTATATAATACCCCTGACGCAAAGTCAAGAAATTAACACAAAAAAAGCGGTTTGTCTAAACCGCTTTTAATTTTATTAGACGTTTGGATTATACGTTGCTTTTACGGACATATCCAAAGTAGTATAGCAATATATTTTGCCCCCCAGCTTCTGTTCGCCGGTGAGCGAAGCAAAAACTTCTGCCGCTTTTTCAATTTTTTCTTCAATAAAAACGTTATCTGAAATTTCTATTATAAGCCCGCAACGCAAATAAAAAATATACTTGTTTTCATCGTATGCGGACTGTGCTTTTAAAATTTCTATTTCACTCACAACCGGACGAAGCGAAGAAAACTTTTTTAAAAATATTTTGCCAAAACCGGCGAGTTCTTCAATATTGTTTGAATTCTCGCAACCGGTAAGCAAAACGTTAGGCGAGTTGTCGACAGAATTAATGTTGTCGTTAGAATTTTTGATATACTTGCCGTCGGAATCGTAAACTTTATAGTTTTCAGCTTCTTTTATTGCGTAAGTTTCTCTGCGCTCCCTTATTTTTACGTTAAGCGTGCACGGTAAAACTTTTTTCACTTCTTCAACAACGAATCCCTCGCCGACAAAACGGTCGACCTCGTTTTCATCTATAAACGATATTACCGAACCGCGGTACTCGTTTAAAAGCTTTTCTTTCACCGTTGCAATCGTTTCGGCGGGATTCTCTTCGCCGTAATTAATATATGTTACGTTCACGTTCTTCACGGAAAAAATAACGCATATGCCTATAGCCACCGCTACGACGAAAAGCGCGGATATTACCCACACCGCAATTTGTCTTATGTATTTCATAATTTCAAACGGATACTCTTACTATATCACCGCCGAGTTTCCTCAGCTTGTATTCCAAAGAGCCGTACCCCCTGTCAATATGAGAAATATCAAGAACTTCGCTTCTGCCGTCGGCGGCAAGCCCTGCCGAAACGAGAGCCGCCCCGCCGCGCAAATCATGCGCCACAACCGTAGCTCCGCGGAAACGTTCAACACCGCGAACAAACGCATTACGGTTAATGACCGTTACGTCCGCCCCCATACGCCGCAGCTCGGGAACGTATTTAAAACGAGTTTCAAACAGATTTTCCGTTATTATGGACTGTCCTCGGCATATGCAACAAAGCGCTGTGATTTGCGCTTGCAAATCCGTAGGGAACCCCGGATACGGTTGAGTTTCTATGCTCTTTACCGAAGTTAATCTTCTGTGATTTTCCAATATTATTTTATCATTGTTTATGCGTATTTTGCAACCGTTTTCTCTCAATTTATGTAAAAGCGAACTTATATTTTCGGCGTAAGCGCCGTTAAGTTCAACTTCGCCGCCACACATCGCCGCGGCAATAAGAAACGTGCCTGCCTCAATTCTATCGGCAATAGGGAGAAATTCGCACCCGTTTAAAGTCTTTACCCCTTCGATAACTACCGTTCCGCTGCCGGCACCCTTCACTTTTGCCCCCATGCAGTTTAGAAGTTTTTGCAAATCTTCTATCTCGGGTTCGCGGGCGGCGTTTTTAATAACAGTAGTGCCCTCCGCCTTTACTGCGGCAAGCATTATATTTTCGGTCGCCCCCACGCTCGGACAGTCAAGCATGATTTCGTTTCCGTGAAGTTTATCGCACCGACAAATAATATAGCCGTTTTCTTCAGTTATTTCCACCCCGAGCCGTTTCAGTCCCGTAAGGTGCAAATCGACCGGACGCAACCCAATGTCACACCCGCCGGGGTATGCGATTTTTGCCGTGTGAAATCGAGATATTACCGAACCGAGCAAAAAAACCGACGAGCGCAATTCATGAGCGAGCGCCCTCGGAATTTCGTAACAGTCGGCACAAGAACTGTCAACGATTATGTCGTTACCTTCATACACGGCCTTACAGCCGAGACATGAAAGTATTTTGACCATATTTTTTACGTCGGTAATATTGGGAACGTTTAAAATTCTCACTTTGTCGTCCGTAAGCACGGTTGCCGCAAGGACGGGCAAAACGGAATTTTTTGCAGTTTGAATATCGACGGAGCCGTACAGCTCGTTTCCTCCGTTTATTATGTATTTATCCATATTAACTCCGAATAGTAAAATATAGGAAAAATAACTTTTTCCCTATTCCATTATATGACGGAGTTATTCCGCCTTGTTCGAGCGGGAAATATTATACAGAACTCCCATGGACGCCATTGTGATAATCAGCGAAGTATTTCCGCTACTGATAAGCGGAAGCGGCAATCCGGTCGGCGGAATAGTTCCGCTTACAACAAGCGCGTTTATTGCTACTTGAATTCCATACACGAGGGTAAAACCGGCTGCAAGCAAAAAGCCGAATCTGTCCTTACAGTTTTTTGCTATTTTCATTCCGCGGTAAATTATAAAACCACTCACGGCAAAGAATATCAGCAAACCGAAAAAACCCAGCTCTTCACCCATAATCGCCATAATGAAATCGCTTTCCGCAAAGGGTAAAAACCTGTATTTTTGCGTTGAATTGAAAAGCCCCGTGCCAAACAGCCCCCCGTTGCCCAAAGCGTAAAGCGACTGAATAAGTTGGTAACCTTCGTCTTTCGGCGACGCCCACGGGTCGAGAAACGCACTCAATCTTTGCAACCTGTACGGTTCGAGAATTATCAAAACGGGAACGGCGACAACGAAGGGAATTAAAATTATGGCAAAAGTTTTTAAGTTAGTGCCGCTTAAAAATATTATGCCGAGCATAAGCAGTCCGACGCACATTGTAATGGACATATTCGGCTCGATTATTATGAGCAGGCAAAAAAGAACTCCGACACCCAATACGGGCAAAACACCCTTTACTGTTTTTACTTTTTCATGATTTTTTGCAAAGTATCCCGCGGCGAAAAGCGCAAAAGAGTATTTTGCTATTTCAGAAGGCTGCAAAGTAACCCCGCCGAAACCTATCCAACGCGTTGCGCCGTAGTTCGTAATACCGACGCCCGGAATGAAAACGAGCACAAGAAGAACAACCGCAACGATAACTGCGGGAATTCTGAATTTTGCGAGTTTTTTATAAGGAACGAAACACATTCCCGCCATTGCGGCAATTCCCAACACCGCGCCGATAAGCTGTTTTTTTACAAAGTACAGACTGTCTCCATACTGCACTTCGGCAGTATAAGAGCTTGCCGAATAAATCATAAGACAACCAAAACCGGCCATGAGCACCACGCATATTAAAAGCGGGATATCTCCCGCTTTTTTTCCGATGTATTTACGCTTCATCTATACTCTCGACTATCTCCCTGAAAGCATCGCCGCGCTCTTCAAAATTCAAAAAGCTGTCAAAACTCGAACTCGCGGGGCTTAACAGCACGCACTGCCCCGGTTTTGCCGTAAACTGGGCGATTTTAACTGCCGTTTTGAATTCGGAGCACAACGAAAATCCGACGAATCCCGCCTTTATTGCGGCGTTAAGCATTTTGAACCTGTTTTCACCGTAAATTACCGCATGCACTACTGGGCTTGAACTCAACCCTTCGAATAGCGGCACGTAATCGTCGCCCTTGTCTTTACCGCCCAATAAAATTACGGTAGGTCCCGACATAGCGCGCGCGGCTTTAAGCGACGCGTCTACGTTTGTCCCCTTACTGTCGTCTATATAGGTTACCCCGTTCACTTCGCGTATAACTTCTATGCGATGGCGCACCCCCTTAAACGCACAGATCGCCTCACCGACTTTTACACGGTCAAGTTTTAAAATCCCGGCGGCGGCAACGCATGCAAGTGCGTTATAAACGTTATGTACCCCGCTTAACTTCATATCGTTAAGGTCAAAATATTTTTCACCGTTAAAATATATTCCGCCGTTTTCAAAATATGCGCCGTCAACTCTCGTCTGCATTGAAAAATAAATTACTTTCGCCTTTGTATTTTTTGCAAACGCTCTCACTGTAGGGTCATCGTAATTGAGAACGGCATATTCGCTTTCTCTCAAATTCCTTAAAATCTTGGACTTTAAGAAAACATAATTTTCCATATTGTAATGACGGTTTAAATGGTCTTCGGTGATATTTGTAACAACTGCGATATGCGGACGAAGACTGGTTAACGTTTCAAGTTGAAACGACGAAATTTCTATAACCGCATAATCTTCGAAAGTAAGATTTTCGACCTCTTTTATTAACGGATTTCCGTTGTTTCCGCACGCTACGCTTTTACGTCCGCAAGATTTTAAAACCTCGTCAAGCATAGTTACGGTAGTAGTTTTTCCGTTTGTACCCGTTACGGCAACCGACGTTGCGCGCAAAAACATAGCGGCAAGTTCTTCTTCCCCGATAATTGTTTTACCGAGCTTGCGAAAAGCTACGGGAAGATAGTTGTCTATAGGTATCCCAGGACTCAAAACGAGAATATCGCAACGTTGAACAGCATCGTCACAGCTTTCTGCCGTTACGGCGTGAGCCCCGAGCTGAACGAGCTCCGCTATAACGCCCGAAATTTTATCTGTAACCAAATCGTCGAAAACGTATACTTCCGCTCCGCGGGCAAGCAAAAAGCGGGCGCTGCTTTCACCCGAAACAGACATACCCGCCACTAAAAACTTTTGACCTTTAAAATACATAACTACCTCACCAAAAAATCAAACAGAATATTCCGACAAGGCAAGTTACGGCAAAATAGCAAAAGGAAATTTTACATTCCGAGTGTCCCTTCATCTGAAAGTGATGGTGCACCGGAGCCATTAAAAACACTCGCTTGCTTGTCCGTTTATAATATATGACCTGAATGATAACGGATATTCCCGAAATTACAAACATTATTCCCAAAATCGGAATATAGAGCGAGTTGCCCGAAAAAACCGATAGGCATGAAATTAAGCCTCCGAGCGCAAGCGAACCGGTATCCCCCATAAAAATCGCCGCTTTGTTTGAATTGAATATAAGAAATGCGGCTACTGCGCCCACGCCAATAAAACACAATAACGATTCCGGCGTGCCTTTAACAGCAAGCATAATACCTAAAACAAACAGATATGCGCAACTCGTGCCGCCGGCAAGTCCGTCTAATCCATCGGTTAAATTTACGCAATTTACCGTAGCTATAAAAATGAAAACGACGAGCGGAATAATTCCCCACCGAATATCTACGCTAATATCGAAAAACGGGATATTCAGTTGTGTTTTTTTGTTGAAATAACAATAGAGCGCCGCCACGGTAGCAATAGCCAACTGAAAAATAATCTTTTGGTAAGGTTTAAGCCCCTCGTTTTCTTTATGATAAATTTTTAAAAAATCGTCTAAAAAGCCCACGACCATAAAGCTCGCGGTTATCGCCAATGTAAGATTGACCGCACCCCCGCTAAACCCGAGAAAGCAGAAACCTACAATTATTATAGCGCAAATAAAGGCGAGCCCGCCCATTGTAGGCGTGCCCCCCTTGTTTTTATGTTCCTTTACGTACCCCAGAATATATTGCCCCGCTTTCATACGCCTCAAAAGAGGCAAAATCAAAAGCATTAAAAGTACGGACGCAAAAAACGCGCATATCAGAGCCAGACAAATTTCTTTCATTTAGTTGCCGATTATATTTTTTATAACAATATTGTCGTTATAGCTGTGTTTTATACCCATAATTTCCTGATAGGTTTCACCGCCTTTGCCGGCGACCAGTAAAATATCACCTCTTTCGAGCAGACGTATAGCATATTCCGTAGCAATCTCTCTTTCGGTTACCGTCACATAACTTTTGCCCGTAGGTTTTATTCCCGATTCAATCTCGTTTATTATGTCGTAGGGGTCTTCGTATCGCGGATTATCCGAAGTAATAATACAAAAATCGGAGTTTTCCGCAGCAACCTTCCCCATTATCGGTCTCTTTGATTTGTCGCGGTTACCTCCGCAGCCGAAAACGCAATAAAGTTTTCCTTTGCAGAGTTTTTTTAACGACCGCAAAGATTTTTCAAGCCCGTCGGGAGTATGGGCAAAATCCACGAAAATATCGGCGCCGTTGAATTCGGCAACCCGTTCGAGTCTGCCGGAAACGTTTTTTAAATTACCGAGTCCCTTGGCAATAACCACCGTTTTTACCCCGAGAAGTTTTGCGCACGCCGCTGCCGCCATTGCGTTATAAACGTTGTGAACGGCGGGAAGTTTGAGCTCTATTTCATAAAGCTCGTCGAAAAGGTTTAAAACGAAAGTCGTTCCGTTTATCTTTTCACGGATATCAACAGCAAAGACGTCGGCGGGATTTTTTAATCCGTACGTAACGGCACCCTTGACTTCGCCCAGAATTTCCACACCGAGGACGTCGTCGGAATTAAGCACCGAACGTTTGCAACGACCGTCTTTAAACATCAGTTTTTTGCTTGCGGCGTAGTCGCGCATATTACCGAAAAAATCAAGATGATCCTGCGTACAGTTTGTAAAAATTCCCGCTTCAAATGTCAATCCGCCTATTTTATTGTAATAAAGCGCATGCGCGGACACTTCCATAAAGACGTATTCCACTCCCGCCTCTACCATATCTGCTAAAACAGAAAAGAGAAAAACGGGATCCGGAGTAGTAAGTTCCGGCGCGATAAAATTACCGCCGTAACTTATTCCCAGCGTTCCTATGGTGCCTGTTTGCTTGCCGTCCGATTTAAAAATGGAATCGAGCATATACGCCGTAGTCGTTTTTCCGTTAGTACCGGTTACGCCTACAATTTTCAGTTTCTTGTCCGGAAAGCCGTAAAAGGCACGTGCCGCGCCGGCAATCTGTTCCCTGCCGTTTTCGGTTATGATCTGCGGCAACGGGCAATCGAGTTTTCTTTCGCATACCACTGCCGCCGCGCCGTTTTCTATAACTTCCGATATACACTCGTGAGAGTCGAATTTGCCACCGGCGTAACAGAAAAACAAATCTCCTTCCTGCACTTCCTGCGAATTGGTACACAGACCCGAAATTTCTATATTTGTATTTCCCGTAACTTCTTTAAACCGTATATATTTGAGAATTTCTTCAAGTTTCATTTATATGTACCGTTGAATGTTTTTAATTTTTATTATTGCCTCAAAAATGTCTTTTGCCACCGGCGCCGCTACGGCACTGCCGTAGTAAGTGCCCTGCGGCTCGTCAACAATCACGAGCGCAAGATATTCTGGACTGTTAGCCGGAAAAAATCCGCAAAACGAAGAGACGTATTTACCTTGCGCAACATATCCGTTTTCGTATTTTTGTGCGGTACCCGTCTTACCGCCCACGCGATAGCCGTCTATAAAAGCTTTTTTTCCACTGCCTTCGGTAACAACTCCTTCGAGCATTTCCGCAAGCATAGATGAAGATTTTTCGCTTATGACTCTGTTTTTAAGAATGGGCTTGTATTCCGAAAGCGTTTTGCCGTCGGAACCGACCACGCTCTTTAAAAAATGCGGCACATAATAGTTCCCGCCGTTCACAGCCGCCGCCACGGCGCAGGCAAGTTGAATTTCCGTAACGGCTATAGTTTGACCGAAACCTATTCTTGCGAGGTCGCAATCCCTGACAGCCGTTTGCGGAACTAACATGCCCAACGCCTCTCCGTTAAAATCAAGCCCTGTCACACCGCCGAACCCGAAAGCGTTTAGGTATTTATAAAACGTTTCGCTACCAAGCGAAAGCGCCATATCCGTAAAACACGGGTTACAACTGTTGTTGAGCGCGGCGGACAGAGTCTGATTTGCGTGCTTGCCGTTCGAATGATCAGACCAGCACTTTATTTTAGTACCGTCTACAGTGCGCGTTCGGCTACCGTTAAATACGTATGACGGAGAAAACGCCTTTGAATTGCCCGAATTATACTCTTCGATATTTGCCGCGGCGGTAATAACTTTAAAAGTTGACCCAGGCTCGTATATATCGCTGACCGCGTGATTTCTTGAATAGGCGTCGAGCATTTCTTTGTCGTCGCGCGGGACATTATTCAAATCATAAGACGGATAATTTACAAGTGCATATATGCCGAAGTTTCGCGGGTCAAGCACCACGCAAGATACGGATTTAGCTCCGCTGGAAGCGTAAACTTTTTTCATTGCGTCTTCAGCGGCGAGCTGGATATTCATATCTACCGTCAATCTTATCTCGTTACCGTCTACAGCCTCGTTATATACTACAACCGAATTTTCGGTTTCTATGCCTATAATATCGGTCGTATACGTTATTTCACCGTTTTTACCGCTCAAAATATTGTCGTAATATTTTTCTATACCCGATAGTCCCGACCCGTCGTTTGCAGTAAACCCCAAAACTTGGCAAAGCGCGTCGTTATATGCATAACTGCGCGTATTGTCACGCGAGTAGTATACACCGGCCAGATCGTAAGATACGAGTTTTTCGATACAATCGCGGCTTACCTGACGGGCAACAGTTACTTCGGAGACCTTATTCCCGTCAATCTTTTTTAAAATAGACTGCGGATCGACGGAAAAAATTCCCCCCAGCACCGTAGCCGTATGTTCCTTCTCTTTAACGGCGTTAGGTCGTAAAAACACGCTGTATGTAGTTTTATTCCCCGCAATAACCGTCCCGTTGGCATCTGAAATAATCCCGCGAGAAGCTATCACCGGAATTTCTCTGTTCCATTGATCCTGTGCTTTCAGACGCAAGTCCGATCCCCATGCTATTTGCACATAAAGAAGTCTTGCAAGAATTACGCAAAAAATAAAGGTTATTGCCAAACCCAACGACAATAACCTCTTTTGTATAACAGTTATGGAAAATCCTGTTTTATTAAATTTTTTAATAGTGATTGACCCCCATATATGCTTGAATTAACGGACTTTTTTATTTGATTAAGCCCATACTTGCAGCATATTTTTCAGCGTTTTGAACGGCGTTTGCAATCTGCTCTTCAATGGCGTTACTGACTCCCGCATACGACGCTTTAACCGTTGTCAAAGACGTTTGAAGAGAGCTCATTTCGGAATTTATACCCGAAAGTATTGCCGAATTAATAATAATCAAGGCAAACATCGCGATTATTACGCCGATAACTACGGCAATCACGATTTTTTCTTTTTTTGACAGACCCGCGCGCTTTTCCGCGCCGGTGTCTGCCGTTTTGCTCTCTTCAACACTCTTTTTGACTCCGGTCGTCTTATATTGGATCGTGGTCTGAGTAGGACGCAAATCCTCGTTCTCTTCCTCACTCTCCTCAATCGCAACTACCTGCGGATTGATTAATGCTTCTCTGCGGTTAACGGGGCTGTCTGCGCGAAAAATCGCAGCGTCCGCCCTTGCGTTTTCCACTAAATAGGGTTTTTCAACAAATAATTCCCTACGCGTTTGAACGGGTTCTTCCGCAGTACGCCCCAGAATATCATCAACTTTTGCGTATTTGGGATTAATTAATTTAGCGTAAGCCTCGCTTATGCCGGCATTGTGCTGCTCGTCGGAAATATCACGCGCTACCGTATTATTTAATTGTCTTGCGCGGGTTTCTTCCGCTTTTTCCAAGGTGTTTATTTCCCTTTCTAAAATTGCGACTGCCATAACCTTCTCCTTATCGCATTAGTCAAACTGTTTTTTCTGCTATTCTCAATTTTGCGCATTTCGAGCGCGAATTCATAGTCATTTCTTTTAAACTTGCCGTTATCGGCTTTTTAGTAATAATTTCTACCTCTTTAACTTTTCCGCAAACGCATACAGGTAAATTTTTATCACAGATGCAGTCGGTTTCAAGATATCTGAATGCCTGCTTCACAATTCTGTCTTCAAGCGAATGAAAAGTTAGTATAACCATTCTTCCGCCCTTTTTAAGTCTTCGGGTAAGACCTAAAACACATTCGTAAAGCCCGTTCAGTTCGCCGTTCACCGCAATACGTATTGCCTGAAAACTTTTTCTTGCCGCAGGCCCGTTCTGTCTGAATTTTGCCGGTATGCTGTTTTCTATTATTTCAACAAGTTCGCCGCAAGTCGTAACAGCCTTTCGGGTTCTCGCTTTTACGATATTGTCGGCTATGTTAAATGCAAATTTTTCTTCGCCGTAACGCTTTAATATTTCCGCTATTTTTTCGCGGGAATATTCGTTAACCAGGTCTTGCGCCGTGAACTGTTGAGACCTGTCCATTCTCATATCCAAAGGTGCTTCCGCCCTCATATATGAGAAACCGCGTTCCGCATTATCCAATTGATAGCTTGATACTCCGAAATCGAGTATTGCGCCGTCAAGCTGCTTTGTACCGTCTTCTTCCAGCACGGTTTCGTATCTCTTGTAATCCGATTTGTAAATTTTAAATCTTCCAGTGAACTCTTCAAGCCGCTTTGACGCCGCGGCTATCGCTTCATCGTCCAAATCAGTGGCAATCAACCTGCCAGTAGGCGAAGTTCTTTTCAGTATTTCATAGGAGTGTCCCGCCCCGCCTATTGTTCCGTCAAAATATACGCCGTCGGGTTTCAGGTTCAGTCCCTGAATACACTCTTCGAGCATAACCGGTATATGGGCGAATTCCATGTCAGATACCTAATTTTTTGAAAAGTTCGTCGAAGTTCTTGTCCGCGTCTGCAAAGTACTTGTCGTGAACTTCCTTTGCCCAGATTTCTATATGGGAGCCTGCTCCGCAGATAACGATATCTCTGTCTATTTTTGCAAACTCTTTCAGTTTTTGAGGAAGAATCATTCTCCCCTGCGCGTCTCCCTCAACCCATGTAAATGACTTTGCAAATACCCTCAAAGCCATTTGTCCGTCTTCGTCGCTCATTTTAATTTTTTCTTCAATTTCTTTTATGAGCTCTTTAAACGCTTCGTCATAATATACAAAAAGACAGTTATTCGTCCCTTTCGAGAAGTAAAGTCCCCTTTCCTCGCCCTTAAGCTTGTTAGGAATACGTATTCTGTTTTTAGTGTCCATTTGGTGAGGGTATTCACCTGTCAGATAAAACATAAAAACTGCCTTTAGTAGGTTGATAGTAACAATATACAATAAAAATTGACCATTGTCAATACTTTTTTAGGAAAAACTTGGGATTTTTTGGGAATTATTTCCCCAGAGCCTTACCGCGAACAACTACGATTTCCTCAAAAACGCGCCGATTTTTCACCTCGTCACCACCGATAAAAGTTATTTTTCCGCCGTTTTTATTCAAATTTTCAATTATCCCGTTATTTTTGTCGTGAAAGTGGTCAAAAATCCCTAAAACATCGCATAACCTGTTTGCCGTTCCCTCAATGCCGTCGTAAACTCTGCAATTATAACGCTTTTTTATCGTTTCTTCCACGTAAGCATAATGTGTACAACCCAAAACAACAGAGTCGGCATTCACGTCAGGCAACAATTTGATTATTTCCGTTTCGTTCAAAGAGAAAACATTTCTTTCTATGTAAGCCGCCAAATTGGCACAAGCTACCACATCTGTCTTGCCGTTCCCGAAATGCATAACCAGTTCCCTTATGTCGGCACTTGCAGACGTTGCCGGCGTTGCGAGAATAACGCACTTTTCTCCGTTACGCGCCGCCGGTTTTACCGCCGGTTGTATCCCAACAATAGGAAACGAATATTTTTTACGGAGGAATCCGATACACTGTGCCGTAACCGTATTGCATGCAACGACTGCCGCGCAAGGAAAATAGCCGCTCACAGTTTTAAAAATTCCGTCTACCGTATTGATAAGTTTTTCATGCGTAAAACTACCGTAAGGTACGTTATAGTTATCGGCAAAGTATATAAAATTTTTGCTTGGCAAACGGCGTACGCACTCATATAAAAGATTTAAACCGCCTATGCCGCTGTCAAAAAAACATATCGGCGCGGATACGTCGCTAAAAAAATCATTCACTCTATTATTAATATTTAGCAAACTCAAAATATATTAAAAAAAATAGCAAAAGTCATAAAAAACAGTTTACAACACATATTTTTTATGATAAAATTACAAAAGAATTAAGTGAATTTTAAGTATCCAAAGGAGATATGAAATGCCTAATATTAAGTCTGCTAAAAAGCGCGTGCTTGTAACCGCAAAAAAAACCGCGAGAAACAAATCCATTAAATCGGGTGTTAAAACCGAAATTAAAAAGTTCCTCGCTCTTGTAGAAAGCGGTGACAAAAAGGCGGCTACGGCTCTTTTCCCTTCCACTTGCTCGGCAATAGACTGCGCGGTATCAAAGGGCGTTCTTAAAAAGAATACTGCCGCTAATAAGAAGTCGGGACTTGCGAAAAAACTCAACGCAATGGCGTAAAAAACAAGCGGGCGTAATTCTTCGCTCGCTTTTTGTTTTATATAATTTTGCTTTTAAAGCAAAATGCTTCCGTAGTTAAATGGATATAACAGCCCCCTCCTAAGGGGCAGTTCCGGGTTCGATCCCCAGCGGGAGTACCATAAAAAACCCGTCGATTGAAGTAAAATTACTTTAATCGACGGGTTTTTTATACAAAATTATCAAATTACGCTGCTTGCGGAGCTTTTCTATTCTTTTTAAGCTCCTTTTCTATTTCTACACAGGTTTCTTGAAGCTCTTCGTCCGTTTCGGCAAGTTCAACTCCTTCTAAAATTTCTTGCAAGCGATATTCCTGATTAAGGTATTTTATTGTCTGATAGCCTATAACGGCAGTTAAGACTCCGTTTGTCAATCCCTGCACTGACGAATCGACTATAACGGAAATCGCCGTTCCCAAAAAAGGAATACCCTTTACGGCGTCTCCCATAGTTTTAACTATACTGTTACCTATTTTTACGCCACCCAAACCGTAGGCTATAAGTGAATTTTGCAAAACCCTACCGAAAATTCTAACGAGTTTAGCGTCCGACGGTCTGAATCCGTATAAAAACACCAAATCTTTAACAAGTTGCAGATTCATAACGACTACCAAAGCTGCGTCGACCTTGCTTGTTTGAGACAGCGCGGAATACATTGCCGACTTCATTGAACTTTTGAAAATAAGATCCTTCGCCGACTTTTTTACACAACCTGTGTACAGTTCTGTGAGACAACTCATTATTTTTTTATCGTCATTGGTTTTTACGGCTATAGCCATTTCGCCGACAATTTTAGAATCGTACCAGCCTACGCCTTCTACCTTGCCCGTCAAATCTATCATTTTGTCGGCAATGTCCCGACGCACTTTACGGTTATGATTCTTTGCCGCACGCGCCGTTTTTGCATTGACGTTAACTATGAAATACTCTGATTTCATAAGCTTCACCATTGGCACGATAAATAAAACTATGTACAAAATAAGGCACAGCGCTCCGGCGCCGTAGCCCGCATATTCGTTTATTTCCCACACTCGGAGAGACACAAAAAACAAACACGCAAACAAAAAAACGGCAAGCGCGGCAATTATTACGCGCAAAAGAATTTTTGTCCCCCTTACGTTTTGCCGTTTTACATATTTTTGTTCGTAATCGTATATAGTCATTTTTGTAGAAGAATTCTCTTCCTGTTGTACGGCAACAGCCGTGTTTTCATTTTTCTTTTTCATAATATACTATAAATTTATCATTATTTCGATTAAAAGTCAATAGTATATAATCGGTAAAAATATGTAATTAATTTTCATAAAAAGAAAAATTATTACACATTTAAAATCGATATTATTGACTATTATATTATTATAGTATATAATATGTATATCCGCTATCAGACGGATATAAGGAGAAGAGATGAGAAAACTTAATAAGGCGCTTAAGTTGCTTTTATGCGCTTCGCTGGTATGTTCTATAGGCATATCCGCTACGGCGTGCAACGTAAACAACGCACCCGTTGACCCCGAAGGACCGGACGGCCCCGTCTTTGTTCCGCCTTCGCAAGACGCAAGCGAAGGCGTAGACTGGTCGAAGTATTGGGACGGAGTTTCAAACGTTCCAGGAACAGATGCCGATAACTTTAAATTCGATCAATCGAAAGACATCGGCAGTATAACAGGCGATTATACACCGGACACGGAGGTTGCCTCGGGCGAGCAATGTATAGTTAGATTCAGCGACGGAGTTTCGGCGCAATCGGTCGAAAGCGGCAACAAAGCCGTTAAACCGGAGCCCCCCTCTATCGACGGAAAAATGTTCGTTGACTGGTATACCAACAGTAGCTATTCAACAAAATACGATTTCAATTCAGCGGTTACTTCCGATTTAAACCTTTGTGCCAAATGGGAAACACTAAACAGTAAAATACAGAGCGTAAACGGATATAACGAGAGTCTGGCGGTAGTTTGGGAAGACGCTAACCCCTCTTCTTCAAGTATAAGATACCGAAAGACAGGCGGTTCGTGGCAAAACGCTGATAAATCTCTTATTCGTAACGTAGACGGATACGCGCGGGTTGACGTAGTCGGGCTGACCGCAGGCGAGTACGAAGTTGAAATAACCACCTCGTCCGGCGACAAACTTGCTCTCCCCGCTCCCGTTACGGTAGAAGCTCACGACCGCTCCGGCTACGCACATTTCGATTACGACGAAGGCGTTGGCGCGTATACGGACAACGGCGTATTAAAAAATAATTCATTAGTAATTTATTTAACGGAAAGCAATAAAAACACTGTAAACGAGGGTTACGTAAACGGCATAAAAATTGACCTTACCCCCTACCTTACCGACGAGAGCGGAACGGCACATAAGGGAATAGGCGAAATTCTTAATAACCGTCGCTACGCAGGCAACGACAGAGCGAACGTGGGAATTGCCCGTCTGTGCAAAGAATTCGGCGCAGTAAGCGTAAGGGTTTTAGGTAAAATTTCATGCGAAATACTTAACGACGGTTACGCTAATGTGGAGGCAAACCTTAACTCACCAATTGAAAGATGCTGGGTACATAATAACACATTCTATGCCGGCTACTGCGCAAACCCCGCCGAAACCGATAAAGCCGAAGGCGACGGAAGTTGTGACTTCAAACGCGGCAGATACTTCACTCTTGCATACAACTATTTTACCGATTGCCACAAAACCAATCTTATAGGTTCTGCCTCTACTTCTTTACAGTACTGCGTAACCATGCACCACAATATGTGGGATAACTGCGGCTCGCGTATTCCTTTGGTAAGAGTAATAGTTCGATTCGCTGAATATGTAAGAGTTTGCGCGCGAGCTGTGAACTACGGTTGTAAGCAGATTTTCGGAACAGGCGAAGGCGGCGGCGCAATCAAGTCATATAAAAACACGTTCGTTGCCTGCTTCAATGAAGAAACCCCTAAAAACGTTATAGACAGAACGGTAAACATACCAAATAAATGCAAATACACGTTCGGAAACGTAGATTATTCTACTTTCGATACAAATAAAAACTTATTCTATTATAACGATACCGAAAAAACATCCGACTGCCTTCTGGACGACGCCACAAGCGCAAGACTCAAAGTTTTAACTTACGTAGGCGCGCAGGATTTCACTCCCGATATCCCCGTAGCCCCCAACAAGCTTACACCGCAAAATGCGGTAACGGTACCTGATAACGGAACGTTAAACATAGATTTTACCAACGTTAAAGCAGGCTCTACCGTCAATAATGTTCTATTCAACGCAGGGTTGTCAAGCGGCGCAATCAAAGGCAAAGGGCAACTTATTACGTTCATATTGTCGGCCCCCGCACAGATTACCGTAACCACTGTTACGACGGGATATGCTTCCCCCGATATTTACGACTCTTACGGAAAGGTTTGGGTTGAAGGGTTTAATAATACCGTTTCTTTAAAACTGCCGGCGGGAACATATGTAATATCGGCAGGACAAAAAGACAAAGAAGCTTCAATAACAGCTCTGACGTTTGCCGATTCCGGAGCCTCGTCCGATTACAGAATAAACGCAGCAAAAACGGCCATGGCGGCTATTCCCTCCACCGTTACGCTGAACAGTGAAAGCGTAATTAACGAAGCGGCAAAAGCGTACGGCGCTCTGATCGGCGAAGAACGCAACAACGAAGACATAATTGCTCTTTATCCCCGCTATGCAAAAGCCACCGAAGCGCTTACACAACTCCAGATAGCTCACGTAATTGCAAGAATAGATTATATCGGAGAAGTTACTCAAGGTTCTTACAACAAAATAAACGCCGCACAAATAGCTTATATGGATTTAGCGCCGAGATATCAAGCGCAAATAACAAACTATAACTTACTTACCGCGGCGTGGGCGGCTTATGAAGCGTTTGCCGCGCAAAACGTAATAAACAAGCTGACAGATTTGCCCGATTTGACCTCTTCGGAAATAAAAATTTATAAGCGCGAAGCACTTGACAAATTTAAAGACTGGTTTAACGCCGTAAACGGCGCTTATAACTCGCTCACGTCCGATTTGGAATCAACTAATCAACAAGCTGTTGTCAGAGCTCACAACGACGGAAAAACGTATAAAAAACTTACGGACGGCTTAGCAGAGATTGAACAAATTGAAAAATTATTCGATTTTAAAGACGAACTCGAAGCGGCAAATACAGAAGAAGCAGTTCAAATCGGAGGAAGACTAAACACTCTGTACAATTCGCTTACAGAAACGCAGAAAGCCGAGATCACGGGTGAAGCAAAAGCCAAATTCGACGAGATAATGAAAAAATATGCGGAAGTTGCGAGCAAGAGAAAAGTTTTGATTTTCAATGAAAAATCCGCCGTAACCGCAGACGGAGATTTTTGGACTTTTAAAGGTACGTATAAAGACGGCTCTACAGCAACTATAAACGACACGGAATATACGGGCGGACTGAAGTTTGATAAAAACGGAGCCATAACGTTTACCACGGCGACTAAAATGACCTTGAAAGTATACTTCACTCTCAAATCAAAAATCGCTCTTGACGGCGATACGAGCAAGATTGTAGGCGTTGCAGAAGGCGACCATTATGTAGGAACCGTTACTGTGGAAGCGGGCACGCATACACAGTCTAAAGGCAAAGACGGCGAATCCGCTATATTTATGGTTGAACTTACTCCAGCAAATTGAAATAACAATTATCACAGCGCACCCCCGCCGCGGATAACCGCGGCGGGGGCTATAATTAATAATATCTAAAGTAAAAAAACAGGGATATGCCGAAGCATATCCCTGTTTATATGTTGGATTAAATTAATAAGCTATATCCAAAGAGTAAATATAAGCACCACCGCCAGAACCGCCAAGGTAATAGGTGCCGGCAGGCAATATAAACGTGTATGTAACCGCAACTTCAGCTGTAGCGGTTCCAGTAGCTACAGGCAAATTCTCAAATGCCGTTTTTGCGACACCGTTTAATTTAATATCCTGTGCCGTAACCGTTGAACCTGTTGAATCAATAATTAACAATGATACATTGGGTTTATCAGATTTTGCACCAGCTACAACGGTAATACGCATATCGCTTTCAACCGTAAACTTAATTGAATTCGCACTGGTAGTTGCCTTACCACTTGTTAATGATACTTGTTTTGCATACGTTCCACTATTCATTTTTGCGCTTTCTTGTTTGGTTTTAGAGGTAATATAGAAGATATCATTAATTAAAGTATCCGCGGCGGGCGCTGTTGTGGGCACCAAAGAAACATCTAAAGATTTTGTTATAAGAGCTTTGTCTTCAAATTTAGCATAATAAACGTATTCGGTATCCTCATTAACCGTCATATTTATGCTTGTTACTGCAGTACCGAATCCGGAATCCTCAAACAAATCCACGAGTTGTTTACCGAACGGAGCCTTAATTTCATTTTTAACATCTGAAATCGTTAAATTGTCACCCGCTTTTTTATTTAAAGTTAAGATGGTTGTATCTCCGCTCTTAACTGTTATTGTTACATTTTTTATGTTTGCCGCAGTGTCGTTCTCAATTTTATCAAGCTCGTCACACGCAGTATTATATACTGTTACTAAACCGCTTATTGAAGCTACCCCGTCAATTGCCGTATTTTGTTTTGCTATTTCCTCATCGTAAGCCGTTTTATTTGTATTATAAGAGCCGGCGGGATAAGCGCTTGCCAACCTTGCTTTATATTCTGCCTTTAACGCTGCAAGAACCGCAGTTTCATAAGCCTCATATGTCGCGTCAACAGTTTCTTTAGTGGCTTCTATTGCGTCAACAGCCGCTTCTGCCATAGCTTTTGCCGCGGTAAGTTTAGCCGCAGTGCCTTGTGTTGCGTTTGTCAAAGTCCAGCTATTTTCAACTTTAAGAAGATTTGCAGAAGTATCCAATTCAGTTATTCTGCCTTTAATTGCTTCCTTATATGTAGCCAAATCAACAGGAGTATACGCAACCGCAAGGTTATCAACATCTACCGTCTTTGTTCCCTTATCGCTTGAAACAAACTTTAAACCTTTTATGCTTGTAATTTTTGTATCGAGATCTTTTACAAAATCTTTGTCGTTAATTGTAATAGAAACCTTACCTGAAATTGTGTTTATACTAAAATAAACGTTGTAGGTTGCATTTGCCGAAGCTATATCAGACAAAGGTGCAACAGCATTACCGCCGTTAACACGATACTTAATTTTGCCGCCGTCGGTTCTGAAACCAAAAATTTCTTCGCCGACTTTATCCGTCGCCTGATCGCTTGCCTCACCGAAGAACTGTACGGGAGTCCAACTGTTTCCGGTTGATTTTAATGTCATATCAAAATAACCCTCAACGGTTCCGTTCAAATTTCCGACGAAATCAACGATAAAACTCGTACCGCCTTCAGTAGTATCAGTCATCAACGCCACACCGTCTTTAACTTCAACAAAATTACCTTCGTCAGTAGCTTCGGGTTTGCTTGTCGCATTATTTGCAGTATATACCCCATTTGTTCCCCATTCGGTAAATTTAGGCAACGTTCTCGATACGAGGAAAGAATTTGCAAGTATATTGTTTTCGGAATTCTTTAATTCGGTATACTTTTCGGGGAGAGCGCCGCCATTGTAGTGACAAATATCGCACTCGTTATCACCGTTTGCGTCAACGTGAGCAACTTTGCCGTTTGCGTTTTCTCCTTCATGTCCGTCAGCGTCGGCATGTTCAGCGTCAAACGTTTCAGACCAAATGTGTTTATGGTTTTCTTCAGGCGGGGGCGTTACTGTAGTATCCATATCCCAACCGCAAACGTCACATTTCTTATTTTCGTCAGCGTCAACGTGGTCTGCTTTATCAAAAACTTCGTCCTCGTGCTCTTCGCAAGTAGCTATACGCCAGTGACCCGTAGCATCTTTACCAAACACATTTTCATCATACGAATGACTATGTCCGCAACCCGCCGTTGCAGCAACGGACGTTGCCGTAGCAATGCTCATGCCAAAGACGAGCAACGCCTTCAATGCTTTCGATTTTCTCATCTCTTCCTCCTAAAAATCAAAACAACTATTAAATTTCAGCGAACTTTCTCGCCTATATTATTAAATTACAAACATATATATTACAAACATAATGCAATTTAAAGAGTTTTTGAAAATTATTTTCGTTTTTTTATAAGAATTTTCATTTTTTAAGGAAGGTAATTTTTGGAAATAACAATTTGAAATAAAAAAAGCCCGACCTTAACAGTCCGGGCAAGTAAAAATTATGTTATAAACTTTCTAATATAAGCTTGTCCGCAACAAGAGCAATAAACTCGCTGTTGGTAGGGCGCTCGTTACCTATGTATACCCTTGCGCCGAAAATCGAACTTATCGCGTCAGACCGACCTCTGTTCCACGCGACTTCTATGGCGTGTCGGATTGCTCTTTCTACTTTGCTGGGCGTTGTAAAAAACCTTTCTGCAATTTTTGGATAAAGTTCTTTTGTAACTCTGTTTATAATAGACGGGTCTTCAACCGCGAACTTGATTCCTTCACGCAAATAAGAAAAACCTTTAATATGAGGAGGGATTCCTATAGTAGTGAAAATGTTGCTTATTTTTTCATCGAGCGAACCGGCTTTACGCTTGTCCCGCATATCTGTAGTTACCTTATAGTTTACGGCGGGAGAATCTGACAAATCTTTTATTCTATCAAGTACGGTTTGCGAACTGACCGGTTTTATTAAATAGTATACCGCACCGTGTTCTATTGCCTGATCTACGATTTTGTCGTCTCTGAATCCGCCGATTGCAATCGTAAGGCAATCGGGATTATTCTCTCGAATATAGTCAAGAACACCGAAACCGTCTAAACCGGTGAGAACCAAATCCACTACCGCCACGGCGGGATTTCCGCGCTTGATCATCTCGATTGCGGTATTTCCGTTAGAAGAAGCGCCACAGACTTCAAACTCTCCCGAATTGGAAACTACTTCAAGCAATTCCTGTAAAAAATCTTCGTTATTCTCAAAAATAGCAACTTTTTCGAGCTTCATAAAATATCCTCACTTGTTATTTGTAAGGACATTATATAACAAATTATTTCATTTGTAAAGTATATTTGTAAAAAATTCGAGCATTTTTTTACGAATATTTTATATTTTTTTACGGAATTATGTCTGTTATTGTCGAACACCGTTTTTTACTGCGTAACCATGTCTAAATATTCGTCATAATTAACGCATTTGTCAAATTTTTTGGTTCCGTTTATTTCGATTATTCTGTTGGCGACGGTGTTCATTAGCTCTTGATCGTGCGAAGTAAAGAGCATACAACCTTTGAAATTTTTCATTCCGTTATTGAGCGCTGTTATAGATTCCAAATCCAAATGGTTCGTAGGCTCGTCCATAATCAGGAAATTTCCGCCTTCGAGCATCATTTTTGCAAGCATACAACGCACTTTTTCGCCACCGGAAAGAACTTTTGCCTGTTTCAACGCTTCCTCGCCCGAAAAAAGCATTCTTCCGAGCCATCCGCGCAGATACTCTTCGTAATGGTCTTTTGAAAACTGACTCAACCACTCGACCAAAGTATAATCACAACCCTGAAAATATTCGTTGTTGTTTTCGGGGAAATACGAGGCCGAAATAGTCTTCCCCCAACGCACGGTACCGGAATCCGGCTGAACCTTACCCGTCAAAATATCGTATAACATTGAAACCGTGGTGGACTTGTTGCTGACTATGCCTATTTTTTCATCTTTCTGAACTGTAAAGGATACGTTTTCGAAATAGCCGTGCTTCGTTAACCCTTCAACCAACAATATGTCGTTACCTATTTCTTTTTCGTACTTGAAATCGATATACGGATATTTTCGGAGCGAAGGCTTAAAATCTGCAATGGTAAGTTTTTCGAGCTCCTTTTTACGTGAAGTAGCCTGTTTGGATTTAGACGCGTTTGCGGCAAAGCGGGCAATAAATTCCTGCAATTCTTTAGCGCGCTGCTCATTCTTTTTATTCTGATCCTTTTGCTGACGGGCGAGCAACTGGCTGGTTTCGTACCAGAAATCGTAGTTTCCGAGCATCATATTTATTTTGCCGTAATCAACGTCGCATATGTGAGTACAAACTTTATTCAAAAAGTGACGGTTATGCGAAACTATAATTATAGTGTTCTCAAAATCGAGCAAATAATTTTCAAGCCAGCGAACCGTTTTAATGTCGAGGTTATTAGTAGGCTCGTCCAATAGCAAAATGTCGGGATTTCCGAAGAGCGCTTGCGCAAGCAACACCTTGACTTTATATTTTGCGTCAAGTTCCGCCATCGGAGTATCGTAATACTCCTCCGTTAAATCAAGCGCATTTAACAGCGTTTGCGCCTCGTACTCCGCTTCCCAACCGCCAAGTTCAGCAAATTCACTTTCTAACTCGCTCGCACGAATCCCGTCCGCTTCGGTAAAATCCGCTTTGGCGTAAAGAGCGTCTTTTTCGTCCATTATATCAACAAGTCGCTTATGCCCCAGCATGACGGCGCGCAAAACGGTCACATTGTCAAAAGCATTCTGGTTCTGCTGCAAAACAGACATTCTCTCCGTCTTGTCCATAGTCACGTCGCCCTTATTGGGTTCCACTTCTCCGCTTAACACCTTTAAAAAGGTGGATTTACCCGCGCCGTTTGCGCCAATAATTCCGTAACAGTTTCCCTTTGTGAATTTGAGGTTTACTTCTTCAAAAAGTTTTTTGCTCCCGTATTGAAGTGATACGTTATTAACCTGTAACATTTTTAATTTCCTTTATATTATATTGCAAACTGACTGTTATAAAGTTCGGAATAGAACCCGCCAGCCTTTAAAAGCCCTTCATGCGTGCCCTGTTCGATTATATTACCGTCTTTCATTACTATTATCAAATCCGCTTCTTTGATAGTCGAAAGCCTGTGAGCTACTATAAAACTCGTTCTGCCGTCCATAAGTTTGGCAAAAGCTTGCTGAATTTTTTGCTCCGTACGGGTATCTATGGACGAAGTTGCCTCGTCTAAAATGAGCATTGGCGGTATTGCAAGCATTATCCGTGTAATACATAAAAGCTGTTTTTGCCCCTGCGACAAGCCGTCCTCGGAAACTACTGTGTCATACCCGTGCGGCAACTGCATAATAAAGTTATGCGCACGCGCCGCTTTTGCGGCTTCTTCGATTTCCGACTGCGAAGCCGAAGGCTTTGCAAGCGCTATGTTCTCACGCACCGTACCGCTTTTAAGCCACGTGTCCTGAAGCACCATTCCGTAGTTTTGGCGAAGCGATTTTCGAGTAACCGATAAAACATTTTTACCGTCGACTTCTATATTGCCGGAATTAGGATCATAAAACCGCATCAATAAGTTTATTAGCGTGGTCTTTCCACAACCGGTGGGTCCCACTATCGCTATGCGTTGCCCCGCCTTAACATTGAGAGTGAAATTTTGTATGAGTTTTTTATCGGCAACGTACGAAAAATAAACGTTATTAAAATTCACCTCGCCTTCCACGTTTTCAAGCTCCGCGGCGTTTTCCGCATCGGGCGTTTGCGACGGCTCGTCTATAATCTCGTATATTCTCCCCGCGCAGGCAACTGCGTTTTGCAGTTCGGTTATTACTCCCGAAATTTCGTTAAACGGTTTTGTGTATTGATTGGCGTAAGATAAAAGGCTCGTAAGCAACCCAACCGAAAATGCTACGGGAAGCGTAACGTCCGTAATAAGCATTAATGCTCCCGCACAGGCAACCGCGGCATAGACAAAAGCGTTTACGAAACGCGTGCAAGGGTTTGTCAACGACGAATAGAAAATAGATTTTAAAGAAGCTTTTGTCAGCCTTTCGTTTATACCGTCAAATTTTTCGATATTCTCGTCCTCTCGGTTAAACGCCTGAACGACTTTCAGGTTTCCAATCATTTCGTCTATGAAGGCCGTTTGCTCACCCCTTATTTCGCTGGTTTTTCTAAACAGCGAATATGTGCGCGATGCTATGAACTTTGCAACGAAAAGAGAAAGCGGCGTCAACACAAAGACGATTAATGCAATTACCCAGTTTATCGCAAGCATTATGCCCAGCGTTCCGGCTATGGTCAAAACACCTGTAAACAGCTGCGTAAAGCCCATTAAAAGCCCGTCGGCAAACTGATCGACGTCGGCGATATTTCTGCCAACGATATCGCCGTACGAATGCGCGTCTATAAAAGCAAGCGGCAATATCTGGATTTTAGCAAACGCCTCTTCTCTTATATCTTTTACAACGTTATATGTGATTTTATTGTTTACGGCGTTCATTAGCCATTGCGCAAGGCAAGTAACCGCGATAATGCCGCCGATTATTGCAAATTTTACCGCCATTACGGAAAAATCAACAGGTTGACCGACTACCAACAGATCAATTACCTGACCGAAAAATATTGGCACAATCAAATTGCCCGCCACGGAAACAAGCGCAAAAAATATTGTCAGCGCCAACAGCAATCTGTATTTTTTGAGCTGTTTTAAAATTCGTTTTAATATAGCTTTTTGCGTTATTCCGGAGGTTTTAGCCATTGTCCGCCTCCTTTTTAAACTGTGAATAGTGTATTTCGCGATAAAGCTCGTTATTTTTAAGCAACTCTTCGTGGGTACCTATTCCAACTTGTTTACCGCCGTCCAAAACTATTATTCTATCGGCATGGCGAATAGACGACGTGCGCTGTGAAACTATAAACACCGTAGGTTTATAGTCAAGATTTTTAAGCGACTTGCGAAGCCTTGCGTCTGTGGCATAATCTAGCGCCGACGCGCTGTCGTCAAGAATGAGAATCTGCGGTTTTTTAACGAGAGCGCGTGCAATTGTCAGCCTTTGCCTTTGACCGCCGGAAAAGTTTTTACCTCCCTGTTCGACGATTTCGTCAAGTCCTCTATCTTTCGCCTTTATAACGTCGGCGGCCTGAGCCGACTCGATTGCCGAAGCCAGTTCTTCTTCTGTGGCATCGTTTTTACCCCACTTCAAATTGTCGCGTATCGTCCCCTCGAAAAGCACAGCTTTCTGCGGCACTATTCCGCAAGCGTCTCGCAACGCCTCGTCACCGTACGCGTTTACGTTTTTACCGTCTATTAAAACTTCACCCTCGCTCACATCGTAAAAGTGCGGCAAAACGTTGACCAACGTAGTTTTACCCGCGCCTGTTCCGCCTATTATTCCTATTGTTTCACCGCGCTCGACAGAAAAAGAAACACCTTCCAAAGCATTTATAGGTGAATTGGAATAATTGACCCCGACGTTTTTATATTCTATGAAGTGAGAGCTCTCTTCCACAGAGCCTTCACCTCTTTTGAGAGTCGAACGCATATCGAGAATTTCGTTAATTCTGCCTGCGCACGCAAATGATTTTGTTACCGTAATTATAAGATTGGCAAGTTTTATGAGTTCAATTAAAATCTGCGACATATAGTTGTAAAGCGCAACTACCTGACCTCTGTCAAGCGCGCCCGCGTCGAACTCTATTGCACCCGAATAAAGCAAAACTATTATAGCAACGTTTATGACCGCATAAGTCAACGGATTCATAAGCGCGGAAATTTTCCCGACGAAAAGCTGTGATTTTGTCAACTCACCCACACGTGAGTTATAAGACTGTATTTCCTCCTCTTCCTTGCAGAAAGCGCGAAGCACTCTTGCTCCGGTAAGCGTTTCACGCGTGGCTACTGTAACTTTGTCGAGATTACCCTGCACCTTTTTGTAGAGAGGTATACTTACAAGCATTATTCCGAAAACAACCGCGCATAAAACCGCTATGGCAACGGCAAAAATCCCACCGGCTACGGCGTCGATTAAAAACGCCATTATCATGGCGCCGAAAACTATGAAAGGAGACCGCATAAACAGCCTCAATACAAGGTTCACACCCGATTGAACTTGGTTTACGTCACTTGTCATACGGGTAATCATTTTACCCGTACCCAATCCGTCTATTTCGCTGTAAGATAACGTCTGCATTTTCGCAAACAAGTCGTGGCGAAGTTCCTGCGAAAAGCCCACTGCGGCTTTAGCTGCAAAATACTGCGCGGCGACTGCACTGATAAGCCCCACAACGCCGAGAGCAACGAGAATGAGGCAGGCGTAAACAACAAAAGAAACGCCTTTATCCCCACCGTCTATACCGTTTATTATAGCGGAAACGACAAGCGGCACAAAGAGTTCGAAACTCGCTTCCAGCAGTTTGAAAAGCGGAGCAAGTACGGACTGCGCCTTATAATGTTTTAAATATTTGAGTAGTTTACGCATACGCAATAAATTATAGCATACAGCCTATTTAAAAAGCAAATTTATTGCAATTATTATCATAATTTGCTAAACTTATATTATGAGTTATTCGGTATTTTTAAAAAAAGGCGAAGAAAAACGTATTGTTGCAGGTCACAGCTGGGTATATGCAAACGAAGCCGCAAAAATTGAGGGCAAAGACAAAAACGGGTCGCTTGCCGCAGTCTATTCGCACGACGGAAAATACATAGGCAAAGGCTACATAAATCACGCGTCGAAAATTCTTGTGCGCATATTTATAAGAAACGACGGAACCGACGACGAAAAGTTTTATGAGGAAAGCATAAAGTCAGCAAACGATTACCGCTTAAATTTGGGGTATAGAAACTGTTACCGCATGGTTTTTGCCGAAGCAGATAATTTGCCCGCCTTGATAATAGACAAATACGGGGATTATTTTGCCGTCCAGTTTCTCGCGTTAGGAATCGACTTGCGGAAAAAACTTATTTGTGACATTTTGGTTAAACTGTTTTCCCCTAAAGGAATTTACGAACGAAGCGACGTTGCCGTAAGAAAAAAAGAAGGACTCGAAGAAATTAAGGGAGTTTTATACGGAGAAGTTCCCGATTATGTTGAAATAGAAGAAAACGGTTTAAAAATGCTTGTAGATATAAAAAACGGACAAAAAACGGGATATTTCCTCGATCAAAAGGAAAACCGGTTTGCCGTAAGAAAATACTGCCGGGGCGAAGTCTTGGATTGTTTTTGCAACAGCGGCGGATTTTCGCTCAACGCTTCGACAGTTGCCGAAAGCGTTACCGCCTGCGATATTTCAGAACTTGCCTTAAAAAACGTTCGCGATAACGCCGCGCTGAACGGTATCCAAAATATTACGACCCTTTGCGGAGACGTTTTTGAAGTATTGAGAACATTTCGCAAAGAAAAACGGCAGTTTGATACGGTTATACTCGACCCTCCCGCTTTTTGCAAATCTGCAAGCGAAGTTAAAGATGCCTATCGCGGATACAAGGACGTGAATATTAATGCAATAAAAACGGTAAAGAGCGGCGGATTTTTGATAACTTGTTCCTGCTCGCACTATATGACGTCCACACTGTTCGAAAAAATGCTGCAAGAAGCCGCGCACGAAAGCGGAAGAACCGTGAGATATGTAGAGATCAAAACACAGGCTCCCGATCACCCTGCACTACTTTCCGCCGAAGAAACTCAATATTTGAAATTTTATGTTTTAAATATTATTTAATTTCAAAATAAATCCCCCGCGACAAACACGTCGAGGGGGATTCTTGTTTATTTTATTATATTCTCATTTTCTGCGCCGGTATAGACGTGAAAAAACTGTTCGGATAGGTAATGTTTCATTTGAGGGCAAACGTATGCTTTTTCCCGTTATGAGCTATTCGTACGATAACTCAAAACCGACAAAACCGAAAGCACTAAATAAATTACCGTAGTTCTTATATTTTTCGCGGCAACGTGACGTTTCAGTTCGTTTCTTACGTGCAGCACCGATTCAAAATGTTATTTCACAGGTATCAAATCGCCCAGTTACCGTTTTTAAACACGGGCACGCGCTTACCTTCCGCCGTAATGCCGGTAATGGACATATCCGCGCTGCCTATCATAAAATCGACATGAATCATCGATGAATTTACACCCTTTTTCTCACACTCTTCCACCGATAGATTTTCGTAATTTTCAAGACAATTATTAAACCCTCTGCCGAGCGCGAGGTGACAGCTTGCGTTTTCGTCGAAAAGCGTATTATAAAACAATATTCCCGTATTATTTATCGGTGAATCGTACGCAATTAAAGCCACTTCGCCGAGATATGCGGCACCCTCGTCCATGGATATCATTTTTTCCAAAAGATCCTGATTGCGTTCGGCGTAAACTTCCACCGCCTTGCCGTTTTCAAATCTTATCCAGAAATTCTCTATTAGTTTGCCCTGATAAGAGAGAGGCTTTGTTGCCACTACTTTACCGTCCGCAATCCCGCGCATAGGAGTCGTGAACACTTCTTCGCTGGGGATATTGGGATTATAATAGATATTGCTACCTAAAGCGTACTCGCCGCCTCCGAGAAAAATTCCTTCCGGATTGAGCCCTACGGTAAAATCTGTGCCGTTTGAGCTCTTGTATTCGAGTTTTGCAAATTTGTATTTATTCAGAACCGCGCAGTGCTTTGCAAGATTGTTATTATGAGCCTCCCACGCTTTTAAAGGATTCGCATCTACGCGAGAACATAAAAGAATATCTTCCCACAGTTTTTCCACAGCCGCATCCGTAGTCAAATCGGGATAAATCTTTTTAGCCCACGCTTTGCCGGGAACAGCGGCAATACACCACTGGTACTTGTTTTCTATTGCGTCGCGATAAGGCTTGATAAAAGGAAATCTCGCCTGATTTGCCTTTGAAATCTTTGCGCTGTCAGTACCGGCAAGCCCGTCGGGGTCGTCAGACTCAATCCACAAAAGACAAGAAAGTTTTTCAACCTTTCTTTCCCACTCGGCCTTTTCCACAGAAGTAAATTCAGACATGGTTTCAAGCGTTCTGTAATTATAGTGCAACTTTGTAACGGGCATATAGGACCATTCTACTTTAACCCTTTCGGCTCCGCTTTTATAACATTCTTCCACGCACATAGCAACAAATTCGGGCTGATCGAGGTCGCAACGAATTATTACTTCCTGCCCCTTTTGAACGTTTAACCCGCGCTTAACGATAAGTTCGGCGTATTTTTGCAATCTTTTATTATCCATAATCATTTCCTCAAAACTTAATTTGAGTTAATTATAGCAATAATTTGCGATTAAAGCAACAAAATTTATATTTTGCTTTCAAAAATCGAACAAAACGGCTATTTTGCCGCAATTCATTTTTTTCTGTTTTTTAATACTACTATCGCAACATAAGCGACGAGTAGCAAAGAGCACGTTCCGAGCAGTATAACATACATAACCCAAAGCGGAATCTGCGTTCCGAACGAGTAGAGATTCGCGTCGAAATTATCCTTCATACCTTTTATTACGCTATCTATTACCTCTCCGTCCACACTCATATTCCGCATTTCGTCAGAAAACGCCTGCATATATCCGTTGAGATAATGATTCCGCATTATCCCTACTCCGTACGTCCCTGGGAGCAACGACAAAACGTTTTGCAAACCGACTGCGAAAGTCGATATGGGCATATAAGCTCCGCTGATAAATCCGTACATCGAAGAAATAAACGTAGAAACCGCCGCCGAAGCGCCCTGCGTTGAAATGAAACTACCCACAACCGCGGCAAGTAAAGTACCGAAAAGAATGTTGCAGAAAATATCGACTATAATCATTAACGTATCCGTAGCGGGAATATACCAACCTATGCAGGCAAGATATACGTGTCCGACGAGCATCACAATTACCAAAACTATAAACGTCACTAAAAAATTAGAAGCAAAATATGCAAGCGAGACGGTAGTTCCCTTTACGGGAGAAACGCGTAAATCGTTTATGGAATTGTTTATTTTATCGTCTATCATAATAGCGTTGGAGCAAAACCCGACGGTTACGGCGCTTACGCTCAATATCGACGACATGAGCCAAGCTCCGGCACACCCGTTTATAATCCGTTCGTCCATTTCAAGCCCGCTTGCCGAAAAAGCCGAGTTAAAACTCTCTATGTAAACGTTGCGCAAAAACGTAATAAACAGCACAAACAGAATCATGGGAGTTATGAGCGACATAAAGAATGTAAATTTGTCTTTAAAATAGCATTTTGCGTTACGCGCAACCAATGAAGCGAACTTCCTCAATTCAATGAATTTTGCATTCATTTTACACCTCCGTCAGGTCCTTGCCCGTCACTTTCAAAAACACGTTGTCCATATTCCCCTTTAAAACTTCAAAATCGTCGAAAATTGCGGGATTTTGAATAAATATCCCCACCGCTTCAGCCGTATTTTTGAGTTCCGCTTCCACAAAATCGCGCTCGCGACGCGTAACGTATCCCAATGAAGCAAACAGCTTTTCGGCTTCGCTTATATGCTTGTAACAGCGAACAAAGTCGCTTGCATATTGCGTTTTTAAATCGTGCGGGGTACCTTCGGCAACTTTTTTACCGCCGTCCAAAATCACAACGTAATCCGCCTCGGTAGCTTCTTCCATATAGTGGGTAGTCAAAAAGACCGTAAGTCCATTTTCTTTCCGCAATTTGTCTATTACCGCCCAAACCGTTTTACGCGTTTTGGGATCAAGCCCTGTAGTGGGCTCGTCAAGAATCAGCAATTCGGGATTATGAAACAGAGCGCGCGCGATATCTACGCGCCTTTTCTGTCCGCCGGAAAGTTTGGTGAGCGGGCGTTTGAGAATATCTTTCATATCAAGCAATTCACACATTTCGTTGAGTCGCATCTTAAATTGTGCACCGCGTATTCCATAGAGAGCTGCGCGAGATTTTAAATTGTCGTAACCGGACATCTTTTTATCGAGTACGGAATTTTGAAAAACTATGCCGAGCTTGCTCTTGATTTTATCGGCGTCCGTATCAACGTTATATCCGCAAATATTTACCGATCCTCCGTCTTTTTTCAGGATACCGCTAATAACGTTAATGGTTGTCGATTTTCCCGCGCCGTTTTCTCCGAGAAAAGCAAACAGTTCACCCTGCTTGACCTTGAAAGAAACGTCGTCTACCGCCTTTATGTCTTTAAACGACTTTTTAAGATTTTTTATTTCTATTATCATTTATTCTCTCCTTGCAGATTCTTCATAAATCCTTTATATGCGTCCGATACCAACGAACTTACCGTTTCCCAATCCCAGTTAACATAATCTGTTGCAAACATACTCGCTATGCCGTGGACGAAAATCCACATCTGCGCATGCAATCTGCTTGCCTCGTCGCGGTATAGCCCGTAGTTTTTCATAATCATTAACACGGATTCATTAAAGCTTTCGCTCTCCATCCCGCTCTGTCTCATTCCTTCGTTCATTAACAGATATTTGAATAGCTGCTTTTCTTCTTTGGCAAAACGGATATACCCCATACCCACCGCTTTATATTCGGGGTACTCATTTTTTGCAATTTCCTTTTCTATATATGAATTAAAAATTGCCAACACTGCGCGCGCCACCTCTTTTTTTAATTCTTCGGTTCCGTCAAAAGAAAGATAAATCGGCTGGGTAGAACACTTACATGCGCACGCAAGCGTGCGCATGTTCAAAGCGGACATACCGCTTTGACGAACTATTTCGACGGCAGAGTCTAAAATTTTTTGTTTTGTAATTTGTTTTTTAGCAGGCATGTTTCACCATAAAAATAACATTGGTTATTAATAACGCTTGTTATTTTATTTGTTTTTTATTACTTTGTCAAGCATTTACTAAATAAAATAACCCTTTCTGCGAATTTACGCCGAAAGGGTCATAACAATTTGAGATTAATCTGTAAGCCGAGTTCTGTCGTGTACGGTTATCTATCTAATCTTGCAGTCGCCTGCAAGCTCAAGCGATGTTTACGGCTGTCGGCAGACGGGCAGCCTTTGCATTTAAGCAAGCCGATAGCCCAATCTTGCATCGGGTGGGGTTTAATTGGCTTCCCTTGTTACCAAAGGGACGGTGAGCTCTTACCTCGCCATTCCAACCTTACAGTATAAAACTTGCGCGGTATATTTCTGTTCACTTTCCTTGAAGTCGCCTTCTCCTGCCGTTAACAGGCACCCTTGCCCTGCGATGCTCGGACTTTCCTCACGCTACTTTCGTAGCCCGCAACCGTATAATTAACTCAAATTACGTATATTTTAACATTTTTAGCTGCGGCTTGCAAGTATTTTATATTTATTAATTGATTTTTTACAGCGTTTAATATAAAATATAACAGATATTAATCAGAGGTAATCAAGATGAAAAAGACTAAAATCATATGCACATTGGGACCCGCTACCGACGATGAAAAAATTTTATCGAAGTTGGTAGACGCGGGTATGAACGTGGCGAGGCTCAACTTTTCCCACGGAACCCATGAAGAACACGCAAAAAAGATAGCGATGGTTAAAAAGGTACGTGAAGAAAAAAAAGTTCCTTTGCCTATAATGCTTGATACTAAAGGCCCCGAATTCAGAATCAAAACATTTGCAAACGGAAAAATTAATCTTAAAGACGGAGAAACATTCACTTTTACCACCGACGAGGTAATAGGCGACAAAACGCGCGTTTCGGTTTCGTTTAAAGGAATTTGCGACCAGATGGTGCCCGGAGACAAAATTCTGTTAAACAACGGACTCATTATTTTTGAAGTGGTAAAAGTTCAAAAACCGAACGTTATTTGTAAAACTGTAGTAGGCGGCGAGCTTTCAAACAGAAAATCAATGTTCTTCCCCGACAAGCAACTCGACATGGTCTATCTTTCCGAGCAGGATAAATCCGACCTTAAGTTCGGCGTGGAACAGGGTGTAGACTTTGTTGCGGCGTCTTTTGTTTCAAAGGCACAGGACGTAGTCGATATAAGAAACTGGTTGCGCGAGTGCGGGTCTCCCGACGGAGAAATTGAAATAATAGCTAAAATCGAAAGCCGCGCGGGAGTAAACAACCTTGACGAAATTTTAAAAGTTTGCGACGGCATTATGGTGGCCCGCGGCGATCTTGGCGTGGAAGTCCCTTTTGAAGAACTGCCGAGCATTCAAAAATCTTTGATAAAAGCTTGCAGAATTTGCGGAAAACGCAGTATTACCGCCACGGAAATGCTTGAATCAATGATTAAACAGCCCCGCCCCACCCGCGCGGAAATTTCCGACGTTGCAAACGCCGTATACGACGGCTCTTCCGCCATCATGCTTTCGGGCGAAACCGCGGCAGGCGCATACCCTGTCGAAGCTGTTAAAGCTATGGCGAAAATAGCGGCGCAAGCCGAAGCAAATACCTCTTATATACAGCACATAGATGAAAACGATTACAGAATTACAAGGCTTTCTGAAGCGTTGGCACACTCTGCCTGCACTCTTGCACAGGACATCGGCGCAAAGGTTATAGTGGTATGTACGCGAACCGGCGGCACGGCAAGAACGGTTTCTCGTTTCCGTCCCATGATAGATATTATTGGCATGACTACCGACGAGAGAGCTTATCGTAAACTTGCGTTAAGTTGGGGCGTAATACCGGTAATGAGCGAGGAGTTTTATTCTGTCGACGTCCTCTTCCACTATGCAAAACGCGCTGCGATAAATACCAGTCTTGTTGAAAAGGGCGACACAATAGTATTGACTGGCGGAACCCCGAACGGCAAAAGCGGAAACTCCAACCTTATTAACGTGGAAACAATTTCCACAACTCATTCGATTTAAAAAATATCAAAAGAATAAAGCCCGCTATCTTCGATTAAGAAGCATAGCGGGCTGTTTTTGTTATAGCTAATTTAAAATAGAAATTATTTAATTTGCCTTTCGTAAGTTACTACAATACCGTAACCCATAGCCATATTAGGCGAAACGGCAATTACTCTCCAACCTGATTTAGCCAATAAATTCATTTCTTTTTCGGCTTCTCTGACTTTATATATTTCAACTTTATATTCGAACATAACTTTCTCCGTAAACGGACTTCTTAAAACGTATTGTCCGTATTATTTTTGTTTTCGCCTTGCTTGAACGGGTCTTCGGGGGCGTGCTGTTGAGGCTGATTAAAACCGCCGTTATCATAAATAGGCGGATTCTGGCTCGCCGCACGCTCGGCAATAAGACTTTGGTAGAACGCAAAAGAAGCCGTTTCGTGATACGGTGTTACCCAAAAAGTCAAAATACCGAAAGTAAGCACGCAAAGAAGATACCAGCCGATAAAAGAACAGTCAAGACAAAAAAGGCGCCATTTATTGCCGCGCATCATTTCTATTGAAGCCTTGCGCGCTGCCTCCGACGACATTGTGGGATTATCCGCCAATATATAAAAGCTCAACCTGTAAGAATAAGCCGCTATTATACCGGGGATTATCAACAAAAGCGACCACAGCGCAGTAAATATGCTTATAAGTAGCGCTAGCAAAAACGAATTCGCAAAATTTTTGAAACCGTCGAAAACCTGCGAAAAGTCTACGGGCTGAAGCCTGATTACATTTCTGACCACAATTGCCATACCCAATGCAAGCGGTCCTGTAATAAGCATAATACCCACAACGCCGACGTATGGCAAGGCCCCTATAGCTCCCGTGATGAGCCCCGTCACAAAACTTATGAGCGCTAGCGTGCCCCACTTGCCTGAAAGTTTATTCCAAGCGTCGTATCTGAAATCTCTTGCTTTTAACATAATTTTCTCTCCGCCACTATTATATTACACAAAAATCCAAAAGTCCACAAAAAAGCCCGCAAAATTTTGCGGGCTTTAATTCAACTTAACCAAAGATAAGCAAGACCAATCAGCGCACCGAAAACGGCTACGGCTATTAACAGAAACGGCGCTATTGCCGCAAACATGCCCCTGACCATTGCCCAATATTCTTTTCTGGTGACTTTGTTTTTTTCCTTGAACTTTTTACCATGCTTTTTAAGCGTAGGGTCATACCAACGGAAACCTTCCAGATTCATATCCGCAAAGGTCGTCGTGGTGTCAAGGTCGTCTTCACGCTTCTTTTTTGCCATCGTTTGCCTTATCTTCTTTATTTTCTGTCGGGTTTTCAGGTTCGGCTTTCTTCTTTTTACCGATTTTCATATAACTCTTTGCAAGAGCGGTAATTCTTTCAAGCTCCAGCGCCTTATGCATTTCCACCTTGCACTGTTCGTTTTCCTCGGGAGTATTGTAAAGATGGCAAGCGCAGAAGTGTCCGGGCTCGACCTCTTTATATGCGGGTTTGACAGTGCCGCAGATTTCCATACAGTGTTCGCAACGTGTATGAAATTTGCAACCTTTTGGAGGATTAACGGGTGAAGGAATATCGCCTTTGAGAAGAATCCTGTTCATCTTTACGTGCGGATTGGGCACGGGAACGGCGGAAAACAACGCTTTTGTATAAGGGTGAAGCGTGTTAGAGAAAATGTTTTCCTTGGTACCGTACTCGACCATGCTTCCGAGATACATAACGCCTACTTCGTCTGAAATATGTTTTACAACCGACAAATCGTGCGATATGAACACATAAGTGAGGTTAAGCGACTGTTGCAACTCTTTTAACATGTTGATTATTTGCGCCTGAATGGAGACGTCGAGCGCCGATACGGGTTCGTCGCAAATAACCAGATCCGGCTTTAATGCAAGCGCGCGCGCTATACAGATACGCTGACGCTGCCCGCCCGAAAACTCATGAGGATACCTTTCGTAATAATGGGGTTGAAGTCCGCACATTTTCATTACCGAGAGGATATAATCGTGATATTCCTCTTTGGGCACTATACCATGCTCGCGGACGGCTTCGCCTATTATTTCGCCGACTGTAAGACGGGGCGAAAGGCTTGCATAAGGATCCTGAAATATCATTTGCATGTTAGGGCGGAGTTTATTGAACTCACGGTTTTTGATTTTTGAAACCTCTTGCCCTTTAAACCATATTTCGCCGCCGGTTACGTCATAAAGGCGCAAAACGGTTCGTCCCATAGTTGTTTTACCGCAACCGCTTTCACCGACTATTCCGAGAGTTTTGCCACGTTTTAACGAAAAAGAAACATCGTCTACCGCTTTTAAAAATTTTGTAGGTTTACCGAACAGGTTTTTATCTACTACGAAATACTGCTGTAAATTCTTTACTTCGAGAAGAGGCGTTTCGTCAGCGTTTTCCTGGGGGTGCGCAGCTTTGTCAATTGCGTTGTCCGCCATACTTAAACCTCCTTCTTCCCTTGTTTTTCTTTATATAGATAACATGAAACGCTGTGCGTATCGGTTACTTTTACGAGTTCGGGATAATCGCCCGCACACTCTTTTTTACAACTTTCGCATCTGTCGCGGAAATAACAATAGTTTGGCATATCCACGGGATTGGGAACGAAGCCCGGTATACAGTAAAGCGAATCCACGTCACTGTCTACCGTAGGTTTGCTCCTTTGAAGTCCAATCGTATAAGGATGCATGGGGTGGTCGAAAATATCTTCCGCCGTTCCCATTTCAATTATTTTACCCGCGTACATAACTACGACGAAATCCGCCATTTCGGCAACGACACCCAAATCGTGCGTTATCAGCATTATGCTACCGTTTATTTTGGACTTTATATTGCGCAAAAGGTCTAAAATCTGCGCCTGAATGGTAACGTCGAGGGCTGTCGTGGGCTCGTCCGCAATTATCAGACGGGGATTACATAACAGCGCCATAGCTATCATAACCCTCTGGCGCATACCGCCCGAAAGCTCGTGCGGATATTTTTTATAAACCGCCTCGGGATCTGCCATGCCTACGAGATTTAGCATTTCAAGGCTTCTTTCTTTTGCTTTCTGTTTGGAAATTCCTTCGATATGCAAAAGAGCTACTTCGTCAAGCTGATTACCTATAGTAAAAACGGGATTTAACGAAGTCATCGGTTCCTGAAAGATCATTGAAATTTCTCTTCCGCGGATACCGCGCATAGCTTCGGTGGGCATTTTTGCTATATCTACCACCTTTTCCTGCATTTTATAAAGGTTGCCGCCGAGCTCGTCCTTTTTAATTACGGGCTTGCCCTTTTTATCAAGCACGGGTACTTCTTCACCCAGATCGTTGGTAGTCGTTTCGTAAACGGGAATTTTTTTGCCCCTTGCGTCGCGCTCGTAAGTGTTCGACTTAAACCTGATCGAACCGCTTACAATTTGACCGGCAGGTCCTTGCACGAGTTGCATAGTCGAAAGCGAGGTTACTGACTTTCCGCAACCGCTCTCTCCAACCACGCCGACGGTTGAACCTTCGGGTATAGAAAACGTTACGCCGTTTACGGCTTTTACCACACCCGCGTCGGTAAAGAAAAAGGTATGCAAATCGTCAAATTCGATTATGTTGGCGGGGTCTTTCATTTCGGTAACGAATTCCGCCTCTTTTACCCTTCTCTTCTTTAACTTTTCATAATGGCGCGTTGCCTTTAAATTTTCCCTTGCTATACGGCGCGACTCCGAGCCCGAAATATAATGCGATTTTTTTGAGTTTTTATCTTCGGACATAATTACCTCTTCATTTTAGGGTCGAACGCGTCGCGCAAACCGTCACCCACAAAGTTAAACGCAAGAATTGCAAGAGTAATACATATACCGGGAGGAATCCAGTAATTGGGCAAATTCATAAGCGTGTACATATGTCTGCCCGTTTCTATCATTGCGCCCCACGTAGCAGTTCCCGGAGGAGCGCCGATTCCGAGGAAGCCCAAGGTTGCCTCGGTAAGTATTATGCTTCCCAAACCCAGAGTCATAGAAACTATGAGTTGAGGGAGCACGTTGGGGATTAAGTGTTTGAATATTTTGCGCTTTACCGACAGTCCAGAACATTTTGCCGCAAGCATGAAATCCTGTTCTCTTAAAGAAAGTATTTGCCCGCGCACGAGCCTTGCAGTGCCCGCCCAGCCTATGAGCGTAAGTATACCCATCATATAATACAAACGTACTATAGACGTTATCTGCGCGCCGTCGAATACGGCGGAGAATATAAGCATCAACGGAATTTGCGGTATACAGTATAAGATATCCGTTATACGCATTATAACGTTATCTACTTTACCGCCGAAATAGCCCGCCAGACCGCCGAGGATGACGCCCAACAATGTTTCAACTATTACAACCAAAAAGCCTATAGTGAGCGAAACTCTGCCGCCGTACATAAGGCGGGTAAAAATATCGTAGCCGTTGTCGTCGGTACCCAGCCAGTGGTCAGCCGAAGGATTGGCGGTAACGTTGGTGCCTGTTTCTGTTATAGTTACGCCGTAAGAGGTAAACGTTTCGCCGTCTACTTCATAAGTGATGACCTGACTCGTTACGGTTGTTTTAGGAGTATTATCTGACTGCTGCTCTCCCCAAGGAGAAAAAAACGGACCTATAAACGAAATCAAGAACAATAATATTATAGTTACAAGTCCTATTATAGAAAGTTTTGAACGAAAAAACCTCTTTGCAACGGTTCTTCCGGGGGAAAGGGTTTTAACCCTGTCCCCCAAGCTTTCACCGTTCAGATTTTCTTCAGTTACTTGTTCGGTTGCCGCCGCAGAAATAGTATTATCGGTTTCGGGCTGAATATTATTTTTATTTTCTTCCATAATCTCCTCCCTACTTTCCTAATTTGACACGGGGGTCAACTATTACATACATTACATCGGTGAGCAATATACCTAAAACCGTTAGAGTCGCAATAAACATATCGTAGCCCATAATAAACGGTATATCTCCCTTTGTAGTCATTAAATAAGCCGTATTGCCTATACCGGGGAGCGAAAACATCTGTTCGATTATCATAGATCCGCCGAACAGTCCGGGGAGAACGCCCGCAAGAGTTGTAACAAGGGGAATAAGCGTATTTCTGAACACGTGCTTATAAACTACCTTGCTTTCAGAAAGTCCTTTGGCGCGCGCGGTACGGATATAATCCGCGTTGAGTACTTCGAGCGTATTTGTTCTCGTGTAGCGCATCATAGACCCTATAGACAGTATCGTAAGCACGAAAATAGGCAAAACAAGGTGCCAGCATTGGTTTATGAATATTTCAAAACCGCTTGCCGATACGGGCATATTACCGGAGACAAGACTTCCCGCTTCAAACCAACCCAAATCGAGTGCAAAAATCTTTATTACTATACTCGCAAAGAAGAACGACGGAAACGATATTCCTATCATTGTTAGCGCGGTTACGGTATAATCGAGTTTTCCGTACTGGTTGCAAGCACACTTAATACCGAGAGGTATAGCAATAATGAGCTCGAGAATAAGCGCGATAAACGAAACCGCAAAAGAAACTCCCATATTACGGAAAATTTCGTCCTGAACGGGTTCGCTGTTCGTTAAGCATACGCCGAAATCGCCGCAAACGAACCTTGAAATCCAAATCCACCAGCCTTTTATTATTCCGCCGAAAGAATTGTCGTCGAGGTTATATCTTGCGAGTATAGCCCTCAACTCCTCTTCGCTGTAATCGCTTTGCTGGTGAGACGCCATATAGTTGGCTTCTATGACGTTCGTAGGCATCAATCTGATTATAGCGTAAAGCAAAATTGATACGCCTAATAAGATAAACAACGCCGTGAGCAGTCTTTTTACTATATATTTGACCATTTTGTATAATTCGCTCCGTTTTAGGATTAAACGTAGTTAAGTTCCCAAATTCTGTTAAGAGGTCCTTCCTGCGCGTTGGGACTGGAGTTTAAAGACTTGCCGTCAATAACATTCTTATTATAAACATACATATCCTTTCTTTGATAGGTAGGAAGTTCAACCGCAAGTTCCATAAGCAAGTCCATAGCTTCGCAATATATTGGCGTACGCGCATCTTGAGAAGTAAGCGACCTGCCTTGTTCTATAAGCCCCGACATTTCGTCGATTATCTCGACTTCCGTTGTATATTTATCAGGGGCAGCATAAATAACGTCGTAGCCCCAGTTCCTTACCGAAGAAGCCTTGGAATCCTTATGATAAACCTGATACATATCGGGGTCTATGCCTGAAGTCCATGCCGCCGCCCAAACCTGCAAACTACCGGTAGCGAGCTTTTGAAGTGCGTTAATATCGGTTAAAACGGTTATATCGAATCCGCATTCGTTAAGGAAGTTCGCAGCATCTTTAAACATTGTGAATGCGGGGTGGTCCTGCGTTTCGCCTGCTATAGTAAACGTGTATTTTAATTTTTTACCGTTCTGTTCATATACGCCGCCATTAAGAGTATAACCTCCGTCTTCAAGCATATTGGTTATCTCACTATGATTACGAGTATAAGCAAGCTCGTCAACTTCCGAAAAATACAGATTTTTATCAGCTTTTTTATATACCCAAGAGTTGGTTGTTATGGGTCTGTAAATTACGCTTGCGTAATCCTCTGTATAATAAGTCTTGGTAATATCGGCAACGTTCATAGCTTTCATTATAGCGCGCCTTACGGTTATATCGGGAACAGCCTTGGGGTTAACGCCAACGTATCCGAAGCCGTTTGCATCGTATTGGTTACTGCTTAAGAAATTTCTGCTACCGTTAAGCATCTCAATATTCCTCGGTGTACATTGAGGAGTACCGAAGTCGATATCGCCTGAAATAAGCGACGTAACTATCTGGTCGTCGGAGATATAACGATAGTTAAGATATTTGATTTTCGCGTTTTCTATTCCGTCGCCAACGGTTTCGAAATGTTCGTTCCTGACGTAGCGGCAGTCTCTGTTTATTTCAAGGCGGTCGTCACGCATCTTATAAGGGCCTGCGCCAACAGGTTTAGAAGATTTGTTAATAGAATCAACTTTTAAAACGTTGTCAAAGAAATCTCCGTCGGCAAACTTAACGCCGAAACGGTCTGCAACATTATCGTTATTTGGATCGGTATCCATTGCGCGCTGAACGTAATCGGTATCGCCTGAAGTTCCCGAATAATAGTGCATAGGAGCTATTACGATTCCGAAGTTATACTTTGCTACGGGATCAACCTCGTCCATAACTATAGTGACGCGGTCGTACTCACCTTTGTTGGGGTCAAGAGGCGAACCTGCAGTCATACTGCCGTTAAAGTCGCTTGCGCTTACCTTATCAACCTTTATTCCGGAAATGCTGTTATAAGCAAGTTTTCCTTCTTCTCTGATAGTGTTATAGTGGTCGCTCATTTCGTCGTTCAAAAACTGACGGAGAGCTTCGGAACCGGCTCCGGTGGATTCCAGAACGGCCGCAAGCGAGCCAGTTACCGCAGGTTCAGCCGAAGTAATTTTGCCGTCTTTATCATACGTTGCAACAATACTCTCCGAAAATACGGTGTCTATGGCAAGCTCTTTCATGGCTTTCTTTCTTGCATCGCCGGATAAGCCTTCGAGTTCTGCTTCCATATCTTGACGGAGTTTATGGTCGTCACCACCCTCATCGAAAGACATAACGTATTTGTTATTGACAATCTTTCTTACGCGTTTGTTTTCATTATTATATTCGTACTGGTGACCCGCAAAATTGGTAGTATAATAGAAGACTTCCCAGTCCTCGGTAAAGCTGAAACTAGGCTCCGGCTTTCCGTTGGAATCATAAGTTACTTCACGGTAGCTTGCCGCCGTTCCTTCCGCATTGCTCCATGCGGTTTCGAGTTCTTCTTTATACTTTGTGGCGACGGTTATAGCGTCTTTCAACAGCTGCTCCGTCTCCGGTTGGTTAGTATTAGGTTTATCCCACTCGATTAAGTTTTCGTACCTCTGCCTTGCCAAACCCTGAAAATCTCCAGTGCCGTCGTCATCGGAGTCTGCGCGTTGAGTTCTGTATTGCGAAAGTCCCTTTATTTTCGTTGCATAAAGAGTTGACGAACCCGTGTAATAAGGGTCGAGATACACGTAGAAGTTGAATAAAACGTCTTTAATTGTAAGATCGACTCCGTCGCTGAACTTAATACCCTTTTTGATTACATATTGATACTGCATAGCCGCTTTATCGTCGTCGCTTGCAGAAATTACGTTTCCGTCTGCATCAAGCTCTCTGTACGCGAGCGCAACGGTAGCCTCATTTTGTCCGCAAATAATATTAGCGTCTTTGTCTGCAGTAACGAGAGGAATTTGAGTTAAACTCGTCACTTCACCGTCGTTCTGCGCAGTATAAAAGAACGGGTTATAATTGCCGTCGAGAGCGCCTATGGCAAGAGTTACGGGGTTATCTTCGGGGTCGCGTTCGCCACCGCGACATCCCGTTATAGAGAGAGCCATGGAGCAACACACCGCACCCAGCGCAACGCCGCGCAATACTTTTTTTGTGTTCATATTAAATCCTCCGATTTAGTGTTGATTTTTATATTCGTAGACAGTTTCTTTACCTTCGGAATCGGTTATCGTACACCTCGTGCCCGCAAGAACGGTAACACCTTTCATCAGGGAATCAGAAGTATAACCACCGAAAATCCAGTTGGATTCCGAAGTTTTGTCAAGCCTTGCGTTGACGCCGAGAGTTACGTTCATCTGTCCGCCGAAAGCAACGTTTTCAAGCGTAGCGCCGGCATCAGAAGAGCACATAAAGAATATGTCCGTATCAGTGTTAGCGCGCAAACTGTAATCTGCCTTTACGTCTTTAAACGTAATATTCTTTATCGACGCCTCTTTTGTAAGGTTGCCGAAAATGGAAACGATATTGCCGTTTAAAATATTGTTTTTCGTAAATGTAAGATTTGTTACGGTGCAACCGTTGCCCTCTATCTTGCCGCGGAATCTCGATAACGGCGCCAAATTTTTAAGTTCGCCGCAATCGAGTTCGGTTCCAGGTGCAAGCATAAAATAATAATTCAACGCATTGCCGCCGCTACGGAAAAGTTTTTCGAAATCTTTCGCCGTACGAACAAGCTCCCAATCGCCCAACATAAATTTAGCGTACATATCTATGTCTTTACCGTCGTCGGGAATACGAATAGGCCAACCATTAAATTCGTCGCTACCGTCTGCTTTTGTATGGAACGAAACAAAAGTATAACCGTTTGCTTTAAAGACGCTGTCTCCCATATTTGCAAGTCCCGTAGTAGGAATATAGAAGGAGTTAAGTATATCTCCGGCCTTATATTCTTTGTCGCCGACTACCATCTTGTCAAAACCGTCAGGGATAAGTCTGAAATTAACTTTTGTAAGTTCTGCCCAATCCGCTACCAAATAAATTTTATCGCCGTTTTTCATTCGATTTGAAAAATCGAACTTTTCGTCGGTTTTTTCAACGGTTTTTCCCTTTTCGAGAGTTTTGTCAAATAACGTTCCGTCGGTATAAAGGGGAATTCCGTCCGAATTGACTTTAGCCTTATACCAACCTAAAAAGACGTGACCGTCGTAATCTTTTATTTTAGCGTTTCCGACGGAAGCACCCGCCGGAACGCTTTGCGTTATTTCAAACGGTTTAGCGTTTTCGGTATAATACATATCGAAAACAGATCTGTTATTTTCGAAAGTTCCTTCGTTAAGGATATAAGTTATGCTGGACTTGAACTGATATTCGTCAGCAATTTCGTCAAACGATTTGTTTACGCTCAACTGGCAACCGGCAAAAAGACAGACCGACGCAATAAGCGCAAAAGCCGCTATTAAAATTAACCTGTACCTTTTATTCATTTGCGTTCTCCGAGTTTTTTGCGTGTATAAGTCGAAATCACTATAAGTCCGCCTGCAAGCACGAGCATAAGAAGCATGGGACCGCCGAACGACGAGATATCTCCTCCTGCTATTCCCGCACAGTTACCGCCGTCGGAAGGTCCGTTTTCGGTAACGTATATACGCAAGCTTGCCGTTCTGGATATTCCTTCTACCGAGAAGGTAACGGTTGTGTCAAGCTCCGTTAAAGGACCGGTGGGACTGACGAGCGTTACTTTACTCATATCAGCGTTTTCGGTCGAATAATCGTCGTAAACAATTATTATCTGCAACCCCGACATATCGAACCTTTCGCCTACGCGGTATTCAGTTCTTACATCGCCGGAAGTTTCAAGTCTCAATATGCTTACGGATATACCGAAAACAGGTTTTACTTGCCTCATAGCCGCTTCAATCGCGTTAAACTTTTCAATCAAAGCCGAATCAACGAAAGCAAGCTGGTTTGCATCGCTACGGAAAGAAACGTAATACTCGTGAGTACGCTTAACGAGATTTGCGAACTCCTCAACTTCTTTTTTGGTTTTGTTTGATATGTTCCAAGTTAAAATTTCGGAAGCCTCGTCAAAACCTGAAACGTTAGTGATAAACGAATTGACCGCTTCGCTCATTGCTATGTCGGTTTGAGTTCTGTTCGCAAAATATAACGAATATACGGGGGTATCGTAACCCGTACCGTTCGAGGGATACAATATTGTAAGCGTAGGAACGTTTACACCATATTCGGAATTATTATAGAAAATATAGTAATTTTCAAAATTGGCGTAATAGTTTCCTTTGAAATTGACGTTGTTGGCTTCTGCATAAGCTGCAACCAAATCGGAATATTCGGCTTCGAGCGCGGGAGCCGTTACCCCCTTAAACTCGTACACGGATATTCCGCTATCGAAAAACGCCATTGCGCCAATCGACTTAACACTGTAAGGCAATATAACTTTGTTTATAGTTGCCTTGTGACCGAAGAACGCTCCCGCGTCTATCCTTGCGGTGTTTTCCTTTACGGCGTATTCCGCAACGGTTTTTGCCGAAGGAAATGCAACCAGCCCGTAATAAGCCGTTTCTCCAAGATTACGGTATAAAACTCCGTTATCGGCGAAGAAAATTTCGTTACCTTCTGCAACTTTGAAATTTTTGAGCGAAGGCGAATTAGCAAACGCGCTTGCGCCGATTGATTTAAGAGTTGCGGGAATTTCCATTTCCGTTACGTTATTGCCGTAAAAAGCGTAGTCACCGACAGTTTCCGCAACGGGAATTGTTAATGTTTTATAAGCTATACCGCGCTCCGTCATAAACGCATATGCGCCCACCGATTTAGCGCTTGAAAGATTCAAACCGCTTAATCTCGTGTTTGCAAAAGCGTAATTGCCTATAACAGTTACTTTGTCGAGACCGATTACGTTCGTAAGCGAAGTACAACCGCGGAAAGCGGAATTACCCACCAACGTTATGCCGTTTAAATCGATTTGGGTTATGCCTGTGCAATTGAGGAGCACTCCTTCTCCGATTTCTACGGAGACGACTTTATCGGACGCGTCTTTATAAGCTTTGACTTTTCCGAACTTTACCGTCTTGAGTTGGGTTCTGACAGCGGGATACAAATCGCTTCCGTAAGCGGCAAACGCCGCAAAAGTATTTGTTCCGGTTGTTTGAGCGTTTTCATTGAAATACGCTTCTTCAAGCGAGGGCGTATTAAAGAAAGTCAGATTGCCGAGGCTCTTTAATGCGGGCAACGTAACTTTTTTAAGTTTTACGCAATCGAAGAATGTCAAATCGCCCATTTCCGTTATATTGGAAGCGAGCTCGATTTGCACAAGCGCGGTACATCCGCTGAATACGCCGTTACCAAACTTTGCTTCCGAATCCGGCGAATAACTGAAACCTGTTAAACCCGCGCAGTTTGCAAAAGCGTAATCTCCGATAAATTTAACCGAAGCGGGCAACTGTACGGTATTAAAGTTTGTACCGTAGAACGCATAAGGAGCTATTTCCGTCAATGCAGAGTTGAAAGTCGCTCTTTCAAGCCTGCTGTTTTTGAAAGCTCCCTCGCCTATTTCGGTTACCCGACTGAGGTTAGTAATTTCGGTAACGTCAGTATTTGCAAACGCGTAAGGAGCAATTTTAGTCACTCCCGCGGGCAGCGTATAAACGGCTGCACTACCTTTATAGAGCAAAATTGTATCGCCAGAAGTTACCGCGTCGGAAGTCGAGCCGGACCACGCCGTTCCTGCAAACGACTCGTCGCCAACGCTGTGCAAAGTCGCGCCGTTTGTGTATTGAACGGTTGCAAGATTAGTACAACCGCGGAAAGCGCCCTCACGGATTCTTATGTCGCTTGCGCCGTCAAACGTTAACGACGTAATGCCGACGCAACCTTCGAACGCACCTGCGCCGACGAGCGAGGATTTGATTTTCACATTGCCTATCTTTGTGCAAGCGCTATAATCGATTTTGTGATTTTTCCATTCGTTCGTTTCGTAGTTATAAGCCGTATATTCGTATTCGAGAGCGGCGAACATCCCCTTTCCTATAGCGCTGAATTCTCCGAACTCGACCGTTTGCAAATTTTCGCAACCGCTGAAAACGTTTGCGCCTGCAACGTGCAATCCCGAAAGGTCAAACGACGTCAAACCGGTACAACCCATGAACGCCCTGTCGTACGCAGTGCCTATCGCCGTGGGTTTTAAAACGGTTTTAAGATTTACGCAATCTTTAAAAGCTTCTCTTCCTACCGTAAACACTTTTGTATAGCGAAGATCGAGTTTTTCAAGGTTCGTACAACCTTCAAACGCATTGCGATCGATAATACTTAAATCCGAATCGGAAACCGTTTTTCCCTGAACGTATTCTTCGTCAGTCTGGAAGCAGACTTCTTTCAATGCCGTGCAACCCTGAAACGCACGTTTTTCTATATGCGTTACGGTTTTTGGAACTATTATCTTCGTTATTACGGTATTGTCTTTAAAAGCCTCTTCACCAATAGTCATAACGGCGATTTCGGAAGGCACTATTACTACATTGTGCTCGATTTTTCCAGTGACGGGATTTATATGATCCTCGCCCTCGCCGCGGTAACGCGTAAGCGTCATTCCGTTAACAGTAAATTCGTTACGCACAGAAAGGAAAACATTCACGGGAGAATAAGTTGTATTACCCGAAGTAACCGTAGCGGTAACCGTTGCAGAGCCGCGCTTTAAAGTATGAACTTTACCGTTTTGGTCAACGGTAACCACATTTTCGTTACTCGATTTCCACTCGATTGTAACGCCGTCCATCGGGAAATACCAAGGATAAGGCAACACTTCGAGAGTGAATTCTTCTCCTGCATACACCGAAACCGTGCCTTTTGCGGCAACGAGAGCCTCGTTGTAATTCTTGATTGTACCGAATTCAAAAGACACGCCTCTTATATTGGCCTTTTCTCCCGTTACCGTAACGTTTATCTTTTTGGTAACGCCCTTATAGTTGGTGACGAATACGGGATAGGATTTGCCGTTTGTGGAAGCAACGCCAACGATTTCGCCGTTTTTAACGGCAATGTAGCGCGAACTCGCAGTAGTCCAACCGAAATTGGAAAGGTTTGCGTTACCTTCGTAAACGAGGCTTACCTTATGCATTTCGTTTATATCGAGCGTTATATTTTCTTCGCCTTCCGCAAGGTCGAACGTTTGAGGAAGCGCGTCTTTGCTGAACTCTTCGTCAATGCTTGACGAGCTGCTCAAATTAGAAAGAATATAACTCGTGTGATTCAGAGCGTAGTCGTCTATCTGGACGGCGAGCACGTCTTTATACTTTTCCCATACGTCGGTAACTTCGATAGAAACGGTGGAAACGCCGTTTTTATTGGGATTTCTTACAGGAGTGACGTAATCGTTTAAAAGTTTAAGCTCTTGTCTTTCGCCCTCGGTATCAAGGTACAAAAGCATAACCGACTGAGTATAGTGGTTATCGAAAACATCTAAATCGAGATAAATTCTCTGTTTTTCTTTGTTGTTTTCTTTATAATTCTGATACCTTACGCGAGCATCGCGAAGCACCGGAGCTTCATAGTCCACGTAGAAATCGAACGTAAACGTACTGCCTGCTTTTTGCTCTTCGGTAAGCACGTCGTTTTTATCAAATAAGAATTCAAACTCAAACGTGTATTTTCCGTTAGATACAAGACCCAATTCTTCGGGCTTCAATTTAAGTTCGACGTAAGCGGGGCGTGCGGAGCCACCGTTTGCATATGCTTTACTTATGCGGTACTTCTCACCCGTAGTCAAAAGTTCGCCGGTATATGCGTCGTAAAGTTTATAGTTTACTTGTTGCGCATTCCGCAAAAGCCCTGCGTAGACGCACCTTATTTCGTAAGATGTAACGTAATTGCCTATTCCCTCTTCGTTTAACCTTTCGTCAAAGCGAGAAATCGCGTTGTACTCCATATTCGCGTACATAGGAGTATCGGAAGAATCGAGCGTATACACATATCCGCCCATAGGAATTACATAATTGTCACCGTTGTAAGAAGCGTAAGGCTGTGTTGCCCAAACCGTTTCTGACGGTTTCTCTTCGTCTTTTATACTTGTATCCTGCTTTATGTCCGCGATTTCATACGCGGTATAATCGAGCATAGGAGCGGCTTTCCAGTCGCCGTAGAAGCCGAGGAAAGGAATATTCAGGTCGCACTGGCTACCTTCGCCCGCAAGCGTAATAAAGCCCTCTACGAACATGCCGTTTTCAAAACTTTCGTCTATATATTTCTTTTCTGCCGCCGAAAGTTTGAGAGTAACGCCGATAACCGCAGTTTCTCCCGCCGCCACCGATATTTTGCCGTCGCTTGCAACCGTGTTGCCTTTGAACGTGAAAGCGGGTTTTTCGTCTTCAAGCATATACGCCTGTTCTTTTACGGATTTCGCGCTTATGGTTGAAAGCGTTTCGGTCATAAACTGCGATTTGAGGGTAAAGTTCAAAGCGCTTCCGCCGAAGTTTTTAACTTTAAAGTTAAAGGTATATTCGCCTTTTTTAGCCGCATCGTCACCCAGTTCTATTTTAGGTCTGCCGTCTCTTCCCTCATAATAATGTGAAGTTTTCGAATCGGTGTAAAGATAGGCTTTTGTTCCCACTATATTGCCGAGATTTGCAAGCCCTGCACCCTGTTTACGGGGCGAATAAGGCAAATCCCTTTGATCGCGCGCAATTGAAGCGGTACTCATTACGAGCTGGTTAGCCAGCTGAACCACATTGCTGTCCGCACCGGAAGCTATATCCGCCAAATCCGTGTTGAAATTAACGTAACTTCTTATTATTGCCATAAGTCCCGACATGTTGGGCGCCGCCATAGAAGTTCCGCTTTGTTCCGCATATCCGCCGGGAACGGTTGATGTAATTTCGCCGCCGTGCGCCGTAATTTCAGGCTTTATCTTCAAATCGGAAGTAGTACCCCAAGATGAGAAGTCACTCATAAAAGGTCCCGCTTCATTACTTCTGCTAACAGTTATTTTTCCGTTAGGCGTTCTCCTGTCATTGGCTTCCGCTATTTTTACGAGAAGTTCGCCGGAATCGTTATTAATTGATACGGCGGGGATACGCGTTTCACTATCGAGATCGCCGAGCGACATTCTTATGGTGCCGGAAACGTTGTTCCAGACGATTATACCCTTTGCACCGTTGGTTTTTGCTATTTCTACCTTCTCCTGGAAGGTATTGCCGCCGCGCTTGACGAGAACGAGCACGGGCTCTTTGCTTTGCGCGATAAGATTTCTGATATTTCTGTAGTTACTGTTCGCACCGGTCCCCGCGTCATAATAAGTAAAAGTCTTTTCGTTTACTCCGGCAGGCAATATAGAATCGACGAAATCGTAATTGGTCCCGCTACCGTTCGACGCATTTTCAAAAAATACCGGATCGTTGTTTTCCGAAACGAGATACTGCGTTTTCTGACCGCTTACGCTTGCAACGGAGAGCGCCGCAAAGTAAGTCGAAGGCGAACCTACCGTACCCGAATCGGGGTTTGAGGCGAGGTTGGTTCCGTATTGGCTGCCGTTACCCGCGCTGTAATCGTTACTTGCCGCACAAACGAGACTTATGCCATCACGCTGAATGCTCTTGAAAATTTTATCAAAAGTTTCGCCCTCGTCGTCGCCGTCGTCAGTTGTTGTGAAGCCCGCTGTTGTTCCGAGGCTCATATTTATGACGTCAACGCCCATATTAACGCAATCTTCAAGCGCCGACATTATATTTTCAGCCTCTGCGCCGCCGAGTGCGGGATCGTCGAGATTGTCTGTGAACGTTTTGCAGATCATGAGTTGCGCGTCGGGCGCAACGCCTACGAAAGGTATGGGCTGACCTTCATCGTCTACGGGAACGTTGCCGTTTTTATCAACGTAACTTCCCGCTCTGCCCGCTACTATGCCGGCAACGTGCGTACCGTGGTTTGAATATGAGGGATAAACGTCCGCATCGTTATCTGCGTAATCGAAAGCAAAAGGCACTTTATTGCTTACGTAAACGTCTTCAACGGTTAACGTACCGCCGAGCGCCACAATCCTCTTCTGCGCTTCGGTTGTCGCAACCAGTTCCGCTATATCTTCTTTACTGTAACGCAATCCCGCGGTTCCGTCGTTGAACGCGGCAAACGCCTCGTGGGAATAATCGAGACCGGTATCGAGTACGGCTACGAGCATACCCTTACCCGTGCCCCAGCTCGCGGTGCTGAACTCGGAAGTATCGTAAATACCCGTCTCGTGAACGTTAGCGTCGTTACTAACGGCACTGCCTCCCGACGACTCTACCGTTTGCGGGGCAAGATAAGTCTGGGCTATAGACGCGCTTGCAACACCGCCGATACCCTTAACGAATTTAACGTTTGAAGTGTCTATTTCGATAGCGACCGCATTTACTACGGTGGAATAAGACGCTTTGAGGGTATAATCGATTCGGTGAGAATTGAGTTTACTTAAAAACGTTTTCTGTTCCCTGTCGATATTCCTCAAATCAGCCTGACCTGCGGCAGTTGCCAGATAGTCGCTCGTTTCTACGCCTTGAGGCTTTGAATCGAGTATGCAATCGCCGCTCAACGAAACTATGACTGTCCTTGTTTCATAAACGGGTTGATCGTTTTTCAAAACCGACGAATTGAAATTTGCAATCGATAAAGCGGTAGTATCGTATTTATCGGTAACGTCGGTAAAAGATAATCCATCCGTTTCCGTTGAGCCGTCGATTTTATCGCCGGAAGGATCAAGATTAACCGTAGCACAGCTTGCCGTAAACGACGCACACATTAAGAGCGAAAGACACGCTATTGCGGTACGCTTTATTTTTCTCCTCATTAAATTCATAAAAAATCCTCTTTTTGTTAAACGGCAAAAACCGCTTAAAGTATGGTAATGGTTCCTTTGTTGTGGTCAGCTACTGCAGTTATATCTTCGTCGCCGTCGATTCTTATTATAAGTGTCGTCTCTTTTTCGTCAGTTTCGACAAGCTCATAACTACGAATTGCCCCGTCGACGATAACAGTTCCGTCGATGTTAAACACATAATTTACGTTATTTGCGTCATTGCCTTCGAATACGGGCTTAACCGCCGAATCGAAAGAATCGAGTTTGAAGTTACTGCTTCCGTTATTGTAATAATCTTTAACCTGCGGGTTGCGCCCGAGGAAGTTTATAACGTACATCTGCGTATCGTCGTCGCGTATCCACATATAATACTTGCCGAAACGGTAAGTATAATTATATCTTGCACCGGAATTTGCGCGGGCGTCACCGAAGTTAAATTTGTTGAATCCGGATCCGTCGAATCTGATTACGGAATTTGAATCCAACGCTGAAATCCATTCGCCGTAAAGCGCGTCGCGACGTGCCGCGTAAACATACCTGCCGGATACCAAATAAGTGAAATCCGAAATCGCCAGAGTATCTTCGTCAACCAAAACGATATATGCACTTATCGCCGCCGTGCTTAAACCGTCGTAATAAGTTACGAGTATGCAAGTATCCGAAATCGTTTGATAAGTTGCGTCAAATCCTTGGAAATACCCCGACGACGCGCCGTCAAGAGTGAAACTGTTAACAGTGAAGAACTGGAAATTCGAATATATAGCCCAGCTTCCCACAAAGCCGTTGCTTACCGTAAGCGAAGTTCCTCTTGCGGTTGGAGTCTCTTTGAATAAAAATCTGTTTCCGTCTTGCGAAAGGGTTATTGTACCGCGTTCGTTTTTGCCGGAAGTGAGGTTTTTTGTATTTACTAAAATTTCTTTAACGGCTTGAGTTTTATCGTCGAGAATCCACTTTTCTATTTTATAGTTGTACTCCGTAACGCCGGAATTTGACGTTACCGTCAATACTCCCCCCTCGTCCAGATGTCCGCCGCCGTTGAATTCATAGACCGTAGAACCGCTTACCAATGTGGTATTATAAAGCTCGTCCTTCCTGATCAGCTCCGTGCTACCCGACGCAGACGAAACAGTAACAACGCTAGTCTTATCATTAAAATTCAACGTATAAACGGTACCCATATAATTAAACGTTCCGACGAGTCCGTTCTCGATATCGGCGGAATACTCTATGCGCGTTCTTTCGCCGTTAATTTCAATATAACCTGTGCCGTAAGCGCCGAAGCCGTTAAAATTCAAAAGTTTAAAATCGACTCCGTTTATATTGCCTTCACCGATCCATTCGCCCGTGTAGTTGTCTATAAGACGGAACGAATGTCCTTGGGTCAATTCGCCCGCCGAGCCGTCGTAAAGAGCACCAGTCAAAACAAGATTTGCGGCGTCGTATACAAGATACCCGAAGAGCGCTCCGGTTGCAGGTGAAACGAGCGTTATTCCGAAATTGTCGCTATCTTTGTCAAAGAACCCGTCTTTAATATAAATGAGACTTGAAGCGTTGCCGCCTATGCTGACCAAAGCTTCGCCTTCGAGCCCTGCGCCGAATCCGTTGAACATAACATAATCGCCGTTGGCGGTATCAAACCATGTTCCGAGAAGACCTTCCGCACGACCGTAATATTCAGTTACATTGTTTCTTGTTATTTCAACCAGTCCGCTCGTAGCTATGCGTGCGGTTGCATAATCCGTTCCGCCCGACACAAGCGTTGCAACACCGTCGCTATTTACGGTATATGTGCCGGTAAATTCCTCATTTCCTTTATAACTGTAAGACCAATTCGACCCGTCTTTAAACGAATAAACTTTGTTAACCGTCGCAGATTTACGCCAATCGCCGATAAACTCGTTATCCCTGCCTACCGGCTTATTTCTAACGAATTTTAAAGGCTTTTCTTCGGTAAAATAAGTTCCGTCGTAAACCGACAAACTGCCGTCGCTTGCAAGTTTTGCAACGAAATCGTAACGTTCGAAATTGAGCGCGGGATCGCCGTCGGAAATTACTTTCGAAAGCCTTGCAAAGGGCGCGTCGTAGAATAGAATGTTCTCGCCGTCAAAGATGTAGGAAGAAAGAAATCTTCCGCCGTTTGTGTAAGAGTACGAACCCACGTCGTCGCCGTTTTCGATTAACAGCTCGGTTACACGACCGCCGTACTCATTATAATACGTGCCGGCAACTATTGCATAATCGGCAAATCCTACATACAAAATCTGATCATTGATAGGCACATATGCGTTAGGAACCGCCAATTTATGTTCGGCGTCGAAGAAATATCCGTAAGAAGTTTTTTGTCCGTCGGAAACAATAAGATCCTTGATTTCTATTTTATCGTCTCTTAAATACTCGATCATAGGATTATAGTATCCGAGAGCCGTAAGTTCCACTTCTTTTTGAGTTTTATTTTCAACCGTTTCGGTTCCGTAATTTAAGCTAACTGTATATGACTTTTTTTGCTCTTCGGAGAAAGCGGACTGTAAAACAGGCATAGAACCGTTTTCTATTTTCCAATCCTTATTCGACCAGTTCAAATCTACCATTAAAAAGGTTGATTCCAAAGGTCTTGCATAGTTGCCTGCAAAGCAGTTGTAAACGAGCGCACCGTTCTCGGTTAATGACGCCGTTTGCTCACGCGCGACGATATCTCCCGTTTGCGCGTGTTGTGTTCCGTTCACGGAATATGCGCTGACAGTAGCCTTGGAAAAACAGTTGGAAATGACCGACTGTCTGCCAGCCCACGCGGTTATACCGCCGGCAAGCGCGTCATAATCCGCAATAGGATTATTCGCAATAGAATTAGCTTCTATTTCGCTAGTGGAATAACAATTGGATATAGATCCATAATCACCTACATACCCCGCAATTCCACCCGCGCGCATAGAATTGAAAACGTTGCCCTCCGAATAGCAGTTTGTAACGTAAGCCGGAGCCATGGGGTGGTCGGAAAGTACGTAAGACACAATCCCGCCCGAAGCATAGCCGTAACCCTTAAGCATATAGAGATCCACGTCCGTATGAACGGAATTTATTACTGCATAATGAGGTTCGATATAGGTAGCGCCATTATCATACATTGCGGAATTTATGCCGGATTGCAAAATGCCAACCGCTCCGCCGGAATAACAGAAATACGTGTTACCGACTACGGTTATAGTCCCGTTTACCGCACTGCAATTGAGAATTTTTGCCGCAATACCATAACCGGCTATCGAACCAACGATAACGTTACTGCCCTGGGGAGCAAACGCGTCAATGGCAAAATCTTTTAAATTAAGATTTTTGATAACGCCTGAATCGTCCGGAGTTATGCTGCTTGAAGCAATATATTTTTGAACCATTCCGAAAAGCCCTGCGTAAGGATACCCTACGGAATTAATTTTATAGTTTGAAATCGAGTGACCGTTTCCATTAAAGCAACCGCCAAAGAAAGCCGACTGATTGGAAACGTTGCCGATTACGTCGAGCTCGGCGCCGCCGCAATCGATATCCGCCTCAAGACTGTAATAAGCAATAACATAGTTAGAGTTGCCGTTATTGATATTAGAGGTTACGTATTGAAGTTCGCGCAAGTCGTGGATAAGAAAAGGCGTCGCCGCCGTTTTTCCGTCGCCCGTAAGCTGAACCGAGCCGTCGACAACTCCGGATACCGTTACCGAAGTATTCGAAGTTACGGTAAAACGGTACAGCCCCTCCTCCGCGCTCAACGTAGTGATGTTCGCCCTGACCGTAGGATTAATGTAGCCCTCGTCAAGAATAACAGAAAAGACTACTTCCGAACCTTCCTCCAATTTGAACTCGGCTTTTTCAAACGTGTCGTCGCTACCGTTCAAAGCGTATTTTACATGCTCCGCCGATTTAAATTCTACGGTAAACAGCCCCTTCCCGCCTTTTAAGCCGAGAACGAGCCCCAAAGTAAGCGCAACTACAGCGACAACAGCTGCCGCCGCTATAGCTATTATTCTGATTAAAGTCTTTTTGGGCATACCGCTAAAAGGATTTTTAAAACCCCTTTTCGCCGCATCTTTTTTGCTGATTTTGTTCGTATCGGAGGATACGGACGCTTCGCCGGTTTTGGAAGAGTCAGCCGCTTCGGCGTTATTATCCAATTCGTTTTTCTCTTTTAAATCTTTATCCATCTGAAACCTCAAGGCCTGCAGCGCAAAAACGGAATCGCCTGCGCATAGAAACGCGCGCACTTTACTATTAAAAAGTTTGCGCAACATTCCATTAAAATCATACATTAAAATTATACAATAAATAAAAAGTAAAACGCAAATGTTTTTACACCGTTTTTAAATATTAATACCAAAAAAAACAGTGAACTTATAATTCAGGATTATACTATATATAAATAATATAGTAAAGGGATTTATTTTACTTATAATTAAACAAAACACAACGGTAAAATTGCAAAATTATAAATTGTGAAATTATACAAATATTCAAAAAGTACTCATAATAACGGTGAAGGGACCGGACATAATTTGCCCGATCCCCCCTGAGAGAATATGAAAAAAAGTTGAGTGTGTGTCTGTTTACGATTGAAATTATAAACGCCGTTTGTGTTAAAAATATGAAAACTAAATGATTTTTAAGGCAGAAAACAATATTTTTCGTAAATTGTTTCCGCTATTTTAAGTCCGTCGGCGGCAGAACTGGTAATTCCGCCGGAATATCCACTCCCTTCGCCACACGGATAAAGCCCGCTAACGGAAACGCTCTCGTAATTTTCTCCGCGCAAAATCCTAACAGGCGAAGAAAATCTGCTTTCTACGCCCGTTAAAACAGCGTCGGGCGAAGCGAAACCTTTGATTCTGCCGTCCATATCGGGAATTGCCTTTTTAAGCGCCTCCGTTGCAACGCGCGGTAAAATTTCGCCAAGCGGAGCAAAGACCGTACCCGCCGCATACGTCGGCGCAACCGAACCGAAAGACGAAGAAACTCTGTCTCGGGCAAAATCACCGTAAAGCTGAACGGGCGCTCCGTACCCGCCGCCCGCGCGATAAGCACGGCGCTCTATTTCACGCTGGAACTCCATACCTGCAAACAGTCCTTCTCCCCAGTCGGAGCTTCTCATCTGAACCATCAGCGCGGAGTTAGAATTTTTGCCGTCGCGAGAGTAGAGACTCATACCGTTGGTTACAACTCCGCCCTCCTCGCTTGCAGCCGGTATAACAACACCCCCCGGACACATACAAAAAGTAAATACCGTACGCTCGTGCGCGTGTGAAACAATTTTATAATCTGCGGCGGGTAAAACACCCGCAAAATCTCCGTATTGGGCGCGGTTTATATCGCTTGACAAATGCTCTATGCGCACCCCTACCGCAAAGTCCCTCGGCTCCATTTTTACACCGTTTTTATTAAGCGCATAAAAGGTATCGCGCGAGGAATGCCCGAGAGCGAGAACCGCCGCGCAAGCAGAAATCTCATCTTCCGCACCGCCCTTTAAATCTTTTATAAAAACTCCGCGCAAATTACCGTTTTTAACGTTTAAACCTGTAAAAAGCGTGTTAAACAGGTATTTTCCGCCATTATTTTCAATATATTTTCTAATATTTCGCAATACGGAAAACAGCTTGTCACTGCCGATATGCGGTTTGTTTAAATAAACCACCTCTTCGGGCGCGCCGAATTTTTTAAACAGTTTTAGGACGTCCTTATTGAGCCCGTCGCGCGTTTGCGTGTTCAGCTTTCCGTCTGAAAAAGTTCCGGCTCCGCCCTCTCCGAACTGCACGTTGGAATTAACGTTCAAAACGCCTTTTTCAAAGAACGAATTAATTGTTTCACGGCGTTGTTCAACCCGCTCCCCACGTTCTATTATTATGGGAGAAAAGCCCCTTTCCACAAGTCTCAAAGCACAAAATAAGCCCGCCGGTCCACTGCCGATTATAACGACCGACGGCGGATTTTTCAGCTTTTCAACAGGAGGTTTATTCTCCTCCTTTTCATCCGAAAACACTATGGAATACAGCCAGAATATATTATTTTTATCGCGCGCGTCGAGCGATTTTTTCAAAATTTCGAAACGGGCAAGTTTACCTTTCAGTTTGTTTTTTGCAAGCGACGTCAGCTTGTCCTCGCTTTCTCCCACGCGGAGTTTTACGTTATCGAGCCTGTAAATCATAATCTTTTTAAAATAGCCTCCGCCGCGGCAATTCCGCTGGTAAACGCCCATTGCAGGTTATACCCTCCGCAAGCACCGTCCACGTCAAGAATTTCTCCCGCAAAAAACATATTTTTTACCAGTTTGCTTTCCAGCTCGCCGCTGATTTCTTTCATTTCGATTCCACCCTTTGTAACCTGCGCGTAATCGAACCCGAGGTTACCCGTAACGGGCAGAGTAAAATTTTTGAGAACGTTTACTATGGTTTTTACTTCCGATGAACCCGCGCGCTTAATTATCGCGCGACCTATCTGATTATGCAACGACCCAGACAACAATTCGCTATCAGCACAGCCGCCGCTTTTTCTTAATGCAAGATTGTTTTCTATAGCCGCCGCCGAAAATTCGGGAAGAAATTCAAGCGAGAGAGTAACTCCGCTTTTATCGGTTATATACGAAGACACGGCAAAAATTGCGTTCCCCGAAACTCCGTAATCGGTAAAAATTACGTCCCCGCGCGATTTTGCTATAACTTTACCATTGTAAACGGCCGAAACGACACAGTCGGCACGAATACCCTTAAGCGTTTTAATATGAACGGTTTCGGTTTTTAACTGAACGAGCGAGGGATAAAGCGGCGTTAACGTATGCCCGAAATCGGTCGCCAGACGATACGCCGAACCGTCGGTATTAAACTGCTTTTGAGCCTTGCCGCCCGTACACATTACGATAAAGTGCGACGAGCGCACAACATCGGAAAAAACAAGGAATTCGCCGCCAGCCACTTCAATCCTTTCCGCTTTGACACCGGAAACGAGTCTGACGTTGCCGTGAGAACGCAATTTACTTATTAAATTATCCGAAAGCGCCGAAGCTTGTTTACCCGCGGGATAAATCCTGCCCTTGCCGTCGGCAGAGAAAAGACAGTCGAAAAGTTTAGTTCCGGCGTAGCTATCCGCACACGCCACCTTTTCAACCAGCGCCAAGTTACCGCCGCCGTAAAACTCCGTGGAAAGGTTTTCGTTGGAAACGTTGCCCTGACCGTTACCGCTCGCGGCAAGCTTTTTGCCGAAACGCTCTCCCGCCTCGATTACGCAGATTTTTAAATTTTTATTGCCTTGCGCAAGAGTAAGCGCGCACGCAAGACCCGAAGCGCCGCCGCCGATTACGATGACGCCGTACCTTTCAGATATTTTTACATTAAACATAATTGCCCTTTTATTTTATCATTTATAAAGTCATTATGTCAACGCTTAATTACAAGACTTAAATTCCGAAAGCATTTTTTCAAGCGCTTCAAGGTGCATTTTTTCGTCGGGAAGTATCCGCTCTATTACAGCCTTCACCTTATCGTTTTTAAGTTGTTTTAACATTTTTTCGTAAGCGCAAATGGCGTGTCGTTCACCGAGAATATCGTCTTCAAGCATATTCGCCAGAGTACGCGAATACGAAACATATTTAGCCGAATAAAAATCGAACCCGCTGGGCGGATACCTTGTGAACACGGGAGCGGCGCCGAGCGCACAGATAGTTTCACCCAACAGATGCAGGTGATACATCTCCGCTATGGCGATACTTTCAAGAGTATCAGCTTGTTTTGTATAACCTTGTTTTTTAAACTGAAGCGAATGATAAACGTATTGCAAAACCGCATTAAGTTCTCCCGTAGACGCAGCATAGGCGGGGGAAATTATGCGCAGACTGAACGCGTCCGGACAGATACCGTCGGTAGTGGGAAAAGGCAAATCAGAGGTCATAGGTTTAGGCATAATACAAACTATGAAAAAACCGCTGTATTTTGTGAATATTCGCAAAATACGGCGGTTTATGTGTGACATAGTACTCAATAAAAACCGAAATAGCCGAAAAATAAGGTTATTTTATAGCTGTTTATCCGTTTAATACCTTTCCGAGGAATTGTCCCGTATAACTCGATTTTACTTTGGCAACGTCTTCAGGCGTTCCGCATGCGACTATTTTTCCGCCCTTATCGCCGCCCTCGGGACCGAGATCTATAATCCAGTCGGCGCACTTTATTACGTCAAGATTATGCTCTATAACGAGCACCGTGTTACCGCCGCTGCGCAGTCTGGTTATTATGCTTATCAGCTTATCGACGTCGTAACTGTGCAACCCCGTAGTCGGCTCATCGAGAATATAGAAAGTTTTCCCCGTACTGCGTTTCGAAAGTTCGGTAGCGAGTTTTACCCTCTGTGCTTCCCCGCCGGAAAGAGTAGTCGCACTTTGCCCGAGTTTGATATAACCCAGCCCGACGTCGTTTAACGTGGAAAGTTTGTTGTATATCGACGACACAGGTTTAAAAAACTCGGCGGCTTCCTCCACCGTCATTTCAAGCACGTCCGAAATGCTCTTACCCTTATACTTTACTTCGAGTGTTTCGCGGTTATAGCGCTTGCCGCCGCACACTTCGCAAGGCACGTAGATATCCGGTAAAAAGTGCATTTCTATCTGTATAATCCCGTCGCCCTGACAGTGTTCGCACCGACCGCCCGCAACGTTGAACGAGAACCTTCCGCTCTTATAGCCGCGCTCCTTCGCGTCGGGCGTTGCGGCAAACAAGTCCCTTATCATAGTAAACACTCCCGTATACGTTGCAGGATTGCTACGCGGGGTTCTGCCTATGGGCTGCTGGTCTATAGCGATTATTTTATCAAAGTATTCAAGACCTTCGAATTTATCGTACTTACCTAATAACTGCCTTGCGCCGTTAAGATTGTTTGCAAGATAAGGGAAAATAATTTCGTTTACAAGGCTCGACTTACCGCTGCCAGAAACGCCTGTAACCGCGGTTATAAGTCCAACGGGAATTTCTACGCTTATGCCTTTTAAATTGTTTTGTCCGCAACCCGACACTTTGAGAGCTCTTCCGTCGGGTTTTTGCCTGGCGGATGGAACCTCTATTTTACGCCTTCCGGAAAGATAATCTCCGGTAAGCGAGCGCGGCTCGTTCATGATATCGTTTAGCGTGCCGCAAGCAACGACCTCGCCGCCGTGCACGCCCGCTTTGGGACCTATGTCTACTATATAATCCGCCGCGCGCATAGTGTCTTCATCGTGCTCAACCACAATCAAAGTATTTCCGAGGTCTCGCAACCCGAGTAGCGAATGCAACAGTTTTTCGTTGTCGCGCTGATGCAAACCTATACTCGGCTCGTCCAGAATATACAAAACACCGGTAAGAGCACTGCCGATTTGCGTTGCAAGCCTTATGCGCTGACTTTCACCGCCGGAAAGCGTTGCGGCGCTGCGTGAAAGCGTAAGATATCCCAACCCAACGTTACGCAAAAAGCTCAAACGGTTGTCGATTTCTTTTATAATACTGTCGGCAATCATATGCTCCGTTGCCGAAAAGAATCCGAAATCCGTAAAAGAATTTAAATCGTCTACCGACATATCGCAGACTTCGGCAATGTTTTTACCGCCTATCGTGACGGCGAGCGCTTCTTTTTTGAGCCTTTTTCCCTTACATACGGGGCAGTCCGACGTGCGCATATAACGCTCTATATCCCACTTTACACCCTCCGACTGCGTTTGCGAATATCTGCGCTGCAAGTTGGTTGCAAATCCTTCCCACGTCTTTTCGTAGGTGCCGGAAAAATGATAAGCGCTGTAACTCATTTCTATTTTCTCGCCGCCGTTTCCGTACATAAGCATATCGTAGACTTTTTGAGGGAGTTCCGAAACAGGAACGTCGAGCGAAAATCCGTAAACTTTTGAAAGCGCATTGAGATACATCTGAGTCATCGACGAAGAATCCAGATTCCAACCGCTTATTTTTATTGCGCCGTCGCGCAAGGTTTTAGACTTATCCGGACAAATTAAATCGGGGTCAACTATCTGTTTAAAACCCAAACCCGAGCACTCGGGACACGCGCCCCAAGGAGTATTGAAAGAAAACAGCCTCGGCTCGATTTCTTCAATCGAAATACCGCAGTCGGGACAGGCATACTTCGAAGAATACAGCTCTTCTTTGCCGTCGCAGTCAATAATAACAAGACCGTCGGCAAGTTTTAAAGCGCTCTCTAAACTTTCCGTAAGCCGCTTTAAAACGCCGTCTTTAATAACAAGCCTGTCCACAACGACAGAAATACTGTGACGAATATTCTTTTCGAGCCGTATTTCTTCCTGCAAGTCGTAAATAATTCCGTCCGCTTTAACCCTTGCGTAACCGCTCTTTTTATAAGAAGCAAGCTCCTTTACGAATTCTCCCTTTTTACCGCGAACTACGGGAGCCTCAACCATAATTTTGCTGCCTTCAGGCAACAACATAATTTTATCAGCGATTTCGTCCACGGATTGACGGCGTATTTCTCGCCCGCACTTGGGACAATGAGGCACGCCGACCCGCGCGAACAAAAGACGGAAATAATCGTAAATTTCCGTAACGGTTCCAACTGTGGAACGCGGGTTATGAGAAGTTGTTTTCTGGTCTATTGATATTGCCGGTGAAAGCCCGTCGATAAGTTCGACGTCGGGTTTTTCCATTTGCCCTAAAAACTGTCTGGCATAGGACGACAAACTCTCGATATAACGCCTTTGCCCTTCGGCAAATATGGTATCGAATGCAAGAGTAGATTTTCCGCTACCCGAAAGCCCCGTAAAGACTGTGAGCGTATTGCGGGGTATATGCACGTCGATATTTTTAAGATTGTTTTCCTTTGCGCCTTTAACGTAAATTTCTTCTTTCATTGCTTTTTAATCTTCATTAACCTTTTCTTTAACAGAGAAATTGTGTCTCTGATTTCAATAGCCTTTTCGAAATCGAGCTGTGACGAGGCGACTTTCATAAGCGCCTTGAGCTTTTCTATTTCTTTTGGAATATCCGAAGGCTTAATATCGTCTGCCGAGGATTTTTTACCCGTTATGCCGATGGAATTTTTAACTTCTTTAATAATGGTTTTTGGAACTATACCATGTGATTTATTGTACTCGGACTGAATTTTTCGGCGACGGTCGGTTTCGTCTATAGCCCGCTTCATGCTACCCGTAACGGTATCCGCATACATTATAACTCTGCCCTCGGCGTTACGCGCGGCTCGTCCGATAGTCTGCACAAGAGAGGTTTCGCTTCTTAAAAAGCCCTCTTTATCGGCATCGAGAATAGCAACAAGCTTTACTTCGGGCAAATCGAGACCTTCACGCAACAGATTTATACCGCAAAGGATATCGAATTCGCCGCCGCGCAACCCGTTTACTATGTCGATACGCTCCAACGCGTCGATATCACTGTGCATATACCGCACTTTGAGCCCGTGTTCTTTCAAATAATCGGTGAGGCTTTCCGCCATTTTCTTAGTCATTGTGGTTACGAGCACGCGCCCGCCTTGTGCTATTACGCTCTTGGCCTCACCAAGCAAATCGTCTATCTGCGTTTTTGTGGGGCGAATAGCCACCTCGGGATCCAAAAGTCCAGTAGGACGGATAATCTGCTCCACCACGTTCCCCGCCTGCTCAAGTTCATAAGGCGCGGGCGTTGCCGAAACGCAAATAAGTTGCGGCACGCGCTCGTCAAACTCTTCAAACGTCAAGGGGCGGTTATCGTAAGCCGATTGCAGACGGAACCCGTACCCGACCAAATTCTCTTTTCTGGACCTGTCGCCGTGATACATCGCCCGTATCTGCGGTATTGTCATATGACTTTCATCTATAAACACGAGAAACTTCCCCGCGGGGAAATAATCCAAAAGCGTGAACGACGGCTCGCCCGGAGCGCGCCCGTCAAAATAACGACTGTAATTTTCTACTCCGCTGCAATAGCCTATTTCCCGCATCATTTCAAGGTCGTAAGTGGTGCGCTGTTCGAGTCGTTGCGCTTCAAGCAGTTTACCTTCGTCGCGGAACGCCTTTACTTCGTCTTGCATATCCCGCTCAATCATAGACAGCGCGGATTTCATTTTATCGTTACCCACCGCGTATTGGCTGGCGGGAAAGATAAGAACGTGTTTGAGTTCTGAAATTACGTTGCCCGTAAGTGCGTCTTCTTCACAAATCCGTTCTATTTCGTCACCGAAAAACTCGACTCTAACGGCAATTTCGGAATTGCTTGCGGGAAAAATTTCAACAGTATCCCCTCTAACGCGAAAAGACGAACGCTGAAAATCTATGTCGCGCCGAGCATACTGGATTTCAACGAGTTTTTTTATTAAAACGTCGCGTTCGAGCTCGTCTCCCGGACGCAATGAAATTGCAAGACGGAAATACTCTTCAGGCGCACCCAAACCGTAAATACAGCTTACCGAAGCCACCACTATTACGTCTTCCCTCTCGCCGAGCGAACTTGTGGCAGAGTTACGGAGTTTGTCTATTTCGTCGTTTAAACTCATATCCTTTTCGATATAGGTATCGGTTGAAGGTATGTAGCTTTCGGGCTGATAATAATCGTAATACGAAACAAAGTACTCTACGCGATTATTCGGGAAAAACTCTTTAAATTCGTTGCACAGCTGTGCCGCAAGCGTTTTATTGTGAGCTATCACGAGCGCGGGGCGGTTTACGTTTTTTATTACGTTAGCCATAGTGAAAGTCTTACCGCTTCCCGTAACTCCAACTAAAACCTGCGTACGGATTCCGTCAAACACTCCCTCCGTAAGACTTTGAATAGCCTGCGGCTGGTCGCCCGTGGGATTAAATTTTGAGTGCAATTCAAACTTCATATACTACGGTAATTATACCCCGTTTTTAAATTTTTTACAACTGTTTGCGCCCCGATTTTTATAAAAAACAAACTTATGTTTGTGTTTTGCGTTATAAAAATACCGCGCATTCTGCGCGGTATTTTATTTATCAGATAGACCCAATAAATAATCTGCCGACTCGTCCAACTCAACAGCTAATTTAAAAATAACTTCTATGCTCGCCTTTGAAGTTCCTGCTTCATATTGAGCTAACGTATTTTGTGCAACCCCTATTCTTTGCGCTAATTCACATTGAGATAAACCACCGGAAGTTCTCAACTGCTTAATACGCAAACCAACTTTTTTCATATCAAAATCTACCATACAGATATTATATATAATATTTTTTTAAAATGCTTGACTTATCTGTATTACAGATATATAATAATTTTATCTGTATTGCAGATGAAATTGGAGAACAATAATCATGAAGATAGAACCTATTTTAGATTTGTTTTATAACGATATCCGAAACAAAAAAATAAAGCAGAGCGACAAATTTTATAAAATTTATAAAAAATTTAACGCCTTGTGCAACGCATACGAACATAATTTAGACAAAATACAAAAAGACAAATTTAACGAAATTATAGACGCAAACGCCGAGCTTACCGCAGAATCCGAAGATACGGCTTATATGGCGGGATTTAAAACGGGTATGATTATAGCTATAGGCGCCTTGTTGGACAAATAATAAGTGCGCCCTGCGGTTAAAGCCGCAGGGCGCACGTTAATAATTTAAATTTTAAGATAATTTTTCAAGCAGCCTTAAATCGATGCCTTTATCTCCTATTTTGATAATTTCAACTTTTACGGAATCGCCTATTTTGACTACGTCCTCCACCTTTTCGACGCGCTTGTCGGAAAGTTTGGAAATGTGAATCATACCGTCTTTTCCCGGTGCGAATTCCACGAAAGCTCCGAAATTGAGTATTCTTACTACCGTACCTACGAACATATCGCCTACTTCGGGATCATGCGCAATATTGAGGATTATAGACTTTGCTTTAAGCGCGTTTTCTACGGGACCTACACATGCAACATATCCGCGACCGCTATCGTCGTCGTTGAACTCTATTTCGGTGCCGGTTTCTTCCATAATCTTCTTGATTACGCAACCCTGCTTGCCGATAACGTCGCCTATCTTGTCGGGATCGATTTCGAAGCTTACAATCTTGGGAGCATAAACGGAAAGTTCGGGAGCGACTTCGGGCACGCATTCAAGCATCTTCGAGAGAATAAACTGTCTGCCTTCGTTCGCCTGATTGATTGCAGTGTGCATAATCTCTTCGGAAATGCCTTTGATTTTAATATCCATCTGGATAGCGGTGATACCTTTGGTAGTTCCCGCAACTTTAAAGTCCATATCGCCGAGGAAATCTTCAAGTCCCTGAATATCGGTGAGAACTTTGAACTCGCCCGTTTCCTGATTTTTAATAAGTCCCATGGCAACGCCCGCAACAGGAGCTTTAATGGGCACGCCCGCATTCATGAGCGCCATTGTCGAACCGCAGACGGAAGCCATTGACGACGAACCGTTAGACGAAGTGATATCGTTTACAACCCTGATAGCGTAAGGGAAATCTTCTTCGGAAGGAATCACGGGAATGAGCGCGCGCTCGGCAAGAGCGCCGTGACCTATCTCGCGCCTGCCGGGCGAACGGAGCGCCTTTGCTTCACCCGTGCAATAACCGGGGAAGTTATACTGGTGCATATATCTCTTTGAAGTTTCTTCGTCAAGCCCTTCGAGTTTCTGCGCTTCTCCGAGCATACCGAGCGTGCATGTGGTAAGGGTTTGAGTTTGTCCTCTGGTGAATATAGCCGAACCGTGAACGCGGGGCAGAATTCCTTTTTCGCACCAAATCGGACGAACGTCTTTTAAGCCTCTGCCGTCGGGGCGGATACCCTTGTCGAATATCTTTGCACGAACCTTTTCTTTGGTGAGGTAATACAAACTGTCCTTAATTTCGCGCTTGTTATCGGGATAAATATCGGCAAAGTGTTCCAAAACTTCTTTTTCGGCTTCGTTCTGTCTCTTTTCTCTCTCTTGTCTGTCGAAAGTATCGATTGCCCAGTCGATTTTTTCGCCCGCATATTTACGCACTTCGGCGTCGAGTTCTTCGGGTATGTGATAAAGCTCGATTTCAAGCTTGGGCTTGCCGCATGCGGGAACGATTTTTTCTTCTATAAATTTACAAATCTTTTTGATTTCTTCGTGGCCGTACATTATTGCGCCGACCATTTCTTCATTGGTTACTTCGTCGGCGCCCGCTTCTATCATAAGAATAGCGTCTTTAGTACCCGCAAGATTGAGGTGAATAGCGCTCTTTTCGCGCTGCGCAAGGTCGGGGTTAATAACATACTTGCCGTCTACCATACCAACGACTACCGAACCGGTAGGACCAGCCCAAGGGATATCGGATATAGCGATTGCAATGGACGAACCTATCATTGCGAGCGGTTCGGGCGAAATATCGGGCTCTACCGAAAGAGCTTGAGCCGTTACTACGACGTCGTTAAAAAGACCTTTGGGAAATAAGGGACGGAGAGGTCTGTCGATAAGGCGCGCCGTTAAAATTGCCTTGTCGCTCGCTCTGCCCTCGCGCTTTTTGAAACCGCCGGGAATTTTGCCCACGGAATACATCTTCTCTTCATAGTCAACCTGCAAAGGAAAGAAATCCATTCCTTCACGGGGGGAAGCAGACATGCACACCGAAACCATAACCGCGGTTTCGCCGCATCTTACCACGCACGAGCCGTTAGTCTGCTCTGCGTACTTACCCGTTTCAACGGTGATTTCTCTGCCGCCGACTTTCATTTTAAATTGCTTAAAGTTCATTAATCCTGTTCTCCTTTTCTGTTCTTGTGCCCGTAACGCCCGTTACGAACGGTTTTTTAAGAAAAAAAGAGCGCACGAAAAAGTGACGCTCTCTTTTAATTACTTTCTTAAACCCAGCGCTGCGACTATAGCACGGTATCTTTCGATGTCCTTGCTTTTAAGATAGTCTAAAAGTCCTCTTCTGCGACCAACCATCTTTAAAAGTCCGCGACGGGAATGGTTATCGTGAATATGCTCTTTAAGGTGTTCGTTAAGGTGATTGATTCTCTCGGTAAGAAGAGCTATCTGCACTTCGGGCGAACCGGTATCTCCTTCCTTCGTTGCGTATTTTGCGATAAGTTCCTGTTTTTCCATTTGCTTTATCCTCCTATGGAATATTTGCGAAAAACAAAGCCCGACGTTGAGTATTCGCTCGGCTTTGTAACCGTAACGTTAATATTTTAGCACAGCGGGTTTAAAAAAGCAAACGATTTAACGTTATTTATAAAAACCTTTTTAACGCTGATTAAAAAGATCGTTTCTTTCCGAAATAATTTTATCGACCTTACGTATGTAAGTGGGGATATCTTTGGGTGAAGCATAACGCTCTATACGGTCTTCTTCGCCGAAAAGCTTTTTTGATATTGCGTTTGCGCCTACGGCTATGTTATCGGTGATTTCTTCCATAACGTCTATGTTGTAAACGCACGCTTTATCGGGCTTAGCCCAGCCCACGTTTTCGAGCCCGCCCGCCTGATACTTCTGGCGATATAAATAGTAAGGTTCGTAACCGGCTTTTGAAAGTTTATCGCGTGAAAGCGCTATCATTTCACCTATACCAGCCACGTTAAGTTTTTTGGTTTTTTCTTTAAGCTTTGCACCCGATTTAAGGGAAAGCGTATGCACCGTTATGTTTTCCGGATTCAGACCGATCGCCGTATCTACGGAAAATGCAAAATCTTCCGGCGTTTCACCTGCAAGTCCCGCGATCAAATCAATGTTAATGTCAAAACCATACTTTTTAGCTAACTGATAGGCTTCGACCGTTTGCGCGGCGGTGTGTTTTCTGCCTATTGCTTCGAGCGTTTTATCGAGAAACGACTGCGGATTAACGCATATTCGGTTTACTCCGTACTCCTTTGCCGCGGCGAGTTTTTCGTCTGAAAAAACGTCGGGTCTGCCCGCTTCTACCGTATACTCGAAGTTTGCGCCGAAAAGTTGCTTAACTGCGGCATATATGGGGGTCAATTTATCGTTTTCGAGTACAAACGGTGTACCGCCGCCTATATAAACGCTGCGCAGATTTTTAACGAGCGTGGCAACGGAGTAAAGTTCTTTTATAACACAGTCGATATATCCGTCGACGTATTTTTCCGTGCTATTTATCGGTGCGGTAATAAACGAACAGTAGTCGCATTTAGTCGGACAGAACGGCAAACTGATATATAAATCCTGCCCGCCCTTTTTATAAACGCCTTTTTGAACTTCGAGTATTTTTTTTACCAAAGCGGTATTTTCAGGCGAAACACACATCTTTTCAAACAGCTTTTCGAAGTCCCCGCCAGACGAAATTTCCGTATAGGCGAGCTTTGTGGGTCTTATTCCGGTAAGCGCGCCCCATGGCAGATTTATCCCTTTTGCCTGTGATAAAACTCTATAAAACGCAAGTTTAACCGCTCTTTTTGCAAGCCGTTTAAAAACCAAGTCGTTTTCTGCTTTATACTCCTCCTCGAAGTCGTAAAACTCGCCGCAATACTCTATCGAATTTAAAAATTTGCCGAAACTGCCCGAAAAATAATGAGTGAAATCCTCGTCTTCGCAATCGAAAGCACGGATAACAAGCATAATTTCATCGCGCATGGCTTCACAGTTGGTATTTAACATTTGATATTCCTTAAATAGGGGTTTTCTTTACGCTCGACGGCGAGAGAAGTATCGGATCCGTGACCACAATACAACGTATAATCGCCACTCAACGAGTTTACTTTTTTAAGACTTGCGCAAAGTTCTTCAAAATTACCCGTAGGTAAATCCCAACGTCCTACTCCGTTTTTAAAGAGAGTATCGCCCGTAAAAATGCAACCGTCAACAACGTAGCAAACGCTTCCCGCAGTATGTCCCGCGGTTGCCATCACGGTAAACTCCATTCCGCAAGCCGTTAACTTTTCGCCGTCGGACAAAGTTTTGTAAACTTTGAATTCCGGCACTTCCACTCCACCGAAAATCCCCAGATACTCTTTACTGAAAATAAGATCTTTTTCACGTTCACCGCAGTATATGCGGGCGTCGATTTCAAACAGTTCGCCGCAGGCGCCCACGTGATCGAAGTGACCGTGAGTGAGCAAAACAGCTTTACATTCGAGTCCGCTTTCGGCAAGCGTTTCCAAAACGCGCCCGTCGGCAGGATCGACAACCACTGCTGTTTTGCCGTCCGTAGTTAGAATATAAGCGTTTGCGCCAAAACCGCGGGGGTAAACTTTTATAACTTTCATATTAATTGAAGGTTCTGAATACGTCTATTACATGCCTGTCTCGTTTTAGACGGTTAATCAAAAGGTCTATATCGGAACGCCTGTTCAACTTAATTCTGACTTCGACTTCGGCCTGCTTTTCTTTGTTGATTCGACCGTTTATCTGCGTAAAAGAAAGCCGCATAGCCGAAATTTCGGCAATAACAAAGGCCGTTAATCCGTCGTAGTTATCCGCGACTACCTTTATGCCCGCAAGGAAATCGGCGTCTATGTCACCGGTCCACTGCGCAGGTTGTAGACGGTTGGGGTCAAGATCTTTAAGGTTAGTGCAGTCGGTTCTGTGAACTATGACTCCCCTTCCATGAGAAACGAAACCGACTATTTCGTCACCGGGGACGGGATTGCAACAGTGCGCAAATTTAACTAAAAGCCCGCTCATACCCTTTATCGTTACGCTACCGGCTGGCGTGTGTTTTAACTTGCTCGCGTCTACGACGTCTACAGGCTTTGGCGTTTCTTTCTTATAATAATCTATAAGCTTGTAAATTACCGAATTAACGCTAACCGCACCGTAGCCGACCGAAGCCATCATTTCGTTTTCCGAGCTGAAAACCAACTTGTTTGAAAGTTTTTTAAAAGAATTTTCGGTTAGAAGGTCGTTTAAATTATACCCCTTGCGTTTTGCCTCCGCTTCGAGCATAGAGCGACCCGTCTTTATGTTTTCCTCCTTCATTTCACGTTTGAAAAACTGACGGATTTTTGCCTTTGCCGAGCCCGATTTTACAAATTTGAGCCAATCCCACGAAGGCCCCTTGCCGTTGGATTGAGTTAAAATTTCAACAACGTCGCCCGTAGTCAGCTCGGAATCGAGAGCGACTATTTTTCCGTTAACCTTTGCTCCGACGCATTTGTTTCCGACTTCGGAATGAATTGCATAAGCAAAGTCGACAGGGGTGGCCGCAAGCGGCAACGAAATAACTTTACCTTGCGGAGTAAACACGAGTAATTCGTTGTCATAAAGGTCGTTTTTAAGGCTGTCTACAAATTCTTTGGATTCGTTAAGGCTGCCCTGCCAGTCCATAACGTCGCGTATCCACGAGAGACGCGCGTCGAAGTTGTTTTCGTTAGATTTATTTTCTTTGTACTTCCAGTGCGCCGCAATACCGTATTCCGCCATCTTATGCATCTCGACGGTGCGAATCTGAATTTCGAAAAATTGCCCGAAGTTCGTAACTACCGTTGTATGAAGCGACTGATACATATTGCGCTTGGGAGTTGCAATATAATCTTTGATTCTGCCGGGGACCGGCTTCCACTGTTTGTGGATTTTACCCAAAATTTCGTAGCACTCCTCTGTAGTGTCGACTATTACTCGCACGGCGGTCAAATCGTAAATCTGGTCAAGAGTCTTGCCCTGATTTTTCATTTTGCGGTAAATCGAATAAAAATGTTTAGGTCTGCCCAACACCTCGCCGTCTATGTTGCTTTCGATTAATATTTGCTTTATCTGCTCGACTACGAAATCGACAAACGACTTTCTGTCGCGCAGCTCCTGATTTATGTTCGTTACAAGAAACTCGTATGCTTCGGGGTCGAGATATTTGAGGCACAAATCTTCAAGCTCGCATTTAATCTGCGAAATACCGAGTCTGCCCGCAAGCGGCGTAAAAATTTCAAGCGTTTCTTTTGCTATTCTCTGTTGGCGCTCGTTTGAAAGGAAATTCAACGAACGCATATTGTGCAACCTGTCGGCAAGTTTTATAATTATTACGCGCACATCGTTCGCCATAGCCACGAAAATTTTTCTGAAATTTTCGGCGTCCTCTTCCTCGTGGGTACGGTAATTGATTTTATCGAGCTTTGTAACTCCCTCGACGAGGGTCATAATTTCCCTGCCGAAACGGCGCTGAATATCGTCTTCCGTGGCGGGGGTGTCTTCTACTACGTCGTGAAGAAAAGCCGCCGCAACCGTAGGAGTATCCAGTCCCAAATCGATTAATATTTCCGCAACGGCGCAAGGGTGGGAAAAATACGGCTCGCCGGAAGCTCGCTTCTGCCCGCTGTGCATACTTTCGGCGTAATCGTAAGCCGACTGCAACAGCAACGCATCTTCGGTTGAATAGTTTGCTTTGATTTTTTCTATTACGTCCATTACCGCCTACACACCTCCCTCACGATATTATAAAGTTCAGAATTTTCAAGCCTGCTCTTAACTCCCCTGATCACTTCCATTCTGCCGTTCTCGAAAGTTAAAAGCCCGAGCTGTTCAAATACTTTAATTGCAAACATATATTGAAGTTTATCGGCAAATTTTCCACATTTTACTACCTCATAAGCCGAAGCCCCTTCAAGATTGCCGGCATTTGCCGAAAGTTTAGAAAAAATATCCAGTAAAATTTCACGCTCGCACGAAATTCCGTGCAAATAGCCGGCATAACCGGTGCCATCGCAGATTTCAGCCTCTTTTCCGTCCCCCAAAGCAAGCCGACCGCCTGCCGCGGGCGTATCGAGAAGTATTACTCTTCTGTATCCGCTCAAATCGACGCAAGCGTCAGGCGCATAAAGTACGCTTGTGGAAAAATTACGGAGCGACGGAGTAAATAAGTCGCAATTAATCCCCGCGCATTCCGGAAATCTTTCCACGGTTTTCGCGTCCCAAGTTAAAAATACTGTGCCCGCACCGCTGCCGAGCATAAGATTTACCACCTCGTCGCGCTTTATTGAATGAATTTTTCCCGTTTTCGGCGCTGACAAAGTTTCCAAAGCACAGAGTGCGATATCCTCTTCGGCCGAATAACAAGCGTCTTTTCCGTACACTACGTCGCGAATAAACCCTTTAACGGTTTCCTTCCCTCTGAATTCCGAAACATTAAATTCGAAAATAAATTTTTTCGCGGCGAAACTTTCTATCAGTTTTTTATATTTTGCACCGCCGAAATACATAAATTCCAGCTTCTCGCTCTTAACGGACAAATGAACGTCTTTAAGAGTACGCACGGGCACGGAACGTTCTTCCGCTTCGAACAACGGTCTGCGATTACCCATGCCGAACGGCTCTAACCGTTCGAGCTCCTTTACGAACTTTAACGAAAAACTATCCGCGGAACCGTTCACGTACACTGCATGAGCAAAATCGTCTTCAGTATAGTGCGCGCCCATATATTCGTTTAAAGCAGCTTCGAGCTTTTCAAAGTTGTCAACCGTTACGTTTACACCCGCCGCCTGCGAGTGCCCGCCGAATTCCGCAATATATTGCGAACACGCTTTAAGCGCTTCGAAAACGTTTACGTTTTCAATCGAACGGGCAGACCCCTTTAACATATCTCCGTTTTTCACAAACAAAATTGCGGGACGAGAAAATTCTTCGACTATTTTTGCCGCAACTATGCCGACGAAACCCGTGTTCCAGTTTTCGTTGCACAGCATAATTATCTTGCCGTAGTCGCCCTTTTCCTTAATCATCTGTTTAGCGCTGTTATAGAGTTCGTCACAGCACTGCTGACGCTCGATATTGTATGCCGAAAGTTTGCTTGCCAGTTCGAATATTTTGGATTCGTCCTGTTCGTCAAACAACGAAAGCGCTGCCTTGGCGTCCCCCATTCTGCCCGCGGCGTTTATTTTAGGCGCAATGGAAAAAGCCACTGTCTGCGAAGTTACAACGTCCTGTTTGCCCAGAAAATAAGAATAATTTTTTTTGGGCGAAGAATTTATGAGTTTTAAACCCTCGTAAACAATATCGCGATTTTCGCCCGTAAGCGTCACGCTGTCCGCCACTGTCGCTATAGCGGCATAATCGAGATACTTATAGCTATCTTCTCCGTTCAGCGCGCACGCCACTTTAAAAGCCACGCCGGCACCGCAGAGGTTGTCGTATTCGTAACCGTCTTCAAACTTCGGGTTTATGCAAATACAGTCGGGGATAATATCCGGCAATTCGTGGTGGTCGGTAACTATTACCTCGGCGCCGAGTTCCTTAATATATTCGACTTCGGCCGCGCCGGAGATTCCGCAATCCACCGTTATTACCAGTTGCGGAAAGAATTCGTCGAAAATCTCGTCTATAAGCCCTTGCGAAAGACCGTAACCATCTTTTCGTTCCGGCACGGTTACAAACGGCTCTATTCCGAAATCCCGCAAAGCGCCGGCCATAATTGTAGAAGCGCAAATTCCGTCCGCGTCGTAATCTCCGTAGACCAAAACTGCCCAGCCCTCGTCGCGGGCGCGCGTAATAAGTTTTACCGCTTCGGTCATTCCGCTCATTTTAAAGGGCGAAACAAAGTGAGATTTCGAAGGGTTCATAAACCGAGTTATGCTTTCCTTATCTCTTAAGCCTCTGCCGAAAAGTATCTTAACTGTTTCTTCGCAGAGTCCGCACTCGCGGGCTAACGCCCGCACGGTATTTAGTTGTTCGTCCGTGAGCGTAAACTCCGGTAAAATTCTTTTCATAATAACACAAAAAGGCGGGTTGCCCCGCCTTTAATTAAAATTTATTTCGCCAATTTTTTAGCTTTTGATTTTTCTTTCGCATTATCGCCTATCTCCTTAAAGCGGGGATAAACCGAAGCCGTGAAAAATACCGTTCCGTATACGCAAGACGCAACCGCAACAATTGAGCAAAGCACGGGAGCAAGAACAGTAACTACGGACAGCGAACTTATGGATAAAAGAACGAACAGAACAACGGATAAAGCTGCAAGGCATATCGGCAATATCGTGTTGACCGCAAAAGTCTGACTTACGCTTAAATCCGTAAGCTCGTATGCGTTAAGTTTTTTACCATCTTCCGACTTAACATTTTTACGCACTTTATCAAACAGGAAGCTCGTACATATTGCGGTAAGTAAAACGGTAAACACCGCGAAAGTCGCTATAGTGGAACCGACGGGAATTCTGCACAATGCCACGAGCGCGATATAAAGCGCAAGGTTGTGAACGTCGGCAAGCAGCGCGCCCAACGCCATTGTAAGGCGGTAACGTATTGCAAAATAGATAAAGTGAACGGCTATTACGCATGAAACGGCTATTGCCGCACGGGTAAGCGCAAGCCCACCGCCGAGAACGGCCTCTCCGTTATGCGCCGCAGCATAACTGAATTGAATACCGCCGGACGCGGAAACTACCGTTTTTATTTCAGCGTTTATCGACTCGGCAGACTTTAACAAATCGTCCATATCCGTGGAAGAGGAGAATTTATAAGTTAATTTACCGCCCGTGAGCGTATCACCGGAAGCAACGAGACCGTGCTTGACTCCGTTGTCCGAAAAAGCTTTAAGACATATTTCGTCGATTATTGCAAGCGGTTCTTTATCGTTACCGCTGAAATCAATCGATTCGTAGTCTACCGTAACGCTCTTGTAACTGCCGTAGTCGCCCGCATAATTGAAAAATCCGTTAGCTACGAACTGACAAACCGTTCCTACTGCAAGCCCTATTGCTATAACCACGCACGAAATTATTATAAACAAGTGCATTTTTGCGGAGACTTTAAGGTTTTGAACGTTAAGTTTATTAGTCTTCATCGTCGTATACCTCCCTTGAGAAACCGCAGAACTTAAACTTGTCTTTTACGGGCGAAGATATTACATACCACATAAATCTCGTGAACCAGTAAAGCACATACGACGCAATCGTTGCAATAAAGAAAATAAATCCGCAAGCCGCAAGTTCGCCGACGCATACGAGAGCTACCAAAATAGCGGCAACGACAAGTAACGCATGAAGATCGAGCACAGAAAGCAAAGTTTTTTTGTAACCGTCTTTTACCGATGCTTGAATAGTTCTTCCGGTAAGAGTTTCTTTTCTTATTCTCTCAAAAACTTTAATATTGGTAAACGTGAGAAGCGCGAGACCGAGCGTTGCCATAAACGCGCCGGCAACCGTAAGTTGTATTTCAAGAAGCAACAGACTCACTACCAACACAAGAGCGTAAAGCAATGAAGATATCGCGTTGACGAGCCCTAATTTTTTATATTTTATTATGGGAGCGATTATTGCCGCCGCAAGAACCATAATAAGCGCAACGAGCAAATAAATCGCAGAATACTCGCCCAAAACAGGCGTTGAAACTATAAGTTCGGTTCCCGAACCGGCTTTATCCGTATTGTAACTGTTTGACAACACGTTGCCGCTTATTGCAGAGTCAAGCAGAATAGCGAAACTTTGAGCGCGCCCCGCTTCGGAAGAGAAGTAAAGCGTGCTGCTCTCGAGCGCGGTTCCGCCCGTAAGCTGTAAATTCAAATTTGTTTCACCAACAAAGAAATAGGCTTTGGAGCTGCTGTCCATAGTGAGCAGAATCGCATTTAGTTTGTTGAATCCATCGTTCGTTAAATCAAGCTGAACTGCGTGGTTGCCGCCCATTGCGTAATAACGCACGCCCTTAAAATAAGATGAAAAGTCATCTTTAATAGACACGAGCGATTTGGACGAATCGTAATCTGTATTGTCGCGCAGAGTAACTTCGCCGTCAAGCATAAGATACTGCACCGCCACGCTGATTTCACTCAACGACTCGGAACGGGACGAAGAATCGTATTCTCTGTACGCGGCGTAAGTGAACCCTGTGGGAACGGATAATTTTATAACGTAACCGTCCTCAACGGTAACAGAATAAGCGGTATAGCCCTTATTTTTAAGCCTGTCCGAAAGGATTTTCGCGTCTTTTTGGACGCTCGCCTTAAATTCGGGATTATACAACTTTTCGGTTTCGACGTAAACGCCGTCGTTAGCCGTATACTTCCCGATATATTCTTCTTTGTTCTCTTTATTAGCTTCGTCATCGTCGTTTACCACGAGATTATAATCCGAAACCGAAATAACGCCTTCGGGATATAACAGCGCGTACGCTTCGCCCGTAAGGTCGCCGCCGAGATGTATACCGCTTAAAAAAGAATTGTATCTTTTTACGTTATTTGTGCCGGGTACGTCGCACGAAATCGTAGCAAAAAGCGATAAAACCAATATTGCCGCAACCACGAGCGCGGTAATAATCGCCGATTTTACTTTACCCATCTGAACTCCTGTATTTATTCCGCGCGCTCCGCGCGGACAACTATAAAATTAACTATTATATTATAGTAAAAAATCTTCGACCCGTCAATAAATTTGCGCTGTCTCAAATAAATTTACGTTAAATTATGACAAAATTATTTGCTTTTAAGTTCTTTTTTTACGGCGAGAACGTGCATACCGCACTCTATGCGCTTTTTCATCATGGCGCAGGTTGCCTTATACGGTTTATTTATGTCACCCTCGAAATGATAATTATTGGCCGCGCAACCGCCGCTGCAAATAAATTTTGCAAAACAATCGCCGCACTCCTCACGCGTAAACAGACACGAAGCGGCGAATTTTTCCCGTATTTTTCCGTCGAGAACACCGTCGTAAACGTTGCCCATCAAAAAATCCTTGTCACCGGCAAACTGATGACACGGATAAATATCGCCGTTGGGAACTACCGAAAAATACTCGTTACCCGCTCCGCACGCGGAAACTTTTTTTTGAAGACAAACCCCGCCCTCCAAATCGACGTTGAAGTGAAAGAAATTGAACCCTTCTCCGTTTTTGTATTTATCAAGGTATTCCTCGCATAAATTTTCGTATTCGTCAAGAACGGCGGGAATATGCTCGTCTTTTATGGCGAGGTCGTCTATGTCCGTTACAACGGGCTCCATAGATATGCTGTCAAAACCGTTTTCCGCCAGAAAAATAACGTCTTTTGAAAAATCGAGGTTTTTTGCCGTAAACGTGCCGCGCACATAATAGCTCTTATCCCCGCGCGACCGAACGAATTTTTTAACGTTTTCTATAACTAAATCAAAACTGCCTTTGCCGTTTTTTGTCTTTCTTATAGCGTCGTGGACTTCTTTTCTGCCGTCCAAAGACAACACCACGTTTTCCATTTCACGATTAAAGAAATCAATAGCGTCATCGTCGAGCAAAAGCGCGTTTGTCGTAGTGGTAAACAAGAATTTTTTACCGAGCTTTGCGCCCTCTTCACGGGCGTAAGCAACTACGTTTTTTATGGTTTGCAGGCACATAAGCGGTTCGCCGCCGAAGAAATCGACCTCTAAAACTTTTCTGTTTCCGCTGTTTTTGAGCAAAAAATCCACGGCTTTTTTAGCCGTTTGCTCGCTCATCAACTCGCGTTCGGAATGGTAAGCACCCTCGTCCGCAAAGCAATAGCGGCAACGCAGATTGCAGTCGTGACAAATATGTATGCAAAGGGCTTTTACTTCGTTTGATTTTAACGGATAAGCCTTTATTTCTTCGCGCAAAAAAAGCCCCTCGCCCGCAAGCGAGGTCAAATCGTTTTCGATTTCCGCTATTTTTTCCTTGGTAAGCGTTACGGGAGCGCCGTTTTCGTATTTGAATCTTACGTAATCCGCAGTTTGCTTATCGCACTCGTGCAAGCTTCCGCTACCGGAATCATATATGTAATTTTTATTTTTATAAGAAAAAACGTGTATCATGACGAAAAGGAGCAGAGAATTATCTGCTCCTCGGATTCCTTTAAATTCAGTTTGCCTTTTCGGGGTTCTGTTCTCTTGTAACTCTTTCGCAACTCTGGTTGCCTACCGTGCAACTCGTTTTGCAAGCCGACTGACAGGTGCTTCTGCATTCTCCGCAACCCGTAACCTTTCTTTCGGTGGGTTTAGCAACAGTCTTAATCATAATTTTATCCGCTCCTTAAAATTCTCTTTTTTCAATTATATGATAAGGGCGGTAAAAAATCAAGCGATTTATGCGTTCTTTTTAATATTGACGGCTATAACCCCGCAAATTGCGCCCGCCGCCGCACCTATGGCGATTTCTACGAGAAACAGCCAGCTGAACGAAAGCGAAAGTGAAATAAGTCCGTATAAAAGAAACGTTAAAACAACCGAAATTACACCGTAAACAGCTCCCTTTAAAAGTCCCTTTTCCCCACGGATAAAAATGAGCCCGCCCGCCGCAATCGATATTATTTTAAAGACCTGATTGACAGGTTTGACAACGCTTACGGGCAGAGAAAACAATTGAATTATAACTGTAAACACCAATACGAAAACGAGTGAAAAAAGTACGGAAGCCAGCACCGCCTTTACCACTTGAAATATATCTTTGCGCATAAAAAAACCTCCGCTATAATCTATGCGAAGGTTTTCGGTTTTAGAATTTAATTGTTTTCTTCCGCAGGTTTTTCCGCGTCCGCTTTTTTAGCTTTCTTTTTGGGTTTTTCGGTTTCGGGAGCGGTAGAAAGACTTGAAGCGACCTCTTCCTGCTTTTCTTCAACGGGAACCTCTGCCGCAGGTGCTTCAACAGCGGTTTCTTCTACGGGCGTTTCATCGGACTTTTCTTCCGACTTTACTTCCGTTTCTTTCTTTTCCACTACCGCATCCGTCTGGTAGATGGCCTGTCTGTCGAATTTTATATAGCTTTTACCCGAGACTTCGGTACCGGTTTCGAGCACGAAGGTATTCTCTTCGTTATCGACCTCAACAACTATACCGCAGATACCGCCTATGGTCTTGACCTTGTTGCCGGGTTTAACCGCGTTGATTAAATCCTGCGCGTCCTGCTCCTGTTTTTTGCGTTTTTTGCTGCTGAAAACATAGAACACGATTATAACGACTACAAGCACCGCGACTATTGCGAGCATAATGATACTTTGCGTATCGACTGCGAGTAAATTATTCAACATAAAAATTTAACTTCTCCGATTTGATTTATTTTAATATAAAGGTTTTCACCGATTTTTGCAAGCGTTTTTAATTATATATTGCCGTTTTACACAAAACTTTTACATTGTTTGCGCAAATTTTAAACTTCTTTGCCGAACTTGGAATAAAACTCTTCGGCAAAATCTTTTAAGCTGTCGGCAAATATAGCTTCGCGCATGTTCGCCATGAGATTATGCAAAAAAGTTATATTGTGCAAGCTCAAAAGCATAGACGCAAGCATTTCGTTCACGTTAATAAGGTGACGCAAATATGCTTTGGTATAATTTTTACAGCAATAACAGTTACAATTTTTATCCAACGGAGTAAAATCTTCGGCGTAAACGGCGTTTCTCACTACTTTTTTACCTTCCGACGTAAACGCAGTGCCGTTGCGGGCAATTCTCGTGGCGAGCACGCAGTCAAACATATCCACTCCGCGCAATACTCCCTCTATAAGACAGTCGGGACTACCCACTCCCATTAAATAGCGCGGAACTTCAACGGGAAGCTCGGGGCGCATAAGATCGAGAATTTCGTACATTCTCGCCTTTGGCTCTCCTACCGAAAGACCTCCTATCGCTATACCTTCGGTCGCATGGGGTTTAGCTCTGCGCAGACTTTCAAGCCGCAAATCATCGTACATATTGCCCTGAACAATGGGAAAAAGCGCCTGATCGTCGCGCGTTTTTGCATTTAAACAACGTTTTAACCATTTATCCGTCTTTTCGAGCGCGTCTTCCGCCTGCGCGTGTGTATAGCCGTATTCACTGCACTGATCGAGCTGCATAATAATATCCGCACCGAGATTTTCCTCTACGCAAATAACTTTCTCCGGAGTAAAAAGATGCTTTGAGCCGTCTATATGCGAATTGAAATATACCCCTTCGTCCTTGATTTTATTCAGTTTAGTCAAAGAAAAAACCTGAAACCCGCCGCTGTCGGTTAAAATAGGCTTGTCCCAGTTCATAAATTTATGAAGTCCACCCGCCTTTTTTACAAGTTCGTCTCCCGGGCGCAAATATAAGTGATAAGTGTTGGCAAGAATAATCTGCGAACCTGCCTCCGTTAAGTCGCGCGGGTAAACGCCTTTAACCGTCGCCTGCGTTCCGACAGGCATGTATACGGGTGTTTTTATGTCTCCGTGCGGCGTGTGAAACACCCCCGCTCGCGCACCCGTGTATTTATCTATATGTTGCAATTCAAAAGAAAAATATTTCATAAAATCATCATCGCGTCGCCGAAAGAAAAGAAACGATATTTTTCACCGACGGCTGTTTTATACAGTTCCAGAATCTTTTCTCTGCCGGCAAGAGCCGAAACAAGCATTATGAGCGTGCTCTCGGGCAAATGAAAATTGGTTATAAGCGCATCTATACATTTAAATTTATAGGGCGGATAAATAAAAATTTTCGTTTCGCCCTTTTTGGGTTTTAAAAATCCGTTTTCGTCCGCGGCGCTTTCGAGCGTTCGCACAGACGTAGTGCCTACAGCAACTATTCTTCGCCCTTCACGTTTTGCGGAATTGATAATTTCGGCCGCCTCCGCGCCGACTTCGTAATACTCGGAGTGCATTTCGTGGTCGGTAATAATATCTTCCTTTACCGGGCGGAAGGTGCCGAGCCCGACGTGCAGCAGAACCTCGGCAATTAAAACGCCTTTTGCTTTAAGATTTTGCAAAAGTTCGGGCGTGAAGTGTAAACCCGCCGTAGGCGCAGCCGCAGAGCCGTCCGTTTTTGCGTAAACCGTCTGATAGCGGTTTTTATCCTTTAACTTCGCCTTTATATACGGAGGCAAAGGCATAGACCCGAGTTTATCCAAAATCTCTTCGAATACGCCGTTATAGGCGAATTTTACGATTCTTTCCCCGGACGGAGTCACGTCTTCGACCGTTAGGGACAGTTCGTCTGAAATTACAAGTTTTTTACCTTTGCGGCACTTTTTGCCCGGCTTAACGAGAACTTCCCATGTGTCCGCGTTATATCTCTTTAAAAGCAACACCTCCACGGCGCCGCCGTTTTCGGTATGCGCGCAAAGCCGCGCGGGTAAAACTCTGGTATTATTTATAACAAGCACGTCGCCCGCGTTGAGATAATCGGTTACGTTTTTAAACACTTCGTGCCTGACCGTATCGGAACCCCTGTCGTATACCAGAAGCCGTGAACTGTCTCGCGGGTCAGCCGGAGTCTGCGCAATAAGATCTTCGGGCAAGTCGTAATAAAAATCACTTTTTTTGTACTGCATATTAATTGCTTTCGCCCTTATCGAATAAAGAAATCTGTTCACGCTGTCTTTCCGTCGGTTTAAAACCGAGGTGCTCGTAACCGCCGCGAAGAATCATTCTCCCCCTCGGAGTACGGGCAATAAAGCCAAGCTGCAAAAGATAAGGCTCGTAAACGTCTTCGATAGTGCCGGCGTCCTCGTTAATAGTTGCGGCAAGCGTTTCAAGTCCTACGGGTCTGCCGTCGAATTTTTCAATCATAGCACGGAGAAGAGCTCTGTCCACCTCGTCAAGCCCCAGCTCGTCCACTTCCATTTTCATTAGAGCGAACTTCGCGTCTTCAACGGTAACTTTCTCGTTATTGTTCACCGTAGAAAAATCGCGCACGCGTTTTAAAAGTCTGTTCGCTATTCTCGGCGTACCGCGTGAACGGCGCGCGACTTCTGCGGCGGCGGCGTCCTCTACGCCTATGCCGAGTTTGGCGGCGCTGTTTAATACAATCTCTTTAAGTTCCGATGGCGTGTACGATTCGAGGCGGCAAATTATGCCGAAACGGTCGCGCAAAGGGTTTGCTATCATTCCCGCCCGAGTAGTCGCGCCTATAAGCGTAAACTTTTTGAGCGAAAAACGTATATTTCTCGCACCGGGACCTTTACCTACTATTATATCAAGCGCGTAATCTTCCATAGCGGAATACAATATTTCTTCTACGCTGTGGTTAAGGCGGTGAATTTCGTCTATAAAAAGCACGTCGCCGTCGTTAAGATTTGTTAAAATTGCGGCAAGATCCCCGCCGCGCTCTATTGCGGGCGCGCTGGTAAGTTTGAGGTTTCCGTTCATTTCGTTTGCTATTATATGGGCGAGCGTGGTTTTGCCGAGACCGGGAGCGCCGTATAAAAGAACGTGTTCGAGCACCTCGCCGCGCTGCTTGGCGGCATTCATATAAACTTTTAAATTTTCTTTTACTTTACCCTGCCCAACGTAACTTTCCAGAGTTTTGGGGCGAAGAACGTTTTCTTCGTAATCGTATTCGCCTTTTGTGCTTTTTACGAGCCTGTCGTCGCCGTCGGTAAAGTCTTCGTCGTCTTCGAAAAACATAATTACATTCCTTTAAGCGCGAGCATAATGATATCTTCAACCGTAGTCGCGCCCTGCTCTCTTGCGCGCGCTATCGCCTTTACGCTTTCCGCGCGGGTAAATCCCAAAGTCATAAGCGCTACGACGGAGTCCTCGTCCCCGACGGAAGGAGCCGCAACGCTTTCGCCGCCGGAAACGGACGGCTGTGCGGAAAGCGAAACCTTTTCTCGCAGTTCGAGTATGATTCGCTCCGCCGTCTTTTTACCCATTCCTTTTATTGAAGAAAGCCTTTTTACGTCGCCGATGGCAATTGCCGCCGCAACGTTAGCCGCGCTCATTCCCGATAAAACGGCAATTCCGAGTTTAGGTCCGACGCCGGAAACGGAAACGAGTTTTAAAAACATTTCTTTTTCTTCGGGCGAGCAAAATCCGAAAAGACTTACTCCGTCCTCTCTTACCTGCATGTAAGTAAAAACTTCGCCCTCTTTTTTGCCCGCAAGCGAATTGTACGCTTCACCCGAAAGCAGAACTTCGAACCCGACCCCCGAAGCAGTTTCTATTAAAGCCGTTTCGGGAGAAAGAGACAATATTTTTCCTTTAAGAAATCCTATCATAAATTACCTTATTCCGTAAAGTTTGCCGAAGCGCGAAGTGTGCGCGTGACACACCGCCACTGCCAAAGCATCGGCGGCGTCGTCGGGACGGGGAATCTTGTCAAGGCGGAGAATTGACGTTACCACGTGCATCATTTGCACTTTATCCGCCTTGCCGTAACCTGTAAGCGACTGCTTTATCTGGTTTGGGGTATATTCGTAAAGCCTGCCGCAATATTTTATACAAGTGAGCAACATTACTCCCCTTGCGTGGGCGACGGGGATACCCGTCGTAACGTTTTTGGAGAAGAACAGTTCTTCCACGGCTATCTCTTCCGGTTTGTACTTTAAAAGAATTTTATTGATACCCTCTTCCAGCATTGCGAGTCTTACGGGCAGGCTCTCGTTTTTAGGCGTAAGCACTACGCCGTAATCAACCGCCGTAACGTTATCGTTTTTCTGTTTTTCTATAATCCCGTAACCCATGGTCGCAAGACCGGGATCAAGCCCCAATATAATCATAATTATAAACTTCCGTCATAAACGACTATTATCAATTGTAAAATAATTTATGAAATATGTCAACATAAAAAACGAAACGCCCGAAGTTTTAACTCCGAGCGCGGCAATCAATAGTCATCTTTACCCAAAAGGTAATCGCAAGTACAGCGGAACACGTCCGCAAGTTTCACAATAGACGAAGCGGTCGGTTCGCATTCGCCGTTCTCCCAACGGGCAATCATAGACTGATTGCAGTTCACCCTTTCGGCCAAACACTTTTGCGTAAGCCCGTTTTCGGTTCTCAACTCCTTTATTCTCTGCGCTATTATCATAAGAAAAATATAACAAAAATAGTTATCCTCTAACGACAATATGAGTATACGCATATTGAGCGCATTATATGTATAGAGGCACTATAATAACAAACGGCAAGAAAATTGCCGAAAAATATCGAACTTTAAAAGTTCGAGACAGGAGGAAGAAAATATGAAAAAACGTAATGTGGGTCTTGCAGTTCTTTTCAGCATAATTACCTTCGGTATTTATGGGATTTATTGGTTTATCTGCCTTACCAACGACAGTAACACCATCTGCCCCGAAGAAAAGACCGCAAGCGGCGGACTTGCTTTCCTGTTCACCATTATATCTTTCGGTATTTATGGTTTCTACTGGAACTACAAGCTCGGTAAAAAACTTACCGGCAGCGGTACGCTTTACCTCATTCTTTCGATTTTCTGTTTGAGCTTTGTAAATTACATACTTGCTCAACTTGAAATCAACAAGAAAATTGCTTAACTTAAACAATAAAAAGTCCTTCCGTAACGGAAGGATTTTTTATTTTACTATTTTAATAAGATAAAAAACCGCCGTTAATAAACGGCGGAAAATTTTTATATCGCGGGACCGGTAGCCGAAGGAACATAAACCCTTGCGGCAAGTTCCTGATTCAAAGAATACAGCCCTTTTGCGTCGTGACCGTAGAGCTTGAATTTTTTAACCATATCTTCCGAGTTTTTCTCTTCTTCTCCCTGTTCCTTTATGAACCAATCCAAAAACTGCATGGTTTTGAAATCTTTAAGCGCGAACGCTTCCGAATAAATATTATTGATAAGCGACGTTACGTACTTTTCGTGTTCGAATCCGGCTTCGAGAGGATCGGAAAGATTTTTAAAAGTTTTATCCGGCTTTGATATCGCCCCGAAAGTTACGCGGAAACCGTTATCTATAAGATAACGCCTCATCATCATTGCGTGGTCGCGCTCTTCCTGCGCCTGCACCTGATACCAATTTGCAAAACCTTCGAGCCCTTCGTCCTCGTAATAGTTTGCGAAATCGAGATAAAGATATCCCGAATACAGTTCTTTATTTACCTGCTCGTTAATAAGTTCGGCAATTTTTTTGTTTAACATAATATCCTCCGTAAATTGATTTTTATTTATTCCGCCGCTTGATTTAGCCGCGGTTTAATTTGTAACTTTCGGCAAGTTTTTTAAAAGCGGGCAATGCACGGTCGATCATAGCTGGCGATACGCAATACGAAACGCGCGCGTATCCGCCGCAACCGAAATCGTCGCCTGCAACTATCAGAAGTTCGTATTTTTTCGCCCGCTCGCAGAACGCTTTGGCGTCAGGCTCAAAAGACTTCACAAACATATAAAAAGCTCCGTCGGGTTTAACCACAGCGTACCCGTAACTTTTTAAAGCGGCGTAAAGTTTGTCTCTGTTCGCCTTATATACCGACACGTCGCTCGTGAGGTTGTAAACTTTTTTTATGAGTTGCTGAAACAGATTCGGCGCACAGACAAATCCCAACGCTCTGCCCGCCCCGCACACGGCGGCATACACGTCGTCAAACTGCGGTATTTTATCATTGACCGCTATATATCCTATTCTCTCGCCGGGGAGCGAGAGGCTTTTCGAGTAAGAATAACACACCATACTGTGGGTGTAATAGTTCATAACGTAAGGAACTTTTACCGACTTATCGAACACAAGTTCGCGGTAAGGCTCGTCCGCAATCAAAAATACGGGTTCGCCATACTTTTCAGAGTGCTTTTTAAGTATTTCGGCAAGGCGTTTTATATCGCTTTCCGCATAAACCACGCCGCTCGGATTATTGGGCGAATTTATAATTACCCCCCTAGTATGTGCCGACAAAGCGCCTTCAAACGCAGAAAAATCTATTTGAAACGTTGAGTCTTTACATTTTACGGGTACAAGTTTACCGCCGGCGTTTTCGGTAAACACCCTGTATTCGGGGAAGTATGGCGCAAACGTAATAATTTCTTCGCCGCTATTTAAAATCGCGTTTAAAACAATGGTAAGCGAAGCCGCCGCGCCGCAAGTCATATAGAGGCAATCGGCGTTGAGCGTAGTACCGAAACGCGAATTGATATAATCGGAAAGAACTTTTCTTACGCCGTAATCCCCCTGCGCCGAAGTATAGCCGTGAAGCTGAACGGGATCGTAAGTTTCTAAAATTTCGCAAAGCGCGTTTTTTATTTCGGCGGGTGCGGGAACGCTGGGGTTACCTATCGAGAAATCGAAAACGTTCTCTTCCCCTATTTCCGTTTTACGCTTTTTACCGTATTCGAATAATTCTCTTATAGACGAACGGACCTTGCCGAGCCGTACGTTTTTTTCGTTTAGCATAAATCACCTTTTGCGAGTTTTTAGCAATTATACCATATAATTCGGCGATTGGCAACTTTTTATATAAAAAGCGTTCTGCCTATGGCAAAACGCTTTTAACCCGTGAGCGATTTTCTGAAATTTTCCATTATTTTATTTTCTATGCGCGAAACCTGTACTTGTGAAACTCCGAGCATAGACGCGACTTCACTCTGCGTCATATCGCGGAAATATCGCAAAATTATCACCTTTTTGTCTCGCTCGGGCAAATTCTCTATTGCAGTTTTGAGTTGCAGACTCTCTATTATATCTTCCTGCTTGTCTTCAACCGGCAACTTTTCCAAAAGTTCTTGACCCTTTTCGTCCTTATAGTCGCCCTGCGCGTATATAGAAACAGGCATTCGTGTAGACCCCATAGTGAACACGACTTCGCTTTCCGGCATATTGAATTCCTGCGATATCTGTTTTATCGTGGGCTGTTTGCCGTGTTTTGCGGAATATTGCTCGACAAAGCGATTTATGAGCTTTGCCGTTCCTTTTATCGCACGAGAAACCTTTATACTGCCGTCATCGCGCATGAAACGCTTTATTTCGCCAGCAATCATAGGCACGGCGTATGTTGAAAACCGAACGTTAAAACTCTCGTCAAAGCCTATTATTGCTTTAAGCAGTCCCATACTCGCAAGCTGATAAAGATCGTCGTACTCCACTCCCTTATTAAGATATCTTCTGACGATTGATTTTATTAAATTATTGTTTTCGACTATGAGCTTTTCTTTGGCGCCCGCGTCGCCCTGTTTTGCTCTGCGTATAAGGTCGTTCGTCTCTTCGACGTCAAGCATTCTCCACTTCCGCGCTAAAACTTTTTGACATATAAACGACCGTCCCTTTGCCTTGTTCGGAATTGACTTTAAACTCGTCCATAAACGTTTGCATTATGGTAAAGCCCATGCCCGAACGTTCGTCCGACGGCAGCGAAGTGTAAAAGGGTTGAACCGCCTGATTTACGTCGGCAATACCCTTGCCCTCGTCGCTTATTTTTATATGTAAAACGTTTTCCTCAATTTCACATTCTACGGTTACAATACCGTTACCCCCTTTATATGCGTGAACCGTACAGTTGGTAACCGCCTCCGAAACGGCGGTTTTTACGTCGGAAAGCGCGGAAAGCGAGGGGTTGAGTTCAAGGCAGAACGCGGCAACGGCGTCGCGCGCAAACGCCTGATTGCGGGGAAGAGAATAAAACTGAAGTTTCAAATAATTGTTTATCATCGTATAATCCTTATTTACTCGGCTTTTGGTATAAGAGAATAAATTCCGCTTAAATTGAGTATTTTGTCGGCGGCAAAATTGGGCTTGGCGATATAAAGAGGCATAGAAAGTTTAGCCGCTTTTTTATACCTGCCTATTAAAAAACCTATGCCTGTGGAATCCATAAAAGCCACGTCGGAAAGGTTGATAATTATTTTGTTAGCGCCGGAGCAGCTTTCGATAAGTCTGTCGCACTGCGTGCGCGCATTCAACGACGAGCACTCATCCATTTCACCCGTCAAATTTATGTACAGTATTTTATTTTTGGTGTACCCCGTTACGGTCATAACCCTTTTCTCCGTCGTTTTTTAAAAATATTACTATAATCTTGCTATCGTATTTTGACAAAGTTAATTGAATTTTGACGAAAAATGAAAATTATCGTAATAAACTTAATTTTTAGGTTTTTCACCGCCAGCTACGCGCAAACAAATTGCCTCCGCAAAATTTAATTTTTTGTTTGAAAACCCTTTCTCGTTTTGTAACCGCCTATTATTAATAAAAAATTACCGTTTATTACAAAAAAACGCTTGTCGTACCGCAAGCGTTTTCTCTAACGCAAATTATGTTTTTTTATTTGAAATTCCTTTATCGTTTTGTAACCGCTTATTATTAATAAAAAATTACCGTTTATTACAAAAAAAACGCTTGTCGTACCGCAAGCGTTTTCATTAACTCAAATTATGTTTTATTATTTGAAATTACTTTATCGTTTATAACTGCTTATTATTAATAAAAAATTACCGTTTATTACAAAAAAAACGCTTGACAAAATTTTTTTAGTATATTATTATATGAAAGCATTGTGTGAGAAGAAGCAATCTTCCCGTTTCGGGCCTTTAGCTCAGTTGGTTAGAGCGGTCGGCTCATAACCGATTGGTCCGCGGTTCGAGTCCGTGAAGGCCCACCATTTACTTCTCTCACAATCGTGAGAAATCAATAATTTTTATTTGGCCCTATAGCTCAGTTT